>JBALVQ010000025.1:0-60376 GCA_036960915.1 Amphritea sp.
CATGTGGTCATTTAAGTAATTCAGGGGAGGCGACAACTATCCTGCCACGGGGGGCTAACGTCAATGATCATATTAGTAAAATTTTAAAAGGCTTTGACGCCAGTAATCAGACATTGGTAGATACCATGCTGATTGAGAAAGATGGTACTGAGAACAAGTCGTTCTATGGTGCAAATGCGATTTTGGCAGTCTCTCTGGCAACAGCAAAAGCAGCTGCAAACCACAAAGGTATCGAGCTGTACGCACATATCTCTGAATTGTACGGCACACCTGGTCAGTACAGCATGCCGCTGCCTATGATGAATATCATCAATGGCGGTGAACACGCAGATAACAATGTCGATATCCAGGAATTCATGATTCAGCCTATCTCTGCTTCGAGCTTTAAAGAAGCTCTGCGCATGGGCGCAGAAATTTTTCACAGCCTGAAAGCAGTTCTGAAGTCCCGCTCGCTAAACACAGCGGTTGGTGATGAAGGTGGTTTTGCACCAGATCTTGCTTCTAACGAGGAAGCCCTAAGCGTAATAAAAGCAGCGGTTAAGAAAGCCGGATACGAATTAGGTAAAGACGTAACTCTCGCACTTGATTGTGCTGCTTCAGAATTCTACAAGGACGACAGATACCACTTCTACGGTGAAGGGAAGTCCTTTGATTCAAAAGAATTCTCGGACTATCTGGCTTCGCTTAGCGCAAATTATCCTATCGTTTCAATTGAAGACGGGCTGGATGAATCGGACTGGAGTGGTTGGGAGTATCTTACACAGCAACTTGGCAACAAGATTCAGCTTGTCGGCGATGACCTATTCGTTACAGATGCACAAACTCTGCAAAAAGGCATTGATAGTAACGTCGCGAACTCAATTCTGATTAAGTTCAATCAGATCGGCACACTGACAGAAACCCTGCATGCGATCCGTAAAGCTCAGGACGCGGGTTACACCGCAGTAATCTCTCACCGCTCTGGTGAAACTGAAGACACAACAATTGCCGACCTTGCTGTCGCAACCAGTGCCGGACAGATTAAAACCGGATCACTTTGTCGCTCTGACCGTGTTGCTAAATATAACCGCCTGCTGCGCATCGAAGAACAGCTGGGCAATGCTGCTATATTCAAAGGCCGTGCTGAAATCAAAGGCCAGTAACGGGCTGAGGTAAATGTTATGAGAAACAAGCTTGTAATTGGTAACTGGAAAATGAACGGAGATCGAGTAGCAAACATCAAACTACTTGACCGTTTAGAAAAAGGTTTTGCGAACCACCAAGGCTGTCATGTTGTGGTCTGCCCTCCCTTTCCATATCTCCAACAGGTTGGCGGCTGGTTAATAAACCAGGGCGTTAGCCTCGGTGCACAAAATGTTAGCGCGTTCGGTTATGGAGCACATACAGGCGAAGTTTGTGCACAAATGCTGACGGAGCTTGGCTGCCAGTATGTATTGTTGGGGCATTCTGAGCGACGAGCAGATAATCATGAATCCAACTCTGTCATTGCTGAAAAATTCGCTGCCGCATTGAAAGCGGGCCTTACACCTGTGCTATGTGTAGGTGAAACGCTTCATGAAAGAAATGCAGAGTTAACTGAGGGCGTTGTAAGAGAGCAAATCACAGCAGTGATTGACCAGCTAGGCATTGAAGCCTTTAAGGATGCTGTGATTGCCTACGAACCTATTTGGGCAATTGGCACGGGTGAAACAGCTTCTCCCGAACAGGCTCAGACCGTTCACTCTGTAATCAGGTTACTTATCGGCACATTTGATGCCGAACTCGCTAATGACCTGCCAATTATCTACGGCGGCAGCGTCAAAGCAGCTAATGCAGTAGCGCTCTTCAATCAACCAGATATCGATGGTGGTCTGGTAGGCGGTGCATCTTTAGATGCCGAAGAATTCATTAGCATCTGTAAATCCGCCGCTTGATTTTATAAGGCCTTCACACCACTGATCTTGCACGTCTATATGCCGTGAAGGCCTTTTTTTATTCATTTACCTATATAAAAAAAACAAAGCAGGTGTCCAATGAGTACCCCAGACTCTTTAGAAAAATTGTTTCCAACAGTGGATGAAATTCCAGCACGTTATCGCATGGAAGTTCAGTTAGAGCAGCGCGACTACCTTTTGAATGGCGAATTATTGCAGTGGCAAGGTAACGTAGCACCGATTAAAAGCCCTGTGTGTCTGTCTACCGAATCAGGCCTGGAACAGGTTACTCTTGGTTACTCCCCTCTAATGGACTCAAATGCAGCACTGAAAGCACTTGATGCTGCAACTCAAGCCTACTCTCAAGGCTGTGGCACCTGGCCTTCAATGGCTGTTGCTGAGCGCATACAGCATGTTGAAGATTTTCTTCAACACATGCGCAGTAAGCGCGAGGAAGTTGTAAAGCTTCTCATGTGGGAAATAGGCAAGAGCCTGAAAGATTCTGAAAAAGAATTTGATCGGACTTGCGACTATATCGTCGATACGATTAACGCTTTGAAGGAATTGGACCGAAGCTCCAGCCGCTTTGAAATTGAGCAGGGCACCCTTGCTCAGATCAGACGACTGTCATTGGGTGTTGTCCTTTGCATGGGGCCGTATAACTACCCGCTTAATGAGACTTTTACCACTCTGATCCCCGCGCTGATCATGGGCAATACTGTGATCTTCAAGCCGGCAAAATTTGGCGTTCTTCTCATGACGCCTTTACTGGAAGCTTTCCAACAGAGCTTTCCTAAAGGCGTTATCAATATCATTTACGGACGCGGACGCGATACGATCCCCTGCCTTATGTCCAGCGGAAAGATAGATATATTCGCCTTCATTGGTACCAACAAGGCAGCGAGTGATCTGAAAAAACTTCACCCCAAGCCGCATAGACTGCGTGCTGTTTTAGGCTTGGATGCAAAGAACCCGGGAATCATTCTGCCTGATGTCGATCTGGATAACGCTGTAAGCGAATGTGTAGCAGGCGCTCTGTCGTTTAATGGTCAGCGTTGTACAGCACTTAAAATAATCTTCGTGCCAGAAAACAAAAAAGATGACTTCATTAGCAAATTTGATGCGGCTATTTCCGAGCTTAAGCCTGGGATGCCCTGGTCAGAAGGCGTCAACCTTACCCCATTACCGGAGCCAGGTAAGACAGAATACCTACAAGCGTTGGTTGATGATGCTATTGCTCTGGGCTCATCAGTTGTAAATCAGGATGGCGGGACCACTAAAGAAACGTACTTCCACCCGGCAGTTTTATATCCTGTCAGCCCCAATTCGCGGATCTACAGAGAGGAACAGTTTGGCCCTGTTATTCCTGTCGTCCCGTATAAGGATATTTCAGAAGTTATTGATTACGTCCTGAACTCAAACTACGGTCAACAGCTGAGCATCTTTGGCAACAACTCAAAAGACGTTGCTACGCTGATCGACACTTTCTCTCACCAGGTAGGCCGAATTAACCTCAATAGCCAATGCCAGCGTGGTCCTGACATATTCCCGTTCAACGGCAGGAAAAACTCTGCCGAAGGTACCTTATCGGTGTCTGATGCGCTACGTGTCTTTTCAATTCGATCCGTGGTTGCCACTAAACACACTGACAGAGGCAAATCCCTGATCGGTGACATCATCAGAGACCGGGATTCATCTTTCTTATCGACGGATTTCATTTTCTAGTGCAATCCCTCATTTAAGAAACTGTGATCAGGAATGAAAACAAAATGCATACTAAGAAAAGCACCTCTGTGCTGCTTATTCTCGATGGCTGGGGATGTCGAGAAGAAACAACATCGAATGCAATAGCGCAAGCGAACACACCCAATTGGGACCGCCTGGTCGATGAGCATCCGTCAACTCAAGTGCTAACATCAGGAGCCGCGGTGGGGCTGCCTGACGGGCAGATGGGCAACTCCGAAGTCGGGCATATGAATATTGGTGCCGGCCGCGTCATCTACCAGAACTTTACCCGGATAAACAAAGCCATTTCAGATGGCAGTTTTTCTACTAACCCCCGATTATGCGACGCACTCAAGAGCACCCAAGCAAGGTCTGGCGCGCTTCACATCATGGGGCTGCTGTCCCCAGGCGGTGTTCACAGTCATGAAGAGCACTTTAAAGCAGTGTTTGATCTCGCCTGCGAGAAAGGCATTCAATCTATCTACTTTCATCTTTTCCTGGATGGCAGGGATACGCCACCGCGCAGTGCTAAAAACTCTATTGAGTTTATAAACAGCGCGATTGAAAAAGCAGGCAAAGGGCAGATCGCCTCATTGTGCGGTCGTTATTACGCCATGGATAGGGATCAGCGTTGGGATAGAACCGAAGATACCTATCGCTTAATAGTAGAAGGGCAAGGTAAGCACCAATACGAATCGGCTCTAGTGGCCCTTGATGCCGCCTATGAAGCCAGAAACGAGAACGATGAATTTGTTCAGCCAACAGCAATAAACAATGCTGATGCTAACCCGATTACTGCCTCTTCAGATGACACATTAATATTCATGAACTTCCGGCCGGACCGGGCAAGGCAGCTAACACAAGCATTCGTCGATTCGAATTTAGATAAAAGCTGGCAAAGTCACGTTCACCCCAAGGACAGATTCCTGACGCTAACTCATTACTCTGACAATCTGGATGTGCAGGTATTGTTTCCTTCTAAAAAGGTTGAAAACAGCCTTGGAGAACATTTATCCCATCTCGGAATGACACAACTTCGTATCGCAGAGACTGAAAAGTATGCTCATGTAACCTACTTTTTCAATGGCGGGAAGGAACAGCCTTTCAAAGGCGAAGACAGAATACTTGTGCCCTCTCCCGATGTCGCGACATACGATCTTCAACCGGAGATGAACTGTCAGGATGTGACAGAAAAACTGGTTGCAGCCATCAACAGTCAAACCTATGACCTTATAGTATGCAACTACGCAAACGGCGATATGGTAGGCCATTCTGGCAACCTGGAGGCTGCAATCAAAGCCGTCGAAGCGGTTGACTCATGCCTTGGCCAAGTTGTGCCGGCTGTTAAAGAAATTAACGGCAACTGCATCATCACCGCTGATCATGGCAACGTCGAACTGATGCATGACCCGAAGACGGGTGCCCCACATACATCCCATACGAATCTACCGGTACCTTTGATTCTGATAAGTGAAGCCAAGCGTAAGTTAATATCAAGTAAAGGCGTATTAGCTGATATCGCGCCCACCCTGCTTGATTTAATGGGCCTGGAAAAACCAGAAGATATTTCAGGCACCTCACTGCTTTCGTGAATCTACACCGTTAATCTACACTCTGCTCCAGGTGTAGGCTTTTTGGGCACCTTTAAGTGCCCTTTTTTCTGTTGCTGTTGACTAACATGAAAGCCCCCCCCTGCCTTTTAAGCGTAATTTGACCAATAAACCCCCATCATTTCTGCCAGTCTTCTCACAGTAAATTGATAACTGGTTAAAACAAAAAAACAGGGATTTTCTAAAAATAGGAATTTTTCCTATATCTAATCAAATACCGATAAGCATAATGGTTACTTATGGATCTGTAGACACAGGGATGAATAGGAAGGGTTAGATAGCGGAAAGGGAAACATGGAATGTGGCAGGATGCCTAGAAATTCCGCAGGGATAAGAGATCCATTTCGAAGAGAGTCACTTAATGAAAAAAGGGTGAACTCTCTTTTTTTTGCCTTATCAAAGCCGAAAAACAAAGAATATCACTGAAAAAGATTGTCTAAGTAAGATTTTTTCCCTATGGTAATCAATAGGTCTTTGTTAAAGAATCAGGTTAATGCAACACGACATTTCAGGTTTGACATCAATAGCCTAATAATGATTTGATTCTCAAACCACAAATAATACATAAGCAATGATTATACAAACGCAGTAAGCAGTTATTTTTCAAAAGCAGCGAAATAGATTAACTTTAGCTGGATGGACGGGAGAATACTGACAGCCCCCCCCCACACAAATGAAAACAAGTGTGGCTGAAAAGCGAATAACACTCGTCACTGCGAACTGAATAACAAGAGAGGATCTTTATTCTTTCATCAGCCCTCTGCTCGGATGCTAGAGGGCAGTAATGCACAAAATACAATTAGCTTAATATCATCAATTTGAGGATGAGATATTGAACCATAGCAATAAAAAAAAGGATTTTTTATTGAGCTATCAAGACTTCGGAAGCGCTCTAAGTGTTAGCTTTTTAAGCATCGCGGCAGGATCAGCTTTTGGCTTATGGACAGGCGTTGGGGCGCAGACCGGCATTCTAACTATGGCAGTCGCCTCTATTTTTGGCGTATTCTTTGGCGGCGCAGCTGTCAAAACATCGGGACCTACAGGACCAACAGCCGCTCTGATGTTTGCGGCGCTAGCCAGCCTGGCGGCTGTAGGCGCAGAGCCACAATATATATCTGTTTGCTTGTTAGTAGCTTCCGCTCTTCTCTTCATCCTGAGCTACCTGCCGGTGCATAAACTAATCAATTATGTGCCTTACACATCGATGGCTGTTTTCGTCAACGGCGTATCACTGTTAATCATATATAAACAGCTGTTGAAATTATGGGGCTTTCAACAGCTGGACCCCACTCTCTTCTGGTGGGAATCAGGCATGGCAATCGGCTCCTTTGCCGTACTGACCATCTGGCCAAAAATCAATCAGCGGTTTAAGTTTGTGCCTGGCATCCAGATAGTTTCAGGCTCATTGCTTGCGATGGCTATGGGCGCTGCAGCTGTAGCACTGTTCTCACCCGGAGTGAACACTCTGTCCTTAACAACCCTGAGCATTGCATCATTTATACCTGAGTGGTCTTTTAGTGAAACTGGCGTGCCATTCCCAGCCCTGTTGATCGTCACCCTTAAAATCACAGCGGTTATCACCTTTGTTACTCTGGTAACCGCTAAAGCGCTGTACGAAGCCCCGATGTATGCACAAGAGATGAAAAACCAGGGGATGGCCAACTTTGTCGTCGCCCTGATCGGGGGGATTCCAGTAACGCTGGGATTCATCAGGACAAAAATACTGCAAAAAAACGGTGCCAAATCGATCTTATCCGGTGTTCTTGTGGGCCTTTTTATTATCTCAATTTTAGTGTTTTTTAAGCCATTTCTGGACCTGATACCGACATCGGTATTTATCGGCATATTAATCAGGGCTGGCTTATCAAGCCTGGATTTTCAGGCCTGGCATGAGTTCAGGAAAAACCCCAAAACAGCTTTACTGCCATTCCTCTTCGTATTGACGGGCTCACTGGCCATTGTCTTTTACGACCTGGTTTTTGTACTGCTTGCCAGCATCCTTATTTGGAAAGTTGCAAGCAGCATTCAGTCAACTAAGGATAAATGTCACGATTTAGAAAAATGTCCATGCCTTGATTAACCAAGATAACAAAAAGGAAATGTTATGATTCAGAACTTAGACAATGTTCCCAAGGAAGGCCAGAATCCAATCTGGTTTAACGGCCAACTGGTTCCTTTTCAGGAAGCCAACATCAATATCATCACCCATGCACTCAATTATGGCTCCGGGGTATTTGAAGGCGTGCGGGTCTACAATACGGAAAAAGGGATCAGCATTTTCCATCTGCATGATCATCTGCAAAGACTCGTCAAAAGCGCAGAAAAGTTCGGTATAGCCCTTCCCTATACATACGCGAAAATGGTTCAAGCCTGTATCGAAACAGTGAAAGCCAGCGGACACTCGCACGGCTATATTCGGCCTCAACTGCAATTTGGCCTTAGCTCACCAGGACTGGGAAACATCAGTGTCGTTGAAATGTCCATATTCTTCTGGCCAATGGGCAAATACCGGGCAAACGACACACTCAAAGTATTACTCAGCGATGTAGAAAGAATTTCTCCCAAGTCAGGAGACATCGAAGCCAAGGTCGTAGGTTTTTATACTAACTCGCATTTCAATCACCAGTTTGCCCACGCCAATGATGCTGATGACGCCATCATGCTGGATGTGAACGGCAATGTTGCCGAAGCCAGTTCAGCCAATGTCTTTTTTGTTAAAGACGGGGTCTTAATCACCCCACAAACCGGCTATATCCTTAAAGGCATTACACGTAAAAGTGTGCTTGATCTGGCACAAAATGAGCTGGGCCTGGAGGTTCAGGAAAGGGTTGTAACACCGGATGAGCTGGAAAGCGCTGATGAAATTTTCCTCACCGGTACCGCCGCACAGATTGATCCGGTAACCCAGTACAACGGCAAGCCTGTCGGTAATGGTGAAGTTGGCCAGATTACCGGCCAGCTGTCCACGCTGTATGCCCAGGTCACTAAAGCCCAACTGGAGCAGTACCTGGAATGGCATACGTTTGTATAAGCATAAAATCCAGCTGAAGAGACTCAACCAAGAATAAGGAACATTCAATGTCAAACTTATCATTTAAAAAGCTTAAGGCCCTGGCCGCGCAAACATCCGTTGCCACTGTTTCAGATGTTATGGACCCTCAAGCCTACCGGGTCATTATACCGGGCTTAATCGCTACCAAGCCTGATCAGCAAATGTTCGGCCAGGCCGTAACCGTTCGCTCTTTACCCGCCAGGGAAGACTGCATGGCTGAAACCCAGAAGGCATTTGCCGATAAAGTGCCCAGCGGTGATCCTATGATGCACGCTATTAAGCTATGCGGCCCTGGAAAAGTGCTGGTTGTTGACTCCAGTGGTCATCCGGATGTTGCCATCGGTGGTGATACCAAGTTTGCAGTATTTGATGCCCTGGGTGTCGAAGGCCTGGTAACCGACGGAGCGCTTAGGGATCAGCGTGAATTTATGGAAGAGTTTAAGTTCTCTGCCTTCTCCCGGGACTTTACGCCACGGGTTGGTACCGGTCGCGTTCTTTTTGGCCACGAAGTCAACGTAGATATCAATTGCGGAGGAGTATTGGTGCGTCCTGGCGATTATATTCTGGGCGATGAAGATGGCGTAATTGTGATCCCTGAAGCCCAGATTGAAAAGACCCTGAACGATGCCATTGGGTCGGAAAAGATAGGCGTATATATCAGGGAAAAAGCCGTCAGAGAGAAGATTACCTACGGTGATATCGTACCCAATCAGGCTGAGTGGCTTCAGGACTTCCTGGATCAGGCAGACCTGACACCGGCACAACGGGCTCAATTCGAATCGTAAAGTGTGATGCTAAGGGAGGTCTGGCTAAATCAGGCCTCCCATTTTTACTGACACACTGCTGGGTGGGTAGGTGATGAAATTACTAGATACAAATAAGATTCCCGGTTCGCTGGCACAATACTCCCGCTGCGCAATCGTGGGCAATATCGTTTTTTTCTCCGGCATGGTTGGGGTAAATAAGGAGGGTGTTGTTGTCGCCGATGGTATCGCTGAACAAGCCAGAACGATTTTTGGGAATCTCGAAATCCTGCTTGAAGAAGCAGGCTTACAGAAGACAAATATTTGTAAACTTAATATTTATATCGCCGAGATGGATAGCGACAAGTTTACGGCATTCAATGAAGTATACGCCCGATGGATCGGCGATCACCGGCCCTGCCGAACAGCTATCGGCGTATACAGCCTTCCCCGTGGTGGCGCTGTCGAGATTGAAGCTATTGCGGAACTGGCTTAAGGCATTTTAGCCATAGCCACGTGATTATTATCGAGGGATAACTATGTTTGAAGAGGGTGTTCTTTCACTGGTTGTTTTTGGCGTTGCAGGTCTGGTAGCACTTAATGCGCTGTCATACTATTCCAAGCGCTGGATGGTCTTACCCGACATTATATGGGTTCTTTTACTGGGGGTAGGATACGGCTACCTGGCCCACACTATGGATTTGGGCTTGCCGGAACTGTCATTAGATCCACACTTGGTTCTATATGCATTTGTTCCTCTGCTGATCTTTGCCTCAACCCAGAAGATATGCTTATTTCACTTTCGTCGTGTACTGATACCCGCTTCACTTGTCGGCAGCATCGGGATTCTGATCAGCATGTTTATTTTTGCCTGCGTTTTACATTTCGGCTTTGCTTTTCCCTGGTTGGAAGCGATGTTATTCGGGGCGATCATCTCTGCCACGGATCCACTTGCCGTCGGCGCTTTGCTGCATGGCAACGATCAGGTCGCAGAGTCGCAAAAGTTATTAATTGAAGGCGAGTCAATTTTAAACGATGGCTTTGTCGTCACGGTTTCCGGCATTCTGGCATTACTGCTGTTTAACGGTGAAAGTTTCGATATTGTTTCCAGCGGTGAAAGCTTCCTGACGCATGTGTTGGGGGCTTTAGTCCTGGGTGCCATCCTGGGCCGTGCTGCCCGCTGGTTGCTGGCATTCTGGCGTGAAGAGCACTTTAGCCTGACGCTTAACATCACGCTGGCGCTAGCCTTTGGCAGTTTCGCCCTGGCTGAAGAGCTACATTTTTCCGGAATACTGGCGGTGTTTGCTGCGGCCCTGGCATATGGTTATAAACCAGACGAAGCAAGCCATAACAAACATGTACATAGCCATATCTGGGATTACTTTGAATACCTCGCCAACGCTGTATTGTTCTTCTTGCTTGGGGCCAGTTTTGTTGGGCTGGCATCACTGCAAGATGTCTCTACTGCCCTAATTATTGCTGTATTGGCGCTGTTGTTTATATCTCGGCTCGGAGCTTTGGCTGCACTCTTTCCATTGATTCGGGTAGATAAGATGGGGCTGACCAAAAAAGATTTCTGGCTGCTTAATTTTTCCGGCGCCAGAGGTGCGGTATCTATTGCATTAATCCTATTGCTACCACAGAGCTTCGAGTTGAAATCACTGTTTCTGTCACTGGCATTTGTGATGATTCTGTTCTCTTTGGTTGTTTACCCCCTTGCCATGAAGAAGATACTGGCCAGTAATGAAAAACAAACAGGATAGACCCAGCGGCTTTATCCTATAGCTTGTTTCAGGCTTTAGATTTCCAAACCGGTATCGATACTGCAGTATCGACACCGGTTTGCCTCTACAAGAGAGCTACACATAATAGGATAGCCGCCTTAAACCAACAGAATACCTTTTATTACCTCTCGCAATACTCTACTGGCAGATTCAACCACCTCCCATTATCTCTTTAGTAAGTTGATAATATCTATCGTATTTCTTATTCTATTCTGAAAAGAAGTTCTCGCCATTGAGTGGAGCCTTGTGGATTTTACTAAAGAAATTATCCATTGCCTCCCAACGGTGCGCTTACCCACTCGATATGTTTATATTGCTTATTGCTGGCCCTGTTTTGGGCAGACCTTGTGGAAGCAGCAACTTCGTCTCATCCCTGCATGATGCGAAAGTCCCCACAGCCTGAACAACAACCACCTGTAGTTAATGAATGACAGGATAATGAGGAATTAGCAGTGGAAACAGAGAAAAAGTGCCTTCTAAATTTCTTCATTATTTGCCTGTTCAGCTTGTTTATACCAAGCAACGCCTTTGCTATGGATAATAATTCAGACAGGCCTAAAGATCTCAAGTTTGAGTACGCCTTCGAAATTGGCGGAGAGCCTTCCTTTGTGTCCATTCAGGATCGACAAGGCTTTTTGTGGTTCACCTCATTTTTTAACGGCATGGTGCGTTATGATGGCAGTGAGGTTAAACACTTCCGGACCGGATTTTATCTCCAGTGATTTTACCACCCAGGTTTTTGAAGACAGCAAAGGCATTATATGGATCGGCACAAGTCATGGCTTAAATCGCTACGATAAAACCAGCAACAGCGTCAGGGTATACCTGAAAGATCCAGATAACCCGGCGCAAAGCGTTGCTGGTAACACGTTTCCACACTCATCTTCAACCATTATCGAAGACCGGGACGGCTTGCTCTGGTTTGGTACCGAAAATGGTCTGAGTAGCTACGATCGTACAACGGAAAAATTTTCAAATTACTATCATGATCCCGATAACAATAACAGTTTGCCGGGAGATATTATTATGGCTGTATTTGAAGATAGTCAGGGAGATATCTGGATCGGGACTAAACACAACGGCCTTGCCAGAATCGATAAATCCAATAACCAAATCACACGTTATAAAAATATACCTGGCAATCCACGAAGTCTGCCCGCAAATAATATATCGGCAATCGTCGAAGATGATAGTGGTGTTCTATGGATCGCCAGCTTGAATAATGGCCTCATCCGTTATAACAGAAAAAAACAAAACTTCAGCCACTTTGATAATGCTCCCGGTAATCCTCATGGGTTGCCAAATATGGAGATCAGGAGTCTTTATGTTACCAGAGGTGGGAAGATAATTATCACCAGTGCGGTGGATGCCGTTGGCCTGGTATATTTTGACCCCAAAACATTGACTGTCAGCATCTATCGTAAAAAATCAGGTGATCCATTCAGTTTATCGACCAACAGTGTCATCCAGGTGCTGGAAGACAGGGGTGGCATATTATGGATTGCCCATAATAACGGAAAAGTCGATAAGTACGACCCTGGCAGCCATCGGTTTGACCTGTTTAAACATAACCCGAATGACCCGACAAGCGTCGCCCACGATGCGGTTATCCCGATATACGAGGACCAAAAAGGCAATATCTGGATGGGCACTTTTGGTGCCGGCCTAGATCGATACGATCCCGTTACCAGGGAGTTTGAACATTACAAACCTGATGAGAAAGACCCCTTCAGCATTCCCCAGGGTTATCCCTGCGGTTTTTTAGAAGATCGGGACGGCAATTTTTATGTATCAACCTTCGAGGGGCTGGTGTCATTTGATGCCGATACCGGCAGGGTAAAAAAACAACTAACCAAAAACACCAGTTTTTATACCATGATTCAAGATCATCAGGACCCTGATATTATCTGGGCTGTCGGTTGGGAATCGGGACTTAATCGCTTTAACCTCTCTACCGGTGAATTGAAAACTTACAATCCGGATCCCGACAATCCCAATGCTTTATCAGCGGTAACATCAGTACGCTTTATTGCCGAGCGAGAGACTCCCAATAGCATGTGGATCGCCACTTGGGGTGGCGGACTGGATAATTTTGACGCAAAAACAGAGCTGTTTACCCATCACCAGCATGATCCGAATGATCCGACGAGTATTATCTCCAATACAGTTTACGACGTCTTTGAAGATAAGCGCGGGCGTATCTGGGTTGCCACCGATAAAGGTTTGAATCAACTAATTAAAGTAGAGGGCAAATTCAAGCGATATACAGGGGAGCAGGGTTTTAACGCGAATGTAGTTCATAATATTCTTGAGGATCGGGCGGGCTATCTGTGGATGGGCACAGATAGCGGACTTATTCAATTCGATCCAGAGAAAGAGAGGGTGCTGAAGGTATATACGGCTGATGATGGCCTGCATAGTCATAACTTTTTTCCTACCGCCCGGGGTACAACAAAGGATGGCAAGCTCTGGTTTGGCGGGTTCAACGGCTTGAATAGCTTTAATCCGGAGCAAATAATCTTTAACAAAATACCGCCGTCTACTTATCTGAGCTCTATGACTCTGCATGGCAAATCGGTAAAAATGTTGCCGCAGGCTTTTGAAGTACTGGATGAATTGTATCTTGATTGGCGGGATAATTATTTCGAGTTCGAATATGTGGCACTTAACTTCACCCACTCAAAGAAAAACCAATACCAATATATTCTCGAAGGGGTAGACAAAAGCTGGTACGACGCCGGAACGAAACGATTTGGCCGTTACGCGGGCCTCTCTGGCGGCGATTACACCTTAAGGATACGCGGATCAAACAATGATGGAGTCTGGAGCCTGCCGGAACAGGAGGTGAATCTCAAAATTCACGTAGCTTCACCACCATGGTTGACTTGGTGGGCCTATATAACGTACTTCCTGATCACCGTGGCTATTGTCTATCGTTATATCCGTTGGAAGTTGCACGCGACCGAAATGCAGAAAAAAGAGCTTCAGCGCCTGATCGATGAACGGACGCTGGAGTTGAGAGAGCAAAAGGAGGCCGCCGAATCTGCCAACCAGGCCAAAAGTACTTTCCTGGCCAGTATGTCCCATGAGCTGCGTACCCCGCTAAACGCCATTCTCGGCTTTTCTGAAATGATGGGAAGAGAACGGGAAGCGACGCAAAACCAAAAAGAGAAACTTTCTATCATTAACCGTAGCGGTACGCATTTGCTAGGTATGATCAACGACGTACTGGATTTATCCAAAATTGAAGCCGGTCAAGCAGAGCTGACACAAGCGCCCTTTAATTTACCCAAACTATTAGACGACATCAGCAGGATGTTCAGTGCGCGTACCGATAATGCCGGGTTGAATTTTGATTTGGACGTTGCACCTGAATTAGCCCACTACATTAGAGCCGATGCAGGAAAGTTACGTCAGGTTATCATCAACCTGCTAGGTAATGCGGTGAAATTTACCTCTGAGGGAAGCGTCCGCCTGCGGGTCCAGACACAGACCGATGCAACGGATCCCGCTATGGCTACCTTACAGATTGAGGTGCATGACAGTGGCCCGGGTATCGCACCTGATCAGTTAAAACGTATCTTTGAACCCTTTTCACAATCTCAACATACCAACACCGATGTCAAAGGCACTGGGTTGGGGCTGGCCATCACTCAATCACTGGTTAAGTTAATGGGTGGCCAGATCATTGTCGAGAGCGGTCTTGGGAAGGGCTCCATATTTCGTATAGACCTGCCGGTGTTTCTTGCCGACGCTGCACAGGCCGGTAAGGAGCTCAGGCCTACGGTATTGGGGCTGGAGCCCAAGCAGAACACGTGGCGCATCCTTGTTGTGGAAGACAATACCGATAACCGCTTACTACTAAGCCGTCTGCTACGCCAGGTTGGCTTCGAGGTACGGGAGGCTGAAAACGGCGAACTGGCCATCAGGCAATTCGAGCAGTGGCAGCCCCATTTTATCTGGATGGACATACAGATGCCGGTGATGGATGGCTACCAGGCTACGACAGCGATTCGCGCCTTGCCTGGCGGCAATGCGGTGAAAATCGTTGCTCTCACTGCTAGCGCCTTCAAGGAACAACGCAACAACATTCTAGAGTCAGGCTGCGACGATGTGCTCCACAAACCTTATCGAGCTCACGAGATCTACGCTGCGATGGCTGAACAACTGGATGTGCGTTTTATCTATGAAGAAGACGTAGAAAACAAACCGGCAGAAGGGAAAGCAATACTTACTGCAGATATGCTGAAGAAGCTGCCAGCGGAGCTTCGTGAGGCTCTCAGCAAGGCGGTGACGGATCTGGACCCTACGACAACGGGTGAGGTGATCGAAGAGATCCGCAAGATCGATGCAATGACGGCCGATGGGTTGCAGGCGCTGGCTGATTCCTACCAGTTCGATCGTATATTGGAACATATACGGACACTTTAGTTGGTGAACGGGTCCATATAAGTCCTATAATTTGGTACTTTTGGTCCCGTACTTTCCATAAAGTGTATGGTTGCTCATCAGCTATGTGGCTTCGCCCGAAAAGCGAGTCCCCTCCCAGAATAGGCTCTACCTCTAAAACGTCGAAGCCCAGCTGCTAGAGCTGGGCTTCTGAATAGATGGCGGAGGACAGAAGCAAAGTCAGAAGAACATGATAAACGGTCGGGATAACTTGCCTTCGGCTGCGTGTGTCGCAAACAAGTTTGCTCGACCAACGTGGCCCGGATCGAACCGCGAGGGATCTCGCCCTCCCTGCTGAGTCTTTCAGATACAAAAAAGCCCTGGTATTAACCAAGGCTTTTTCGTTTTGAATTCGTGGCGGTGAGGGAGGAATTCGAACGTTTTATTGATAAAAACCAAACAAACTGCGCCGCAGCATATTTCGTTTTAATATCAATAAGATAAATACGAAAACCCTCTTCTCGAGCCGTCTCAAACCATCTGACTCGGGCACCTTTTGGGCACAATTCGGGCACAAAAGTTTACGCAGACCACACATGTATAGCCTCGCTACAGACACGCCTTTTTATAAAGAGGCTTCTAACCGTTACATTGCTGCCTACACCGCCTAAAATTTTCAAATCAGGTTTATTCAATGAAATGAAGCGTAAATTAGTTACAGGTTACTAATTTCAAATGATTCATAAGAGCACCGGCCGAGGTGCTATACAGTACACCAGAGGTAGAGCGGCAACTACATGAGGCACATGTTCGAAGGGCTACATCTGTCCATTAAAACATATGGACGGTAAAGTTCTCAATTGGCGTAGAACGATGCTTGGATTCGAGTTCTGGGGTCAGAATTTCGACAAGCTCCCCTTCCCTCTGATGAAGAATTCATAGCGATATAGTCTGATCTGTTCCAGGCCTGTAGGCTGGATATAGGGGATAACAACAGAGTTCACCGTGCGGAAATTACAGGAGAGGAAAAAGTCATAAATCAGTCGCCTGGGTATTTTATCCGATAGCGCGTACTACGCCCACCACCGGGCAGGCGCTCTAAACAACCTACTTCTACTAAAGCAGCCAGATCACGAGTAGCGGTCGCCTTACTGGTCGCGGCAATACTCTTGTATTTGCTGGTGTTGATGCCTTGGGTAAATTCATCCGGATCTGCGTCCAGCAAGCGGTTCAGTACCTTACGCTGACGATCAGACAAATCGGCATCATTGTACTTCGCCCAGAAGCGGGACTTTTCGAGGGCGCGGACGAACCGGTCTACTCCACGCAGTAAGGCTTCCTTCAAAGTCACCAAAAACCAACGCAACCATACAGTCACGTCCAAAGTACCTTTCTGTGCAGTTTCCAGCGCCTCGTAATATCCATTGTGACGTTGCATGATCGCTGCGCTCATACTGTAGAAACGGACACTGGTTTGCTCGTCCTGCGCGAGTGCCCGGTCGGCTACAGCGCGAGTCACTCGACCATTACCGTCGGAAAACGGGTGCAGTGATACCAGCCACAGGTGTGCAAGGCCGGCTCGCAGCACGCCGTCCAGATCGGAAACAGGCTGATTGAACCAGTAAAGAAAGGCAGCCAGCTCGGTACCCAATGAGTCACTTGGCGGTGCCACAAAGTGGATGATCTCCCGTCGGCCCTGACGCGATCTTACCGCCATAGGCTGGCCTGGTAGATCTTCACGCAGATTACCGATCACCGCGTTAGAATCCATGAACAGAGGGCGTTCGGGAAAGAGACTTTCCTGCCAGCGGCACAAGGTCCCTTTATCCAAAGGCAAGTCCGTCTCAGACACCGCTTCAGAGAGCATTTGTACAAGCAGCTCTGTCTCCGGGGTACCCGGCTCAACACCCCAATTGTCCAAGCCTAACCGGCGGGCAGCTGAAGATCGCACAGACGTAGCATTCAGCATTTCCCCTTCTATGGCACTGGTCTCAATAGCGTTCTGGACCAGCACGTCGATCTGGGAGGCAAGGCTATTTTCCGGGGTCAGGTTCTCGGTATGACCAATCAGACGCCCCTGTAAGATACGTATTTCACTGAGCAATGGCGCCAGGACTGCAATGTCCCAGCGGAAGTCGGGCCAGTCGGGTTGTTGCCAGATGTACATCAGTCGGTCAACTCAGTTAGCTTCAGTCATGATCCGATTATAGACAGCCATTCGACTCAAAAATAGAAATATCTTTGGAGTTTTTGAGCCGAATAGAGATATTTTTCAGCTCAACTATCAATAGGAGAAAACATTGAGCGGCATTAACCCACATTATTTATGAAGATACTCCTGTGCACAGTTTCGCCCTAAGGCACGTAGCGTAACCACATGAACAACCTCTTGCAGAACAGATTCAACCTATGCTCTAGCTGGCAATATTTGGCTATCGCCATAACGTCCTGTTAAATGCTTATCCTCAACTGTGCAACACTGACACCTATAGTCTGGATAACCGCATGATCCGGTTACCTTAAACAACTACTTTTCAACTTACGGAAAGACTAGAGAATAAATTATGGCTACTAGAAATATCCGGCTAGGTACACTCGTATCACTGGAAGGACAAACATCTTTAGCCGTGCTGGAAACCGACCCAGAACGAGTGGCAGGTTTGCTTCAAAAAATTCAAGGTGGTTAATACAGGCAGAATCATCCACTTGATGGCACGCCTGCTTGGCCCATATGTCTCATTGCTGTGCTGAAGACTCTGATGGATCATTACAAGCTGACCGACAGTGATCTGCCCGAGATTGGCGGTAAAACCACGATATCCAAGGTCTTGATCGGTCAGCGTGACCTTAGCCGTAAGGCCATAGAAGCCCTGTCGTCGCGCTTCGACCTTTGCCCGGCACGGTTCTTTGAAAAATGAACTACGTATGGAGTGTCAATACTGGAGTTAGAGCCTGTTTAACTAAAATCAAAAGCCAAAGATGAATACAATGACAGGCCTAGCAAAGGAGGCACCTATGAGTACTTTAACGCTTCAATTAATCGGAACCGGTTTTGTAGTGGCCTCTGTGGTCGTGCTCGTCGTCGGGCTGTACTGGGTCAAGAATCACGATTAGCCAATGCTAGTAGCCTCTAACTGACGCTAAATACCGATAACATCAGAAAAGAACTGCTCCTGTGATTGAAAACCCTTGTGTCAGTGGCTCTATTACAACCTGAATCGCTTTATCCTAAAGTGATTCAAAGGGGCCTAATTCTGGTTCTTTTTACTTTGTAAGTCATTGATTGATGCACCTGCACAGGATCACTTCTTGAAATAATATATATTTGTTTTGATTCATAGGAATAAGTCCGCTGTCTGGCGAAAGCGACCAATTGAGTACCGAAGAATGATAATTTAAGTGGGCAACTACCGTTGGTCGCAATGTGTTAAATCCGGACTTTTAGAGGTCGCTAATATTGCACCGCACCTGCCCCCCCTCAGCTCCAAAGCGGACACTGAATGTTTACCGATCCGAGCTTCAGCTTGCGACTCCAGTTGATTCGGAGCTGACATTAACGGCAGTCATCCGCGACCCGCCATAGCGGGCGAAGCGCTACCCTTGTAAGGTAGGAGGTAGGAGGTAGGCGCTAACCGAAGGAGTCGGAAAAACCAACAGCAAATAGAACGATTTGCCAGTGCAAGAGCAGCAAGGGAGAGGACGCGATTAGAAGGCCATCGTTCTGATTATCCCCTGAGCTACCTGATTTGCGCAGGGTTGTCGAAATAACTGACTTCGATATGAGTACTCCAGTTACCCACCGAATTGAACAATATCGCAGTAATTATATTGATTGCTATAACGTATCCATTGATAGTCGCTTAACTTCGACTTTTAGCACCCCCTAAAAAGGGGAGGATTACCCACTCTGGGATTAAGCGCAGAAAATCGCGTAAAAGAGAAAGGCCAGCAGTTATCGCCGGCTTTTTTATTGGCGCCAGACCCTCGGCAAAGACCTGTACTTCCGGCAGGTCATTCTCAGCTGTGTTCCTTATCGCTGGTCAGTGACAGCACCCACAGCGAAAGCGCAGCCACGCCTATAAAACCGGTCAGCAGGATCACTGGCATCGCTGCATAACCCAGCACGTTCCAGATAATATATTCCAGAGTACTCATAAGCCGTATCTCCTTTGCTCTGCCTATTGCCAACCAGGAACGTCTGACATATCGGGCAATTGATGGGCAATACCTTTATGGCAGTCAACACAGGTCTTTTCACCGGCGGCAAGGGCCGTTGAATGTTGCTTAACGCTACGCTGGCCCTGCTCTGAGAAATCCATAAACTCAAAGTTGTGGCAGTTACGGCACTCCTGCGAATCATTTTCCTTCATCCGCTGCCACTCCCGTACGGCCAGGTGCTTACGACGCGCGTAGAACTTCTCCTCAGTGGAGATATTGCCCATTACAAAGGCAAAAATCTCTTTGCTGGCCTGGACCTTACGCACGATCTTATCTGCCCAGTTATGGGGCACATGGCAATCGGAACAGATAGCCCTGACCCCGGAGCGATTCGAATAATGAATCGTTTCCCTGATTTCATTAACGATCGGTGCGTGACAGCTGGCACAGAAGGCTTCTGAGTTGGTTGCTTCCATGCCGGTATTGAATGCTCCCCAGAACAGGATTCCTCCGATAAACCCCAGTCCAAGCACGGTACCGACGGCCGCTTTACTCGGTCTACACAATTTGCGCCAAAATTTTGAAATCAGCTTCATTTCACTTCCCCGTCCTGTATTACAGGCCAAATCAACGCAAAGACTCCACCCGTCTGAAGTTGTTCTTTATCAGAGGTGTTGCGTCCGCCTGGGTCACATGACACTGCAGGCAGAAATAACGCCGCGGCGACACATCCGAAAGAACCTGGCCCTCGCGGGTCTGGTAATGGGTTACGCTGATCTTGGTTGCGCCCATTTCACCCGCATATTTCCAGCTGTGGCATGACAGGCACTTATTGGCGTTTAACGACATCTCGTAATGCCGGGTCTGATGCGGAATCAGCGGCGGCTGGTATACGTAGTCCCGGTCAATGGGGTTGCGGTCTCTTTCGACCCGCTTCATCGCGTCCGCCTTACGGGTGACATCCAGCTCGGTTATACCACGCAGCGAGGCGACGCCGCCGTTGTTAACGTTGTCGATTTCCGCTATTTCTGCGCTCTGTACCGATGCTGAGAGCATTGCGCCTGCTGCCAGCAGTACTGTCAAAAATTGTTTCATGATTCATTCTCCGCCTCACGGTAAAGGGATCCGAATACTGACCGGAATCAACCGCCGGTTCTATCTCAGGTCCAGCCCTGCTGACCGATTAAACTTTGCTGATTTTAACGGCGCACTTTTTGAAGTCTGTCTGTTTGGACAACGGATCCGTGGCGTCTAAAGTCACCTTATTAATCAGCACCCGGGCATCAAACCAGGGAACAAACACCAAGCCTTCAGGAGGTCGGTCCCGGCCCCGGGTTTCAACACGGCAACGCACTTCACCGCGAATGGATTCAATCAGGACTTCGTCACCCCGGCGCAAATTACGCCGGATCGCATCCTCGGGATGGATATAACAGAGCGCATCCGGCACCGCCCGATATAGCTCGGGGACACGGCCGGTCAAGGAGCCTGAATGCCAGTGCTCCAGCACACGTCCGGTGCAGAGCCAGAGGTCGTATTCTTCGTTGGGCGATTCAGGCGGCTGCTCATAGGGGGCAAAAATGATGTTTGCCTTATTATCCGGTTTACCGTAGAACTGAAAGCCGCTGCCCTTCTCGACGTAGGGATCTGAACCTTCGGCAAAGCGCCAACGTGTTTCCTTGCCGTCCACCACCGGCCAGCGCAGGCCACGCACCTGATGGTAGCGATCGTAGGGCGCCAGATCATGGCCGTGGCCACGGCCAAAAGCGGCGTACTCTTCAAACAGCCCCTTCTGTACATAGAAGCCCTGATCGCGGGCATCATCATTCAACTCCTGCACTTCACTGAGCGGGAAAGCGTCGACCTGCTGGTTGCGATAAAGCACCTCGTAAACGCTCTTGCCCCGGTACTCAGGCATCTCTTTGATCAGTTCTTCAGGCCAGACATCTTCAATACTGAAGCGTTTTGAAAATTCCAGCAGCTGCCACAGGTCGGATTTGGCCCCTTCCACCGGTTTGACCTGCTGATACCAGGCTTGAGTTCGACGTTCCGCGTTGCCGTAAGCGCCCTCTTTTTCAACCCACATCGCAGTCGGGAGGATCAGATCCGAGGCCTGAGCCGTGACTGTCGGATAAGGGTCTGAACAGACGATGAAGTTATCGGGGTTGCGATATCCTGGCAGACCTTCTTCCATCAGGTTTGGGGCCGCCTGCATATTGTTATTGCACATCACCCAGTAAGCATTGATATCACCGTCTTTCAGACGGCGGTTCTGCTCCACCGCGTGATAACCGGGTTTTGCCGGAATTGTGCCCTCCGGCAGTTTCCAGATTTTCTCTGCGATATCACGGTGTTCCTTTTTCGTAACCACCAGATCTGCAGGCAGGCGGTGAGAAAATGTTCCGACTTCACGTGCGGTGCCGCAAGCGGAGGGCTGACCGGTCAGCGAGAACGGGCTGTTGCCGGGCTGGGAGATCTTACCCACCAGCAGGTGGATGTTGTACACCAGGCTGTTCATCCACACACCGCGCGTATGCTGGTTGATGCCCATGGTCCACAACGACATGACCTTCGTGTTCGGATCTGCATAGAGCTTCGCTAGCGTAATCAGCTTCTCCTTCGAAACGCCTGACAGTTCAGAGACTTTGTCCGCCGAGTATTCGGCAACGGAGGCCTTATACTCCTCAAACGTCATCGGGTGCATCTTGCCTGAATTGGGGTTAGCGGCTTGTTTCTGCAACGGGTGTTCGTTACGCAGTCCGTAACCGATGTCCGTGGTAGCGCGTTTGAAGTTGGTGTGCTTGTTAACAAACTCCCAGTTCACCGCATCATTTTCAATGATGTAGTTGGCGATAAAATTAGCAATGGCCAGGTCGGTCTGCGGGGTAAATATAATGTCATTGTCGGACAGCTCAAAGGAACGGTGTCTGAAAGTTGATAACACATTCACCCTCACATGAGGATAACTCAGGCGGCGGTCCGTCAGACGTGTCCATAAGATAGGGTGCATCTCCGCCATGTTTGCACCCCAGAGCACAAACGCATCGGCATGTTCGAAATCGTCGTAACAACCCATCGGCTCATCGATACCAAAAGTGCGCATAAAGCCGCCAACGGCCGAGGCCATGCAGTGACGGGCATTGGGGTCGATGTTGTTAGAGCGGAAGCCCGCCTTCATCAGTTTGGAGGCAGCATAACCTTCCATCACCGTCCACTGGCCAGAGCCGAACATACCGACCGATGTAGGGCCCTTAGCCTTTAATGCTGACTTCCATTTCTCAGCCATGATGTCGAAAGCCTGGTCCCAGGAGACCGGCGCGAAATCGCCGTCCTTATCAAACTTGCCGGCGCGCATCCGCAGCAAAGGCGTGGTCAGGCGGTCATTTCCGTACATGATCTTCGACAGGAAATAGCCCTTAATACAATTGATGCCCTTGTTGACGGGTGCGTCCGGGTCGCCCTGGGTCGCCACCACGCGGCCGTCCTGCGTGCCCACCAGCACCGAGCAGCCGACACCACAGAAACGACAAGGGGCTTTATCCCATTTGATTCGGGTCTCCTCGCTGCTGGCAATCAGGTTGGTCGCAGCAGCCGGCAGAGTCACACCGGCCAGAGCGGCTGCCGATGCCGCGGCGTTCGCTTTAATCAGTGTGCGTCTGGTAAGTTTCATAGATCCTCCTCACATGACGGATCGAGATGTTCTATCTGGTGATAGACCAGAGAAGTGTTCAGGACATCTTCCAGGTTATTGATCGTTTCGATGATGTCGGTAATGTATTTCTGCCGTACCGTTTCCAGCACGACGACTATCTTTCCCTCCTCAGTGTCTCCGTATATTTCGACGTCTTTGAGCCGGGAAATCTGCATCTTCGTCTCATCCAGGCGCGCAGGGCGAACATGGACGATCAGGCTTGAGATATGCACTTCTTTATTTTCCATTCTGCCCCTCTGGCTTAGCCTGATTTTTTGGAAGTCACTGCTATTGCCTTTACCGGACAGACAGAAACGCAGGCTCCGCAGCCTGTGCAATCTGAAAGGTTTACAGTCGGGGCGATAAACAGAGTACTGGTGAAATTGAACTGGATGGCTTGCGCATCACAGCTTTCCATACAACTCCGGCAATAGACGGACTGATTATTGAGACATTGATCAGAGACCCCAGCACTTATATCCCAGGGAGAGGGCCGATTCAGATCAAACAGGTTTTCATCGCATGCCTTTGCACACTCGGTACAGAAAACACACTCTCCCTTGTGGAAATCGATCTCGGGAAACCCGCCGTCTCCGGTCTGGATAATCCCTGAGGGGCAGGCGGGTGCACAGTGGCCACAGCGGCTACAGAGATCGGTAAAATCCTGCGGACTGCTCAGCCACGGCATGCGGATACGGTCTTTGACAACTGTACGCCCTCGAAACAATGCCCTTCTCTGTACGTCAATACTCATGGCCGGACCCAACTTCAACTGAACTACTTTGCTACTAAGGTTTTGCGGCAAGCCCGTGGAATTCTTCGCTTCCAATTCGAAAAACAAATTGATCGCTAATTCAACTCGAGAAGTGCGACACTCCCCTATGCAGCCTGAATGTATTCTCGAAATACGACTTCAGGCTGCCTAAATCCAAGATACTTTCCTGGTCTCAGGTTTAAACGCTTCTCTGCTTGTCTCACATCCTCATCTGTAACCTTGCGCTAACCATTCCCTTGGGTATGTACTGTCTCAACAGGCCATTGATGTTTTCATTCAGCCGTCGTTCCATGCTTACCTGGACACTCAACAATGTGACAGTCAACGTCTTTGTTTTTCATTTCATCTCATTTTTCTATGCTCGTGCAATTTAGCGTAGTTTAATCTGATGTTATTTGCCGCCTATTGAAGTGATATAAGGTACTGTCAGGTTAACGTAAACCTTGCCCTTTCGGAGCCGAAATACTTTTACTCCACAATTAATAATCAATGAGTTGGAGCCAACTGACTGCTCAAATTACATCCCCAAATCAATTAACCTGACCATACCCATAAGACCAACCCACACTGATTACTTCACCATGTATTTCTTCCCTCCAAGCACACAGAGAAGGCCCTTTTAAAGCTATTCATTTGTTCTGCTGTTGCGCGCTGCTGATTCTGACTCTGCTGCTGTGCCTGTTGCTGCGCTCGCTCTTATTCCTGTCGCCCAGACGTCGACCACGAATAATCTCTGCGGTTGCTCCATAGGGGCTCCTTTACCGGCATCGTCATTGACGACCCCTTCGATAAGGCCCCCGACAGCTTCACCACGTTCGGCACCCCTAGCTCCGGATCCGGCACCCGCCTGGCAGGCCTGCTGCTGATTTGAGGCGGACTGCATCGCTTGCTGAGAAATTTCGAAAGGATCGCTGCTGGTATTCTGCACCACCCAGCTATAGCAACTGGCTTCATCTGTCGACTGTTGAGTAATATCTTGTCCCGCTGTAGGAAAAACATAGATGTTCAGTGTCGAAGCCAGCATTTTTTTGCCCCTCGGCATTTACTGGCATGATTAGCATGGCCATGAAACAACTCACCATGAATGTAAGGATAAAATTTAAAATACGCATCATTGCCGCCTTGAACGCTCGACATTTACTGGAGTGGTGTACAGTCTACAAAGACAGAAAGTGCGACCCTATCACACGGCATCGCCGCTGTGAGGTCGACGCTTTGCTCGTCAATGACAATACTGAATACGCGTTTCTTATCGATTCCTTGAATTAAAGGTATGACCATCCTCATGTAAGAGCGAGGTAATAGGAGTAATGCGTTTTTCCCCACTTGCTTCTGTTGTCCGCAAGCATTTTCAATAAGGTCGATCTCAATAAAGTCCGGAATATTCCAGTTTCGTGGCAACCCGCTTTCGCACTGCGCGTTTACTGTGCAACGCGTAGCTTCCAGTGCCGCACACAAAATCCGATCAACACCACTGATATCGTCAGCCAACACGAGGGGCCTAGATACGATGTATATACATTCTAATGAGCCTTAATGAAAAGATGATACTGACAATGAATAGAGACAAGCCTCTAGTTTTCTAGATCTAGACACTAAACCGTACATTGCGTAGAAGAAGCTCATATATATTATGAGCCGCTTCATGCCGAAAAGAGTCAAATCCTACCGCTCTACCCAACTCTGTCGATGAGGATTCTGTCCGCTTTCGGGGATTTGGATAGATGCGGAAACGCCCTAGTGGCTCAAGAGTGTATGTCGCCTCCGTGGCGAAAGCGACCAATTGAGTACCGAAGAATGATAATTTAAGTGGGTAACTACCATTGGTCGCAATGTGGTGAAGCGACCAAACAGCACCAGAAGTAGCAGCTCAACGATCAAGTTGCTTTGTGCCAAATCCGGACTTTTAGAGGTCGCTAATATAGCATTATACCTGCCAACCCTCAGTTCCAATAGCGGACGCTGAATGTTTACGTATCCGAGCTTCAGCTTGCGGCTTCTGTCGACACTTTACGGACACTAACAGAGGCTTCGTCATATAAATAAACCCCCTGTGCGGACCCTCATGCAGGGTGTTGTGAGGGCTGAGGGTTAGAGACTCTCGGCTACCCGATTAGCTACCATTTTTTGTAGGTGTAATTTATTTTAGTTGAATAACCACCATATCCGTGCCAGAAACTTTTTAAGAGGGAAATGCAGTGGGTAACATATCATCGACCCGATCACTAATACGAGTATATTCAGACCTGACACAAGAAAGGCAGCAATTACTAGTAACGAGCAGATTAGGATAGTCACTGTGACATGTTTTTGTAAAACTAGCTTTTCGCCAGAATACAATGGTAGATTCATACTGGCGCAATGGAGGCATGTTGTAGTATCGGTCGATAGCATATTGTTACAGTCGGGACATTCATGAAGAGACATGATTTCACTCCTTAAATTAGAGCTTTTAATGCCAGCTAACATTCTTAATACTGCGCATGCTCGTTTTGACGTTTGCAGAGTTCACTAAAACACAGGCTAACAACTTGAAAAGTCGGATTATTACTCGATGGTACGCCCTTCATAACCGACGCCTTCATATCCTTGATCAATCAGATCTTCAACAGCTTCTTCTTCGTAGTATTTTTTCGGAAGATACTTTTTATCCCCTATTTATTGGTAAAGTCCCCCCGATATGCCGTGTCGCTCATAGTCACTCTTATGATAAAGGCCGCGGAACTGATACGTATAAGGCTGGATAAAGGATCACCCCGCATATCAGAGTTTGCGGGGCAGTCTGGCTTCAGTCTTGGACACAGCAGCCCTCAAACGGGATTAAAAAAGGAGCTGACGACTGAAGCCTTTGTTACTGCAATGTAGCGCATCTCACCACCGCAGTGCAGACAGATGAGGGGATCCACTTAAAAGATTTCGCTAATCAGGCGCGCCCATGCACTGTGGCAGTCTGAGTAACGGTCATAGTAGTTATTTTATACTGCATTCAACCGATAGCCTGTTCCTCTTTGTAGTCGTCGTAGCTGAAGGTGTTAGCGCCATTTCCCATACAGGCTGTTAGCAGCAGTGATATCAGAATTATTTTAAACATTCGCATAGTGTGTTCCTCGGATTTGATGGACCTCAATTTTTGTAGTTTGTCAGCTGATGCTCAGCAGACGGCTGGCAGCGACAGCTGATTGCATCGATAAGATGGAAATCTCACGCAAGAAAAAAAATGGCGTAGGACATGCAATCATTTCACTAAGCGATGCGTCTGCTTTCAGTAACCCGATTGAAAACAGTCAGGGAAAAGTAATCACCCAGACAGGAAGCGAAGCTATGACTACTCTACGCAAAGATGCACGGCTGTCGCCGGCATTGAAGCAAAATGGAAATACCACCGAAGTACTCAGTGATACAATAGAGCATCTGCAATTGACAACGGGACTGGCGCAGTCAGCGCTGATACTGCGAACGGGATTGGGACTGGTGTTTGTAATCGGTGGGCTGATGAAGCTCAGCATGCTGCTGAACCCTGCCACCAAAGCGCTAATCCTGCAGCAATACCTTGGCCCGCTGGGTTATATCAACGAGTCGTTTCATCAGTATCTGTTTTTTGAGGGCTCCTGGCTGACGCCGGCTCTGTTTCTGACCACGCTATCCGGCTTTGAACTGCTGTCAGGGGGGGCGCTGATACTGGGACTATGGGTGCGACCGTTGAGCCTATTCTATGGCTTTCTGCTGTGGACCTTTGTGATCGCTTTACCCACCCACACCGTACCGGAGTTGGTGCCGGAAGTGGAAACTTACCGGTCGCCGGCAATGCTGATACAGATTCGCGATATTGCCTTGTCCGGCATGATGTTTGTGCTCTTTAATATAGGTGCCGGGAAAGCCAGTCTTGATCAGCGCTGGTTCCCCCATACTCAGCCGAGTCACTGGCAGGAACTGGGTCTTCTGCTTCGATTCTCGATGGCTATTGTGTTTATCGTTGCCGGCTTTTTTTCAGAATTCGATCATATCCCCAGCTTTTCCTGCCCACCCTGGCTTCTGGCGATTATCGGCCTGGCACTGATTTTCGGTAACTCGCCGGTGGTACGCAGTGCAGCTGCGGTGGCAATGGCGGTGATGCTCTGGTTTATGGCCAGCAAATTCAGCATCGATCTCAGTATTATTGCTAATCTGAACGGCTTTAAAAGGGAGTTTGCGCTTGGTGCGGCTGCCGTTGTGCTGATGCTTCAAGGCGGAGGCAACGCTTTTACCTTGGCGGATATTGCCATTCGCTGCCATGATTACTGGGCTTGCTCTTTCACTGCTGCGAAGGACAGATAAGTGCGCCGAATGAGCCTTGTTTGCCGAATGACAGTCAAAAAATGCAATCACTCGACCGGCTAGTACGTCTTCAATGTGAGTCGATTGATATGACTGTAATCCACCACAGGTGGTCTGTTATGTTATCCAGGGGGGGTCGCTATGGCCGGTAAAGAGCCGCTGAGCGAGTCACAGTTAAATCAACTCTATCGTTATGGTCTGTCGTTGTGCAGAGAATCCGATAATGCTTTCGATCTGGTGCAGCAAGCCGTTGAACGCTATCTGAACAGAGATGGGAAAATCGAGTCGCCGCAGTTCTATCTGATGCGTTCAGTTCGCAACGCTTTCTATGACCAGGTCCGCCATCATCGACTGCATCTGGTGGTGGGAGAAGGACTGCAGCGAGAGCAGCAGCTTCAGATAGAGGAGGCTCCCGGTCCTGAGGATCTGGTTATCCGACAGCAGGAAGTTAACCAGATGATGGCTATGCTGAAGCCCCCTGAACGGGAACTGTTATATCTGTGGGCGGTGGAAGAGTACAGCGTATCGCAAATCGCCGAGATAACGGGGGTGCCGCGAGGGACTTTGCTGTCGCAGCTGCATCGCATGAAAATAAGGGTTAGAAGCCAGCTGGCTGAATTCAAAAACCGTAGCGAACCGCTGGTGAATCAGCAGGACGAGCGGACAGTTATAAGTGATAAGCCTGAATGGGGTGGCGTGGAATGAGTAATCGGGATGATAGGATCGAACTGCCGAAGGCACTGAAACAGCATTTTGCCGCCAAGCAGCTGTCGGAGCAGCAGCTTGCTAAGCTGCAGCGACTGCAGTCGGAACGACAGTCTGAATCCGAGACCACAGAAGACCCGCAAGTGCAAAGTGAACGCCTTTGCGGAGGGCTTCGATGTTATCGATTGCCGTTATCTGCAGCGGGGGCAGTACTGCTGGCTATCCTGTTGGCACTGACGTTTAACCAGCCCCAGTCGCTGACGGAAAGCGTTGTTGCGGAGATCGCCTTCAACCATAATCAGGACGTGCCGGTTGAGGTTGAGAGCAGTACGATACCGTTTCTGGTTAACAGGCTTTCAAAACTTGAGTTCGCCCTGATCAGGTCCGCCCGTCTATCGGAATCAAAATGGCAGTTGCTGGGAGGCCGCTACTGCATGATCAACGGGAGGCTGGCGGTCCAGATCAAGATACGCCACCTTGAGCAGGACCGTATTTACACGCTCTATCAGGCATCGCTGCCGAAGGGACTCAGCAACCTGAACTCTATCGAGCAGTTGGCTGATGGTGTCAGAGTCAAGCTCTGGCAGGAGCAGGGTTTGTTGCTTGGCCTGGCAGGAGATGACTGAGCCTTTAAAGCAATCGTTACGTCCAAACCAAGTGTGGCCCGACTGCTGACCTTTGTCGATCTGATAGCAATATAGGGTTCAGACCGCTCTTAGTGTCTTGTGGCCGCAGGCCATACTCATATTGCCAGCAGCCGCTTCTTCAATATATGAACTCCACCAATCCATCATCACCCTGCGTCGTTCAATGTACTGAGCACGGTTGTATGTTGCCCTCACATGATTTTTGTCTGTGTGAGCAAGTGCTGATTCGATCAGATCATAATCAAATGCTTGTTCATTCAGCGCAGTACTCGCCAACGCCCGCATACCATGGGCAGTTAAACGATTCTTAAAGCCCATTCTTTGCTTAAGAGCCATATTTGCGGTTGAACTGTTGGCATGCTTATTTGGCAAAATGTCACTGGGAAAAAGATAAGGTGATCGACCGCTAATTGGGCGCATGAATTCCAGCAACGCCAATGTTTGAGCTGTCAGAGGTATGACATGCTCCTTACGCCTCTTCATCCGTTCGGCAGGGATAACCCATAGTTTGTCATCAACGTTGATTTCATCCCACCTAGCACCGGCTGCTTCACTAGGGCGTGTCATCGTGTGTAGCTGCCATTCGATCAAGCATCGAGTCACAAAGCGGATATTAGCCATGCTTAAAGCGCGCATCAGTTCAGGCAGCTGATCAGGCTTTAGCGTGGGGTTGTTGACCACCTTCGGCGTCTCAAAGGCATGCCGGATACCTGCTAGCGGGTTGCTGTGAATGATTCCGGTATTAACGGCATAGATCATCACCTCATTCAGACGCTGACTGATTCGCTTTACCATTTCCAGCTTGCCCGAATTTCCGAGCGGCTTTAGAGATTCAATGGTTAGCGGTGCGGTTATCTTGCTTATTGGCAATTCACCAAGCTTTGGCAGGATGTGGTTTTCAAGTGAGCGAATAATATCCTCAGCATAAGCCTTTGTGACTTTAGAGGACTTCAGTTTGAACCACTCTCGAGAAACCTGTTCCAGAGTAACCGCAGCCTGTTTTTTATGTTCCGCCTTTAGCTCATCTCGATGTTGCCTTGGGTCTATGCCTTTAGCTAAGAGCCGCCTTGCTCCCCCTCGCCGCTCTCTTGCTTCAGCAAGGCTTACATCAGGGTATATGCCGAATGAAAGGTTTGCCCGCTTTCCGGTAACAGGAACGACATAATTGAAGATCCATAACTTAGAGCCGTTAGGCTTAACACGCAGGAACAGACGCTACCGTTGGAAAGGCTGTATTCCTTATCCTTCGGCTGGGATTGCTTGACCTGAGTATTGGTCAGGGGGACGACTTTTCTAGCCGTTTTAGTAACACTGCTTTAATAAATAGCGGTTGGTGTTACTAACAGTGTTACTAAAAACACAGGATGATACAAGCCTGCTTAGGACTATACTGGACACAAAAAAGCCGCAATCCATTGATAGATAGCGGCTTTCATGTTCGTTTCAGACGTTATGAAACTAAATGATGGCGGTGAGGGAGGGATTCGAACCCTCGATAGGTATTTTTAGCGCTTTCACCCATTACCACCCAATGCCACCTAAAACCCTTTCTATATCAGTGCTTAGCCGATTTTCCTAAAAACAGCTTATGGCATTAGCGGGTATTAGTTGGCACTCAGTTTGCCCCAAATTTGCCCCAAATTTTTAAAGGCTATCAGAGCCTGCATACTTTAAAGTGATCGATGCGGCAAATACCGTCGCGGCGGTGGCAGGCCCGATTATCGCTACTGTGGAAAAGTTGAAGGGGCTACTCGGCTTTTAAGGTTGTGTCGCAAACTTTGGACGACTGAGGGATAATCTTGGCTTTTTTTGGCGGAGTGCTTACGTGATTGATTTCAAGGGAGTGCACTATCCGAAGGATGTGATCCTCTATGCGGTGTTCTTCTATGTCAGATATGCTGTGTCGTACCGCGATCTAGAGGAGATGATGGCTGAACGCGGAGTGTCAGTTAATCATGCCACACTCAATCGTTGGGTAGTCCGTTACTCGTCACAGTTAGCGTGGGAAGCCAAGAAACGAAAGCGGCCTGTGACAGGCTCGTGGAAAATGGATGAAACCTACATCCAGGTCTAAGGGAAATGGACCTATTTGTATCGCACAATTGATAAATTTGACGATACCGTAGACTTCCTGCAGCCTAACAAGCGAGATGAGGCCGCGGCTACTACGTTCTTCAGGCAAGCCATTGACGGTAATGGCCTGCCAGATAAAGTAGTGATCGAAAAAAGTGGATCTAATAATGCCGGTCTGAAAAATTTCAATATGTTGCTGATGCTGGCCGGTATTATTTGTTGGACTGAGATCCTTCAGGTAAAGTATTTGAACAACCGTATAGAGCAAGACTACCGCTATATAAAGAAGATCACCAAGCCAATGATGGGATTCAAAGCGCTTCATTCTGCAGGTGCAACCCTAGCAGGAATCGAAACGGCGCACATGATCCGAAAGGGGCAGTTGTATGACGATAGGCTACCTGCCTATAAGCAGTTTATGGGCTTAGCAGCCTAAGAGTGCCAGCAAAACAGGCGTATTCTTGATACTGAAAAACTGTGCGACAGAACTCTTTGATTTATCCAACCTGTTTCAAGCTCGACGAAGATTACTGGTATAGGATAAATCCGTCTACTGAGCTGAGTTTTGGCTCATTAGGCCGGTGAAATGGTCAGATTATGACCAGTGTTGGCTTTTTCTGGCTGAAATTTCGAGACAAGCAGATCTGGAGTGACTTAACCAGAGCTTCCTTCGGTCTAGGTCATCCAGAACCGCTTCCCACCTGTCTTTCACCTGCCGAATTTCGACAAAGATACTGCGAGTATCAGCCGTCAGCGCGCCAAGTAGACCTTTCCTGTTTTTGAATTTTAATTCTAATAAGCAGCCACTGATATCAACAGTCGATTCAGGCCACCGTGAAGGAGTCGCAGCAAGCTCGGCCATTGCCTCATCATACGGAAACGCATTCAACCCAGTGTCCTCCAGTTTATGAGTTTTAACACCCAAAAACTGCCCGGAAAGGGACGCCGAAAAACCACTTAAACTGGAACGTTCATGCTGTATTAACTGATTGATTAAGCTAGTAATAAACGTCGATTTTCCACTTCGGCTAAGCCCTGTTACGCCCACACATATCCGGTCACTCGTAAGACGGTGCATCCTTTGCCGGGTCAAATCATAACTACGTTCGACTTTATCGCTAACATTTTGGAAAGCGTTTGATAGCAAACCTTTTGTATCCAAAAACCACTCCATATCGACAATTCATAAACAGAGAGACGGCTCCATGTAATAAGCCAGACTTTTTAATCGGTCAGCAACACACTCCCCGGCGCCAGCGCAATTCCGTAGCCCCCGCCTTTGCCTGTAACAGGCCAATCAGCGCTGTAAAAATCAAGACGAGCTCCCTGATCATCTGCAACCTGCCGTAATACAAACCAGCGTGAAAGGCGTGGCGGTAGCACACGCTCAATCACCTCTTTTATGGTATTACAGCGCGTGTCGAAAAAATTTGTATTAACCCCCCCAGGGCGAAGCGTCTCCAGAGTACGTGAAGATATCCTGCCGGGTTCATCCATGTCAGCCAGACGATCCAGCATCGCAGTCAGGAGCTGATCATCTGATCGTTCCCCCTGCATCGCCAATAGTTCTTCAGCCAAACTAATCGCAAGGTCAGTATCTCGCTCCCCTTTGACTGGGCGTGTCACAACCAATTCACCGCTAACTCCCAAACGCAACACAGTGCGGTAAAACGCATAGTCCAAAGGTCTCAGCTCTATTGTTTTTAATATCCGCTCATCGCTATCCATCAGCATCAACTCCGGCTTGTGCTGTGGCAAGGCGAGCTTTAACACTGACTCCCTCCCCTCTGCATCTCCCAGGTTTATCAGGCTGACCATATCTCGGAAGCTCACTCGCGTCCCCAGTTCCAGCATCGCTGGCGGCAATGAGTCACGAAGACGAATAAACGGTATATCGGCTAATGTCACAACGGCATCTCGGGCATCCACTGCCCCTGCCTGACGGCTTTCCATAATTTGAGTTCCGGGTGGCGGATAGCGAAACTCGCTCACGCTTTCAAACGGCTCACTGACCAGCACATGAGACAGCATATCTCCCCTTTTTCCAAACAAACTCATAGCATAACCGAGGTAGAAGGTCATCGTTTTACGACCACCGGCGATTGATGCATGCACACTCATACCAGGCTGACTAGTAATGTCACGCACCTCTTTCATGATGAAATCGCCCAGCGCCTCGTGATCCTCAACGCTGCGAGCATCGCTAACCGGACAACCGTTAGTTCCAGTCACCACTCGTACGTTAATGGCTTCAGATGAAAACGGGGGAATTTCATAGTCTCGACAGAGTCGGTTCACCTCATCAACAAGTCCTTGTAAGAGGTTTGCCCCCACTGCGGTGGTAATTGCACAGATGCGATCAGGCCATGTAAGACCGTCACGATGGATAGCATAGAGCGTTTCGGTAATGACCGCAGGAGACATCCCGGTTACAGACAATAAAACATGAGACATATTCGCATCCTTTTGAATTAGCAATCGCAACAGACAGCCGACCTGATAGAGCCGACAGACTCTATTTTTAGCGTTCCCTGCCGGATAGTACAACCCAGCCAAGCTTGGCTGAGTTTTCGTAAGCTTAGCAACCTCATAGAACGGATGGAACCTACCTAGACTGATCGCAAATCACCTGTGGGGAAAAATTCAATGGCACTCAACAGCAAACAAGAAACACCCTGGATTGTCAGCCGCCGCCCTGCCCTCTTGAAGTTCCTGACAGACGACCTTCAAGAAAAGGTTGATACAGCAGAGCAAAACCAAGAACTGAGCGCCCAGCGTTTGCGGGAGGCCAACTGATGATAACAGCCCTACCCGATACAGCGTTGCATATTCTGCGGGATGCCTACGATCTGATCTGCGCCCAAGCAGCCGAAGTCGGTATCGATGGCCCACGTCTGCTGTCGAACCTACCCACCTCAGGTGTACTACTGACCGGTACAGCAGTCCCCGTGCTGTCGCCACACAATCGCGGTAAATGCAGCGTACTGTTACACCTGAACCAGACCGCATCCGGCCAATACTGGCCTTGTTTACGCCTGTTTACCTTCCGCCACGGCGGTGTCCTTCGATGTTTTAACGGCCTACGCTGGTTACGGCAACATAACAGTAACCATCCAGATACAGCAACCCCGGCCCACAACGTTAGCCTAAACACCCACCAACAGACGCAAGATAATCAGTACCGGAAGCGGCGCCACCAATCCTTACTTCGTCGTTACCGAAACGGCACACCACTGTGGTCCGAACACCCTTGGCTGTCCAAACGCCTCTGTGGTTTAGCAAGCAACACTCTGCTCTCCCGAATACAGCTGCGGCTTTCCGGACCATCTATATTACTGACGCCGATCCACCATATCCGCTATGGTCTGACCGGTTTCCAAGCGATCGCGCTAGACGGCAATCCTGATAACAAACGAACCTATGTGCGGATAGCCGGCATGATGAAAGGCAGCTCAACCATAATCCGCTCTACGAATCAGGGGCAACACCTACCTGTTGCTTTATGTGAGGGACTCGCGACGGGGTTGACCCTGGCTATAGTCTGGCCGGGCGAGATCCGCGTTGCTATCAGCGCAGGAAACCTGACGGCAGTACGCAACACCCTGAAAGGACCAGCCATTATCTTTAATGACGAGGACCGATGGAAACCTGAAGCTGGCAATACCGGACACCGATCCGCATTAAACGCAATGCATACCCACGACCGGCTCTGCAGCCCGACGTTCTCGACCACCGCACTACTGGAGAAACCCACCGACTTTAACGACCTGCTTTGCCTTGAGGGTCTTACATCACTGCAGGAATGCATCCATCCAGAGGTTTGGTCGTGAAGAACAGCTGGCTAACCTGCTACGACATCTGCGACCGCCGAGCACGAAACCGCAGCCTCCGCCTTCTGCGCCACCACAGCGCGGGCTACCAAAATTCAGCCTTCGAAATACTGATTACACAACAAGAACTGCCCTTGCTCATACATCAGCTACTGCATGCCATACAGCCAGATACTGATCGGCTTGTACTAATCCCACTAAATAGTTTCAACGCAGCCTGGCACTTGGGGCTAGGCACAATTACACCGACTGGCCCATTACTCGTTATCAATTGAAGGAACCCACTTATGTGTAGAGTGATTCTTGACCGTCGCAACCTGACACTCGAATACGCCACTGACTGTGTCATAATTCGGGTACCGGATAAACCACCACGCAGCCTGCCACTGAAACAGTTAGAGCAGTTGATCTGCCTGCACAGTGTTCAGCTAACCACCCAACTGATTGGCCAATTACAAAAACGAGGCATCGACCTCATCGTCATCAACCAACGCTACGTAGACCATAGCTTCAGCTTGTTTGCCGACCAGCAGAAACAAGTTGAGCGCCGCTGCCGGCAGTATCAATGGCAAACCGATGACCACAACCGAATGGTCATTGCCAGTAAACTCTGCCGACATAAGTTTCAGGTCATGGCACGTATCGCCAGGGCAGAAGAACTGGGCAGTTCAATTAAATCCACACTGCAAAAGGCAATTGACCGCTGTGAAAGCTGCCTCGATGAATCGGCACTGCGTGGCATTGAAGGTGCGGCCCAACGGGAGCTATTTGCATGTTGGAAGCAGAAATTACCTCCGCAGCTGGGATTTAAGAACCGACAACGAAGGCCTCCGCCCGATCCGGTCAACTCCACCCTTTCACTCACCTACACCCTGCTACATCAGGAAGCTGTGCGCCAGTGCAAACGTCATGGCCTCGACCCGCAACTCGGCTTCTATCACCGCACGGCATTCGGCCGCCAGTCACTTGCCTGCGACCTGATGGAGCCCCTAAGACCCAAGGCCGAAGCCTGGGTGGTCGATTTGCTTAGAAAAGGAACTCTCAACAAACGGATGTACTCCATGACGAATGGCGCCTGCCTGCTTGGTAAAGAGGGACGAACTCAATACTACAGTTTATTTGAACAGGCCTACGAGAGCTGGCAGCGCAGCCTGGGCGCCACCGCACGCTGGCTCTGCCTTGAGATTGACAACGGAGTACACTGATGACAACTAAGCAGTGGTACATCATCATCTATGATGTGCACTCCCCTCATCGTTTACAGCGCCTACATCGGTTCTTGCGCACCTGTGCCTATGCGTTGCAGGAGTCAGTCTTTGCCTGGAACGGGACAGCTGAACAACTGGCCCAGCTGCAGGCACAACTCAGCCGGCTGATCAAAGCCAGCGAAGATGACCTGCGGGGCTACCGCCTGCCCCCCAATGCTAGTCTGCATCTTTGGGGCACATCTCCCTTTCTTGAAGGGGTAATAGACACAGGCTACCCTCCCTATCGCCTCTACCAACCAGGACAAGAGGTGATAACAAGCCTTAAAACGCCGCCTCGACAAACACTCGAAATGATACAAACCTGGCAAGCACTGGAGGATATAACCCGTAGACTAGCATGTCAGGAGAAACGACCATAAAGCTCATTATAGCCTCCATGAAACCATCGAAACTGGAGATGAAACAGCATGCTGTTTAATACAGAAAACCGATTTCGAATCACTATACCCCCTACGGCTATGTAGGCAGCGACCGTTAAGAATATGGCGTTATAGCGTCCCTAGTAAGGCGAGTAAGGAGATGGCATTAAAGACTATAAGTAAAAATGAAGACTGAAAAAGGGCTGCAGCGATTGTAGCGGATTATTCTTGTACTCTGAATATATCGTTCAACTTGCCTTCAACTTCGCCACAAGGCAATATGGACCCACGCTCGGTTCGGTAACGACGTTTGCTCTTTAAAAAATCGATCAAAAATTAGCCAACTTTTTGATTAAAAATCAATCAGCAAAACCACAGTTGCAACTCGTTGATTTTTAACTGTATTGTTTAGAACAAGAGTCCGAGCACCTCCCCGATCCAGAGGGGATTAAGACCTGAAGCACGCGATCCTGCCGCTACATGCTCTGTCCGAGCACCTCCCCGATCCAGAGGGGATTAAGACCATGACTGCAGTACATCTTCTTGTAACTCTTAGTCCGAGCACCTCCCCGATCCAGAGGGGATTAAGACAGAGCTGCCGATTCGACGGTGGAAATTTTCGTAGTCCGAGCACCTCCCCGATCCAGAGGGGATTAAGACAGGTGGTGCCCTCCAGCCCTGGCCACGTTTTATAGTCCGAGCACCTCCCCGATCCAGAGGGGATTAAGACCATGATCGTTACTCCGGTTCGTTTGCTCCAACTGTCCGAGCACCTCCCCGATCCAGAGGGGATTAAGACTGGGTGGAGGAGGGCCACTGGCAGGCTCAGTTCGTCCGAGCACCTCCCCGATCCAGAGGGGATTAAGACAATGACTCACCACCATAGAACGTATGATCTACGTCCGAGCACCTCCCCGATCCAGAGGGGATTAAGACTATACTAATTCAAGTACGTAGTTTACTTCCTCTGTCCGAGCACCTCCCCGATCCAGAGGGGATTAAGACTTTTATTTTTAACAGACATGATATTTACCTCATATGTCCGAGCACCTCCCCGATCCAGAGGGGATTAAGACGTACGTTCGATGCTTTCCTGAGTAGCCTTGTTAGTCCGAGCACCTCCCCGATCCAGAGGGGATTAAGACCCAGCAATGTCTTGCGTGTCGTCATACCACTTGTCCGAGCACCTCCCCGATCCAGAGGGGATTAAGACAATCGCTTGGCTGCTTCCTGAGTTATCTTTAAACGTCCGAGCACCTCCCCGATCCAGAGGGGATTAAGACGTACAGCCCTTGAAGTTAATGACATACACGCCGTCCGAGCACCTCCCCGATCCAGAGGGGATTAAGACGGTAGCTCATAGTCCAGCTTGGAGCTGAAGTTGGTCCGAGCACCTCCCCGATCCAGAGGGGATTAAGACACGTACTCAAAACCGTTATGCAGGTTTATGTCGTCCGAGCACCTCCCCGATCCAGAGGGGATTAAGACATTTTACGCGCGGCCCGTGTGAACGCCTCGTATTGTCCGAGCACCTCCCCGATTCAAGGGGATTAAGACGCATCACATACAGTCGTCCACATATCGCACATTGTCCGAGCACCTCCCCGATTCAGAGGGGATTATGACCTTTGCGTGTGATGCTTATAACTTCAGCCGTTTCGTCCGAGCACCTCCCCGATTCAGAGGGGATTAAGACCCTGAGCCTGCCACAGCATTAATCATCAGGGGCGTCCGAGCACCTCCCCGATTCAGAGGGGATTAAGACCCCAATAAAACCATAACTAAAACAACTATTAATGGTCCGAGCACCTCCCCGATCCAGAGGGGATTAAGACTTTTCAGTGGCTAGGTTTTTAATGGTGGCCTCAGGTCCGAGCACCTCCCCGATCCCGAGGGGATTAAGACGCCAATTGCGCCTTTAATGACTCAGTGGTCATAGTCCGAGAACCTCCCCGATCCCGAGGGGATTAAGACGCTTTGATGTAGAGGAATGGTGAGTCAGCCTGAGTCCGCGCACCTCCCCGATTCAGAGGGGATTAAGACAAGGCCTTGATAGCCTTAATCGCATCCTTATCAGTCCGAGCACCTCCCCGATTCAGAGGGGATTAAGACTGCCAGCCCCCGTCTTCATTGGAATAGCACATAGTCCGAGCACCTCCCCGATTCAGAGGGGATTAAGACCAAGCATAGCCAAGGAATACATGTAGCATTAGGTGTCTGAGCGCTACCCCGATTTGGAGGGGATTAAGACCGAGCTGAGTAGACTTGACCATAAGATAAGCCGTCTGAGCGCTTCCCCGATTTGGAGGGGATTAAGACTTCCACTCGATGTTCTCGACTACGAACATCGGATGTCTGAGCGCTACCCCGATTCCGAGGGGATTAAGACGAGTAAGCACCGAACTCGAAGGAGTAGCTGTCACCGTCCGAGCACTTCCCCGATTCTGAGGGGATTAAGACAATCTATTCCATAAGTTAGGGTCGCCGTTATATAGTCCGAGCACCTCCCCGATCCCGAGGGGATTAAGACACTCGATCTAGTGCTAATAAGGATTTAAGGAAGGTCCGAGCACCTCCCCGATTCCGAGGGGATTAAGACCATCCCTGTTGGTCGGGGTGCGCTTGCTCACTGGTCCGAACACCTCCCCCGATTCCAAGGGGATTCCGTTACAGTGCTATTTGAAGTAAGTGCAGATTGCCCTGATGCCAGGTGCGAAAGGCATCACGGCTAGGCGATTGTAATAGACAGAAGAAGAGATATAACCGTAGAAACAGGCAAGCCGGTAGAGGTTCCCGCTTGCCTGTATTGTATGGAACAGTTTTTACTGGTGGGAGGCGTGTGCCCGCAAGCCAAGCAGCTGTGCTAACTGGCTGCGCAACTCTGCCAGGTTACGACCATCTATAGTACCGATATCAAACAGTTCCGCCCGCGCCTTATCGTAGTCAGAGAGTGCATTAAACGAAACCACACAGCCGCAGGTGCGTAAACCGCCCAGCGATTTCATTAACCCTGCCAATTTGTAGATCATGTGTTGTGCTTCGTTTTCACCCCGCGGCTGGTGCTTGCCCTGCATACGCTTGGTCTTGCATTCGAAAACCCAGAGCCGGTTGTTAACAATGGCAATCACATCCAGTTCATTTCTGACGGGTTGCTGCGTTTGCTGATTATGCAGTTCAACGCTGACACTGCGGGCTACGCTGGTGATGGTTGGGTATTTTTGCTTCAGCTGCATCAGTTCGCTGAACAACCACTCCTCCAGCCAGCCGCCATTGGCAAAAAATCTAGCATCCTCATCAGCAAAGGTTATCTGAGCCGCTTGTTGCTGGAGCATCTGCAGTCGCTCCAGCTCATCAAGAATTACGCTCAACCCATTACCTTTGTTGTCTTTCGCGTCCAGGGTCGCCGTCAATCTGTCATTACTCGCCTGTTGCGCATAATAATTTAAGCGCGCATAAGGCTGGCTGTGTTTGCGTGCTCGTTTCGCCCATATACCCGCCAATTCACTACGGGCTTGCGGCACTTTGTTGGTGACATAATCGGTGACTTCAATATCGTGGGCGTTGAGGTAGTCAGACAGGCTCAAGGATTGAGAGAGGGACATGCTTTCATCTTGCAGTGGATTCAGCCAGATAATCTGTTCGCTCTGCAGATAGAATACTCTGATATCGGCGCTATAGCAGAGTTCGTAAGCCGCAATCGACATGGGTTTGGTCCCCCCGGTCGCATTGAGCAGCAGTTGCTGCTGTGGATGACTATCAATCAACTGCTGCACCACCTTCTGCACCTCCTCCAGATTGAAGGCGCTGCCGATCGGAATGATCTCAGCGGTAATGCCTAGGTGCGAAAACACGTTTTTTTGAGCCTCGCCGTTACCTTTTTGACGCTGCTGCTCGCTGGTCAGAAGGTATACGGTATCAGGCTTTAACTCAGGCACTAATGTCGGCAGGATATTGGCCAGCGGCTGATCCGATACCATACAGATGTGTGCTTTGCTCATCATTTATATTCCCTATTATGTATTGCCCGAGGCCAAAGATTATGTTCTTTTCCAGGTGAGTGTATTGCCCCAGCCAAGGCGAGGGCATCCGTTCATCTCACGGTCCGGCGAGCTTCAAGCCTGCCATCAGCCCAGCCACTGCCGAACCGTAGCGTTTGCTTTATCCCTATGCTCTTGGGTTATGTTCGCGCCGATAGTCCCCACTGCCGCAAGTAATACCACTACATCATCACTGTAACCGACGACAGGTATCAGATCCGGTACAACATCCGCCGGAAATATCAGATAGCCCAGTGCTGCATATACCGTTGTTTTTGCCCAGGCGGGGGTTTCTGAGTCCTGCGCGGCATAGTATAACTTCAGGGCAGGTATTAACGCCTTCTTTCCTGCACCTTTAACGAGTCCAGACACTTTCTTCCATAGGCCTTTTTCGCTGTAGTGCTGGCTATACTCATTATTTGTCGTACCCATCATATTCTCCTAAAATGAGGTTGGGTTCTGATATCCGAAAGAACCTAAACAGGTTCATGTGAGCTCGATATGGAACAGCTCCAGACAAGCGCCACAATACTCCATCTGTTCCGGGCTAAGTTCTTTGCCCCGTAACTCTGGCGCCAACTCCAATGACAAATGCCAATACTCTGCCCCCTGCTGACACACTTTAGACGCCAGATTAACCGGTAAGGAACCGATTACTTTATCCCCTGGTGCAATACAAGCGGTATCCAGATGAGCGACATGACAGTCAACAGCGATACCCTTCTGCTCCAGCCACTCCATAGCCCCCGGATGTCGGCTGATAAACCACGTTTTTGTCAATATGCTCTCCTTACAATTATCGACAGGTATACAACTTTAATAAAGTTTTCGGGGATGCGTAAAAGCATCTTAAGCTTATACGCGCAATACAATTCCCGGCGCCTGACTCTGTTAAGCTGATCGTGCCGATTTATGTCACTGATATTTCCGGTACCACACCACAGGATACCAGAGCAATACTGCGATCATCCCCCGTTGTACCCGCGTTAAAATCTTCCGAATAAAAAGCTTTCGTCAGGACACGACGTTTTAGTTTTTCATGTCGTAACGCCTCCAGCCAAACACTGATCCTTTGCGAAATACAACTACCATCATTGGCGACCAGCTTCTCTGCTGCTCCATCGCTTATCGCCACAAGCCCGGATAATCCCTTGGCACTTATCAGCCCGGACTGTACTTCGTCCGGCATCAGCGATTCGTCGACAAACGTGGTCTGGTTTGCAAACTCACCTTTTCCCATCTCACCCAATGTGACTCTTTCTGGTTGAAGGCTGACCTTTTCTGCTTCACCGGAATCACAGGATGGGGCAGGATAAATCCGTTCAGCAACCAGCACACCATCACCCACTTTCAGCCAAAGTACATTTTCCTTTCCTGTAATAGCGACTAACAAAGTGCAGCGAAAATCTTTGACCGGCCGACGGTGCTGCAACGCCAGATCTTCAAGCAGCCCCCGAGCATGTTTAACCAGCAGTAAAGCAAATTGGCGGATATCTGCTTCATTTCCCGAATGATCCAGCAACTCCGCCAGCGGGCTTTCTAATGTCTTGAGCAGCCGACCAAGTCCCTTTGCAACGGCATCAGCCCCGATCTCTGACACGCTGGAGCTTCCGGCTCCATCAGCCACAATCACAGCGGGCCTCGGGTGATGCACAGCGTAAGCAGCATCCTGACAAGGCAATACGGGGTAAACATCCCGGTGGCTCAGCCCCACAACCGCCTCGTCCATACTCTGCCAGGCATTGGTGGTTTTACAGGATTGTCGTCGCACAGATGTCACGTCTACATCGGAGTCAGGTAAAGTGGTTTCAGCCGGCAACTCTGCCTCCCCCTTCTTGAGACTATGTTTAGACGCTTTTTCCTCTTCATCCCGCTCCAGCAGGGCAGAAGCCTCGCAGGTGATAAGAGGTTTTTCTGCAGTTTCTGAAGTTTCAACAGCAGGGGTAGTATCTTTAATCGCATCGATACTCATAACAACTCCGCATAATTAACAATAAAACAACTAGCACACGCGCCAAACACTAAGCGGACTCAATATCCCGACACCCTCGGTATTCCGAATTTTTAGGCTGGTCGGGCTTAATGGCTGCCTCATGCCAACCTTTAGTGATCTCTTTCTGATACAGCGTTAGGGCATCCAGCCACTCTGCCGGAGACACCCTTTTAGAGGGGTCATTCGCCCCTTCAGTAAAGGTCTGGATAAAAAGGCTCTTAATTCGATGCGGCATATGACTCCAAATGTTGTACCAGTGCCCTCTTGGAATCCCCCTGTTGCCCAGTCCATAGGCAAAACACCCCCGATTAAGATTAGTAACAGGGTCATCCCCGCCCACTATGTCGTAAGGGTGTCGCCCCAGCATCAGGCACTTAAACAGAATAATCGCCAGCGAAAATGCTTCACTCTCAGCAGTACGAACCAAGCTACTGAAATTCTGATTCTGTTGCTCTTTCGGCGTCATATCCGCACTGCCTACAGGGCATGGATAATGAGTATCCTGCCACCGTAGCTGATAACTATCGCAGTCAATCAGCGTGATGCTGTCAATACCCGGAGTACACAAAATGTTGTTAAGGTTGTAATCACCAATCATCACCCCTCGTTTATGCAAATCCATAATCTGACGAATAAGGTTAACCAGATAAGACACTATCTGCTGACGATCCAGCCCCGGAAAGTGGCGCGCATACAGCATGGCATGAGCCAGTTTAAACATGGGTATGCCCTCGGATTTATACATGGCATACCCTACCCACTTTTTATTTTCGTCAAAGACAGACAGCAGTGGCCAGCTCAGATTACGGTTATGCTTAAACTGATCTTTAAGTAATATCATCGCCTGGACTTTGTCCTGCAACTGTTGACCTCGCTTTGCAAGGTCCTGCCGGTGATACCACTTTACCAGCACCTCTGGCCGGCCTTGCAATGGATAAATTTCACCCTCTCCTCCACTTGCAAAAAGAACACCCAGAGTTTGCTGCATTCCGTGCGGGTCATAAACGATGGTTTGTTCTGCTGGCATACTGTGTCTCCGGTTTATCAGATCGAGGTCAGAAAGACCCTGTAAAAAGCCGTACCTGGCAAAAACATCAGATACTGCTCCAGCCATCCATGGGTGGCAGATTAACCGCAGCCGTGGTTGAACCCGATGACGATACCCGACTCATACTTGCGGACAGCCACTGGAAAAACTCACGAAACTTCAGGCCGTCCAGCTTTAGCGCAGGTCGGGAAGAAAACTCACTCAGGATATCCATCTGTGCACCCTCAACCCCCACAGGCAACACCACCAGCTTTCGCTGTTCAGACAGCGAACAAGTACGTGAAGCCACCGAACGCCAACTATCGGTTGGCCCACCATCACTGATCACTACCAGCCAGGGCTGAAAGTAAGCCACACCAGCTTTTTTATACTCTGCCTTACGCTCTTCCAGCCGCTGCAACGCCTTTTCGACAGCCTCTCCTAAAGGAGTCCCACCTGAGGCGTTAAACTGATCACAATAATCAATGCTCATCGCCGTAGTAAAAGGCAACTGTTCTGTAACCGATCCCCCGGCAGTAATCACACCCAACTCTACGGAACAGGCAGCGACCTCGTCCGCTTGTAACTCGGCAATAAACGACTGCACGCCCTGGTTAAGCTGATCGATCGGGCTACTGCCTTTCTCTGAAAACAGTCCAAACAGCCCATCAGCCATCGAAGCGGATGTATCCAGTACCAGCATGCAAGCGCAACGCGGAGAAGGGTTTTCGATCAAATCATGACCTGCAATCAGTTCGTAGTTAGCCATCTGTCTGCCCTCGTGTGTATCTGTTCGTTGGTTGCATTATGTAAGAACACAACCATTCGGTGGGGCCAGCCAAGCTTGGCTATCTGATATTAAAAGGAGATAGAATATCCAGAAATTAGCGCCGAGGCTTATTGCATACCTGAATAATGGCTCAGCTTCCAGGATGTTCCTCTTGCCTGAAATACAGCTACAATGCAATATAAACCATGCCCGGATCGGCAAAGGCACTTGCTCTTTAACAAAAACGGTTAAATATTAGCCAACTTTTTGGTTGAAAATCAGTCAGTAAAATTGCAACTGCAACTTGCTGATTTTTAATTGTATTTTTGAGGACAAGAGTCCAAGCACTTCCCCGATTCCGAGGGGATTAAGACCTGTCAGCGACCAGCCCATACAGAGAGGTAGTGTCCAAGCACTTCCCCGATTCCGAGGGGATTAAGACCTTTATGACGGGTATGTCAGCAGCGGCTACCACGTCCAAGCACTTCCCCGATTCCGAGGGGATTAAGACCTAACGTGCAGGCGTTTGCCCGAACCCTCTGCGTCCAAGCACTTCCCCGATTCCGAGGGGATTAAGACCGCAGCGGTAGTCAAACGCCTCGATGCAGTACAGGGTCCAAGCACTTCCCCGATTCCGAGGGGATTAAGACCAGCCTAAAAGTTGAGGTGCCACGGGACCACGGTCCAAGCACTTCCCCGATTCCGAGGGGATTAAGACCTTGGTAGTATCAATTGTCATGCGCCCCATAACGTCCAAGCACTTCCCCGATTCCGAGGGGATTAAGACATGAAGTTCAGGCTGCGCAAAGACTCTGGCTTAGTCCAAGCACTTCCCCGATTCCGAGGGGATTAAGACTTGATGCGATGGTGGCGATGGGTTGTATTGTTTGTCCAAGCACTTCCCCGATTCCGAGGGGATTAAGACCTTGCCAGCTGGTGGCAGGAGGTGCCGCATAGAGAGTCCAAGCACTTCCCCGATTCCGAGGGGATTAAGACTTTATCTGCGCGGCGGTAATCACCGGGATGTCAGTCCAAGCACTTCCCCGATTCCGAGGGAATTAAGACTCTCTGGAGTATCCATGGGATCACCTTTATTAGTCCAAGCACTTCCCCGATTCCGAGGGGATTAAGACTAATGAACTGGGGTAGTCTCTTCTGTTTTACTGTCCAAGCACTTCCCCGATTCCGAGGGGATTAAGACATATACATAATGGCGCAAATAGGGTGGATGATTGTCCAAGCACTTCCCCGATTCCGAGGGGATTAAGACCTTACAGGGGAAAATGCCGGGAGTGTAGTCCACCGTCCAAGCACTTCCCCGATTCCGAGGGGATTAAGACCGTTCTCCTCGAAGCCGAGCAGGCGCGAGCGGGTCCAAGCACTTCCCCGATTCCGAGGGGATTAAGACGCATCAGCAGCGGCCTTAGCCTCAGCCTTAGCGTCCAAGCACTTCCCCGATTCCGAGGGGATTAAGACAATCCTTGGGGTCCCAAGGCTCACCGTACAAAGTCCAAGCACTTCCCCGATTCCGAGGGGATTAAAACTCAAACAAGAAGACAAACTTTTTAGGCCTAAAGTCCAAGCACTTCCCCGATTCCGAGGGGATTAAGACGCAGTTAACCATCCATCTACTGTATATTGATAGTCCGAGAACCTCCCCGATTCCGAGGGGATTAATAGAGCCAAGCTTGGCAATTGACGTTCCATTCACCCTTTGGTCTAAACTCCTTCCCATTGGTTTTGGGGGCTAAACCGAGCCAGTATCGAAACGTGTCAAACTGGGTACATTACCTGTTTCTAATTGATCCCTCCCCGTTAACATCGGCGATAATAAGGCAGTCATACCCGTTCAGGAGGATCCTAATGAGCCACGTTCTGATTACCCAGATAGGTAAGCCGCTCGGCAACTTTGGCGAGTATGAAGAGACCACCTACCGTTTTGGGGAGTCGACCTTCACAACGCCGATGATCAGTTATGGTCTGGTGCAGGCTCTTTCACCTGACCAGGTAGTGTTTCTCGGCACCTCCGGCAGCGCCTGGTCCTCTCTTATCAGTATGAGCGATGCGATCGAAGGCGCCGACGATATTTACCTCTCCCTGAATGAAAAAGAAAGCGCCGATGCAATCAGCGATGCAGATCTCACTGAGCTGGCGGCGATACTCTCCCGTAGCTTAAATTGCCAGGCTCACTGCCGTGTGATCCCCTATCTGGAGTCAAACCCCGTGGTAGACAGCGCCGCGTATCTGCAAAAAGTGTCGGAAACTATCACCCCTGGCGATGAAATCACGCTGGATATAACCCATGGATTACGCTACCACCCGATGCTTGCGCTGGTAGCAGCTCAGTATTTGCGCGTAACGCTCAAAGCCAATATTCGGGGTATCTACTATGGCAATCACGAGCGACGTGATATAGATGGTTGCTCGCCAGTGTTGTCTCTGGATGGCATGCTGGGCATTTTGGACTGGGTCAGCGCACTGAACAGCTTCGATAAAGATGGCGACTATAGTGTATTTGCAGATCTGATGGCACAGGATGGTGTCGAGCCTGCACTGTGCAAAACCATTCAGCAGGCCGGTTATTATGAGCGGACAAGTAACGCGACCAAGGCCAAAGAGCAGCTCACCCTGCTCAGACAACACCAGTTTTCTGCAGAGAACACCCCTCTTACTCATCTGTTTGACCACTCGTTACGTGCCCGCACCGAGTGGTCCGGCAAGCAGGGGCGTGGCAACAATGAATTCAGGCTGGCCGAACTCTATCTGGAGAGGGCTGACTACCTACGCGCAGCACTGTATGCTCAAGAAGGTTTTATCAGTAAAGGGCTGGAATTAAATCGGGAAAACCTGAATGACTTCGACAGCCGCTCCGAATACAACAAGGCCTGCGATCTACAAGCATATAAGGATCTGAGGTCACTTCGTAACGCAATGGCCCACGGTGTCGCGAGCAGCGATAAAAAGACACTCAAAATTCTGCAGGATCAGGAAGTACTCAGAGCCCGACTGAAAAAGTTGATCCAGCAACTGCAGCAGCGTGCCTGACAGACAAACACTGTTGATCTAAACTAACAACCGCTGCTTGACCAATGCTACAGCTGGCATTTAGAAACAATAGGAAAAGTTTTTTTTATTCTGACTAGGGATTGAGAATGGATTTAGCCAACCCAAGATGGACTGAGCCGGCATCTGCACTGTACCGTTTCCTGTTAACTATCGCGCCCCAAGCCCCTCTGGACCTGCCAGACTTCAGTGGCTCCATGCTCAGAGGGGTTTTTGGCCATGCCCTGTTAAGAAATAGCTGTCGCTGCGGCCACACCGAACAGCATCTACCAGATTGCTCCTATGCACATGTTTTTGAAGGCGCAATTCAGGATCAGCAGCGATCCAGCCCAAGCACAACGCCCGCCCCACGTTTTGTCATCACCCCCCCTCCGGCGGGCACTATAAAGGATGGTGAGACCTTTGAGTTTGAAATCACGCTGTTTGACCTGAATAAATACCAACTCGCTGAAGTGAAAGCCGCTTGGTATGCAGCCTGTCGCCGGGGACTGGGCTCCCCGCCTGTACGCTGTACCCTTCTCGAGATGGAGGAGATTTCATGCCCGTCGCCCGCACTTCGTGACGAGATCACCCTGAACCTCAAAACCCCCTGGCTGATCAAACGCAAAGGCCGGCCGCTGAGGGCGCACGCATGCAGACCAGAGGATATTCTGCTGGCAATCAACCGGCGGCAGCTGTTACTCAACCAGCATTACAACCTGCAACTCCCAACAACAGATAACCAGACACTGCTTGATCTGGCCGCTAACCTGACCTACAGGGCAGAGCTTCAGTATGTCACCTGGCAGCGCTACTCGGCTCGTCAGGGCAAGGAGCACCAGCTTTCGGGATTGCTCGGACAGATCCATCTGCAACATACGGATGCGGAGGGTCTGACACCTATTTCAACACTGCTTGCCACCGGCACCCTGCTTCACGCCGGCGGCAAAACCGCATTTGGACTGGGAGCTTATGACCTTAAGTTCCATACTCCATAAACAAGACAGGGAACGACTATGTCAGATATTTCTGAATGGCAACGTTTACTCGATCAGAACCAGCCACGCTGTCTGGAGGCCGAGCTACTTATCACCACGCCGATGTTTATCGGCGATGGCCAGCAACAGGCTGAAGGTATTCGCCCTCCATCCATTAAAGGGGCATTGCGCTTTTGGTGGCGGGCACTGTTCTGGTCGGACTTTATGGCTCAGGCAGCAAATAATGAACATCAGGCACTTAAACTACTACACGCTGCGGAAGCGGATCTGTTTGGCAGCGCCGTCCGCGACCAACAGGGCGGTCAAAGCCGCTTTAGTATTGATGTGGATTATGCCCTCCCCGGCAAACAACAGGAGTGGAGTCCGCAAGGGGGGAGCCAATATCTGCTGGGACAGGGCTGCTATCACTTTAGAAACGGCATAACACGCACATATCTGAATGCCGGCGAGCGCTTTCAGCTGCGCCTCTCCGCCAAACCCGGCGCTCAGGCCCCTTCTGATAGCCAGTGGCAACAGTTGGAAAAAGCCCTGCTACTCTGGGGACTTTTGGGAGGACTGGGAAGCCGAGGACGAAAAGGGATCGGCTCGGTTAGCCTTCAGTCACTCAGCGGTGGTGACTACAGCGCACCTCAAAACCGCACAGACTATCTGCAACAGCTTAAGGCACTGATTGAACCGGCTACAACACTCACGAAACGACCGCCGTTTACGGCTCTGAGCCAACATAGCCGGCTGGACCTTTCAGCCACCGGCCGTTCGGCTCTGGAGCTGTTAAATACAGTGGGCGAGGCCCTCCAGCTCTATCGGGCCTGGGGTCGCAATGACAAAGTCGGTAACCAGCGAGCACTGAAGAATTTTCCGGATGACCATCATGACGGACTGGCAGCGATTTCCGGTAAAAGGCCGCCCCAACCCGCCGCCCGAGCTGTGTTTGGCCTGCCGCACAACTATTTCTTCAGCAGTACCACACAGAAACTCGACGTGGCAGTTAAAAAAACCTCTATGAACGGAGACCGACGTGCTACCCCTCTCTTCATCCATGTTCACCAACTGCCAACAGGTGAGGTGTTAGCCATGCAGTTGTTGATACCCGCACAATTTTTACCCGACGAGAGTCCCTATCTTGAATACAAAGCCAGAGGTGTTCGGTTTGATGTGGTGATGCGCGATGAGGAGATCGACTGGGGCATTATCACCCGTTATCTGGATCAGCACTTTCCACTAGCTGAAACCCTGATCAGCACAGGAGGTGCGTCACAATGAGCAGCCACAATGAACAGTATTTTCACCTGACGCTGGGACCAGTACAAAGCTTTGTCGGACAGGCGCGCCGGACCCGGGATTTCTGGGGTGGCTCTTTTCTGCTTTCATGGCTTTCAAGTGTTGCTATGACGGCCGTTAAAACCCAAGGCGGTGAGATTCTGTTTCCGGTACCCGATGAGCAATTTTTGCTGGCACTGCAGGGTAAACCCGGCGCTCAACCTCCGGAACAAGCCAGCGTGCCCAACCGTTTTAAGGCCCTAGGCGCACGGGTTGATACTGATTTTGATCCCGATATCGTGGTTACAACGCTAAAGCAGGCTTGGGTGGCTTTGGCTCAGCTGATCTGGGAAAAGGATCTTCAGCCCCACCTGAGCGAACCACAACGAACCTTAACCCGCACCCTGTGGGAGCGACAGGTAGGGAACTTCTGGGAGATCAACTGGTGCCTGACACCTGAGGCTGGTGTCAGCGACCTGCTGGACAGGCGTAAAAACTGGCGTAACCATTGCCTGCCAGACGAACCCGGCGTTAAGTGCATGATGATTGAGGGCTTTCAGGAACTTTCTGGGCAAACTACTCCCCATAGCGTCGGCCTGAATACTTTCTGGAGCGATTTGCGCCACAAACTCAAAGCAGGCAAAACTGACCTACGTAAAGGTGAAACGCTGTCGGCACTGGCCTTTATTAAACGTCGTTTTGTTAGGCACTTTGCCGATTATTCCTTGCCACTGGAGATCAGAGGTGTCCCCCTAACGTTACACGGCTGGCCACTGAAACCTCAGGTACCATCAGTACTTTATATGGCCGCCTCTCCCTGGTATGCCGCCGCCCTGCGCACTGCCAAAAAGGATCCAGCCGTCTACAAAGCACTTGATCAGTTCCTGGACGCAGCCGAGCAATGCGCAGACTACACCGAAGAAGCAACCCCAACCCGGGAGGTGGCAGATGCCACGGCGGCACTCGGCTGGGAGCGCCAGGCGGCAGGCATTGATGGTGTGGTTTTCCATGCCAGCCAGCTGGAGTTGGGTGACAAACGCTTTGAAAATCCAGACGCCGCGATAACCACCCAAAAAGCACTACAGCACCTGCGACAAACAGCAGGGCTGCCGGAGCCTTCCTCTTTCTACGCGGTGTTATTGATGGATGGCGACAGCCTGGGCAGCCAGATGAGTGAGCCTTTAAAACAGACGGCTATTTCAACAGCTTTGCAGAAATTCACCTCAGGTGTACCCGCTGAGATTAAAAAGCACAGTGGCTTTTTAATCTATGCAGGGGGGGATGATGTACTGGCACTAATGCCGGTCGACCACGCAGTACGCGGTGCGTCAGCCCTGCGCGACTTATATGAACGTTGCTTTTTGGAGCAAAATCAGCAACAAGCCAAAACATCACAAATCAGCACCAGTCTGTCGGCAGCAATTCAATTTGCTCATATCAGGATGCCACTAACCTTTGTACTGAATGATGCGCACCAACTTTTGGATGATGTAGCCAAAGATAAAACCGGCCGCGATGCGTTGGCAATCCGGGTCCGGAAACCGGGTGGCCTGCATCTGGAGTGGAGCCAACCCTGGGCACACCTGCAACCGGACAACGCCGCTGGCCACTACAACCTTTTGAGCGATCTGGCAGATGCCTTTGCGCTTCGAGAGCAAACAAGTCCGTTTACGCACCGATTTATTTTTAAAGCGATTGAGGTGCTGGGCCGTTTACCCGAAAAGCTTACGGCTTCTGACAACAACCGGAACAGCCAAGCCTTGCAAACAGATACTGCGTTAATCAAAGCGCTGCTGAAGGCCGAACTGCTCCATTCGGGCCTGAGTCTGGAAAATAACCGCAAGCTCACTAACGAGGATCTGGATGCTCTGCTTGATCCGCTGATTAAACTGGCAACACCGCATATTCGTGAGGTGCGGAATAATCAGGTCCATTTACACTCAACTCGCCACTTTGAAGGTGATGGTCTTAAGCTGCTGCGGTTTTTGGTGCAAAACAGTGTGGCACTGAACATGGAGGGTGCATGATGCATTTTGATTGCCGATTTGACATAGCAGATAGCTGGTTTTTCCGGGAGGCACGAGCCCATGATGCCATAGGTGTCGGTCAACTGGACAGCGTATTCCCTCCCCCGGTTTCCACGCTCGCGGGTGCCCTGAGGACCACATTGGGTGACCAACTCGGGGTAGACTGGCAGGCCTTTCGGCACGGCGAAGCCAGCCCCGAACACCATGAACTGCTCGGTAACGGTAATGACCTGGGAGCACTCAGCATTCAGGGACCCTTTCTTAGTGAAAGCGCTGCCGGACAACCACCGCAGCTGCTCTATCCCGCTCCGGCGGCCCTGATGAAATCGACCCGGGTACAGGGCGACGATAGCGAAATCGAGTTGCACCGCCTCCGGATTGGCACACCCGTCCGTTCTGATCTTGGCCGGGTTGCCCTGCCGGAACTGAGTCCACAGACGCCGGCGGGTAGCAAACCGCTGGAACAATGCTGGATCACCGAACAGGGTCTGAAAGACTGGCTTTCCGGAAAAACACCGGATACATCTGAACTTCGTATGATGCAGGATCTGATCAAGGCTGAAAGCCGCCTGGGTATTGGGCGGAACAATCAGAGGGCGACCGTGAAAGAGGGGCAGCTCTACCAGACCCGTCATATCCGTATTCGGCAACCGGGGCTCGGCATTTCACTACAGCTAACCGGGGTCCCGACCGCTCTGACAGGTCAACTCGATTCGACACAACTCGGTGTGCGCTTAGGAGGCGAAGGTCGCGAGGCCTCGCTGTCGCTATCAACTACCGACCAGTCGTGGCAGCCACCTTCAGCTAAAGCATGTGACGCCGCCGGGCTGCTGCTAACGCTGATCACACCCGCCCATCTGACAGATGACATGACTCAAACCCCGTTACCGGGCTTCATTCCGATCAGGGATAGCCAAGGTCATATTTGTCATTGGGAGGGAGAACTGCGAGGGATTGGGCTACGCCTCATCAGTGCCGTGATGCCCCGGATGTTACGCATGGGCGGCTGGGATCAGCAAAAACACGCCCCCAAACCACTGCGGAGTCTGGTCACACCCGGCACCGTTTTTTACTGCCAACTGCTCGATACCGTCCAACCCATTAACGCGGCGGTCAAGGCACTTAATGGCATCCAGATTGGCGAGCAACAAGCGTTCGGCTTTGGCCTACTGGCCGCCGGTTACTGGCCTGCGCTAGAGTTTGCGCAAGGATAAATATTTTTTACCGGCTATTCGAGCCGGTTCGGATAACAGGATGTATACACTATGTCTGCATTAACACACAGAATTCTTGGTTTGCTAACCGAAACACCTTTACACGCGGGTAGCGGCAGCAAAGATGACATTATCGACCTGCCTATTCAGCGAGAGGCACACACTGACTGGCCCTGCGTCTACGGTTCCTCAATGAAAGGCGCAATGCGCTGCCATGCAGAACAGCAGGCGCTGGATAAAGCCCTGATCGACACCACCTTCGGTCCGGATACCGAACATGCCAGTGAGCACGCCGGCGCTCTGCTGGTAAGCGATGCGCGTTTGCTGCTATTACCGGTTCGCTCCCTGACCGGTCACTTCAAACAGGTCACCTGCCCTGCCCTGTTGCGCCGTTTTCTGGCTGATATGGCCCGTAGTGGTATTCAGAGGTCTGCGGCCAGCATCCCTGATATAGCTGAGGATCAGGCCCTATGTGCCGCCAATCCCAACAACAACGTACTCTATCTTGAGGAGTTTCGCTTTACGCTCGCACAATGGCCCGATGGAGCTGTATGGGCCGACCTAATCACTGAACTCTTAGCGCTGGTACCGGGGTTGACTTCCGATGACCAAACTAGGGCTATTGAGCAGAATCTGGTGCTGGTGAGTGATGACAGCTTCCGCCACCTGTGCCGCAGCGCCCTGCCAGTGCAGCCCCATATCCGTATCAACAGTGAGACAAAAACAGTGGCCAATGGCGCGCTGTGGTATGAGGAAAACCTTGCACCGGACACCCTGCTCTACTCTGTTATCGGTTGCCAACCCTCCCGCAATCCTTCGATGCAAATGACGGCAAACGACCTGATCACCCAACTGATGAATGAGCTATTTAGCAAGCCCTATCTACAAATTGGCGGCAACGAAACAACCGGCATGGGGTGGTGCCGCGTAGCGGTGATGGAGGAAACATCTCATGGCTAAAAATAATAAGAACGGACCGCGTCCCAAATACAAAAAGAACAAGAAGCAACGCTCAGCCCTCGACTGTGCAGTTCAGAATCAGTCCGCTGCAACGAACATTGCAGCGGCCAAACCGGCTGAAAGTGCTGGACAACTGGCCGAACAGAAACGCGCCCAATATGCGTTGCAGGCGGTTGAGCATGGCATTCAGGCATCTCAGAATGAAGCCGAATATAAACACAGCGAGCTTAAGGCGTATATCCGCCGTCTGCCCGGTATGATCCAGATGAACGGTTTCGGTCAGGCACTGGCCTTCTTCTACGCCAAGCGACAAAGCTCTAAAGCCTACGGCGCCGTCTATCAGATTGTCGAGAACTGGCTCTGTAAAGAGGGCCAGGTTTATGCAGATACCTCCGGGTCTGAACACCGCCTGCTAACCGCAATCACCAGTCAGGATCAGAATAGCTACCGACAAGCACAGGCAGAGACACAAGCACTGATGCTCTGGGTAAAGAAATTTGCCGAAGCGCTGATTCTGAAAGAGCCTGAGACCCACAACGATTAGGAGGATCGCCATGGTACCGTTATATAAAGAGTGTGACATCACCGGGGCCAGCCAATTGCAGCAGTTTGCCACGGCGCACAAAGGCTTATGGTTTGAGCGCTTTTTTAATCAATATGGCACGGATTTCAGTATCGATAATAAAACTGGCAAAACCGCTTTTCTGGATACCTTGTCCGGCACTCATCAGCAGCAGGGACACTGCGGAGATGAGTCGGCACTAGAGGTACACTGCCTCCGGCAACGAGCCTTAATCGAGGCACGCCAGGGTCAGACCATGGCACGGCAGACCAGCTGGCATTTTGCCGGAGGGCTCGGCAACCCCCACCCGGTTGAAAATAGCCTGCTCTGGCATCCCACTCTCGGGGTCCCTTATCTGCCAGCCAGTAGTATTAAAGGCCTGCTGCGTGCCTGGCTGGAGCTGCACGACCTTCCAAGCAGCGCCATGCAGCAATTATTCGGCAGCGAAAACAAAGACCCCGCCAAGCAGAGTACGGACCAGGTAGCGGGCGAGCTGATCTTTTTTGATGCCCTGCCGGTAAAAAGAGTCACGCTGGTCGTCGACACTATGACTCCCCACATGGGCAAATGGTATGAACAGGGAGCATCCGCCCCTGGCCGAGGCGATACCCTGCCCGCCGACTGGCACGACCCGGTACCCGTTACATTTCTGGTGGCTAAAAATATGCTGCTCCAGTTCAGCATCGCTCCCCGCAAATCCACTCCTGACGCTGAGGAAAAAGTGAGCTTTGCTATGAAAGCATTGAGTGATGCCCTGCTGCATCTCGGTGCAGGGGCTAAAACTGCCGCCGGATACGGACATATGCAGACCCCCGATGCAACAGCACAAAATTATCTGAACCGTCTGGACAGGGAGATCAAAGACGCGAAAGCTGAAGCTGAACAAAAAGCTGCTGATGCGGCACTGACTGACTCTCAGCTCAGACTCAAAAAGCTTAAGGAGGCGGCCGAAAATTCGGCCAATCATCCTGCGAATACCGAGTATCACCGGGATCTGGCAGCGGCCGTGAAAGAAGCTCCTGACTGGCCCACCGAAGATCAGCAAACACTGGGGCAATTTGCCCGCCAGTTTTTTAAACAATATGGCAGTAAGAAACGCATTAAAGAGATGAAACCACTGATCAGTGCACTGCTTGGAGAGGGTTAAGCTAGCAGGAACGAAACAGATAGAGAATGGTTATGACTATATCGGCTTAAGGTTCGTCACAAGTTCCGCAACCACGCAGATTGAGTCTGAATCAATTCACCTGAATTCAGACTCAATCTGACATTGTGAGTCAAACCAAAGGCTATGTCTGAATTAGCTGTTGTAGCAGATACGAGATAGGTTAGAGGCTGTTTTGTGCAATTCCGGACTTAGATGTCGCTAATATAGCATTGCACCTGCCAATCCTCAGTTCCAATAGCGGACGCTGAATGTTTACCTATCCGAGCTTCAGCTTACTGCTCCAGTTGACACTAACCGGACACTAGCGGATCAGTGATAACGCCTTTAGCAGCAGACTGCGAAGCGTAGTTGTATTTTATGTTAACGAAGCGGCAGCGCAGTGCATAAAATGCAAACGTAGCATTGTAGTTCCGTTGCCTAAACTTGTTAGGCTGTCTCTTTGTTTTCAACACCGTTCTCAAATAACTCCCCGTCTATTTGATACATATAATTCCCCTGTTTTATTAATTCTTTTGTTGCCCTACTAACTTGAGATGGAGTGCAGTTAAGTTCTACAGCGATTTCCTTATGGGTGTTTCTTGGCCATGGCTGAATAGGTAATAACGTATCCACTTGGTCTAAGAACTCTTGGGTTAGTTGCTTTCCGGATGTTTTATAAGAATCCATTTTAACATCTCCATCTTGCGCCCTAACTACACGGAATTTTTGTAAGCAAGAATTACATGCAACAACCTTTCGTGCCCCACGGTAATTATCTAAGTTAAATATAACTTCAACTTGACACTCAGGGCACCTACAGTTTTCATCTATCTCTTCTCTTGCTTCTAGATCGAAACCATTTTCATTAACTGAATACTTAGAAACATATTTAGTACTACAGTTAGGACAGTTAACGACTTTATGGCTAGTTGGTTTAGCTCGCTGAGTATAGCTAATATCTACATTACAGATAATGCATGATTTATCGACTTGTCTTCTTATACTTTTAGGCCGTTTAGATAATTTTATTGAAGAGCCTGTCATTTCCATCATCAAATGACTAACATCAGTTTTTATGTCGCTCAATTGCTTCGATAATTGCTTATCTAAACTTTCATTAGAGTTGTTTGACTCCCATAGCCCCTCAAGTTTTTCTGCGATTTCTATAAGCTCAACCTCTCGTTCTTGCCTTTCCTCTCGTTGGTCTTCTAGTTCGTCGCCAATAACACCTTGCCAGTCGCTCAGAGAGGTATCATTAACAGATTTAAGCATAGCAATCATATGTATTGAGCTGTGTAGTCTCTCCTCTCTAGACCTTAATCCCTCTTCAACCGTGTCGTAATCAGTGTTATCTATACCCTCTTTAATATATACAGCAAGTTTGTTTAATTGATCGGATAAGTTATTAACTTTTTCAGCGGCTTTTAGCGCATAAGTCTGTAGATTTTCTTGATGGGCAGTTTTTACTTCCTCGATTGTTTTCTCATGACCTGATGCTGCATATAAGTGGGACACAACCCAAGCAGCTATGACTGAAAGAATAGTTAAAATTGTACTTAGTAAACCCGTTTCAGTATTTGATAGCTGGGCAGATGACAAGTGTATAAGAATTCCTAAAATACCCAATATGAAAAGTACGATAAACGTATTAAGAAAACTTACTGATGGCGACCATTTCATTTTTTATTTTCCACCGAACTTGATTTATAAAGAGCTCTAACATTTTTAATACTGCGCATGCGCGTTTTGACGCTTGCCGTGTTCACTAAAGCACAGGCTAACAACTTGAAAAGAATGAATTAATACGATGGAGCCGTCATTCTCTTCCGATGAAAACGAGCATGCGCGTTTTGACAATTTTAACTGGCGCGGTATCTCACCAGCGCTTTTCCTTATCTATTTGATAATGCACAATTTCTTATCAATATGCCAGACCAAACCGCGCACAATGGGAGGTCATTAGTGGCAAAACGCGCACGCTTTCTGAGAAAGTTAAAATATACTGTATAAATGCACATAAAATAGAGCCTCCTTATTAACAGAAATATCACCAACTGAACGGAGGCTTTTGGCACAAAGTGACCAGACCGATGATCTTCAGATTTGGTCGCAATGACACTAACTGGACACTAGCGGATCAGTGATAACGCCACGTTGAGGCGTGAGTAACGCAATACCAAAGCCTCCGCATTACTCCGTAACCAATAAACCCAACGCAAACTAAAAATGCCACGCGTTACAAATCGCTCTTAAACGCTTTGTTATAAAAATTTAGTCTTCAAGCTTAATCTGCTTTGGATATCCAAACTTATTTTCTTGGGCTTGACTAGGCATGTCAAATAAAGAAACAGATAAAAAATCATCCTTTATTACATGTAAATGATTTAAATAATTCGTAGATTTCGGAAATAGACGCCAGTTAACCACCTCATCGTCTATGGTTTTATACTCACTTCCTGTGAAAAACTTTAAGTTATCACCAATTTCCATGATTGTCCCAAAAGGAGACGATTGTGCCCTAAAGTATTGTAATGTTGACAACTCAGCACCTAGCTCAACCTCTTCGTATTCTTGGGGTTTATTCAATTCATGTAAATAGAGTTTCTTGTTTTCTGTTACTTTGAAAATCTTATTTCCAGCAAACCAAGATGAAACGATCTTGTTTCCATGAATTGTAGAGCTCGTGTTAATCTTTGGCGGGGATTTCTTTATTTCTTTCACCTTAGCCCAATACTCACTATCAATACCATAAAAATCTATTTTTTTAGGTATTCCTAAAAATGACGCCATATATTGACCATTATCGGTATTAGCAATAAGACTATTATTCTGCCACTGACAATCAGCACATGCCTCATCTATAATTTGATTTACATTTGATCTTTTTACATACTTCTTATCGGGAATTACAGATATTACACCTGACTTTCCTGCAGCTATTGCAAGTCTATAATATGAGTTGGTTGCTAATTTAAAGGACATTTGATCAAAAATCCTATTGGCAGTCGAAAATTTCGAAATAGCACCATTACTCCAATCAAAGTCTAACGCATCCACTCCGTATTCGGATGCAACATAAAATCTATTTTTGTAAATATTTATATCTGATGGCCAAACTAACAACTCCTTAGAACAAAGTTCAAGCTCAGACAGTTTTTCAATAGAAATTGAATACGTTTTTTTTAACTCTTCAGGTATTGTTAAAACATTGCCCTTTGAATAGTCTTTAAGCCTATTTTTGTGAAATAACTTAATTTCAGAAATGGAATAATCAAAAATACGATCCCATGAGTAAGCTTTTAATATTAAATCAGAGTTAATTAAAAAAAGCACTCCAGAATAAACAAATGAATTAATATAATCGCCTTCGATTAATATTTTTACGTGATTACTCATTAGAATTGCCCCTGAGCCATTTTATTGCCAATTCGCTTTCTAATTATACTTTTCTTTACCCAATCACTAATTGCTGATGTAGGCGGTCGGTCTATTTGTCGCTTCATTGAAATAGGAAAGCCATGCCATTCACCTTGATCTCCCCAAAATTTAGCAACATATAGACTTCCAGCAACATCTTCACCTATAACCAAAAATTCATCATTTAGTGACCACAAACAGTCTCTAGGACATATCCATTGATTATTCTTTGCCTTCATAAACAAAGCTTCTTCATCAACTTCACTAATTCGCCATTGGCTTTTTTGATGAATAGGAAGTAGTCCTCTGTGTTGATGGTTTACTTTATAACGCTTAAAATCCAAACACATCTCCTTACTTCAATAATTTCTATAGCATTTTAATACTGTGCGTGCGTGTTTTGCTGCTGCGAAAAATCAGTGAAGGAGGTATAACTTATTGATGGTGAAAGCTTTATTTGAAACACGTACTTTTACCTTCCCTGAATACACGCATGCGCGTTTTACTGCTTTGAGGTTGGCACGGTATCTCACCCTCCCCATTTCCTATCTAACTGATATTGCACTAGTTATTACTTGCTTACCAGTATATATACGCGCATTTCTTTGCTCTTGTTGCAGAATAACGCTCACGTTTTCTGAGAAAGTAAAAATATACTGTATAAATTCACATAAAAAGAGCCTCCTTATTATACAGGAATATCAACCACCAGAAGGTCTGCTTTTGGGCGTGTCCTGCCGAAAGCTGAAGCTCAGATAGCCCTGGCCCGGATGCCTGCTATGGAGAAATATGGATTGAAGGTGAGGCTGACGTTAGCCGATCATCATAGTCCGCTCTGTATATGGACTCCTCCTGTTTAGCAAGGAAGCACTGTTTCAGAGTTAAGA
>JBALVQ010000026.1:0-45270 GCA_036960915.1 Amphritea sp.
GCTCGTCGGGCTCATAACCCGAAGGTCGTCAGTTCAAATCTGGCCCCCGCTACCATTTTCAGAAAGGAGCGTGTATCGAAAGATATGCCCTCGAGATTGATAGAAAGGAGTCTTCGGGCTCGACTTTTTATAACCTCGTGAAGGTCTTCAGCTAATAGCTGGGGTCTGGTACCAATTTCAGAAAATCTGTATTGAGGAGTTTATCTTGTTTATAAACTCAGGGACGGTCTTCAGCTCATAGCTGGGTCTGGTACCAAATACAGAAAAGAAAAGCGTGTATCGAAAGATATACCTTTAAGGTTGATAGAAGGCAGGCTGCGGGCTTGGTTTTTTATAACCGCTGGGGAAGGTTGCTAGTTTATTCTGGCCCCCGCTACCAATTTCAGATGAAGTTTTTTTGAAAGGATTTCTGGAATTGTCGATCAAGCAGTACGTTGATTGGCCCCTTGTTAGGGGCTTTTTCGTACTTGTGATCTGCCAAGGTCACGCGAGTAAATGGGTCTTTGACCCATTTTTTGTTTGCGAAGCAAGCGTTTTAGAGGTTTTGCGTGTCAGCAAAAATGAATGTATTGAAAGAGTTGATTGAGCCGTCAGTGATTGCACTGGGTTTGCAACTTTGGGGTTTTGAAATGTTGTCGCAGGGGCGTCAGAGTCTGCTGCGTATCTATATTGACTCAGAAAACGGCGTCGATGTTGAAGATTGCGCCAAAGTAAGTCGCCAGGTAAGCGGGGTGCTGGATGTTGAGGACCCTATCAGTGGTGAGTACACCCTGGAAGTATCGTCTCCAGGTATGGATCGGCCGCTGTTTACGCTGGAACAGTATAAGGCCTATATCGGCCATGTAGTTCAGCTACGCCTGCGGATGCCATTTGATGGGCGCCGTAAGTTTAAGGGGGTGCTGAGCGGCATTGAAGATGAAGATATTGTGCTTGTTGTCGATCAGGATGAGTACCTGTTGCCTATCGATCATATCGAGAAGGCGAACATTGTTCCTCAGTTTTGAGAGCAGAGCAAAGAATTGGATTTTTAAGTTAGGGCAGTTGCATGAATAAAGAAATTCTACTAGTTGCAGAAGCAGTGTCTAACGAGAAGGATGTCTCAAAAGAAGTGATCTTTGAGGCGATCGAACTTGCGTTGGCGACAGCGACTAAAAAGCGATACGACGAAGATGCGGATATCCGTGTCGTGATTGACCGTGAAACTGGCGGTTATGAAACTTTCCGTCGCTGGAAAGTTGTCAGTAATGATGATGTGCCATTGCTGGGTACCGAGCTGACAATGCAAGAGGCTGAAGAGATCGACACCAGCTTGCAGCCTGATGATATCCACGAAGAACAAGTCGAGTCAGTTAAGTTTGGCCGTATCGCTGCCCAGACCGCTAAACAGGTGATCGTGCAGAAAGTACGTGAAGCCGAGCGCGCTAAAGTTGTAGCGTTGTATAGCGATCGGGTGGGTGAGCTGATTTCCGGTTCCGTGAAGAAGGTTACCCGCGATAACATAATCGTTGATCTGGGTAACAACGCTGAAGCCGTTCTGCCTCGTGATCAGTTGCTTCCTCGTGAAGCCTATCGCATGGGCGATCGTGTACGTGCGGTGCTGAATGAAATTCGCACCGAAGGGCGTGGACCTCAGTTAGCACTGAGTCGCAGCTGTCCGGAAATGCTGATCGAACTGTTCCGTATCGAAGTGCCTGAAATCTCCGAAGAAGTCATCGAGATTCGTGCGGCCTCCCGTGACCCCGGTTCGCGGGCCAAGATCGCTGTTAAAACCAACGATGGCCGCATCGACCCGGTGGGCGCCTGTGTAGGTATGCGTGGCGCGCGGGTTCAGGCTGTCTCCAACGAGCTGGGTGGTGAGCGTGTTGATATAGTGCTGTGGGATGACAATCCTGCGCAACTGGTTATCAATGCTATGTCTCCTGCTGAAGTGGCATCCATCGTTGTTGATGAAGAAACCCGTTCCATGGATGTTGCGGTAGCAGAAGAAAATCTCGCAATGGCGATTGGTCGAAGTGGACAAAACGTCCGACTGGCATCTGAGTTAAGCGAGTGGAAACTGAATGTGATGACCGAAGCGGATGCTGCAGAGAAACAGCAATCTGAAGTCGGTTCCAGCATTGAAGTCTTTATCAAGCATCTGGATGTTGATGACGATATCGCCGAGGTCCTGGTCGATGAGGGTTTCACTACCCTGGAAGAAATCGCCTATGTTCCTGTGGACGAAATGCTGGACATTGATGGCTTTGACGAAGATATCGTTGAAGAACTGCGGACCCGTGCCAAAGATGCCTTGCTGAACCTGGCTATCGCGAGCGAGGAGCAGCTGGATAAGGCTGAGCCTGCACAGGACCTGCTGGAAATGGACGGTATGGACCGTCACCTGGCATTTGTTTTAGCCAGCAAGGGTATCGTGACGATGGAAGATCTGGCAGAACAGGCAGTTGATGACCTGCTGGATATTGAAGAGCTTGATGAAGAGAAAGCCGCGGCAATAATCATGACAGCACGTGCTCCATGGTTTGCGGATGAAGAGTAAGATCGACGGAGGAGAATAACCAAAATGGCAGAAGTAACTGTAACACAACTTGCCGAGGTCGTTGGCGTTCCCGTTGATCGTTTGCTTACGCAAATGAAAGAGGCCGGCATCTCTGGGAAAAAGACTGAATCATCAGTAAGTGAAGCAGAGCGTCAAGCGCTACTGACTCACCTTAAGCGTAGCCACGGTGATAAAGCCGGAGGTGAGCCGAAGAAAATTACCCTTAAGCGTAAGACTACCAGCCAGATAAGAGTCTCGGGTTCCTCTGGTAAGAAAACGATTAACGTTGAAGTACGCAAAAAACGTACCTATGTAAAACGTTCTGAAGTTGAGGACGATGCGTCTAAGCTGAAAGAGCAGGCAGAGCGTTCAGCAGAACAGCAAGTGCAGGATCACCGCGATGCTGATCTTCAGGCTGCTCAGGAAAAACAGCGTGAAGATACACGTCTGAAGGCGGCAGCGGATACGGCAGCTAAGGCTGCACGTGATGCTCGCCGCCAGGCTGAAGCTAAGTCTGCAGCAGCTAAGCCAGCAGCCAGAAAGCCAGCAGCGGCTAAGCCAGCAGCAGCTAGACCTGCAGCAGCTAAGCCAGCAGCAGCTAGACCTGCAGCAGCTAAGCCCGCCGGTGAGAAAAAGCCGCGTGAAAAGACTTTCCGCAGCGACAATAAGCCAGCAGCAGGCCGCGGTGCAGGCAACAAGCGCCTGTCCCGTAAAGGGGGAGGACGTGATTCCGGTCGTCGTTCTGGCGGCAGAGCGAGTCGTCAGCCCGCAATGACCAGTGCTACCGTGCAGGCATTTGAAAAGCCGACTGCACCAGTGGTGCATGAGGTAAACATTCCTGAGTCAATCACTGTAGCCGAACTAGCTAAAAAGATGTCTGTTAAAGCTGCGGACGTGATTAAGGTGATGTTCAAGATGGGCGCCATGGCAACCATTAACCAGGTTATCGATCAGGATACTGCGACGCTGGTAGTGGAGGAGATGGGTCATACCGCTGTGCCGATGCAGGCAAATACTGTTGAAGATCAGCTCATTGAACACGCTACCAGTGATGAAGTAGCAGGCGAGAAAGTTGGCCGTGCCCCCGTGGTTACTGTCATGGGTCACGTTGACCACGGTAAAACGTCCCTATTGGATTTTATCCGTGAAACCCGTGTTGCATCAGGTGAATCCGGTGGTATTACCCAGCACATCGGTGCCTACCACGTTGAAACCGCTCGCGGCATGGTGAGTTTTCTGGATACTCCAGGACATGCTGCTTTCACCGCAATGCGTGCGCGTGGTGCCCAGTTAACCGATATCGTTATCCTGGTAGTTGCCGCCGATGATGGTGTGATGCCGCAGACTATTGAAGCCGTAGATCACGCCCGAGCTGCGGGTGTGCCTCTGGTTATCGCGGTTAACAAGATCGATAAAGAAGAAGCAGATCCGGATCGTGTCAAGAATGAGCTGGCCCAGCGTGATGTTATTCCAGAAGACTGGGGTGGTGACGTACAGTTTATTAATGTCTCTGCCAAAACCGGTCAGGGCGTTGATGAACTACTGGATGCGGTACTGTTGCAAGCAGAGATACTTGAGCTGACAGCCGTTCCTGAGGCCTCAGGTCGTGGTGTTGTCGTCGAATCCCGTCTGGATAAAGGCCGTGGCCCGGTAGCAACACTACTGGTTCAGAACGGTACCTTGAAGCAGGGCGATATCGTACTGGCGGGTCTTCAGTACGGGCGTGTTCGTGCGATGCTGGATGAGAATGGTATGCCTGTTAAGGCTGCCGGTCCTTCTATTCCTGTCGAGATTTTGGGTCTTGACGGTACGCCGGGTGCAGGTGACGAGTTCACCGTTGTATCCAACGAGAAGAAAGCCCGCGAAGTCGCACTCTTCCGTCAGGGTAAATACCGTGAAGTGAAGCTGGCACGACAGCAGGCATCCAAGCTGGAAAATCTGTTCAGCAATATGCAAACCGGTGAAGTTAAGTCACTGAATATCATATTGAAGACGGACGTACGTGGCTCCCTCGAGGCGCTTACCAGCGCGTTGAATGAACTCAGCACGGATGAAGTTAAAGTGAATATCGTTTCAGGCGGTGTGGGTGGTATCGCGGAAACCGATGCTAACCTGGCATTGGCATCCAGTGCGATCATGATCGGATTTAACGTGCGTGCCGATGTACAGGCGCGTGCCGTTGTTGAACGTGAAGAGATCGAACTGCGCTACTACAGCGTTATCTACGACATCATTGATGATGTTAAGCAGGCGATGACTGGTCTGTTGGCTCCTGAGTTTAAAGAGGAGATTGTGGGTATTGCCGAGGTACGTGATGTCTTCCGTGCACCTAAGATTGGTGCTGTTGCTGGCTGTATGGTTACCGAAGGTACCGTTCACCGTAACAAGCGTATTCGTGTGCTGCGTGAAAACGTGGTCATCTATGAAGGTGAACTGGAATCCCTGCGTCGCTTCAAGGATAATGTTGCTGAAGTTCGTCAAGGTATGGAATGTGGTATCGGCGTGAAGAACTACAACGACGTGAAAGTCGGCGATCAGATCGAAGTATTCGATACTGTCGAAGTTCAGCGCACACTGTAACGGATCATCATGGCAAGAGAATTTAGTCGTACCCAACGGATAGCTGACCAGGTCCAACGTGACCTGGCAAAGCTTATTCACCGCGAAATAAAAGATCCACGTCTTGGCATGGTTACTATTAGCTATGTCAAGATTGCCAAGGATCTTGGCTATGCTGACATTTACGTGACCGTCATGTCTTTTGGCGATCAGGGTGAAGAGCAGCAAGCCGCCGCTATTCAACAATCACTTAAAGTGCTTAATAACGCTTCGGGTTTTCTGCGTGGGCAGCTGTCCAGGCAGATAAAGTTGCGGGTTATGCCCCAGCTACGCTTTCATTTTGATGAGAGTGTCGATCGTGGCCGTCGCCTGAATGATTTGATCTTCCAGGCGGTTAAAGAAGACAAGAGTCATCCCCAGGATGACCCGGAACAGCAGGAAAGCGGGGAGTAGCCATTGGCAAGGCGGGCAAAAGGCCGGCCGGTCAACGGTATTTTCCTACTCGATAAACCGGGTGGAATATCGTCGAACCGTGCTCTGCAAATCGTAAAACGAATCTATGGTGCAGCTAAGGCTGGGCATACCGGTGCGCTGGATCCTCTGGCAACCGGTATGTTGCCGCTTTGCTTTGGTGAGGCAACCAAATTCTCACAGTTTCTGCTGAATGCAGATAAGCGCTATCTTACTACGGCTAAATTGGGTCAGAGAACTGATACCAGCGATGCTGATGGTGAAGTGGTCGAAGAGCGAGAGCTTCCTGAGGGTCTTACCCGGGATGCTATCGATCAGCTGCTGCAAGCAGAGTTTACTGGTGAGATTACTCAAGTACCTTCCATGTTCTCGGCCCTGAAGCATAACGGCCAACCTCTGTATAAACTTGCGCGCCAGGGCATTCAGGTTGAAGTAAAGAGTCGCCAGGTGACTGTTTATGAGATTCGGGTACTGGATTTTCGTGGTGACGAGGTAGATCTGGATATCCGTTGCAGTAAGGGTACATATATCCGTTCCATCGTACAGGATATGGGCGAGATGCTGGGTTGCGGTGCCCACGTTAAGGTGCTGCGTCGACTGGATTCAGGACCTTATACGGCGGATAAAATGATGCCGCTGGCTGATCTTGAGCTGCTGGTTGAAGAAATGGGCAGTGATGCTAGTGCGCAAAGCATACAAAAGCGTCTGGATGGGTTATTATTGCCGCCCTGGAGCCCTGTTGAATCAGCACCTGAATTGTTGCTTGATGAAGCACAGGCCCGCACACTCTGTTTTGGACAGCGCGTGGTGCTTGAAAACACCGCGGCGCAGCCGTTGGTTCGTATTATCGAGCAACGCAGTGGCCGTTTTCTTGGTATTGGTGAAATCAGTGATAGCGGGCAATTATTGCCACGTCGCCTGATGAATACTCAGCCAGAGAGTGAATAAGTTTGCTTGCAGAGCATCGGCTCTGTGGGCACTTTGACGTTGAACTGAAAATATGCTCGGTACAACGCGACTTTTAATCCTGCGGTTTATAATCGTGTGCATATTATTTAGGAGTTTTAAAAATGGCATTATCTGCTGAAAAGAAAGCTGAGATCGTTACAGAGTACGCGCGCGCTGAAGGCGACACTGGTTCTCCGGAAGTACAGGTTGCTCTGCTGACTCACAACATCGTTGGTCTGCAATCTCACTTCAAGGGCCACATCCACGACCACCATTCTCGTCGCGGTCTGATCCGTATGGTAAACCAGCGTCGTAAGCTGCTGGACTACCTGAAGAAGAAAGATGCAACTCGTTACGTCGAGCTGATTGCCCGTCTGGGTCTGCGTCGCTAAGATAATGTTCCGGGGCCATTTAATGGCCCCGGTGCTTTTTAGATGTCTGTAAACCGGTAATACATCAACCAGCCTGTACTCTATTGGGTTCTGATTTTAGAACGCTAGAATTCAATAGAGTACTGGCTAAAAGAGGCCTGATGTTCCGCGCTACAGACGATTTTAATTTTGCATAACTGTAAGGAATTACATCGTGCCACAAGCAATTACAAAAACATTCCAGTTCGGTAAGCAGCAGGTTACGCTGGAAACCGGCCGTGTCGCTCGTCAAGCTAGCGGTGCCGTACTGGTTACTATGGGTGGTGTGCAGGTTCTGTGTACCGTTGTTGGCTCTAAAGAAGTACGTGAAGGCCAGGGTTTCTTCCCGCTGTCCGTACACTATCAGCAAAAGTATTACGCTGTTGGGCGTATCCCCGGTGGTTTCTTCAAGCGTGAAGCGCGTCCTTCCGAGAAAGAAACACTGACTTCCCGCCTGATCGATCGTCCAATTCGTCCACTGTTCCCGAAGGGTTTCATGAACGAAGTACAGGTTATCTGTACGGTAATGTCTGCCGATAAGGTGAGCGATCCGGATATCGCTGCAATGATCGGTACCTCTGCTGCGCTGTCTATCTCCGGTATCCCGTTTGCGGGCCCAATCGGTGGCGCTCGTGTCGGTTATACCGAAGAGCAGGGGTATTTCCTCAACCCAACATTTGAAGAGCTGGAAGGCTCCATGCTGGACATGGTTGTTGCCGGTACTTCTGACGCGGTATTGATGGTTGAGTCCGAAGCACAGGAACTGTCAGAAGACGAGATGCTGGGTGCCGTTGTTTATGCGCACCAGGAAATGCAGGTCGTAATCGATACGATCAAGGAACTGGCTGCTGAAGTCGGTAAAGAGCAGTGGGACTGGGCTCCAGCTGAGAAGAACGAAGCACTGTTCGAACAGGTTAGCGGTGTTGTTGGCGAAGGTATCGCTACTGCTTACCAGACTGCGGACAAGATGCAGCGTCAAGCCGCTCTGAGCGCACTGAAGACACAAGCTGTTGAAGCCCTTTGCGGTGAAGAGGGTCAGCCTTCTGCTGGCGAAGTTGGCGGTATCTTCAGCGCTCTGGAAAAAGAGATTGTGCGTGGCCGTATCCTTGATGGTGCACCGCGTATCGATGGCCGTGATGGCAAGACTGTGCGTCCTATCGAAGTGGAAATTGATGTACTGACAGGTACTCACGGTTCTTCACTGTTTACCCGTGGTGAAACCCAGTCCATCGTTACCTGTACACTGGGTACTGCGCGTGATCAGCAGATTGTCGATGCGCTGGAAGGCGAGCGTCGTGATCCATTCATGCTGCACTACAACTTCCCTCCATACTCTGTAGGTGAAGCGGGTCGTATGATGTCTGCGGGTCGTCGTGAGATTGGTCATGGCCGTTTGGCGCGTCGCGGTGTTGCTGCTGTTCTGCCTACTCAGGAAGAATTTCCGTACACCATTCGTGTTGTTTCCGAGATTACTGAATCTAACGGTTCAAGCTCTATGGCTTCTGTTTGTGGTGCGTCTCTGTCCATGATGGATGCGGGTGTTCCTCTGAAGGCGCCAGTTGCGGGTATCGCAATGGGTCTGGTTAAGGAAGGTGAGCGTTTTACCGTACTGACCGATATCCTGGGTGATGAAGATCACCTGGGTGATATGGACTTTAAAGTTGCCGGTACTGAAGCGGGTATTACCGCACTGCAGATGGATATCAAGATCACCGGTATTACCGAAGAGATCATGGATATCGCGCTGGAGCAAGCGTATGAAGCCCGTGCACACATCCTAAAAGAGATGGCCAAGGTTATCGGCTACTCCCGTCCTGAGCTGCCAGACAATGCTCCTGCAATGACTGTTATCGAGATCAACCCAGAGAAGATCCGTGACGTGATTGGTAAGGGTGGTGCGACAATCCGCGCCCTGACTGAAGAGACCGGTGCCACAATCGATATCGAAGATTCCGGTTTGGTACGTATCTACGCAGCTGATAAGGCTGCTGCCAAGCTGGCAACTGATCGTGTTAAAGAGATCACGGCTGAAGCTGAAGTGGGTAAGGTATACGAAGGTAAAGTTGTGCGTCTGGAAGAGTTCGGCGCATTCGTTAATATCCTGCCTGGCAAGGATGGTCTGGTTCACATCTCTCAAATTGCGAACAAGCGTATCGAGAAAGTGACCGATTACATCAAGATGGATGATGTGTTGAAGGTTAAGGTCCTGGATGTCGATCCTCGTGGCCGTATCAAACTGACAATGCGTGATCTGGAGCAGGACGAATCTGTAGAATAAGATTCTTCTGATTTGATAAAGAGCCTCCGCAATGCGGGGGCTTTTTTTGTACAGGACGTACACTCTTTAACAAAAATCGGGCTGCAAAGAGCCATGGATGGCGGTGCAGCGATGTACAGGACGTACACTCTTTAACGAGAATCTGGCTGCAAAGAGCCATGGATGGCGGTGCAGCGATGTTATTAAGACTTTAATTTATGTGAATAACTCATCGAAATTGTATAAATTAAATGTCTGTTTGAAATCTAGTCAAGACTCTCTATCCTACAGACAGCCGCTCCTTCAGCTAGTTATGCACAACCTTTATACATGCTTATGCAAGCTTTTCTGTGTATAACTCAATTCATGGGTTATCCCGTGGCAAAAGGCGAGTATTGGATAGAGCCTTGCCGCTCTTTCTGGTTTGTTGCCAGCTGATTATTCTGTATATAACTTTTCAACAGCAGGCTGGTGATGCAGGTGAAACATTTTTTTCCCTGTTCATTGCATAGACTGTCGGCGCAGGCAATTAATAGCAGTTCGTGAGCTGCTTGTTGTTGCAGTTGCTTATTGTTGGAAAACAGCTCTTTGAGTGTCAATACGCCATCTTCAAATAGTTGTCTGGCTGATTGACTATGCCAGCGGGCTATTAGCTTGCCAGTAATTCCACTTGAAAGGCAGATGATAGGGTCTTTCCTGTCGATCCATGCGTTAATTGTCAGTGTGGACATGGTTTTCTCCTTTGATGATAGTGATTCTCATTAATATCAAAGTCGAGGTAAATGCAACTTTTTTCAGTTCTTGGCAATGGATGTCAGTAATAAAATCCTTGGTTGATTATCGCGCAGATGCGCAAGGGGTCGTGGTTTAAGGCTTTGAGTTACTTCTTAAGATGTTATGTACAGCTTTCTGCCTTGGTTATTGTGGGTAATTTATTTGTGAGCAGTGACACGAATGTGGATTCGTGAACGGATATAGCGCTTAGGAGTCTCAGTCTTATTGAATAGTCTCTAAAGAAACTGAATGGTTTCTCGATTTATCCGTTTGGTTTAATCGATTGTCAGGAGTTCGTAATAAAAGGAGTTTTACTATGAAACGTTGGTTGTTATTAGGAATATGGGCGCTGCTGGGTTGCACAATTACAGCTCAAACTGTTGTTGCAGCTGATGGCAGATTGGACACACCGCTGCCAGCGCCGGAATTTACCCAGAATGATGAACAGGCGTGGCTTAATTCCAGGCCATTAACGCTGGCGGACCTGCAGGGAAAAGTCGTATTGCTGGATTTCTGGACCTTTGATTGCTGGAATTGCTACCGTTCATTTCCCTGGCTCAAGGAGCTTGAGCACAAGCTTGCTGATAGCTCGTTTCAGGTCGTAAGTATCCATACACCGGAATTTGCCCATGAACGGCTCAGGGGCAATCTGGAGGCCAAGATCGAGCAGTTTGAACTGGATCATCCGGTAATGATGGATAATGACTTCGGTTATTGGAAAGCAATGGGGAATCGCTATTGGCCAGCATTCTATATCCTGGATAAGCAGGGGCAGGTGCGGTCGCTGTATGTGGGAGAAACGCATTCAGACAGCCAGCAGGCAAGGGTCATTGAAAAGGATATCAGGGCCCTGTTAGAAGAGCCCTATTGAGGGACGTTATGTTCGAGCAGGTTGTTGAAAATCTATCTGCGTTGTCACTGCTGCGTTAAAAACAGGCTCAAAGTGCTCACTTATTTCAAGAAGCTCCGCTTTTTCGCCTGTTTTTGCCTTACATTGACTGCCTCGAAAACGTTTTTCAACAGCCTGCTAGGCTTGCTGTTGCTGTTCACGCATGACGCAGAAAATTCGAAAGCCGAAAATAGTATACAAGCAGTTCATAAAGCCAAAGAATATATCCAGCAGGGTCCGTATTACCAGTGACTCTATACCGATGCTGGCCAATAGCCATTCAGTCACAATGTTGGCGCTGATTAAAATAGCAAATAGCAACGCCATGCCATTGAGTAATATCCAGAAATAGTCGGAGCTGTCATCCCAGCTATCTTTCAGGGCATCAGTGGGCCCTGCTGTATGGATCACACAGTGATATTCAGCGAAGGCCCAGCGTACCAGGACATAGATGCCGGGAATGAAAAACAGAAACAAGCCAATAACGATACCAAAGGCCGCCAGCATTTTGGTAACGAACAGCGGTCCCCAACGGGTCAGGCCAACCTTAAGCGCAGCTATTGTGGTGAGGGGAGCGTCATTGATCACCGACTCCAGATAAGCGATTGTAGCGCCGCCGTACAACGGCAGGAATATAAGACTGGCGATATAAAATATCATCACGGAGGAATTCATCTGCGGATTTACAGTGTCGACAGATTGCATCGCAATCAAGCTGATCAGTGAGATCAGGATGATGAAGGGTAGTTGAATCCGCATAATCGGGATCAGATTCGCGCGAAAGAAATTCCACGTCTGTTGCAGGTAGGTGAGGGCCATCCTCTATTCCTCGGTATACAGGTTATCTTGTTACAGGTTGAGCCAATAAAACCAGCTTGAAGCTGCCATTACCGGCGATCGTTTCGATACGAGAGAACAAGCCTTTGGCTTTACGCTCCAACGGTATGTGCAGGTTCACCACAAAGCAGGCGATGCCTTTGGCGTGCAGCCGCTTACTGGCGGTGTTGAGAAACCGATCTGTCATGTCGCCTTCGACGCTGAAGCCCTGATGAAATGGCGGATTGCACAGAATCAGTGAAAACTGTTGCTCGATACCTTCAGCGCAGTCTGCCGTAATTACTTCGCCATTAACCTGGTTGCGGAGAAAATTTTCCGTGCAGGTATAAATCGCTGCCGCATTGTTATCGGTGGCAGTGATTTTTGCACCTGGAAGTTGGCAGTTAAGGGATAGGTAACCATAGCCGCAGCCTAAATCGAGTATATTTTCAGGAGGTTCCTTTAACTGGCTGACAAATAACTGCAGCTCCTCAATCAGGAAGGTACTGCCTTTATCGATCTTGTTCCAGCCAAATACCCCGGGTTTGCTCCAGTAACTGAAGGCGTCGTCTGTCGCGACTTCCCTAAGCTCAGTATAGTGCTGGTCGTCCAGTGGTTCTTTGCCGGCTTCAGGTCGGCGTAGAGTTCCCATCCAGGTGTTTTTATCCGCCTTTTTTGTCTCTATCTGCCCGGCGAAGAATTTTTTAGCCTTATCCAGGTAGGTCTTAATGCCTTCATTTTTCAGACCCGAGATACACAGTTCACCATCCTGCTTCAATACACGGAAGGCCTGGTTGATGATGTGGTGCACTGCGGGTTTCTCTTTCGATATTCGATAGACAATGCGGTCAACCGAGCCGTCTGGGTAGGCACTGAAATCGAAATCATTGAACTCAACATTCCAGCCGTGAGTATCCAGTTTCTGGTAAAGATCAAAGCGGTTGCAGATAACTGTAATCGCCGGGTTCGGACTAGCCAGTTGCTGGGGGCGCAACGCATTTTCATCGGCGATCCACAGGGTTACACCGTTGGCGTTATCGATCTTGGGTTGTAGCAGGTGAAAAGCGACATCAGTCATCAGAAACTATCTATCTCTTGTTGAGTGAGGAAACGGTATTCGCCAGGTTCCAGATCCGGGTCAAGTTGAATCTGACCAATCTTCTCGCGGTGAAGTTCAATCACCTTATTACCGGTTGCAGCGAACATCCTTTTTACCTGATGATAGCGTCCTTCCTGCAGGGTAACCCGGGCTTCGCAGCTATCCAGAATCTGTAACCCGGCAGGCAGTGTTGGTTTGTCTTCGTTACGTAACTCGAGCCCCTGTGCAAAGCGTGTAATCATTTCCTCAGGAATTGGCTCGGTAGTGGTCACCCGGTAAACCTTGTTGCACTGGCTGCGCGGCGAGGTAACCCGGTGAGACCATTTACCATCATCGGTAATCAGTACCAGGCCGGTGGTATCGATATCCAGGCGGCCGGCGGGATGCAGGCCCTTAATGTTTTCCAGCTCCAGCAGGTCTATCACGGTGGGATGCTCGGCATCTTCAGTGACGCAGACGGTATCTAGTGGCTTATTCAGCATTAGATACCTGGGGCCGGGCGGTGAAATAAGTCGGCCGTTTAAGACGACTTCATCAGCGGTTTTCACCTGATAGCCATGATCCTGATTGACGCTATCGTTTACCAGTACTTGCTGGCATTTGATCAATCGCTTGGTTTGGCTACGGGGTAAGCCGGTTACTTGGCTTAGGTATTTATCCAGTCGCATCTATTTTCGGTTCAGTTGATGAGCAAAGCGCATAGTATACAGTAATTGCCGTAGTGCAAATGCAATGGCGTCTACAATACGCTAAGATAGCGGCCTTTCTATTTTTAACGCTGTGTGAACTCAAGTGAAGCTGTTTGTCGATAACCTGACTAATGTTGATTTTTCCTACCTGCATCCGCAACGTGGCTTGCTGGGAGAGTCCTGGCTGGTGCAGCTGGTGCTGGATGGTAGCCTGAATGATCAGGGGATGATCTGTGATTTCGGAATCGTAAAAAAAGCTGTGAAACAGTGGTTTGATACCTATATCGATCATGCGCTGGTGGTGCCTGTCAGGATGCCAGATTTGGCGATCATGCAGAAGAATGGCGAGACGCTGGTCGATTGGCAGTATCCTGATGGGCATTCGTTCTATTGTCGCTCGCCTGAACAGGCAATTGCCCTGGTTGACCTCGAGCAGATAACTGAAGTCGGGCTCGCTCAGTGGTGCAAGGGGCAGTTACTGGCATTGTTTCCTGAACAGGTAAAAGGTCTGGAAATAAGCTTTGTTGCAGAGTCCATTGATGGTACTTTTTACCAGTATAGCCATGGTTTACAACAGCACGATGGCAACTGTCAGCGCATTGCGCATGGCCACCGTTCGCGCCTCGAGATTTATCTGGATGGGCAGCGTGACTCTCAGCTTGAAGTGCAATGGGCTGAGCAGTTGAGAGATATCTATATTGGCACGACCGATCATTTGGTAGGCCAGCCAGCAGCTGAACATCATTATCGCTATCAGGCGCCACAGGGCGAATTCGAGTTGCGCTTGCCGGCAGATAAATGCTATCTGATCAATACTGAAACCACCGTAGAGCAGATTGCCTGTCATTTGGCAGAACAGGTAAAAAAGGCCTATCCCAGCCATGAAGTGATGGTGCGTGCCTTCGAAGGTGTCGGTAAAGGTGCTATCGCAACCGCATAAGTTTATGTGCCTGGTTCAGTTCACTAACAGCCCGGCTGGAAGACCCTGGTCGGGCTTGCTGTAATCACACACTCCATCAGGAAAAATTTGCTCCAGGCGTGCCTTATGTGGCGCTAAGTCGACAGGAGCGTATAGGCCGCTCTCTAACGCTTCACTGATGCTCATCAGCTGACACTTGAATGTATCGCCCAGCAGGCTGCCGCCGGCCTCTATTCGTGATGTACTATAGATCGGAAAATGCTGCATGCAGACGCCATCTTTCAGGTTGTTCCATTCCCCATCCCAGACATCAGACCCATTGGCGATAATCTGTCCTTGCTTATCGTAGCAACGATCCTGGAGGTCGTCGGGGCGTGTCTGCAGTGGATCGCTGGAAGCAAAGGCGCGCTGGTTTTCGAGCCATTGCGCCATCGCTTCCAGTGCTTGAGGCGTGGGATCGAAATCCTTGTCAGCCATCCAGATTAGCTGATTATCGCGGTGCCCCTGTTGTCTTAACAAGCGCAACCGAGTCGAAAATGAAGCACTGGCGTGGTGCATATCCAGTTCTTGTTCGAGGTAATGGCGGACATCGATCACCGGGATATTCATCTGTCCGATAAAGATGTGTCCCGCCTGGTAAGCAGCCCGAATTGCATCAATATCACCTCGGGTTCGGGGTGCGGGGGTGTTACCGTCATCCGCACTCAGGTTCATATTTTGGTGGCTCCAGGGGCTAAAGTCCCAGAAAGAGCCGTGGCCATTGATACGCCAGAAATTCTCCTGAGTCATTTCCTCTGGCGATTTCCAGCCACCGATGTTGGCGTTCAGATGAAGAAATTCCCGGGTGCTTATTTGGCCCCGCTTGAGTGGACGAAGGCCATACTGTACACCGATATTATCCCAGGTACGCAAGGCGTAACCGTCAGGTCGGCTGCCATAGATGTATTTCAGGCTATCCCAGTGACTCCAGCGAGTCGATTGTTGCAACTGCTCACTGTAGCGGGTCATGAAGTGAACGAATTTGGGGTTGCTGACTAGCGGTGTGAGACCGCGCCAGCCGCGAACACACTCACTGCTACTGGTGGGCCAACGTGGCAGCAATCCCTGAGCCACCATCGCGGCCTCATATAAATAGGATTTATTATCGGCAGGATAATCCTTGCTGTTAAGCCCCTCAACCAGTTGGCGTTGTTGCCAGTGACGCCAACGGGAGCTTTCTGCGTTGACATCAAAATAGTATTCGAGCAGTTCACAGTCGAACGCGTAGAGTGTCTGGCTGAGCATATCGGGATAGGCATACAAGGCTAGTGCGCCATCCAGCAGGTCAGAACCGTTTTGGCCAATCAGGTACTGTTGAATGGCGCCGCCTGAACCGCCGATGCCAATGGTGTAATGAGGTTCGCCGTACAATGAGTTGAACTGCCGCTTTACTCGCAGAGCGGAGTCTTCGGCCAGCCAGATATCATAGTGGTTGGATGTCTGGTTGGCAGTGGAATAAGCGATGGCGTAGCCCAGCTTGAGTTGTTCAAAGCGCCTTTGGGGTATGGCGCTTGGGCTGGTGCGTCCCTGGCGGTAACCGATGCCGACGCCGCCGCGAAATTGATAGATCAGGCGCTGGTTCCAGTATTGACCGTCTGGTTTGTCGAGAGTCCCGGCAGGGCCCTTGAGAGTCGCTATTGTATAGATGAAGCGGTTTATTGTGCCCATTTCTACACGGATGATAAAGTCGATCATTTTGCCGTTAATGTTGATTTGGGCAATATCATCCTCTGCCTCTTGAAGCGGGTAAAACTGCTTAGTACCTGTGCGGTTATAGAGGTACCATGCCTGGGTCGGGTGCAGGCAGTCCTTACTGAATCCCTTGCGTACCTGCCCGCTGTCAGGCTCCGCGGAAGTGACTGCAATGCCCCATTGCTGGTTATTGTCTATCAGCGGCTGCCCCAAGCCTGAACGTTCGCCACCGCAGGCAAACGGGTATTGCAGGTTGATGTTATACAGCGGCGTTACCGGGCCGACGTCCCCTAGTTGAATCGGATAGGGGTAAGGGTCAGCAGGGCGGGTCCATTGGCTGGGGTGCGGTCCCTGATAGGGAATAAACTGCTGTTCACTGAGAGGTGGAGAAGCTAATACCTTAGACAGTTTGGCATATTTGTCATCGGGCAACAGGTTGATCAGGGTTATCCAGGCGATGAGTGCTACCGCAGAAATAATGAGCAGAATAGCCGCTGAAATACTTAAGACTTTTAATTTCATATCAGGCTGCCAGAAAAATAATTCATACAGCAAGTATAGGAACGGAAAACTGATTTGGCAGAAGCAAATAAAAATCGCGTTATTAAACGCGGTTTATGTCCAGGGATGGACTGTATGCTGCAAGGAGCCATGGATGACGGTGCAGCAATACATGGATGCTGCTACTTAACAAGAAGGGGCCTGCGAGCGCATGGATGCGCAGGAGCAGGGTTTATGTCCAGGGATGGACGCTCTCTAACAAGAACAAGGCTGCAAGGAGCCATGGATGGCGGTGCAGCAATACATGGATGCTGCTACTTAACAAGAAGGGGCCTGCGAGCGCATGGATGCGCAGGAGCAGGGTTTATGTCCAGGGATGGACGCTCTCTAACAAGAACAAGGCTGCAAGGAGCCATGGATGGCGGTGCAGCAATACATGGATGTAGTAAGAAAAACCCTGCGAGCGCATGGATGCGCAGGAGCAGGGTTATGTCCAGGAGCAGGGTTATGTCCAGGGATGGACGCTCTCTAACAAGAACGAGCTGCAGGCAGCCATATGACTGGCGCTGCAGCGATGTTGCTGTGGCTAGTGCTTAGTCGCGCTCAATAGCCAGAGCTGTACCCATACCACCACCGATACACAGTGTTGCCAGGCCTTTCTTGGCATCACGGCGCTGCATTTCATGCAGCAGTGATACAAAGATACGGCAGCCGGAAGCACCAATCGGATGGCCCATAGCGATGGCGCCACCGTTGACGTTGACGATATCTGTATTCCAGCCCAGCTCCTTATTGACGGACATCGCCTGGGCTGCGAAGGCTTCGTTTGCTTCTACCAGTTCCAGGTCGTCGACAGTCCAGCCGGCTTTATCCAGGGCTTTCTGAGTAGCGCAGATCGGGCCAGTACCCATGATTGATGGATCGACACCTGCAGATGCATAAGCCTTGATCTTCGCCAGTACCGGCAGACCCAGCTCAGCGGCTTTTTCAGCCGAGCAGACAATGACTGCTGCTGCACCATCGTTGATGGTGGAAGAGTTACCCGCTGTTACTGTTCCGTCTTTCTTAAATGCAGCGCGTAACTTACCCAGGCTTTCAGCAGTGGCGCCAAAGCGTGGTTGCTCATCCGTATCGAAAACAACGTCATCACCGCGACGCTGAGGGATCACTACGGGGATGATCTCTTCTTTGAACTTACCGCCAGTTACCGCTGCTTCAGCCTTGTTTTGTGACGCGGCAGCAAAGGCATCCTGTTCTTCACGGGTGAAACCATACTTCTCGACGATATTTTCGGTGGTGATACCCATGTGATAGTTGTTGAAGGCATCCCAAAGACCGTCTTTGATCATGGTGTCGACCATTTTCCAGTCGCCCATGCGTGCACCATTACGGGAGTTAGGCAGGACGTGGGCAGATTGGCTCATGTTTTCCTGGCCGCCGGCGATGATAATCTCGGCATCGCCACAACGGATTGCCTGAGTAGCCAGTTGCACTGCTTTCAAGCCGGAACCACAAACCTTGTTGATAGTCATGGCAGAAACTTCAACGGGCAGGCCGCCATTGATACTTGCCTGGCGGGCTGGGTTTTGGCCACAGCCAGCAGTCAGTACCTGGCCCAGAATGACTTCATCCACCTGGCTAGGAGCGACACCAGATTTTTCCAGCAGCCCCTTGATTACAGTTGCGCCCAGATCACTGGCAGCAACAGAAGCTAAAGATCCATTAAAATTACCTACTGCAGTACGGCCAGCAGCTACAATAACGACGTCACGCATGATATTACCTCTTGCTTGATTTATCCTATCCCTACAGCAGTATTTTAGCCAAGTGTTATGACTAAATTATGGCAAACACGACCTGCCTAAGGGCTTTGAAGTGCGTGTTTGGGGTTTGTGCTGTAAGTGCTCTTTATTGTAATAATTATATTTTTTGTGCAGTGCAGTACAACATAGACAACTCTTAACTGCAATGGGGATATCCCCGTAAGGTCGCCTAAAAAAATATTATCAACTAGCGGGCATAAAATAAACAGTTGGAGGGATTAGCCGGGCAGAAAAGGGCGGACTCTATAACGGCCACCTGCTTTGTCAGTCAGTTTGAAAAGGTCCAGACATTTCACGGCACTGTCTTTCGCGCAGTAGTATGCCCTTTGGGTACTGGCCGTTCTATAGCCCGCAGAGAAAGCATTAGACTTATTCGCAGGTTCCCTAAAGGAGGAGTGCTGTTTTCGAACAGGGGGGGCAGGTGGAAAAGATAGCGCCATCACGCAAGGATGGCGCTGAGGGAATCAGATATCGACTTCCATATTATCCAGCAGGCGGGCTTTGCCCAGATAAGCCGCTGCAACCAGAACGAGTTCAGTGTCATCTGCAGAGGGCGCCTGTAGGTCATGACGGCGACAGATATTGTAGTAGTCACGTTTGAAGCCGGCTTGTTCCAGTGTCGCCTGTGCTTCTTCCTGCAAGGTCACGAAATCCCGGCGGCCTGCCGTTATCTGTGCAATCGTATTGCGAACCGTGCGGTTTAGCAGTGGCGCAACTTCCAGCTCTTCGCTGGAGAGGTAGCCATTACGTGAGCTAAGGGCCAGTCCACTTTCGGCGCGGGCAATGGGAGAGCCCTGTATCTCTACGGGTAAAAACAGATCTTCAGTCATGCGCCGAATAACCAGCAGCTGCTGGAAATCCTTCTCGCCGAAGATGGCTACATCCGGCTGAACAATGCCAAACAGCTTACATACTACGGTAGCTACTCCGCGGAAATGCCCTGGTCGAGTTCCGCCGCAATGGATATTTGATAGGCCGGGTACTTCAACCTGAGTCTGAATAACTTGTCCATTGGGGTATATATCATCGATGGTAGGGGCAAACAGATAGTGACAATTTGCCTCTTCCAGTTTGCGTTGATCTTCTGCCAGAGTTTTAGGATAGGCATCCAGATCTTCATTTTCACCAAATTGCAGTGGATTTACGAAGATACTGGCAACGACAATATCCGCGGTGTCGTTTGCCTGATGAACCAGCTGTATATGGCCCTCATGGAGGTTACCCATGGTTGGTACAAAGCCGATTCGCTTACCGGCACGGCGCTCAACAGCGAGGGCAGCGCGTAGCTCTGCGATAGAATGAAAAGTCTGCATATTATTCAAATCCGTGTTCAGGTCCAGGGAAGGTCCCTAGTTTTACCGCTTCGGCATAGGATTTAAATGCGCCCCCAATATCATCAGCATCAGCCATAAAGTTCTTTACAAACTTGGCACGACGGCCAGGGGTGATACCCAGCATGTCATGCATGACCAGTACCTGGGCATCTGTATCAGGGCCGGCGCCGATACCGATGACAGGGATATCCACGGCACGGGTAATTTCGCCAGCCAGCAGGGCAGGAACGCATTCCAGTAGCAGCATGCCGGCGCCCGCTTTCTCCAGTCGCACGGCATCTTCAATCATCTGTTTGGCAGCGGAATTATCGCGCCCCTGTACTTTATACCCACCCAGCACGTTCACTGCCTGAGGGGTCAGGCCCAGATGAGCGCAGACCGGAATGCCGCGTTCTGCCAACAGGGTAATGGTTTCATCTAACCAGGCAGCACCTTCGAGTTTGACAATGTGGGCACCGGCTTGCATTAATACTGCCGCGCTATCCATCGCCTGTTCCGGGGTGCCGTAACTCATAAATGGCAAGTCAGCCATAATCATTGAGCCCTGATTGCCCGCTTTTACTGCTGCTGTATGGTAAGCCATCTCTTCGACGGTTACAGGCAATGTGCTGTCATTGCCCTGAAGTACCATGCCCAGGGAGTCGCCCACTAACATCACCTCGACATCAGCTGCGCTGATCAGGTGGGAAAAACAGGCATCATATGCAGTCAGAACTGCAAACTTTTCGCCGGCCTGTTTACGGGCCATAAGAGTATGTAGGGTAATGCTGCTCATAAGAGGAACCTGTAAATTGTTACTCACACGGCAGTGGATTATACCTATGCAGTATCAGTTTAACTATTCTCTATTGTGCATAAGCGAAATGAAACTTATAAGTTTATGAATTATAAGTATTTAATGTGACGTTAAATTTTCTCAAGAGTGCCTTTTTTGACGTTTTTCAGCAGCTTTTGCAGGCTGATTCCGGCTGGCAGGGACAGATCCGGAGCGATCTCAGCGAGGGGGTAGAGGACAAAGTTTCGTTCCACCATGAAGGCATGGGGAACAGTCAGGCGCTCATTGTGGATGACCTGCTGGCCAAAAAGCAGCAGATCCAGATCCAGGGTGCGTGGTCCCCAATGCTGAATTCGAACTCGCTGGTGGTCCTGTTCAATGCCTTGCAGGGCGTCCAGAAGCTGTAATGGTGTCAGGGTTGTTTCGATGCAAGCGACAGCATTGATATAGTCCGGTTGGCCCGCAGGGCCTACCGGATCGCTGCGGTACAGGCTCGAGTGGCTGAGGTTGCGGCAGTTAGGTAGCTGCTGAAGTTCCTTCAGGGCGATGGATACCTGCTGTCGTGGATCTTCCAGGTTGCTGCCCAGGCCTATATAGCAGCGCTGCCAGAGATCAGTCACTGCTTGGCGATCCACTTTTCTGACTTGCGGGACGGCGACGTTTACGGCGGCGGCGTTGCGTTGGTTCTTCGCTAGGCAGTTCCCGGGTCAGGTTATTACGTGACTGGGGATTACTGGTTTGATAATCAGTCCACCACTTACTTAAACCGTCGAGGTCCTCGCCACTATTTTCACGCAATACCAGTAGATCGTAGGCTGCTCGAAAGCGCGGTTGCTCTACCAGGCGTTCCGCGCGTTTGCCGTGACGCCGGGGCAGACGTAGCTGCAGATCCCAGATCTCGCGGATCGGCGTTGAGAACCGCCGTGGAATTGCGGTCTGTCGTACCTGTTCGCTAATCACCTGGTTGGCGGCTTCATGCATCGCTGGTAGGGGATGCATACCTTCTTTCTGGAGCAGGTTCATGCGTTGTTGCATTGGATACCAGAGCAGAGCGGCAAATAAAAATGCCGGCGTCACGCTCTTGTTTTGCTGCAGACGGCGGTCGGTATTGGCCAGGGCATTGAGTACCAGGGTTTCAACCGGATAATCACCAGGATTTTCAATACTCTGAGCCGTCTGTCGGAACAGGTGTTCAAACAGACCAAAATGCTGGGTTTGCTGATAGGATGCCAGGCCATGGCCCGACTGGAATATTTTTAATGCTTCATCAAACAGGCGTGCCGGTGCGATGTCTTTTAATAGCCCGGCCAGTCCTGCAATCGGTTCTGCCGACGCTGGTTCAATATCAAAATCCAGTTTGGCGGCGAAACGCGCGGCGCGTAGCATGCGTACCGGATCTTCCCGGTAGCGCTCTGCAGGGTCGCCTATCATACGCAAGGTTTTGTGCTGCAAGTCTTGGTAACCGTTTGCGAAATCGTAAATACAGTGATCTTTAGGGCAGTAATAGAGTGCATTTACTGTAAAGTCACGACGCAGGGCATCTTCTTCAATCGTGCCATAGACATTATCACGCACAATCATACCGCTATCGTTCTGGCGTCCGTGTTCACCATCACTATTTTTCGGCTGGCTATCATGGCTGGCGCGGAACGTGGCTACCTCGATCAGGTCTCGGCCAGAGCGTACGTGCAAAAGTTTAAAACGTCTACCAATGAGGCGGGAGCGACGAAACAGCTCATGAGCCTGTTCAGGGTGTGCGCTGGTGGCAACATCGAAATCTTTTGGCTTTTTATTGAGCAGTAGATCGCGTATACAGCCGCCGACCAGATAGCCCTCATAGCCTTCATCTTGCAGGCGATAAGCTACGTTCATCGCGGCATCGTTCAGATGGCGACGGGAAATATTGTGAACCTCACCAGGAATGAGGCGGCGTTGGCCGCGTTCTTCCTGATGGACCGCGTCAGATGATTTAGAAGAGCTCTTACTGAACAGACGCTTGAAAATTTGTTTCATAAGGTACAGGTATGAGTTTGTCTTGTATTCGAAGTGGCGCATGATAGCACGAAACGCTGATGAAATAAGGGTGCAGCGTAGAATTCAAGAGGAGGTAAGATGAATGTTGAAACTAAAGAGAGGATGGGAAAGCTGACCGCTTATCGGACAACAACGCTATTCTTAGCTTGTTGTTTTTTTTCTAAGAGCACTGATTCGGGACCGTTGTAGGGTGTCTAAATCAGCGATCAGCTTTATAAGCCTCATTATTATTTTTGTTTGAGGCGGTTTACTTGTCAGCTTACAGTCTGGGTTTTATTTTTATTGTGATTGTATGCTTTAAGTATTCTTTTTCTTGTTATGCGTGATATAGCATTCTTTGTGCCAGTTTTTCTAACTTGTTGTTTTTAAATGAAAGCATTTGTTCGGCCTGAATTATTACCTCAGTTGTTACCCGTTTTCCTTTAAAAGTGTTACCCCTCTACACATGCTGCGGTTGCACAATGGGGTGGTGGGTAACACTTTTTTGGGGCTTCTTTGTTACCCTGTTACCCACTGTTTAATTATAGCTGAAGTGTTACCTTTTCGGCTTGCGCGGAATTCCCAGTTTCTGCCTGCGTTCCCATAAGCATTTACGGCTGACGCCCAGTTTTTTGGCTAGAGCTGTTTCACTCATAGACTCCTGATTGTCGAGGACAAAGTGCTGGAAGTAGTCATCCAGGGATAGATTATTCTGCGCGATACGATCTGTTCGGGTGTTGTCCTGTGCACTGGTCTCTTTTACCAGGCTTTTACCACTCACAAAACTGTTTTCCAGTGAGGCGAGAGACTCCGGCTCAATATCCAGCCCTAGCAGGTCAGTGGTTATCAGGTGGTCATCAGAGAGGATAACGGCGCGCTCAATTGCGTTCTGTAATTCTCGGACATTACCCGGCCATGGGTAACGTAGCATGGTGCTACAAGCCTCCTCGCTAAACTGAAGCAACTGTTTTTCCAGTTTATGGCAGCTTTTACTCAGGAATTGATGCGCAATTTCGATGATATCCTGCTTGCGCGCCCTCAGTGGTGGCATCTGTAACTCCATGACATAGAGCCGATAATAGAGGTCTTCACGGAATTCACCACTTTTGGCAAGGGCTTTTAAATTCCGGTGGGTGGCCGCAATCAGTCGAACATTAACTTTTTTCGATTGCACCGAGCCCACGCGACGAATCTCGCTTTCCTGGAGGAACCTCAACAGACGAGCCTGCGCTTCAAGTGGTAGCTCACCTATCTCATCGAGGAACAGGGTGCCACCGTCGGCGGCTTCGATAAGCCCTTTGCGAACAGTGTCGGCACCGGTGAATGCGCCTTTTTCATGCCCAAACAGTTCAGATTCGATCAGTGTTTCAGGAATGGATGCGCAGTTAACAGAAATCATGGATGCACTTGCACGGCCACTTTGCTGGTGGATGGCGCGTGCTGCCAGCTCCTTGCCGGTACCGGACTCACCCTGAATCAATACCGTGGCATCGGTTTTCGCTACTTTATGGATCCGCTTGAAAAGATCCAGCATTGATTGGCAGCTACCGATGATTTTATTTTCAGTTTTCTTGCCAGAGCCGGTACCGTTGACTTTATCAGCAGGTGCGCTACGCATTCTGATGATATTAGCTATGGTTTCAAGCAGTTCTTCATGATCAAACGGTTTGGCAATATAGTCGACAGCGCCGAGTTTCATCGCGTCAACCGCAGAGCGTAAGCTGGCGTAGCTTGTCATTATCAGCACGGGCACTGATTTCGCGAGGTTGATCAGATCTGTACCGGGAGCACCGGGCAGCCGGAGATCACTGATGATCAGGTTGAATTCATTTAGATTAAATTGTCGGGTCGCATCATCTACTGATGCGGCATCTTCAATGCTGTAGTTATGTCGTTCCAGCAAGCGACGCAATGCGGAACGGATAATCGCTTCATCTTCTACGATCAGAATACGGCTCATTCGGTTTACCTTTATTCCAACTCACAAGATCCCCTCAGGGTGCGTCCTGAGGGCCTCTGGGTAAGGTGATAACCACTTGAGTGCCTTTATTCTGCTTGTTATTGGCGGGGCTCACTAAGGTTATACTACCATAATGCTCTTCGATGATGTTATAGACTAATGGCAAACCTAATCCGGTACCCTTGTCCGGGTCTTTGGTGGTAAAGAAAGGTTCGAATATTTTTTGCTGATTTTCGGGGGAGATACCACTACCCTCATCGGTAATACGGATCACTACCGAGTTCTCAGTTGTTTCCGCCTCGGCCCAGATGTTGGCGTTGACATCTGAAGCATCGCAAGCGTTATTCATCAGGTTAACAAACACTTGCAGCAAGCGCTGTAGGTCGCCACTGATCGTCAGGTGGTTCGGTATCAGGTTGTGGAGTTGCTGCTGTTTACTGCGGATGTCCAGCGAGACCAGATGTATCGCTTCGCCGATCAGGTCATGCAGGTTGATCAGCTCCAGAGCCTGTTGTGTGTCGTGCTGTCCGGTATGGGCAAAGCGCACCAGTGATTGCACAATGCGGGTGATGCGCTGGGTTTGCTCGAGAATTTGTTCGCCGGTTTCTAATACGGGCTTATTCTCTGTTTCATACTTTAGATTCTGCGCCAGGCAAGCAATTCCGGTGACCGGGTTGCCTATCTCGTGGGCAACTCCGGCTGCAAAGCGGCCGATTGATGCCAGGCGCTCGCTATGCGACAACTTGTTGGCCAGAATCTGATTTTCCGTCTCGTCTTCCAGCAGGATGACCATCGCTTCAGAGTTTTCTGTCAAATTGGCTTTATGCAGGCTGATCCAGCAGTTCTCTCCCTCCAGGGTTAGTTGATGCGATAACAGGTGGGCACGCTCCTCTTTGGCAAACTCAGACAATAGTTCGCCCCAGGGGGGCTGCAGGGATTCCATGCGTTTGCTGAGGACGCTGTGGCTGGAAACACCTGTAAAGTGCTCCATCTCTGCATTCCAGAAGATTATCTGACCATTCGTATCCAGGGAGCAGGCGCCAATCGGCAGTTTTTGCAATGTCATCCGGTGGTGACGACGCAGGCTATCCAATTCGGCTGCCAGGCCGGTTAGCTGGGCCTGGTAATTTTCCAGCTGATTTTCCAGCAGATTGATATCCCGGGTTTTGAAAGAGTCCGGGGCACGAAGGTTGGTTACCGGGTCCAGTAAGGATGCAGCTTCTACCGGGCCGAGCAGGCCACTCAGATTTTTTTCGATATGGTTGCGTAAACGTAATATATCGACCGCAGAAATTTCATCTCCTGTTAACCCCAGTTCCTGCATGGCTTCAATAACTTCTCTGTGGGCGGTTTCTTTACCCAGGCGAGGGCTAAGCAGATCGATAAACTCATCACAACTGTGGATATGCAGTTGCGGTGTAAGGGGCTGTTGCTGATTATTAAACAAGCATGCATCTGCTGCCTGCGCCTCTTCTGCTGTTGCCCTGATCAACAGAGATGAAAGAAAGAAAACCAGGATATTTGCCAGCAAGGAATACACGGCTATCTGGTGCCACTCCCTATCGCCCGGCTGGGTAACAAGCCAGCTGTTATCAAAGCCGCTAAACAGAGGGACCAGCCAGTTGTTATCAAAGCCGCTAAACAGTGGAACCAGCATGGTGACCAGCCAGATGCCCATGCCGGTACAGACACCCAGGATAAAGCCGATTCGATGTGCCGTTGGCCAGAATAGCGTTGCCAGAATACCGGGCAGAAACTGCATAAACGCGATGAAGGAGATAGTCCCCAGCAGGTGCAGGTTATGCTGGTTACCGATACCGCTATAGAAGAAATAACTGCCCAGCATCAGGGCGATGATCAGAGAGCGCCTGAGCCACAGAAGCCAGGAATATAAGCGTGGTGTGTTGGGAGCTGGCAGCAGTGGCAATATCAGATGATTTTGCAGCATTGATGCCATAGACACCGTCGCAACAATGATAATGCCGCTGGCTGCAGACAGGCCGCCAATAAATGCCAGCATGGTAAGGAATTCTGACTGTAGTCCAATCCCTAAGTGCAGGATCAGGAACTCGGGATCATTGGCCAATCCCAGTTTTGTTCCAGCCCACAGGATTGGCGGCACGGCCAGTGCCAGCAACATCAGATACAGTGGCACCCCCCAGCTGGCTTTATACAGGCCGCTGGAGGAGGTGTTTTCGGTGAAAATCATATGAAACATATGCGGCATGACGATCGCGGATGAGAAAAATCCCAGCAGTATGGTACGCCAGATATCGCTATCTACCGGTGTGTAAAGGGTCTCCAGTGCCTGTGGATTATCAGTGAACCACTGCTCCAGTCCGGCAGGGCCGTCCATAACTGAATAAAAGGCAAATAGCCCGATAGTTCCCAGCGCGATTAACTTGATCAATGAACAGGTGGCCATAGCGACCACCAGACCTGCATGGCGGTGGCGTAACGAAGCGTGACGGGCGCCAAATAGAATAGAGAACAGGGCAATCAGACTGCAGAAGCCCAGGGCGATCTGGTTAGATGTAAATTCGCTGTTGAGAATATGCAGCGAATCAGCAACCGCCTGTATCTGGATCGACATCAGTGGCAGGGCCGCCAGCACAGTCATTATTGATGTCAAGGTACCCACCGCTGCGGAACGGAAGCGAAATGCAAACAGATCAGCCAGGGAGCTGAGTTGGTAGGCGCGGGTAATCCGCAAAATGGGCACTAGCAGAATCGGGGCCAGCAGAAAGGCTGCGCTGGCGCCAAGGTATGAAGCCAGGAAGCTGTAGCCGGAGGTTTTCGCCAGGCCGAAGGTACCATAAAAGGTCCAGATGCTGGCGTAGATACCAAGGGATAGAATATAGGTTATTGGATGGTGGATGACTTTCTTGGGAATCCAACCGCGTTCGGTAATATAAGCGGTGCCGAACAGAAAGGTTAGATAAGTGAGCCCTGTGAATAACAGGTCAGAGAGGCTAAAACTCATCGTGACGGCGACTCCTTTCGAGCAAGGCTGCAATGATAATCAGTCCACCCCATAGCAGGAAGGGTCGGTACCAGGGGGGCTGGCTGCTTTCCCACCAATCCATCAGAACCGGTGATAGCAGATATATGCCGAAGACCAGTACAAGCATCAATCGATAGAGTTGCATCCTCTTAGCCCTCCCACTCAATAGCTGTCATTGATGGTATCTGCTCTATATCCCAGTGTTCAACTGCCCAGCCCAGAATCTCTGCGGTACTGCTGTTCTCCAGCCCAGTTGGTGGGCGCTGTCCGAGAAAGTCGAGTGCCTGATACAGCTGTTGTGCTGGCTGGCTGTCATCCAGTGCCCGGGCATATGTCTGCTTGCTCAGCTTCTGGCCATCAGCATTAGTGGCTACAGGGATATGCGCGTACTCGGGATGCTTATAGCCCAGTTGCCGCTGCAGATGCAGTTGTTTTGGGGTTGAGTCCAGCAGGTCTGAACCACGCACAATATGACTGATGTTCTGGGCGGCATCATCAACCGTCACCGCCAGTTGATAGGCAAAAAAACCATCCCGGCGGAAAATTACAAAATCGTCCCGCTGTTGCGGGAATGCCTGCCAGCCAAGAATACAGTCCCGAAACGGGATGTCATGCTCACAAAGGCTGCGAACGGCGCATTGCTGTTCCTGCTGGAGCGAGTTGCTGTAACAGTGGCGGTCGTAACGATTGCTGCCTGAGCGCTGGATGATGGTCTGGCGGGAGCAAATACAGGGATAGGCGAGGTTATTATCCAGTAACTGCTGTAAGGCTGAATAATACTGCTCGTGCCGGTCGCTCTGATAGACAGCAGTTTCGTCCCAGTTCAGGCCAAAGTTCTCAAGGCGGCGGAAAATACTATCTGTGGCGCCCGCTATTTCCCGGGGTGGGTCCAGGTCTTCTATGCGTAGAAGCCACCGGCCTTTGTGGGAGCGAGCGTCAAGATAACTGGCTAATGCCGCTAGCAGCGAGCCAAAATGCAGGGGACCGGTAGGTGATGGTGCAAAGCGTCCAATATAGTCCATCAAATGAGCGGTCAGGCTATCGCCAACCGCTTACCGATCAGATGCCGAGTTGCTTCTCTTTGATCTCTGCAAGGGTCTTGCAATCGATGCAAAGAGTCGCTGTCGGGCGTGCTTCAAGACGACGTACACCGATCTCAACGCCACAGGCGTTGCAGTATCCGTAGTCGTCCTCATCAATGTTTTCCATCGCCTCAGAGATCTTGTTGATCAGCTTGCGCTCACGGTCACGGGTGCGAAGTTCAAGGCTGAACTCCTCTTCCTGGCTGGCGCGATCACTTGGGTCGGCAAAATTGGTTGCATCTTCCTGAAGGTGGTTGACGGTACGGTCTACCTCTTCCATCAACTCTTGTTTCCAGGCGAGAAGAATTTTTCGGAAATGCTCTTTCTGAGCTTCGTTCATATATTCTTCACCCGCCACAATTGGATAGGGTGTAAAGTGTGTAAATTTAGTGTCTTGACTGGGCATATTGCTGCCTCGCTTCTCTCAAAATAGATCGGGCTTCTTTTCCCGATTCATTTCACCTGACGACATAAAAAAACAGGTCAGGCTCATACCAAGTATTAGAAGGGAGCTGAAGTTACCAGAACGTTTGTGGTTAGACCAGCCCTATTAGCCAAAAACTACAGTAAACGTCCTGTATTAGTAGTTTTATATGTTTATCAATGCGTTGTATGTCCTACACATTGAGTACCAATCAGATCAGTATAATAGTTTAGATGACTCTATCTATTAGTACTAGGAAACCTCTGAACAAGTTCCTTGCGCCTTAGCCCGGAAATTTCGTGAAGGGATTGGCGTTTCTGTAAAATCTGGCTAAGCAGTTGGTTTGATCTTCCGCAAAGTCCTGGCCACTCCAGGGCTCAAGGAAGATCGAGCAAAATGCAACGCCAGATTTTTTCAGAAAACCGATCAGCGACACTTGGGTACATAACGTAACTATCCATAAAAGCTGATCTTGCAGGCATCATCAGGCCTGCAGTGCTATTTCAAGCGCCTTCATGAAGTATTCGGGTTAGCATCCCCCCTGGGTACCGGTCGTTCTATAGCTCGCAGAGAAATCAATGGACTTATTCAAAGGTTCCTACTGTATAATCCTCCCCGGTTTAGGTAAAGCAGACAGAGAGCAACAGAGATGAGTAACTGGTCGGACCGGGTTCAGGATATCGAATCGTTCAAAGTGATGGATCTACTTAAACGCGCTAAAGAGTTGGATGCGCTGGGGCACGATGTGGTTCATATGGAAGCGGGGGAACCGGATTTTCCAACCGCGGCGCCGATCGCCGAAGCGGGAATAGCTGCGATTCAGCAGGGAATGACTCAATATACTCCGGCCGCCGGCATTCCTCAGTTGCGTGAAGCGATAGCACAGTTCTACCAGACTCGATATAAACTGAACATTGCACCGGAACGTGTCATGGTAACTGCTGGAGCCTCCGGTGCTCTATTGATGGTGTTTTCGCTACTGGCCAATCCAGGTCAGACTTTCATGATGGCAGACCCGGGTTATCCCTGTAACCGTCAGTTTTTACGGCTAATAGAAGCGCGTGGTCAATTGGTTCCTGTGGGCGCGGACGAAAATTATCAACTGACTCCGGAACTGATCGATCAGCACTGGCAGGAAAATACCGCCGGTATTCTGCTGGCTTCACCAGCGAATCCGACAGGCAGCGTAGTACATAGGGAACAGCTGGAACTGATCTCCCAGACGGTGCGTGCCCATGGCGGACATCGGGTGGTCGATGAGTTGTACCATGGTCTGACGTATGGTTTTGATGCTGCATCTATTCTGGAAGTGGATCAGGATGCGTTCGTATTAAACAGCTTTTCCAAGTATTTCGGTATGACAGGCTGGCGTCTGGGCTGGACGGTTGTGCCTGAAAATGCGGTAGGCGAATTGGAGAAGCTGGCCCAGAACCTGTTCATCTCACCGCCGACAGTCGCTCAGCATGCTGCGCTGGCCGCGTTCGATCCGGCAACTATCGATATTCTCGAGCAGCGTCGTTGTGATTTTCAGCAGCGTCGTGATCTGCTGGTTAAAGGGCTTCGGGAGCTGGGCTTCGATGTGCCGCTTACCCCCGAAGGCGCATTTTATGTCTACGCAGATGCGTCTCATCTGACCGACAATACCTTTGATCTGTGCTGGGAACTACTGGAACAAGATAAAGTAGCGGTGACCCCCGGGCTGGATTTCGGTCGCCACCGGGCCAATGCGTTTATCCGTTTCTCCTATACCACCGGTATTGAGCAGATTGAAAAAGCACTGGCTCGATTGCGTAAAAGGTTTGCCTGATGCGTCTGGATAACATGACTGCGGGGCGTTTGATTAAACGTTACAAGCGCTTTTTGGCCGATATCGAATTGGATAATGGTCGACAACTGACGGTGCACTGCCCCAATACGGGGTCGATGAAAAACTGCGCCGAGCCGGGCAGTCGGGTATGGATTCAGGATTCCGGTAATCTTAAGCGCAAATATTTATTCGGTTGGGAGCTGGTCGAAGTAGAAGGTCGTTTCTGGGCGTGTATCAATACGGGTCGTGCTAACGCACTGATTCGCGAAGGCATAGAGAATAGTGTGATTGCGCCTCTGCAAGGCTATGATTCGATCCGCCAGGAAGTGAAGTACGGGGATGAGGGTAGCCGTATTGATCTGTTACTGCAGGGGGAGGGGAAAGCCGACTGTTATGTGGAGATCAAGAATGTCACCCTGCTGGAACAGGCCGGAACCGGTGCATTTCCCGATGCGGTCACCACCCGCGGAGCAAAACACCTGCGTGAACTGATGTTAATGGTAACGCAAGGGCATCGGGCGGTATTGATGTTTTGTGTTGCACATACCGGTATCGAGCGGGTGAGACCGGCAGATCATATCGATCCTGAGTATGGTCAGTTACTGCGTGAAGCTGATGCGGCGGGGGTAGAAATCTATGCCTATGGCGCGTGCATTACCCCGCAGGAAGTAACCATCAGTCATCCGGTGCCGGTTATTCTTTGAGAACGAAATCTGCTGATCGATCACCTTAACAGGGATCGAGCGCAGCTTACCCCTCAGGAAGTAATCCCGCAGGAAGTAACAATCTATTCTTTGATGACGAAATCTGCTGGTGAATCACCTTAAAAGGGATCGAGCGCAGCTTACCCCTCAGGAAATAATCCCGCAGGAAGTAACAATCTATTCTTTGATGACGAAATCTGCTGGTGGATCACCTTAAAAGGGATCAAGCGCAGCTTACCCCTCAGGAAGTAATCCCGCAGGAAGTAATAATCTATTCTTTGATAACAATTTGCTGGTCGATCACCTCAAATGGGATCGGCCGCAGATTATCCCCGTTACAGGGGCCCGCGATACACAAGCCGGAATCAATCTTAAACAGTGCGCCATGGGTGGAGCACTGAATAAATTGCTTGTCGGCATCAAGAAAGGTATCCGGCATCCATTCCAGCGGTATGCCCCGGTGTGGGCAGCGGTTTTCATACAGATAGATCTCTCCCTCCTGCCGCACCGCGAATAGTTTGCGCTCTGCAAGCTCAAAGCCTTTGGTTGTATTTTCTGCAATGTCGTTCAGCTGACAGAGTATGGTCATTATAGATCTGCGTGGTTGGTGATATTTGGGTTTGAGGAATCATCAGGAGGCCTGGGCTAAGCTACTATTATAATCTGCAACACAGGCCTGTGATCAACTATAAAGACGCATCTGCTAGTAAAGGATTGTATGTGCGCTTATAGGCTTGCAGTAGCCTGTGGTTACAACTCATCTTTGCAATTGATGCGGGGGGCTTCTTATATCCATCTTGCGGTTAACTTTCTTCAGGGTCAGCCTTAATGGAATTGTACCTTCTACGTTCGGATCGCTGGCTTTGGCCGTTACTGGTGCTGTTGCCACTGGCGATGCTTGCCTCACTACTGACGGGCCCAGTTGAACTGACGCTGGCTGCCGTGAATGGCGAAGGTGTCGCTGGACAAGTCTTTTGGCAGTTGCGTCTGCCGCGGTTGCTACTCACCCTCTGTGCCGGGGCTTTACTGGCGATTACCGGTGCTGCGGCACAGTCGCTGTTTCGTAACCCCCTGGCAGATCCCGGCCTGATCGGCGTGTCAGCTGGAGCCGCGTTAGGTGCCGCATTGGTGATGGTGTTACTGGGTAGCTATATCAGCCTGCTTGGCGGGTTCGTCATTCCCCTGGCGGCCTTTATCGGCGGGGTGAGTACTATGCTGCTGGTGTCACGGCTGGCGGTGACTTTACAGGGCATTTCAGTGACGACCATGCTGCTGTGTGGCATTGCGATCAATGCGATTGCCGCGGCAGGGCTGGGGAGCCTGAAGTATCTGGCCGATGATCAGGAGTTACGCCAGCTGAGTTTCTGGCTGCTGGGAAGCCTCAATCACAGTCGCTGGCAGGACCTGCTGGTGTTGCTGCTGGTGGCGATTCCGGTAATCGGTTTGCTGCCTGTCTATGGCCAGAAACTGAATTTATTGTTACTGGGAGAACAGCAAGCCCGGTTACTGGGGCTGGATGTCGGGCGTTGTAAGCGGGCAATGATCACACTGATTGCTTTGGGGGTCGGAGGCGTCGTGGCGTTAACCGGTATTATCGGTTTTGTCGGTTTGGTAGTGCCTCATCTGGTGCGTCTGATGTTTGGCCCGGATAATCGTCGGCTGCTGCCGTTATCGGCGTTTTTGGGGGGCGTACTGTTGACCCTGGCGGATGTTCTATCGCGGCTGCTGGTGGCGCCTGCGGAGCTGCCAGTGGGTGTCGTCACGGCGTTGGTGGGTGGTCCTTTCTTCTTGCTGATGTTGCTGTATCGCCGCGGGAGGTGAGTAGATGTTAAGTGCTCAGACCGTCCATTTAACAATTGGTGATTGTGTGTTGCTGGATAATATCGATGTGTCGGTTGATCGCGGTGAGTTGCTGGTGGTTCTCGGACCCAACGGTGCCGGCAAATCATCATTGCTGGCAGTACTGGCGGGGATGCGCCTCCCCACGAGTGGCAGTGTAACGCTGGACCGGCAATCACTGCAGTCTATTGATTCAGTGTTGAAAGCGCGGCGATTGGCTATGTTTACCCAGCAACAGCCGTTAAATTTTTCTTTTACTGTCACCGAGGTAGTGCGTCTGGGGTGCTATCCGTTAATGCTGGATTCCCGAGGGGAGGAGCGGCAGGTGGATAAGAGGCTGACCAGACTGGAGCTGCTAGCCTATGCCGAGCGCGATTACCTGTCCCTTTCCGGAGGGGAGCAGCAACGGGTTCAGCTGGCACGGGTGTTGGCGCAGGTGGGCGATGAGACGCAGGCCCTGTTACTGGATGAGCCGGTCAGCGAAATGGATCTTAAGCATCAGCAACTGACTATGACTCTTTTACGGGAACTTGCCAGACAAGGTGTTGCAGTAATCGTGGTGCTGCATGATCTCAATCTGGCAGCCCAGTATGCCGACCGTATCTGCCTGCTGGATCGGGGGCAGATGATTGCGACAGGGACTGTCACCGAGGTGATGACGGAGGTCCGTCTGAGCGCATTGTATCAGGTGTCGGTACAACGCATAGAAGGGGCTACACAGCAGCCTTTATTTGTCTCTTCACCGCAATAATCTTTACCAGCTAAGGCAGGATTTTGTTCAATCTGCTGCAATAATGATGTGATAGCGCAATTGTTACTGGATGATCTCAATCTACCCCTATCCAGTATGCCGACCGTATCTGCCTGCTGGATCGGGGGCAGATGATTGCGACAGGGACTGTCACCGAGGTGATGACGGAGGTCCGTCTGAGCGCATTGTATCAGGTGTCGGTACAACGCATAGAAGGGGCTACACAGCAGCCTTTATTTGTCTCTTCACCGCAATAATCTTTACCAGCTAAGGCAGGATTTTGTTCAATCTGCTGCAATAATGATGTGATAGCGCAATTGTTACTGGATGATCTCAATCTACCCCTATCCAGTATGCCGACCGTATCTGCCTGCTGGATCGGGGGCAGATGATTGCGACAGGGACTGTCACCGAGGTGATGACGGAGGTCCGTCTGAGCGCATTGTATCAGGTGTCGGTACAACGCATAGAAGGGGCTACACAGCAGCCTTCATTTGTCTCTTCACCGCGATAATCTTTACCAGCTAAGGCTGGATCTTGTTCTATCTGCTGCAATAATGATGTGATAGCGCAATTGTTGCTGGTATTTATGTTGTAAGTGATCGCTAACTCACTCTCGCTAAGCGGTTGCAGGACATGCTGTTGCCTGAGCATAATGTCCAAAGTGGCATCGGACGGGTCATAGCCTTGCTGCTGGCGTTGAATAAGTCGCTCAGCCATCAATGGCTCAGGGCAGCTGCAGTTAATGATACGTACGTCTATGTCCAGCTTTTCTGCCATTGCCAGGTAGCTTTTGCGGGGGCGCTCGCGGATAAAGGTGGCATCAACAATAACTGACTGACCCGCCTTGAGTAGTTTTTCGGTGAAATTCTTGAGGTGATTGTAGGTATGCACATTCATCTCGTGTCCGTAGAGCTCAAGGTTATTTCCTTGCAAACTGTATTCTCGGTGCAGGCGTTTGCGTTCTACGTCTGAGCGAATACGGATAGCACCATTATGCTCGAGTAATTGCTGGCTGAGGTGGCTCTTGCCACTGCCCGAAACGCCACGCATCAGATAGAGCACGGGGGCTGGCTGATTGGCATAACCAAGGGCCAGCGTGATGTAGCGGTGGTAGTCATCCATGTCTCGCTGTTCACCGATCATCGCGACCTTAGCACGCACCATGGCGCGGTAACCCTGATAAAAACTCAACAGCTGTACGCCGTCGTAATCACTGGTAATTTCAAGATAGCGGTTTAGGCAACGGTGGGCGTACTGGGGCTGATCGTTGGCTTCAAGATCCATTAGCAGGAAAGCCAGGTCGCTGATAGTATCAATCCAGCGAAACTCGAGATTGAATTCGATACAGTCGAACAGCCTGACTTCATCGTGTAACAGGGTGGTATTGGCCAGATGCAGATCGCCGTGGCATTCGCGGATATGCCCCTGTTGTTTGCGTTCTATGAGCTTTGGAGTAAGCGTGCGAAATTGTTGGCTAATCTGATAGGCTAGCTGCTGCAGTTGCATCCAGTCGTCCAGGGTATCAAGATGATCGCCTGCATGTATAAAGTTATCGCTGACGACCTGCCAGATTGTTTCCGGCTCTCCCCATGGGCCATCGGTAGACGCATGGGGGACTTGTAGATGAAATTCGGCGATCTGTTGGCTCAGGGCGTCGATATGTTGTGCAGTCAGGGCACTTTTCTGCAGTAATCTGTCTAACCGCAGGGTTTCATCAAACTGATGCATTTGCACGGCATATTCGAAGGGTTCTCCCTGGCCGTCAAGTTCCGGAGAGTCTTCTGTACCGCAGATAGGGATAACCGTTTGATAAATATCCGGTGCCAGGCGCTGATTAAGCCGTAGTTCTTCATAACAATAGTGTTTACGGTCGTCCAGACTGGTAAAATCAAGAAAACCAAAATTTACCGGTTTTTTGATTTTATAGGCGACCTCACCCGTTAGAATAATCCACGAGATATGGGTCTCAATAATCTCAACCCTGGTGACCGGGTGAGGGTATCGAGTGGCATCGCACAGGGCTGAAATCAGTTTTGGATACATTATTTTTGATACATTGCTTTAGATGAATTGTTTTGTCAGTAACTTTTCTGGTTGTGCCGGAATAAAACAGGATTATACGTAGCCGATGGCAAAAAAGAGAGCTTCCGCCACCAATAGAAAGAAAAAGAGTACTTCCCGCAGAATAAAGAAACCAACTTTGTTGCGCCGTTTTCTTGGTTTTATGCTAAAACTGACTATCGTTTTCAGCGTCCTGGCAGCGGTGGGAATCTTTTATCTGGATGCCCAGATACGCGCCAAATTCGAGGGTAAGCGCTGGGCGTTGCCTGCCAAGGTGTATGCGCGTCCGCTGGAATTATACTCGGGACAACCACTCAGCCGTGATGACCTGAAAATTGAACTCAAAGGTTTGGGATATCAGTTTCTGCGCCGTGCGTCGCAACCAGGTACCGCAGAGCTGGCACGTCAGCGTGTGCGGGTCTATACCCGCGGCTTTGAATTCCCCGATGGCGTTGAGTCGGCGCAGACACTGCTGATCGATTTCTCCGCCGGTCAGGTGAGCCGAATCCGTGATAACGGCGGTAAGGATATTCCTCTGGCACGGCTGGAGCCGATTCTGATTGGCGGCATCTATCCACAGGATAATGAAGACCGGGATCTGATTCGCCTTGAGCAAGCCCCCGCTTATTTACTGGATGCACTGCTGGCGATTGAGGACCGGGATTACTACCAGCATTATGGTGTTTCCCTGAAAGGTATTGCCCGGGCGATGTTCGTCAACTTGAAGGCGGGAAGGGTCGTACAGGGGGGCAGTACCCTGACTCAGCAGCTGATAAAAAATTTCTATCTCAATTCGGAGCGCTCATTCTTGCGTAAGCTGATGGAAATTCCGATGGCCTTCCTGCTGGATCGTCACTACAGCAAGGATGAGATTCTTGAGGCTTATTTGAATGAGGTTTACCTTGGGCAGGAGGGATTGCGAGCGATTCATGGTTTCGGCCTGGGTAGCCAATACTTCTTTGCCCAGCCGATCCAGGAATTAAAGCTGCATCAGGTCAGCCTGTTGGCCGCATTGGTGAAAGGTCCTTCCTATTATGACCCACGGCGCAACCCTGAACGGGCTATGAAACGCCGTAACCTGGTGCTCAAAGTGCTGCACGAGCAGGGCGCTATTACCCTGGCACAGCGCCAGCAAGCTGAGCAGCTGCCCCTGGGTGTGGTAAAGCAGCAAAACCTGCATAAAGGCGCATACCCGGCTTATCTGGATCTGGTGAAGCGGCAGCTGCGTAAAGAGTATTCGGATGAAGATCTTAGCAGTGAAGGGTTACGTGTATTTACCGCCCTCGATCCGATTGCCCAGGCGCGTGCAGAACAGAGTCTGGTTGCGAATATTAGCAGTTTGAGAAAGCGTCACGGCAAGAAACTTGATGCCTTGCAGGGCAGCATGGTGGTGAGTAACCCTTACAGCGGTGAAGTGCTGGCGGTAGTCGGCGGTCGCGAAACCCGCTTTGAGGGCTTTAATCGAGCACTGGATGCGGTGCGCTCGGTCGGCTCGCTAATTAAGCCTGCGGTTTATCTGGCCGCTCTGGAAAAAGGCTATACCCTGGCGTCTTTACTTGAAGATGAAGCTGTCTCCGTCGATCTGCCCAATGGTGATCAGTGGATACCCAAGAATTTTGATCGAACCAGCCATGGCCTGGTGCCTTTGCATCGCTCCCTGGCGCTCTCCTATAATCAATCGACTGCGCGACTGGGAATGGATGTCGGCGTGGATAATGTGGTTGATATGCTGCACCGGTTGGGGCTGGAGCGTGAGGTAGAGGCTTATCCTTCGTTACTGTTGGGGGCGACAGCGATGTCGCCGCTGGAGGTTGCCCAGATCTATCAGACCATCGCCGGAAATGGTTTCCAGATGCCGTTGCGGGCAATTCGTCTGGTCACTGATGCAGATAATGAAGAGTTGTCGCGCTATCCATTCAAGGTACGACAGACTGTTGATGCCGCCTATATTCATTTGATTCAATATGCGTTACAGGAAGTGGCCCGCGAGGGAACCGCTCGCTATGTCTACCAGCGTCTGCCCGGGGAGTTGAATGTTGCGGGTAAAACCGGTACCTCAAATGATCAGCGCGATAGCTGGTTTACGGGCTTTACCGGCAGCCGGTTGGCTGTTGTCTGGTTAGGTCGGGACGATAATAAACCGCTACCCCTGACAGGCAGTAGCGGTGCGCTTAGAGTTTGGACAGAATTTATGCGCCTTGAAAAGCCGCAGTCCTTCATGGCAGAAAGGCCCAGGGAGATTGAGTATTTGTGGGTTGAGGAAGCAACCGGGTACCGCTCTGCCGAGGGCTGCGAGGGTGCCCGACAGTTGCCATTTATTATTGGCACTGGACCTCAGGAAGCATCTGCCTGCGCTGGTATATCCCTGGGTACTCCGCTACGGTGGTTCAAAAATTGGTTTAGAACGGAATAATTCAACATGCAAATAGTCAGAAAACAATTAACGCCGCTCCTGCTGGGGGTACTGGTAGTGTCCGGTTGTGCCACATCAACCAACTATGTGCCGCCGGTGGAAGAAAGGGATGAGTCGGGCTATTCGCGCGCGCCACAAGTTGAGATCGATAACAATGTGGGCAACTCTGATACGGCGGTGACAACGGGGATTGGATCTTCAGCGCCGATTACACCAATCACTACTATTGTTGAGCAGCCTCGGCCAGCCGCTACGACTAATCCCGCAGTTGTTGCATTGCTTGAGAGTGCGAAGCAGAAACAGCAACAAGGTTTATATAGTGCCGCACAGGGCAGTCTGGAGCGGGCGCAACGCATTGCACCACGTGATCCCCAGGTGTATCTGCAGCTGGCTGATCTGCGTCGTCAGCAGGGGCAATATCTGCAGGCCGAACAGCTGGCTCTAAAAGGTGTGGCTGTCGCAGCCGGTCAGGTCAGTATGGAGCGTAAGCTATGGTTGTTAATTGCCGAGATTCGTCAGGAAGGCGGTGACAGCAGTGGTGCTCAGGAAGCCCGTCAGAAGGCGCGATTGCTCTGAAGTGAACTTGATCAGATAAAATATTTCAGCAGCGATGAGCAACCCCGGTGTTAATTAGACAATAGGGTTGCTCAGACTATATCCCTCAGTATAAATGCCTGACAGTTTTAGCTGTCTGCCACCAGGCGCAAAATATCCAGGGTGGATATAGCGCCGCGCAGTCCGCCTTTGCTGGTTACAAATACCCGGTGAATCCCCTTGTTATACATGACCTTAGCTACTTCTGGCAGAGACGCGCTATCGGCAACCGAGATGATTTCCGGTGTCATGATCTCTCTAACCAGATGCTTGCTATGCAGGTCACCGCGTTTCAATCCCAGTTCATCATGCGTGTAACCTTCAAGGGAGGCTAGGTAATATAGGTTTACCATGCTGTCTTTTTGCGATTGCTCTGGCTGACTATCCAGGCGAACGACGTCGCTCAGGCTGACCACCCCGGCCAATTCACCTGTTGCTGATAATACCGGCGCCCCGGTTACTTTGTGCTCACTGAAAAAATCGACCAGCGTCTTGATTGACCACTGCTCGTCGACGGTCAGAAGTTCTTCGGACATGATATCGCCAGCAGTAATTTGACTTAAGTCTTTCATTATTTGACTCCTGCGATGTTACTTGAATATATCTTTAGACTATCTGACAATCTATTGTCGCGGTAGCTCGGGCAGTTTCACAGTGTGGTATTTTCCACAATAGCAGAAAATAATTAGCGTTAAGGCTTTTGGCAGGCTTGGCGGTAGCATCCGGAAAACGGTCTATGGAGCCTTTGCTGTGGCTGCAGATTGCCGATATCCGTCAGGAAGGCGGCGACAGTCGTGGCGCACAGGAAGCTCGCCAGAAAGCCGCTCGTCTCTGAACGAGACGGCTATCTATGGCAGCGTAGGAAGGGGTAGGTAATAGAGGCTTGTAAAGGTCTCTATTGACTATCAGCGAGTTGCTGCAGAATATCCAGGGTGGAAATCGCGCCGCGTATTTCGCCCTCGCAAGTCACAAACACCCGATGAATTCCGCGTTCATACATTACCCGGGCAACTTCCGGTATCGGGGTGCTTTCAGCAACCGAGATAATCTCGGGGGTCATGATTTCACTGACCAGGTGATGCGTATGTTGATCACCTTGATTAAGTCCCAATTCGTCCGGGGTAAAGCCTTCAAGTGTACTGTAGTAATACTGGGTAAGCGGATTCTCCTCTATCGAGTGTTTTGGCTGACCATCAAAGCTGAGAATATCGCTTAAACTGACCACCCCGATCAGTTCACGCTTAGCTGATAGTACCGGTGCTCCGGTGACTTTATGACGATTTAAAAAATCCACCAGGGTTTTAATCGACCAGTGCTCAGCTACAGTCAGCAGCTCGGCTGACATAATATCTCTAGCGGTCATCTCTGTTAGTTTATTCATGGTGTATGTCCTGCTTTATGGTAAACCCCATGAACCCGAATCACTATCGACCTTCTCATAGTCGCTGCTGCAGAGCCATATATCTTAGGTGGTAGCGAGTGCTTAAATTGCGCAAAGATTGATCGATATCAATGGCTGGGGCTGTTGCTGCTGTTTATTCCATCCCGGGTGGAAGTGTTTACCACTCAGAGCCTTAGCCAGCCCTATCATCCCCAGCAATACAAACAGAACGGATGTGCATAACAGTAAGCTACAGTAGCGTCATTGACTTCTTCCCGGGTGGAAGTGTTTGCCACTCAAAGCCTTGGCCAGTCCTATCATCCCCAGCAATACAAAGCTGGTATGCATGACAATCAGATACAGCAGCATCATCGACAGTCCTGCTGGACTTTCCCCCACGGTGAACCACAAAAAAATACCGCCGCCCACAACAATCAGCACAAACCAGCCGCTGAGCATCGCTGCCTGCTTTAAGTGACAGCTCCCCAGGCGGTCTTCACTGTTACGGTAGCGCCAGGTCATATATAGCAAGGCAATGAGGGCCAGGCCGGGTAAGGCTAGCAGATTGATCAAGAAGAGTGATTGGGCGGTTATTGCCAGCCAGAGGCTGGGGCTGTTAGTTGTATTCATGGCGTTGCATGTCCACTGGATAATCCCTGATACCTGATTAGAACATAGCACTGTTCAAATATTCGGGAAGAAAAACCGATTAAATTTGTCGGGTATTCGTGGAAATTGACTATAGTCAAGGTTGGCTCGGTGGTCAGAGAGGAAAATTGGCCCACATAGTAATTCACTATATCTGATGGCTCCTGTAGTAGGTGCTGTTTGGCTACAGCTTAGGGTTGGAGACACCTTATGAATGAAACTTTTACTAAATCGATGGCCAGGAATATCTTCTTCGGCGGGAGTCTTTTCTTCCTGCTGGTGTTGATAGGTCTGACCGCACATTCCGTGAAGGTATTACCTGATCGGGATAATCGCCAGAACCTGACGCCTGAGGTTGTTCTTGGTAAGAAGGTATGGGAAGACAATAACTGTATCGGCTGTCACACGCTGCTGGGTGAAGGTGCGTATTTTGCGCCGGAACTGGGTAATGTTTACGAGCGTTTTGGGCGCAGTAAAGACGCGATCAAGGGCTTTATCATGAGTCGGCCAGTGGATGGTATCCCGGGCCGTCGCAGTATGCCGCAGTTTAATCTGTCAGAGGAGGAGCTCGATGCAATCGCTGAGTTCCTCAAGTACAACTCTGAGATTAATACCAATAACTGGCCACCAAATATTCAAGGGTAAGGGGCGATTATGAAGTTTACATCTCAATCCGTAGCTAAGCCGTACTTTATCGCGGCGATTGGCCTCTTTGTTGGACAGATCCTGTTCGGCATCATCATGGGCCTGCAATATGTGATCGGTGATTTCCTGTTTCCGGAAATTCCGTTCAACGTCGCACGAATGGTGCATACCAACCTGTTGATCGTCTGGCTGTTGTTTGGCTTTATGGGATCGGCGTATTACATGATTCCGGAAGAATCCCAGACAGAACTGTACTCGCCTAAGCTGGCGCTGCTGCTGTTCTGGGTGTTCCTGGTCGCTGGTGCGCTGACGATTGTCGGTTACCTGGCTGTGCCTTATGCCACACTGGCGAAGATTACCGGCAACGATTTGCTGCCAACTATGGGACGAGAGTTCCTCGAGCAGCCAACCATTACCAAGATTGGTATTGTTATAGTCTGTCTGGGCTTTCTGTTTAACATCGGTATGACCATTCTGCGCGGTCGCAAGACTGTCATCTCCATGATCATGCTGCTCGGACTGGTCGGCCTGGCAGTGTTCTTCCTGTTCTCCTTCTATAATCCGGAAAACATCGTGCTGGATAAGGTGTTCTGGTGGTTCGTTGTTCACCTGTGGGTTGAAGGTGTGTGGGAGCTGATTCTGGGAGCAATACTGGCGTTCACGCTGATCAAGATTACCGGTGTTGACCGTGAGGTTATCGAGAAGTGGTTGTATCTGATTGTCGCCATGGCGTTGATTACCGGTTTACTGGGTATGGGACACCACTATTTCTGGATCGGTACACCTGAGTACTGGCTGTGGATCGGTTCCGTGTTCTCTGCGATGGAGCCTATTCCATTCTTCATGATGACGCTGTTTGCCTTCAACATGGTGAACAAACGTCGCCGTCAGCATCCAAACCGTGTTGCTACACTGTGGGCACTGGGTACTGGTGTAATGGCATTCCTGGGGGCTGGTGTATGGGGCTTCCTGCATACTTTGGCACCAGTGAACTACTACACTCACGGTTCGCAGATCACAGCAGCACATGGTCACATGGCCTTCTACGGTGCTTACGTAATGGTTGTACTGACTATGATCTCTTACGCAATGCCGATGCTGCGTGGTCGTGAAGCGGCTAACAGTAACAAATCTCAGGTTGTTGAGATGTGGGGCTTCTGGCTGATGACTGTATCCATGGTGTTTATTACACTGTTCCTGACTGGCGCCGGTATCCTGCAGGTTTATCTGCAGCGTTACAGTGCGACTCCGTTGCCATTCATGGCGGTACAGGATCAGATTTCAATATTCTACTGGATGCGTGAAGTTGCGGGAGTGTTCTTCCTGATTGGTCTGGGTACTTATATCGCTAGCTTCTTTGTCAAAGGTGAAGAAGCACGTTTGACTTCGGAAGAAGCCAAAGTGCTCGTTATTGACGAAACCGCTACGGTTTAATACCGAGCATCCCTCCGCCTGCTAAGGGCGGAGGGTCTTCCTGATTTACTATCATGATCCAGCCAAAGCAATACCTCAGAAATTTTACCCGCACCGCGTTTTTTATTGTTTTCCTGATAGCGCCTGTCATTGATCTGTTTAGATATGATCTGACCCAGGGGCACTTTATTTTATTTGGCCAGGCGTTAAGCCTGGGACTGGACTCTGTAGAAATACAGAATTCAACAACGGATGCTGCCCTGCATATTTTACTGCGGGTGCTGTTACCAATAGTCGTGTTAGTTGCAACGGGTATCTGGATTGCTGCCAAGTATGGTCGTCTTTATTGCGGTTGGCTCTGTCCCCACTTTTCAGTGGTCGAGCTGATCAATGGGCAGATGCAGAAATTACTCGGACGAGCCACTATCTGGGAGCGAGGCAATAAGCCGCATAGTGTACCTGCCTGGATAGTATTGATTATATCGGCCACGGCGATGGCCTTTGTCTGGGCGGTGAGCCTGCTTTGTTATCTGATGCCGCCGATGGCTGTCTATCAGGATCTGCTGGTCGGTGAATTGGCCGGTGGGCGTGCCATTTTTGTGACGGTGGCCACGCTGGTATTTATGACGGATTTTCTGCTTGCCCGTCATCTGTTTTGTAAGTTTGGCTGTGCGTTGGGGGTGTTTCAGAGCCTGTTATGGATGATGAATCCCAAAGCGCTGATGGTGACCTTTGACAGCTCCCGGGCGGCGCTGTGCAAAGACTGCAATAAAGCCTGCGATACGGCCTGCCCGATGCGTTTGCCGACACGCAGTATTAAACGTAAAAAATTTACCTGTACGCAGTGCAGTGAATGTATCCACGCCTGTAATCAGGTACAGAAAGAAAATCCAGATGGTGGGCTGTTGCACTGGACTCCCGGTGATTTGCGCCGCGACGTGAACAGTGATCGGATGATTCCGACAATTTCTCTGGATGATCAGAAGCGAGAAACGAAATGACCTCAATACCTGCTGCGCTGGTAAGTAAGCCAACCCGAGTGTTACCGGGAGATTTTGCAGTCTGGCTGTTTATTCTGGCGGAACTCAGCGTGTTCGCCCTGCTGTTTATTCTCTACGCCATTACGCGGGCCCGATTTCCAGAAATGTTCGCCCAGGGTCAGGAAAATGTCAGTATTAATGCCGGGCTGGGTAACACGCTGGCATTGCTGAGCAGTAGTTATTTTGTGGTCTTTGCTCAGCAGGCTCTATCCAAAGGAAAAGTTAAGAAAACCTTGCTGGGCCTGGCTCTGGCGATTGTCAGTGCCTGTGTGTATCTGACTATTAAAAGTTATGAGTATCAGCATATTATCGAGCTTGGCTTTGGTTTGAGCAGCAATGACTTTTATTTTTTCTATTTTGCTCTGACAGCCTTTCACATGTTGCATGTGTTGCTGGGGATGCTGGTGTTGTTGCTGCTGGGTGTTCAGGTAGCAAGGAAGGCCTACCATGCGCAGCAGATGAATGAGTTCGAGAGTGGTGCCTGTTACTGGCACATGGTGGATTTGCTGTGGTTGGTTCTGTTTCCGCTAGTGTACGTGTTACACCCATGAGGTATATCTGATGTCGCAGAATTTAAGTATCTTGCTGTTATGGCTTCTATTGATGGTGTTAACCGCGATCACGGCTGTTTTTGCAGAGTCTTATTCCGCCACCGTAGGGCTGGTAGCGCTGGTGCTGTCGGTTACCGTGGTTAAGGCCAAGGTGCTGGTGGACTCTTTTATGGGACTGAAGAATGCGCCGTTGATGTGGCGCGGGCTGTTACTGGCCTATGTGCCGGTTATCGGGTTAATCGTTACCCTGACGTATCTGTTTTAGGTTTGAACAATTAAGGCGTAAAGCCTTTGTAGGTATTTAGCCTGATGGGTATGCGGTGTTTTTGAATGTGGCGCTGGCTGTTGCTTGCCTATGTGCCGGTTATCGGGTTAATCGTTACCCTGACGTATCTGTTTTAGGTTT
>JBALVQ010000026.1:45370-59836 GCA_036960915.1 Amphritea sp.
AGCCTTTGTAGGTATTTAGCCTGATGGGTATGCGGTGTTTTTGAATGTGGCGCTGACTGCTACTTGCCTATATTTCGGTTATGGGGTGGATTGCCAGCCCCAGGCTACTTGTTTTAGGAGTGAAAAATGAATTCCGTAACGCAACTGGAAAAAGCTCAAGAGCTGCCATTTTATGAGCCTCAGGGTAATGAGGTCGAGCTGTTCATGCATGCCTATAAGCATCAGCTTCCGGTGTTGATCAAAGGGCCTACAGGCTGTGGTAAAACACGTTTTATCAGTTACATGGCCGAGAAGCTCGGCTTGCCTCTGCACACTGTAGCCTGTCACGACGATTTGAGTGCTTCCGATCTGGTTGGGCGGCATCTGATTGGTGATGGTGAGACCGTATGGAGTGATGGCCCCCTGACCAGAGCGGTCCGGGAGGGCGGTATCTGTTATCTGGATGAGGTGGTCGAGGCGCGTAAAGATACTACAGTCGTGATTCACCCGCTGACCGATGATCGACGCATTCTGCCGATTGATCGTACCGGCGAGACCTTGCATGCGCCGAAAAACTTTATGCTGGTGGTCTCCTATAATCCGGGATACCAGAATCTGTTGAAGGGCATGAAGCCCAGCACCCGGCAACGTTTCCTCTCCATGAGCTTTGACTATCTGCCGCCGGAAGCGGAAATTGATGTGTTGTTGAACGAGACGGAGATTGATCGTGAGATGGCGAGCCGTCTGGTGACTCTGGCGGGTACCTTAAGGGAATTAAAAGACCAGGACCTGGAAGAGGGGGCAAGTACCCGTTTGCTGGTGTATACCGCCACTCTGATTAGTTCAGGATTTGATCCCGTTAAGGCGTGCCGTGCCGGTATGGTTGAGCCGCTCAGTGACGATGTCGATACTGTTATCGGTCTGATGGAGCTGGTGCAGGCCGCTTTTGGCAGCGAATAAAACAGCCTGCAATTTGAGTAGTAGAGGTTTCGATGGAAGAGCGAGTCGGTCAGGTCTGGGATCGTTTTATCACCAATATAGCGTATCAGGGATTTCCTGAGGCTGCGGTCAACCTGAATGAAGTAAAAGCGCCGTTAGGGGTTTTCTACCGGGCTTTGGGTGGTGACAGTGCGCTGCGGATTACAGCGACTACGCCGACTCTGCATAACGCCCGTCGCAGCTGGCTGCACAGGGTCGCCGGTACCGGCAGTAAGGTGGAGCTGGCCTGGTACGATGAAACCTGTCTCTATCTGCCGCAGAAGCTGGATGTTTATCCTGAGAAAGAACTGAATCGGGAGCTGTATTACTGGCTGGCCGCGCTGGCAGGCACGCCGGCAACCGCAGCAGTGCATAGCGGGCGTAACTGGATCAGGGACAATCAACTGCGGACTCTGCAAACCTTGAAACAATTCCGCGGCCTGCGTCAGCGTTACCAGCGGCTGGTAGGGGCTTTAATACAATTACGTCCAGATCCAGCAAACTTGAAACCCATGGGAGCCGCCCAGGAACTCGCTATCCAGAACGGCTTACAAAACCCAGGTTCAATTGATGAGTTGCCGCCGTCCGACTATGCGCCAATTCCGGTGCCGCTATGGCTGCATCCGTCGCCACCACGGGCTGAGGGTTTTGCTAATGAGGACAATGGCAGTGATCGGAGCGGATCGAAAGGCGAGACTCGTCAGGCCGAACAGCGCCGTCGTCAGGCTGAACGGGTAGAAAAGCCAGCAGAGCAAGCCGTTACACTGGGGGTGCGCCATGAGGCGGATTTATTCTCTTTTTCTGAATTCAGTAAACTGGATCGCTCAACCGATGATGAGGAAAACCTGGATCAGGCGGAGAGTATTGCCAACGATAGCGATAAGATGTCGGTGACGCAGGATAACACCACGGTGGCCAGCCGGATTAAGTTTGATCTGGATCTGCCATCGGCACTGGAAGACGATATCCCGCTCAGCGAAGGCGTGTTGTATCCGGAGTGGGACTTTAAGAAACAGCAGATGCTGGAGGACCACTGTCGGATCATTCCGATGATCAGCCGCAATGCGGAGCCTTGCCCCTTACCCGAGCATCTGCAGAAAACGGCGCGTCGCTTACGACGTCAGTTCGAGAGCCTGTCTGCCCGCCCTATGTGGGTGCGTGGTCAGTATGAAGGCGATAAGCTGGATCTGGATGCCTATATGGATTTTCGCGGCTCGCTGGCCACAGGGCAGGGCGGGGGCGATCCTCGGTTGTACTATCAAAAGCGGCCGTTAATGCGGGATATGGCCTGCTTGCTGCTGGCCGACCTGTCATTGTCGACCGACGCCTGGGTAAACAACCACCATCAGGTGATCGATGTTATCCAGGACAGTCTGCACCTGTTCGCCGAGAGCTTGCATGCCAGTGGCGACCTGTTTGCTATCCATGGTTTCTCATCGCGGCGGCGTCAGCATGTTCGCTTTAACTCGATCAAGAGCTTTGATGAATCATACGGCGCCGATGTGCGTGGTCGAATTGCCGATATTAGTCCGGGATTTTATACCCGCATGGGTGCGGCGATCCGTCATGCCACTGATCTGCTGGGTAAGCAGCCGGCGCAAAAGAAACTCTTACTGCTGCTCACCGATGGCAAGCCGAATGATCTGGACCGGTATGAGGGGCGGCATGGGGTGGAGGATACCCGCAAGGCGATTCTTGAGGCGCGTAACCAGGGGCTGGTGCCGTTCTGTATTACCATTGATGAGGCCGCAAACCAGTATCTGCCTTACCTGTTTGGTCGTCAGGGTTATACGTTTATCCGTCAGGCGGATCAGCTGCCCAAACGGCTGCCACAATTGTACATGACACTGACCGGGAACATGGTTGGCGGTGGATAATAGTTGATCTCTGTGCCTAAACTGTCTTGTGCAACGTTATCAATGCTGTCAGACTTTCACTCTGATCGGCCTATGGTATTGTTTTGATCCCATACTCTTAGCTGTTTTATGTTTTTCGGTAAATGCTGGTAGCCCGTTTATGACTGAAAGTACGATTCAGGCTTGTTTGCACAAGCATCTGTTATTCTCTTCGCTCTCGGATGGGGCCTTGGCTCGTTTAGGTCAGCACTGTCGTACCGTGCGTTTGAAAAATGACGAAAGCCTGTTTCATCAGGGCGGGGATGCGCATAGCTTTTATATTGTCTTGAGCGGCAATATAAAACTGTTTCGGGTGTCGCCCGATGGCCAAACTAAAGTCATTGAGGTGATTACGCCAGGCAAGGCGTTTGCTGAAGCCTTGATGTTTCTTAAGCAACATAAGTATCCATTGAATGCGGCGGCTATGGGGGCGACTGAAGTCCTGGTGGTGCCGAGCCAGTTCTATAAGGATATTCTGGTGGCTGAGCCAGAATGTGCGTTGCAGCTGATGGGCAATATGGCGCTTAAGTTGCACCGGCGTATCAATGAAATCGAAACCCTGACGTTGCAGAACACGCGCCATCGCTTGGGGAACTATCTGTTTGGTTTGGCGCCGGATCCGGCGGCCAGTAGTTGCCAGCTGCGTCTGCCGATGGCGAAACAGCTGATTGCGTCACAGTTGGGGATGCAACCTGAAACCTTCTCCCGGCTTATCAAAGAGATGAAGGAAGTCGGCATCCTGTCTGTTACAGGTGCAGAGGTAACCGTACATGATCTGGAGGCATTAAGGGCGTTTGGCCATTAATCTCGATCATTTTCAAGAAAGAAAAAAGCCCGAATTGTTCGGGCTTTTTTATGTACAGGATGTACGGTATGTCGAGAGCACAGGGATGTGCAAAAACGACGATGTACAGGATGTACGGGCTCTCCAATAAGAAATGGGCGTGAGCACATGGATGTGCAAGAACGACGGTGTTTATCTGAGGCAGAGTCGCAGTGTGTAGCCATAAATGGGAATGCTGGCGGCCAGTGCTAATGCGTAGTAACTGCTGTTAGTCAGCTCTGGCAGCAGGCTGCCGTGGCCGAATAACAGTAGCGCTATAGCAAAGCCGCTGGCGGCAATCAGTCCCAGTGACTTGGCTGCAGCTGAGCTGAACCGCAGTACGGACAGGGCAATTGCCAGCACACAGAGTGACGCCATTACCTGAGAGTATTCTGCACCGTATTCCATTCTGCGCAACAGTTCGAACAGCGCGAACAGTGCGATCAGCCAGCGTCCCCAAGCGGGGCGTGACCAGTGTTGTTTCCTACCGGTCGCTACCGCAGTGGAAGCAATCAGGGGAATCGCGGCATAGTAAGCAAGATTGCCTAGCATACGCTGCAATGTAGTCAGATCGCTACCGTTGCTGGTCAGTAGTAAGCCGCTCAGCAGCAAATCGGCTAGCGCCGCCAAGGCAATAAAGCTACTGCAGAGACTCAGCACCTGTAGAGTGGTCTGTTTGTCTCCGCTTAGCTGTGCGGCACCACGATATGACCAGCCGGCAGTTGCCAGCGCACTGATCAGCAATACGCTAAAAGCAATAGTTATCATTGCCTACTTCAGCTTGGCAAACACGCGGCCAGCCGCTTCGATAGTGGCGTTGATATCCTCTTCCGTATGCGCCTGGGACATAAAGCCCGCCTCGAATGCAGAGGGTGCCAGGTAAACACCTTCTTCCAGCATGCCGTGGAAGAAACGACCGAACTTGTCAGCATCACACTTCATCACCTGCTCAAAAGTGGTGACCTGTTCCTGATCGGTAAAGAACAGGCCGAACATGCCGCCTACCTGGCTGGTGGTGAAAGGTACGCCATGGCGCAGAGCCATCGCTTCGAAGCCCTGGGTTAGCAGCTCAGTCTTAGCGCTTAGCTTTTCATGGAAACCTTCTTCCTGCAGCGCGTTCAGCATCGCCAGGCCCGCGGCCATCGCCAGTGGGTTGCCAGACAGGGTGCCGGCCTGATAAACCGGGCCCAGCGGAGCGATATACTCCATGATTTCACGCTTACCACCGAAGGCGCCAACCGGCAGGCCGCCACCGATTACCTTACCCATGGTAGTCAGGTCAGGAGTAATGCCGTAATGGCCCTGGGCACCGGTTAGGGAAACCCTGAAGCCGGTCATCACTTCGTCCAGGATCAGGACTGTACCAAATTCGTCACAGACTTCACGCAGACCTTCCAGGAAGCCTGGTACCGGTGGAATGCAGTTCATGTTGCCGGCAACCGGCTCAACGATTATACAGGCGATCTCGTTACCGACTTCAGCGAAAGCCTGGCGGACATTTTCGATATCGTTATAAGTCAGGGTGATGGTGTGCTCGGCCAGCGCTTCGGGTACTCCCGGAGAACTTGGCTCACCCAGGGTCAGGGCACCGGAACCGGCTTTTACCAGCAGTGAGTCAGAGTGGCCGTGGTAGCAACCTTCAAACTTCACAATCTTGTCGCGGCCGGTGTAGCCGCGGGCCAGACGGATTGCGCTCATGGTCGCTTCGGTACCTGAGTTAACCATCCGTACCAGGTCCATGCCTGGCATCATCCCGCAGACCTTGTCGGCCATCTCGATTTCGATAGCCGTCGGCGCACCAAAGCCCAGACCGCTATCCATCATATTGCGTACCGCATCCATTACTGCCGGATGGGCATGGCCCAGAATCATCGGCCCCCAGGAACCCACGTAATCGATATATTTTTTATCATCTTCGTCGATCAGGTAAGCCGCTTCACCGCGCTTGAAGAATACCGGGGTGCCGCCAACACCTTTGAAGGCGCGAACCGGTGAATTTACACCACCTGGAATGTGGACCTGAGCGGCCTGAAACAGGGACTCTGAACGGGACATGATAAATTCTCTCTGATTAAATCTTAACGGGTGAACAGGCTGTCGAAACGACCGGCCTGGGCACAGATATCATCACTGGCAAACAGGTTGTGGATAACGGCCAGCATATCTGCACCTGCAGTAATAACTTGTTCCGCATTATCCATATTAATGCCGCCAATCGCTACTACCGGAACGGGGAGTGTTGATCTGGCTTCAGTTAGTAAGGTCAGTGGTGCCGGTTTGGCATCGGGTTTGGTACTGGAAGTAAAAAATGCACCGAAGGCGACATAGTCACAGCCTTGCTGGCAGGCCTGTTGTGCCAGTTCGATAGAATCATGGCAAGTATTGCCGATAATACTATGCTTACCCAGGTATTCTCGGGCCTGAGCCAAGACTCCATCGCTCTGACCCAGATGAACTCCGTGGGCGCCAACTAACTTTGCCAGTTCAATATCATCGTTGATCAGCAAAGGCCGATTGAATTGGTTGCACAGGTCCAGCAGAGCCAGACATTGTTGACGTCGTTTATCGGACTCTGTGGATTTATCACGATACTGGATAATCCGTGCGCCACCGCGCAGGGCCTGTTCTACCTGGAACAGCATTGAATCGGTATCCGGCATCAGTTTGCTGTCGGTGATGGCATATAGCCCTTGTAGTTGGAATTTGGTCATCAGTAAGGCTTCTGGGTATATAGATGTTCAACCTGGTCGCGGGTGACAATACCGGCGATTTCATGGTTCAGATTTTCAATATAAAGCGCATCCAGGCGGTCATGGTTCATTTTATCGAGTGCTTCTTTGAGTGTGGCATTGATCGGTAGTGGAGCAATATCTTTACGTACAGCCGGCACTTCGGTTAGATCCAGTCGAAACTCCGGGTTGAAGCCATCCCGTTCGGAAATAGTCTGGATAAAATATTCCAGATCAGCAGGAAGCAGAATGTCTGTAGGTTTACCCTGCTTGTCTTCAAGGATCATCCATTCGGGTCGGCTGTCTAGAACTTTCAAAGCCGAGTCCACCGTCGAAAAATAACCCGAGCGGATAAAACTTGTGTGCATGATACTGGAAACTCCCTGTCGGGACAGTGCCTGAGTCAGGGGTTCCTGACGATAGTCCAGCCCCTGTGCCTTGAGCGAGGCAAGGAAAATAGACGGCTGTTTAAAGCAGAAGCGCACTGCGGTAGTGGCTACTACAATTGCCAGCATCCCCGGAAAGATAATATTCGGATTGCCGGTGAGTTCGAGCAGTGCAATCAGGGCGGCCAGCGGTGCATTCAGAACGGCCCCCATCATCGCGCCCATTCCCAGCATGGCATAAAAACCGACGCCGGAGTGGGAGTCGCCGGTGATCATTGCGATTGCTAGTCCGAAAGAGGCTCCTGCTACAGCGCCGATATAAAAGGTTGGTCCGATCAGGCCGCCGGGAATTCCCAGACCCAGAACAAATGGGGTTAACAGCCACTTAGCCAATAATAGCCCGATCAGTACTTTAAGTTCAGTGTTGCCTTCCAGTGCTAAAGTTACCGTGTCATAGCCCACCCCCATCACCTGTGGATACCAGAGGGCGACTATGCCGGTCAGGGTGCCGGCAAACAGAAAACGGCTGGTCATTGACCAGCTGACTTTACGTTGAGTTTGCACCATGATGCGGATAAAGCCTGCTGCCAGTAGTGCGATAATCAGACCCAGCAGGATGACGTAAGGGATCTCAGCCAGTGATTGGATTTGCACCGCCGGGATAGTAAACGCCGGCTCATCACCGAAGGTGGCTTTAATCAGCAGGGCTGCCGTTACCGAGGCCACCAGTACCGGCGTAAAACCGATCACGGTGTACTCCATCAGGATCACTTCCATGGCGAAGATAACCCCCGCCAGCGGGGTGTTGAAGGAGGCAGATATTGCAGCAGCAACACCACAGCCAACCAGCAGTCGTAACGAATTATTGGGCAGGTGCAGTGTTTGCCCGACCAGGCTGCCACAGGCGGCACCCAGGTGAACGGCAGGGCCTTCCCTGCCAACCGACTGGCCGCTGAGTATGGCGATGCCGGCGCCAAAGAATTGAACCAGCATGTTCTTAGCTGGCAGGTGCCCCTGATGGTAGCTAAGGCGCTCCAATACATGCACTACGCCAACTTTGCGTGTAGCAGGTAACAGGCGCCAGAATAAAATCAGTAACAGGCAGGCGCCAAAAACAGGTAAAATAAACCTTACCCAGGCAGGTAGCCCCTCGAAGTTCTCGTTACTGCCCCCTGGAAGCCAGGCTTCTAATGGCAGATCGATCATCAAGCGGAAAGCCAGAATCAGTAATCCGGACGCCAGGCCTGATATAATGCCAAGCAGTACCAGCTGTGGTAACGCCTCGGTATGTGCCAGCCGGTTACGAAAGTGCTCGAATGATAGAGAGTCTTTGAACATTCTGAGTAGGGTCTGCCTTGTTGTCAGATATATACTAACGGTTGCCGAGGATTTGTATCATACGGTAACAGAATATCAAACAGTTGTGAGATTTGTGAGGTCAAAGTGATCAAAGTAGGTATCGTAGGTGGCACGGGTTATACCGGCGTAGAGCTGCTCAGGCTGTTGGCTAACCACCCACGAGTGAAAGTTGAGGTTATTACTTCCCGCTCGGAAGAAGGTGTGCGCATTGATGATATGTATCCGAATCTGCGTGGTCACTATGATTTGCAGTTTACGGTACCCAGTGTTGATACATTGGCTAAATGTGATGTGGTTTTCTTTGCAACCCCCCATGGTGTGGCAATGAAGATGGCGCCCGAGCTGATTGATAAAGGTGTTAAAGTGATCGACCTTGGGGCAGATTTCCGGATCAAGGATCTGGAAATCTGGTCGCAATGGTATGGCATGGAGCACACCAGTCCGGATGCGGCAGCAAAGGCTGTCTATGGCTTGCCGGAAGTAAACCGCGAGGCGATTCGAACGGCGCAATTAATCGCTTGTCCCGGCTGCTATCCAACGGCTGCGCAACTGGGCTTTCTACCGTTGGTGGAAAATAAGCTGATCGATCATCGTCGCCTGATTGCCGATTGTAAGTCCGGTGTCAGCGGTGCCGGTCGTGGTGCCAATGTAGGGTCTCTGTTGTGCGAAACCAGTGAAAGCATGAAGGCTTACGCCGTTGGTGGGCACCGTCATCTACCCGAAATCAAGCAGGGGTTGAGCGAAGCGGCCGGTCGCCCGGTGGGGTTGACCTTTGTACCTCATCTAACACCGATGATCCGGGGTATTCATGCCACTTTGTATGGCAAGCTGAAAGACCCAATGGATGGCTTGCAGGAATTGTTTGAACAGCGTTATGCCGATGAGCCTTTTGTTGATGTGATGCCCTCAGGCAGTCATCCCGAGACGCGCAGTGTGAAAGGTGCCAATGTTTGTCGAATCAGTGTTTTCCGGCCGCAGAATGATGATACGGTGGTGGTGCTTTCGGTTATTGATAATTTGGTGAAAGGTGCTGCAGGCCAGGCAGTACAGAATCTGAATATCATGTTTGACCTGCCTGAAGATGAAGGGCTGCGTCAGGTCGGTATAATGCCGTGATTCTTCAGGTATTTTAATACTTGACTGAATCGCTTGGTTAATTAGATAATACGCGCGTGTTAGATTTTCGAGTTAGGTATAAGAAGTGGAGTTAGTATGACAGAGGCGACTTACCAGGAACCGACCATGGTCTTTACCGATTCAGCGGCGGCCAAGGTCAAGAGTCTGATCGAGGAAGAGCAGAACGATAACCTGATGCTGCGGGTATATATTACCGGCGGCGGTTGTGCAGGCTTTTCTTATGGCTTCACTTTTGACGAAAAGATGTCTGATGATGACGCCGCGATCATAAATGACGGCGTGACGATGGTGGTTGATTCCATGAGTTTTCAGTATCTGGCCGGTGCGGAAGTGGATTACAAGGAAGGTTTGCAAGGCTCGCAGTTTGTAATCAACAATCCAAATGCAACCACTACCTGTGGTTGTGGATCATCTTTTTCGATCTGATTTTAAAGCAGAGTTCCAAGAGAATTTTGTAAAGGCCTGTAGAGTACTCTACAGGCCTTTTTTGTACATGGATGTACGCTCTGAAGCAAGAATTGGGTGCGAGCGCAAGGATGCGCAGGAGCAGGGTTTATGTTTATAGTCTAATGTCCCCAGTAAATGGCACCTAATGGGCGGTAGCCTTCTGCACCGGTAACTTCAGGTATATTCCCGCTTTGCTGGTTCAATGCGCGAGCAGCCAGCCAGGCAAAAGCTGCAGCTTCTACCCAATCTGGATCTAGCCCCAGCTCAGCAGTCGTGCTAACCCGGTAGGGTTTTAACAGGAAGCTGAGTTGATTTTTCAGGCGTTTATTATGGCTGCCGCCGCCGCAGAGATAAATTTCTGCCGCGTCCAGCTTATGCGCATGAATTGCATCAGCGATACTGATTGCAGTCAGATCCAGCAGGGTAGACTGGACATTAACAGCAAGCGGTTCGCTATCCAGCTTGCGAACCATCTGGCGTAGCCAAAGGTTATTGAATTGCTCCCGACCAGTGCTTTTTGGCGGGGCTTCACTAAAAAATGGCAGGGCCAGCATATTTTCCAACAAGGCAGGAATGACCTGGCCAGTTGCAGCCCACTGGCCATCGCAGTCATAACTGCTCTGGTGGTGCAGCTGGATCCAGCTATCCATCAAGACATTGCCTGGCCCCGTGTCATAACCCAGTACAGCTTCGGTCTGATCAGCTTTTAACAGGGTTATATTGGCCATCCCGCCAATGTTGATGAGGATGCGATTGTGCTCACTTGAGCGAAACATTGCGTCATGAAAGGCGGGTACCAGTGGAGCCCCCTGGCCACCTGCTGCCATATCACGGCGCCGAAAATCAGCCACTGTAGTAATCCCTGTACGTTCAGCAATGACATTGGCATCACCAATTTGAAGTGTAAAACGGGACTCAGGTCGATGGCGGATAGTTTGTCCGTGACTTCCGATTGCTGCAATCTCAGATTTGTTGATCTGATGATTTTTTATCAGGTTTAGTGCTGCTGTCGCAAACAGTTCACCCAGTTCAAGATCCAGACGCCCCAAGCGTTCGATTTCATTTTCGCCGGGATTAAGCATGGAGTGTATGCGGCGGTCGATAGCTGCTGGAATAGGTTCGCTATGACTTGCTATGAGTTCAAACGAGGGCTCGAATCGTACCGCAACGGCATCGATACTATCCAGGCTGGTGCCGGACATCAGGCCAATATAGATTGAAGCGCTCATGGGAGTCCTTTTCGACTGTTATAGCAAATAGAATCAGTTGGAAGAAGAAGCCAGTTGCGTAGCTTTATATGTTTCCAGCTGGTCCATCATCTTCTCTGCAGTAGCAAAGAGAGCAGCTCGTTCTCCTTTCTGGATGGGAGATGCGTGTGGCAGTTTAACTGTTTGTGGGTTTTTATGAACACCGCTGACACGAAATTCATAATGTAAATGGGGGCCTGATGCCAAACCGGTCTTGCCGACATAGCCGATCACCTGTCCCTGCTTGACACGGGTGCCGACTCGCTGGCCTTTGCGGTAGTTATTCATGTGAGCATACAGGGTAGTGATGTTGCCGCCGTGTTGAACGATGACGCACCTGCCAAAACCGCCTTTGGTGCCCCGCCAGATGATCTTGCCATCACCTGATGCCTTGATTGGAGTGCCTGTCCTGGCGGCATAATCTGTACCTTTATGGGCGCGGGTTAATCCTAGTACAGGATGCTTGCGGCGTGTTTTGAAGCTTGAGCTGATTCTGGCGAAATCAATCGGCGAGCGCAGAAACGCCTTACGCATACTATTGCCATCCGGTGTGTAATAGCTGCTGTTGCCTTTGGCGTCGGTATAGCGAATTGCTGTGAAGGTGGTTCCCTGATTGACAAACTGAGCTGCCAGGATGTTACCTTCACCAATCATTACGCCATCGAGAAACTTTTCTTCATAGATGAGGTTAAAGGAATCGCCTTTGCGCAGGTCGAGTACGAAATCGACATCCCAGCCGAACAGGGCTGCGAGCTCCATGATCATACGGTTTGACAGCCCCGCTTGCGAAGCATCATAAAACAAGGAGTTTTCAATTGTGCCTTCAGCAAAACGCGGCATAAGCTCGGGGGTACGCGCGATCTCTTTAACGCTATATCCAGAATCGTTTCGCTCTACAATTGCACTTTCGAGTTTGCTCTGAATATGTCTCAGTTTTATCAGTTGATTATCTTCGATAACAAACCCTATCATTTGTCCCGGATAGAGGCGCTTAAGAGCATTGGTTCCGCTGATCGCCTGGGAAACGGAGTATACGTCTTTAGCAGTTAAACCGGCTTTTTTGAAAATAGTCGTTAGGTTATCGCCGTTGCTAATTTTGTATTCTTGCCAGTCTTCAGGGATTGGAGGCGTATCATCAGCTACAGACGGGGTAGTCGAACTTGCTTGTACTTGAGCTGCTGAGTCAGAAGTGTCTGGGGTATTAATAGCAGACGGTGCTTGGGCCGCAGCATCGGTCTCAGTGGAAATACTCAGTGCAATCTGGGTACGCTCAGTTGATGCGTTAGAATCCGGTAACAGGGTGACGGTAATGCCTGTAACCAAAACGCAGATAGCTGCGGCTGCAAGATGCGTTACAGGAATAACTTTTTTTAACTGGTCTAGTGAAAACACCGTCTGTATGCCTCGGTAAAATGTGCCATTCTGCGTCGGAGTATACCGGAAGCCGGCGTGGAAACTAAACATACGACACTATTTCTTGGCTATCTCTGATGCTATATATCGGTAAAAAGTTCGATTGTTGGATAGTAATAGTGAAATTCATCGATGATTTACTATCCCTGCATCATTATGACTGCAAGTTGGTATATCAAAGAGGGGATAGTTTAAAGGTGTAAATACTTTTACCGGCATAATTTGTTTGATTATGCAGGTGCGGGTAGAATAGGCGCCCTTCTCGTATACATACTTAATTTGTTGAAAGGTTAATAGCGGTAATGACTGACAAAACACTGTTACAGGATCTCAATGCGCGCGGACTAATCGCGCAGATGACCAGCGAAGATGAGCTGGAGCAACACCTGGCTGAAGGTTCTGTCACCCTTTATTGCGGCTTTGACCCTACAGCGGATAGTTTGCACATCGGCAGTCTGGTGCCCCTGCTGGCGTTGAAACGTTTCCAGCAAGCGGGACATAAGCCCCTGGCCCTGGTTGGTGGTGCTACTGGCTTAATCGGTGACCCAAGTTTTAAGGCGCAAGAGCGCAAGCTAAATGATGATGCAACTGTGTCGAGCTGGGTGGAGAAACTAAAAGGCCAGGTTAGCCAGTTCATCGATTTCGACAGTGGCGAAAACGCTGCCGAGGTGGTGAATAACCTGGACTGGACGCGTGATCTGGATGTGCTGACTTTTCTGCGGGATGTGGGTAAGCATTTCTCTATAAATCAGATGATTGCCAAGGAGTCGGTTAAGCAGCGGATTGATCGTGAAGGCGCCGGTATCTCATTTACTGAATTTACCTATATGATTTTACAGTCGTATGACTTCCAGCAGCTGAATAAGAGTCACGGTTGTACACTACAGATCGGCGGTTCCGATCAGTGGGGTAATATTACCGGCGGTACGGAACTGACCCGTCGTATGAATGGCAATAAGGCCTATGGGCTGACACTGCCGTTGATTACCAAGGCCGACGGTACCAAGTTTGGTAAAACCGAGAGCGGTACAATTTGGTTGTCGCCTGACAAAACCTCTCCTTATGCATTCTACCAGTTCTGGATTAATACAGCTGATGCTGATGCTTATCGTTTCCTGCGCTACTTTACTTTCCTGTCGATCGAAGAGATCGGACGGATTGAACAGAATGACGGCGCAACGCAAGGCCGCCCACAGGCTCAGAGGGTACTGGCTGAAGAGGTCACCCGTCTGGTACATGGTGAAGAAGGGCTTGTTGCGGCTAAACGAATTACCGAAGCGCTGTTTAGCGGAGATACCTCAAATTTGAGTGAGGGTGACTATAAACAGATATGTCAGGATGGTTTACCTACATCGGAGTTAGGTGGGCTGGATTTAGTTGATACTCCTTTAACTTCATTACTGTCGAATGCAGATATGGGTACAGGTAAGCAAGTTAAAGATGCATTGCAGCGAAATGCAGTACATATTAATGGTGAGGCTCAAGGGTTGAGCGCCATCAATAATGTAGAAGCTCTTTTCTCTGAATCGAATGCAAAGTTCGGTAAGTATTATCTTGTGAAATTGGGTAAGAAAAAGCATCACATCTTTACTTATTCACCGGCTCTTCGAGACAAAGGTTGATTCGCAAGGTATGCCTTGTTGTTAGCCGTTAGAAAAAACCGCCGTCAGGCGGTTTTTTGGTTTTGAGATGTGCCATCTGAGTGGTGCTTATGAAGTGCGTTTTATCCAGAATATAGAAAGAGGGTTTTTCCTAGCCACTGGCAGTAGCGCTTGCGCTACGCTCTAGCGAGCTGCTGTCTAGCCACTGTTCCATCGAAGCTGCCAATTAATTTCCACTATATTCATCTTTTTGTAACAACCTTGTTGACACTCCATCCTATAGCTGTAGAATGCGCCTCCTCGCTTGAGACAGCCGCTTCTAACGAAGCACTACGGATCGCGAGATATCTGGTTTAACTGCTTGATAAACAACGGTTTTCAAGAAGAATTAATTGGATGTAAAGGACGCAGGATTGGTTGAAAGTTTATTACAAACTTCTCAAACAAAACGGTTGACTTCAACAGGGTGTCG
>JBALVQ010000027.1:0-59278 GCA_036960915.1 Amphritea sp.
ATGTACAGGATGTACGGTATGCTGCAAGGAGCCATGGATGGCGGTGCAGCGATGTACAGGATGTACGGTATGTCGCGGGCACATGAATGTGCATGAGCGACAATTAGAGCGAAGCGCTAATTATTTAGCGGCACGAGATTGGCGTTTACGCTCGTTTTCGGTCAATAGCTTCTTGCGCAGGCGGATGTTATTAGGCGTAACTTCTACCAGCTCGTCGTCTTCAATGAAGTCCAGAGCTTGCTCAAGCGTAAAGTTGATTGGCGGCGTCAGCTGGATGTTTTCATCGGTGCCGGAGGCGCGGACGTTAGTCAGCTGCTTGCCCTTAATAGGGTTGACTGCCAGATCATTATTACGGCTGTGAATACCCAGTAACATACCTTCGTAAACATCGATGTTAGGTACAACACACAGGCGGCCACGGCTCTGCAGGTTCCACAAGGAATAGGCAAGTACTTTGCCGGATACCATGGATACCAGTACACCGTTGCTACGGCTGACTACTTCGCCCTGTTTCACGGGACCGTAGTGGTCGAATACAGAGGTCATGATGCCGCTACCGGAGGTCATAGTCATGAACATGGAGCGGAAACCGATCAGACCACGCGATGGCATGAGGAAAGTCAGACGTACACGTCCCTTACCGTCCACTTCCATGTTGGTCATATCGGCTTTACGCTTGCCCAGCTCTTCAATGATGCTGCCCTGATGCTGATCTTCAACATCGATCATGACTGTTTCGTAAGGCTCGTGAGTTTCGCCATCGACCTCTTTCTGAATAACTTCAGGACGCGATACACCCAGCTCGTAACCTTCACGGCGCATGGATTCAATCAACACCGACAAGTGCAGTTCGCCGCGGCCGGAGACCTTGAATTTCTCTGGTGATTCGCCTTGTTCAACGCGCAATGCCACGTTGTGAATCAATTCACGCTCCAGGCGGTCCTTGATGTTACGGCTGGTGACGAATTTACCGTCCTGACCGGAAAATGGCGAATCGTTTACCTGGAAAGTCATGGATACGGTAGGCTCATCCACAGACAGGGGCGGCAATGCTTCAACTTGTGCAGGATCACACAGGGTGTCGGAGATGTTTAAAACTTCGATACCAGTCACGCAAACTATATCACCAGCTTTAGCGGTTTCGACGTCAATGCGCTCCAGACCCAGATAGCCCATGATCTTCTGGACCTTGCCGCTACGGATCTTACCTTCAGCATCAATGATCTTAATCGGCTGATTAATTTTCACCGTACCGCGGGCAATACGGCCAACACCGATCACACCTACATAGCTGTTGTAGTCCAGTGCGGAAATCTGCATCTGGAATGGACCATCAGTATCTACTTTTGGTGGCTCAACATGTTCGACGATCGCTTCGAACAGTGGCGTCATGTCTTCCGCCAATTCATCGGCTTCCGGACCGGCAACACCGTTCAGTGCTGATGCATAAACAATCGGGAAGTCCAGCTGCTCATCTGTAGCGCCCAGGCTGTCGAACAGTTCAAATACCTGGTCGATAACCCAGTCAGGGCGCGAGCCAGGGCGGTCAACTTTATTGACTACAACAATCGGGCGCAGGCCCTGATCGAATGCTTTTTGGGTAACGAAACGGGTTTGAGGCATCGGGCCATCAACCGCGTCAACCAGCAGGCATACGCAGTCTACCATCGACAGAACACGTTCCACTTCACCACCGAAGTCGGCGTGTCCCGGAGTATCAACGATGTTGATATGGTAATCATTCCACTCGATGGCAGTGTTCTTTGCCAGAATGGTAATGCCGCGCTCTCGCTCCTGATCATTGGAGTCCATGATGCGCTCGGTGCCCTCATCGCGGCGCCCCAGGGTGCCGGATTGTGAGAGCATTTTATCAACCAGAGTCGTTTTACCGTGGTCAACGTGGGCAATAATTGCGATGTTTCTGAGCTTTTCGATCACGCCTGAGAACCTGTGCACAAAATTAAGAAGGCCCGCATTATACAACAGTTAGATGGTGGCTGCGTGTTTCTTGTGTTCTTTCTGTTCAATATGGTGTTTTTTATCGTTTATTGGTCTGTTTTGGGGGATAAGTCGGAATTCTTGGAGTATGATGTGGCCTCTCAGTTTTTAGAGTTGGTGTGTTGATTTGCTGTGAGCTCAAACACTGCACCAATATGGATCTTGCGGAATTAAAATGCTCTATTTTGGTGCAATTTAAGAGCGTGAAGTTCAGCTATCTGTGCTTTAAATGATGCGTTTAGCGCGCTGCGACTTGCTGGCATGCTCCTTGCTATCTAAAAGCGAAATACAGCTTGCTGATTGTGATCTGGCTTTTTAGGTCAAAACACAACCGGTAAGTATCTGGCAATTTAATATAGTGGAGAAAGCCAAATGTCAGAGACTATGCGTCTGATCAAAGAGAACGAAGTTCGATGGGTTGATATGCGTTTTACCGATACTCACGGTAAAGAGCACCACGTTACTATTCCTTCAAGCGAAGTAAGTGAAGACTTCTTCGATGAGGGTAAGATGTTTGATGGTTCTTCTATCGCTGGATGGAAAGGTATCAATGAGTCTGACATGATTCTGATGCCCGATGACAGTGCTACTGTTATGGATCCATTCTCTGAAGACACTACTATCATTGTTCGCTGTGACATCGTTGAGCCTGCTACTGGTCAGGGCTACGAGCGTGATCCACGTTCTGTTGCTAACCGAGCTGAAGCCTACCTGAAGTCTACTGGAATTGCTGATACTGCTATCTTTGGTCCTGAGCCAGAGTTTTTCGTATTTGACGAAGTTAAATGGCACGCAGACATCAGTGGTTGCGGCTATAGTATCGGTTCTCAGGAAGCTGCCTGGGCGTCGAGCCACTCTATCGAAGGTGGTAACACTGGTCACCGTCCACGTGTGAAAGGCGGTTACTTCCCGGTTCCTCCGGTAGACTCTCTGCACGATCTGCGTGGCGCTATGTGTGACGCAATGGAAGCGATGGGTCTGGTTATTGAAGTACATCACCACGAAGTGGCGACTGCAGGTCAGTGTGAGATCGGTGTTGGTCCGAATACTCTGACTGCCAAGGCTGATGAAGTTCAGATTCTGAAGTACTGCGTTCATAACGTTGCGCATGCTTACGGTAAGACAGCTACCTTCATGCCCAAGCCTATCGTTGGTGACAACGGTTCCGGTATGCATGTGCATATGTCCCTGTCTAAAGATGGCGTAAACATTTTTCACGGTGATGCATATGCAGGCCTGAGTGAAATTGCTTTGTTCTACATCGGCGGTATCATCAAGCATGCTAAAGCATTGAATGCGATCACTAACGCATCGACTAACGCATATAAGCGTCTGGTTCCAGGTTATGAAGCTCCGGTAATGCTGGCATACTCTGCCCGTAACCGTTCTGCATCTATCCGTATTCCTTATGTGACTAACCCTAAGGCATACCGTGTAGAGACTCGCTTCCCTGATCCTTCTGCTAACCCATACCTGTGCTTTGCTGCGCTGATGATGGCAGGCCTGGACGGTATCCAGAACAAGATTCACCCTGGTGATGCAGCGGATAAGGATCTGTACGATCTGCCTGCTGAAGAAGCGGCTGAAATTCCAACAGTTGCTGCGTCTTTTGAAGAAGCTTTGACTGCGCTGGACAATGATCGTGACTTCCTGACTGTCGGTGGTGTATTCACCAACGACATGATCGATGCTTATCTCGGCCTGAAGCGTGAAGAGTGTGAGCGCGTTAGCATGACAACTCACCCGGTTGAGTTTGATCTGTACTACTCTGTTTAATCGCTAGCGATTAACATTTAGAAAAACCTCCCACCGGGAGGTTTTTTTTTATGTACAGGATGTACGCTCTCTAACAAGAAAGGGGGGCTGCAAGGAGCCATGGATGGCGGTGCATGGATGGCGGTGCAGCGATGTACAGGATGTACGCTCTTAAACAACAAAGGGGGGCTGCAAGGAGCCATGGATGGCGGTGCAGCGATATACAGGAGTTCTTTAATCAGAATAGGGCTCTCTAACAAGAAGTGGGCCGCGGCACATGGGTGTGCAGGAGTGGCTGCGATTTATGATGGGTTTCTCTGTTAAAATCCTCACGCACTATTATGGTGCAAAAATATTTAACTGCTCTACACTGCATCATAGGGCGGTAGTTAATTTCCATGCTGCACCGGGCGTAAGCCTTAACCAGTAGGCTGTGCATAATAAAATCTGGTTTTCTCCATGTTGGTTTGCTTCTTGCTTCTTGTTATTGGCTAATAGAATTAAGTTATTAGGATTGAGCAAAAGAATTAAGGCGCCAGCTTTGATAGGCGCATGTGTATGGGTATAGGCAGGTATGGATTTACAGCATCTACATAAACATATTCTCGATAATCTAACCACTGCGACCATTCTCATCAATGGCCGGCTGGAGCTCGTGTATATGAATTCATCGGCAGAGATGTTGTTGGAAGCCAGTGCCCGGCGTTTATTGCAAGTGCCCTTTAAAGACTGGTTTGTGGTAGATGAGGATGACTGGAAGGTGCTTATGGATTCGTTGCAAAGTGGTCATCCATTTACCAAGCGGGAGGCTAAGTTGCGGACTCTGGCCGGCAATGAGCTTACGGTTGATTACAGTGTAAACCCTCTGCCGCAGAAGCTGGGCAAGCTTCTGTTGATTGAATTAACTCCCAGAGATCGTCTGTTACGTATCTCTCGTGAAGAAGAATTGTTGAATAACCACGAAACAGTGATCAGCCTGGTGCGCGGTCTGGCTCATGAGATTAAGAATCCGCTGGGTGGTCTGCGTGGCGCTGCTCAGTTATTGGAGCGAGAGCTGGATGATCAGTCGTTGCATGAATACACCCGGGTGATTATCGACGAAGCGGATCGACTGCGTAATTTGGTGGATCGGCTATTAGGGCCGCATAAGATGCCCAGGCTGGAAGAGGTAAATATTCATGCGATCCTGGAGCATGTCTGTAGCCTGATTAGCGCTGAAACCGCCGGAAGCATTAAGATAATCAGAGATTATGATCCCAGCCTGCCTGAGTTTATGGGAGATCGGGAACAGTTGATTCAGGCTGTTCTTAATATTATGCGTAATAGCATGCAGGCGATGGAGGAAGCGGCAGTTGAGTCTCCGACTATCACCTTGAGCACCAGGGTGGTGCGCAATATTACCCTGGGTGCGCAGATGCACCGTTTGGTTTATTGCATCGATATTATCGATAACGGTCCGGGGATTCCCAGCGATATCCTCAACAAGATTTTTTACCCGATGGTCAGTGGGCGCGCTGAAGGGACCGGTCTGGGATTATCTATAGCTCAGTCTGTGCTGGCAAAGCATAGAGGATTGATAGAGTGTGATTCAATGCCGGGTAAGACCCGATTCCAATTGTTAATTCCTCTGGAGCAATAAAATGAACAGGGCAACAAATGTATGGGTTGTCGATGATGATCGCTCAATACGGTGGGTGCTGGAGAAAGCGCTTTCTGGTGAGGGGTTGGTCGTTACCCTTTTTGAAAATGGCGATAGCATGTTGCAACAACTGGAACGCGAGGTGCCTGATGTCGTTGTCAGTGATATCCGTATGCCAGGTATCGATGGTCTTGAGTTGCTTGAGCGGATTACTGATAGTCATCCGGAATTGCCGATTATTATCATGACGGCCCACTCTGATCTGGACAGTGCGGTTGCTTCCTATAAAGGTGGGGCCTTTGAGTATTTACCTAAGCCGTTCGATATCGATGAGGCTGTAGCGCTCGTCATGCGGGCTGCTGAGCATGCCCGTGAACAGCAGCAGGTGGTTGATGTCGAGCCTGAAGAGCATGCCGAGATTATCGGTGAAGCGCCTGCCATGCAGGAAGTGTTTCGGGCGATTGGACGACTTTCGCAGTCAAATATCACGGTATTGATTAATGGTGAGTCGGGTACGGGTAAGGAGTTGGTTGCCCAGGCATTGCATCAGCACAGTCCCAGGGCTAAAGCGCCTTTCATCCCTTTGAATATGGCGGCTATTCCTAAAGACCTGATTGAATCCGAGTTGTTTGGCCATGAGAAGGGTGCGTTTACCGGCGCTGCGAATGCCCGGCCTGGTCGTTTTGAGCAAGCCAACGGCGGTACTCTGTTTCTGGATGAAATTGGCGATATGCCGGCGGATACCCAGACGCGATTACTGCGGGTGCTGGCCGAAGGCGAGTTTTATCGCGTTGGTGGCCATACTTCGGTGAAAGTGGATGTGCGTATAATTGCCGCGACTCATCAGGATCTTGAAAAACTGGTAGGGGAAGGGCGTTTCCGAGAGGATCTGTTTCATCGTCTTAATGTAATCCGTATCCATATTCCAAAATTGGCCGAGCGGCGCCAAGATATACCGCGTCTGGCGCGATATTTCCTGCAAAGCTCAGCCGAAGAGTTAAATGTGGAGGCCAAGCTGCTGCGCTCAGATACCGAAGATTTCCTCTGCACGCTGGCCTGGCCTGGAAATGTGCGGCAGCTGGAGAATACCTGTCGCTGGCTGACCGTTATGGCCTCTGGGCGTGAAGTGTTACCGTCTGATCTGCCGCCTGAATTAATCGATCAGACAGAAAATGATAATGTTACGACGTCAAACTGGGAAAAGGCGCTGCGTAACTGGGCAGACCTTCAGCTACAGCAAGGGCAGTCAGCGATTCTTGACGATGCTGTGCCGGCGTTCGAGCGCATTATGATCGAAACTGCACTCAAGCATACGGCTGGCCGGCGCCGCGATGCATCAGTACTGCTCGGCTGGGGGCGTAATACTCTGACTCGCAAGATTAAGGAGTTGGGGATGGAATCTGAAGGAGATGATTCTGCCGCTGCAGAGTAATAGATAGAGATCCCTCATACATCTATCCGGTATAATCCCTGTTTTGGTTTCAACGCAGGGATTTTTTTATGCTCAACGTGGTGCTTTATCAGCCAGAAATACCACCCAATACCGGTAATATTATTCGCTTGTGTGCTAATACCGGTTTTCGGTTGCATCTGATTGAGCCGTTGGGATTTGATTTTGATGATAAGAAGCTGCGCAGAGCCGGGCTTGATTATCATGAGTTTACCCAGGTGAAGCGCCATGCATCCCTGGATGAATGCCTGTTGGCATTGCAGCCAGAAACTGTCTGGGCGTTAACTACAAAAGGCTCTGGAAGCTATGCCGAAGCAACCTTCGCTGCAGGCGATGTGCTGTTGTTTGGGCCTGAAACCCGAGGGCTTCCTGCTGATCTGCTTGATACACTGCCGGCTGAACAGCGCTTACGTCTGCCAATGCGGGAAGGCAGTCGGAGTCTGAATTTATCCAATACCGTTGCTGTTGTGGTCTATGAGGCCTGGCGGCAGTTAGGTTTTTCTGAGGGGGCCTAGTCCTGAGCCCTGAGTTCCTACAATAATTGGATGATATTATGTCGATACCCTGGCTGATTACCTCACTTGGCGATATTGAATATTCTGCTGATCATACGACCTGCTGGCTGTATGCTGAAACCCATAATGGCAACAGGCTGGTTTTCTGGGGAGCTATTGATCAGCGCATCAATATTGTTAACCTGATGGCGCAACAATTACCCATGGCAGTGATGTCGGATGCTCATGCCGGTAATGAGAAGGGTACGATACAGGTGCTTAAAGAAGCTATGTTGGCGGTTGTGCCAGTGCCGGCGCAAGGTTTGCAGCAGTTGCTTGATGAGGGCCTGGGCGATCAGTTTCTCGCTCAGCTAGAAAGGTAGTCATCTATCGCTGTACCGTCATCCGTGTCTCTTTGCAGCCCATTTCTTGTTAGAGAACCCTATTCTGATTAAAGAAGTCCTGTACATCGCTGTGCCGCCATCCATGGCTCCTTGCAGTATACAATCCATCCATGTACATAAACCGCTCTGCACTTCCATGTGCCCGCGGCATACCGTACATCCTGTACATAAAAAAACCGGAGCGGGCTCCGGTTTTTTTCGTACTGGATTCGTGCTGAATCAGTGCTGGGCTTCGCCAGCCGCTTCCTGCTCGGTGCGCTGCTGCATTTGTTGAGCATACAGTGCATCGAAGTTAACCGGTGCCAGCATTAGAGCTGGGAAGCTACCTTTGGTGACCATGCTGTCAACCGCTTCACGAGCATATGGGAACAGGATGCTTGGGCAGAACGCGCCCAGAGTATGATGCAGTTCCTGCTCATTAAGGCCGTTGATGCTGAAGATGCCTGCTTGTTGAATTTCAGCCAGGAAGGCGGTGTCTTCTTCAACTTTAGCGGTTACGGTCAGAGTCAGAACAACTTCGAAAGTACCTTCGTCCAGCTGCGCCGTTGCAGTGTTCATGTCCAGATTGATCTCTGGTTGCCACTGCTTGGTGAACACCTTAGGTGAATTAGGCGCTTCAAAAGAGGCGTCCTTGGTGTAAACCCGCTGGATCGCAAATTGTGGTGCTTGCTGTTCCTGTTGATTCTGTTCGTTCTCAGCCATGTTGAGTCCCTCTTTGTAGGTGGTTAGCTTGCGAGCAGTGTGTCCAGTTTGTCCTGGTGCTCGAGTGCATATAGATCGTCGCAGCCACCCACATGGATGTCTTCAACAAAAATTTGCGGTACGGATGTGCGTCCGCTGCGCTCTATCATTTCCTGACGCTTACCGGCAGTCTGATCAATGTTGATCTCGGTATACCGGGCGCCTTTATGATCGAGAAGCATTTTGGCGCGCTTGCAGAAAGGGCACCATGCGTTCGAGTATAGAGTGATAGCTTTCATCATGATTATTTGATGACTGGCAGGCTCTGGGCCTTCCATTCAGTCATGCCGCCTGACAGGCGAACGACATTTTCGAAACCTGCCGCCATGAGTTTTTTGGTCGCTGAGCCAGCGGTCTGTCCCATGTTGCAGACAACAATAATCGGCTTCTGCTTATGTTTCTCAAGCTCGGTAATACGCGTATCCAGCTCGGTAACAGGGATATGTGTTGCCTTGGTAATGTGGCCAGTAGCGAATTCTTTCTTGGGGCGGATATCCAGCACAACAGCATTTTCTTTATTGATCATGCGAGTCGCTTCATGGGTGTCGACAGACTTGCCCCCTTTACGCTGCTCAGCCCACAATAACATGACCAGTGTCAGAACCCAGGCCGCAATCAGGAGATAATGGTTTGTTGCAAATTCGATCAATTGTTCCATCGTGTCTTTATCCAGCCATATGCGCCACCATTGAAGCGGCATTATCAGATTCTTATAAAGCGGCTAAGTATACCTTGCAGAGTAAGTAGAGGTAATAACAAAGGCTGGATTTCGCGGTTAAAATCAGAGAAAAGGTGAAAGTTTTTTTGTAAACCGAGCTCATTGAGTGAACATTGTTTCTGTTTGATAGGCTAAAAGGTATAAATCCGGTGGATAAACGGGGGTGTCAGTTCGCCTTGACTCTAATTTACAAGTAAAATGCAGTTCCCCTGAATAACTCTGAATGAAAGACTGACTATGACTGAACAGCGTGCCACTAAAGCTTTAATTATTCTTGATGGTTTCGGTGTCGAGATGACCGAGTCCAGCGCTGTTGCAGCAGCTAATACACCTACCTGGGATAAGTTGATGGCGCATGCGCCTCACAGCCGTGTAGCTACCTCAGGTAAGGCGGTCGGTCTGCCGGAAGGGCAGATGGGTAATTCTGAAGTGGGCCATATGAATATCGGTGCCGGTCGAATCGTGTATCAGAACTTCACCCGCATCAGTAAAGCGATTGAAGACAACAGTTTGTTTGCCAATCAAGTGCTGGTGAATTCTATTGATAGTGCTATCGCTGCTGGCGGAGCGGTGCATGTCATGGGATTGTTGTCTCCCGGTGGAGTGCACAGTCATGAAGAACATATTTTTGCACTGTTGGAAATGGCCGTTAAACGTGGTGCTTCTCAGGTCTACCTGCATGCTTTTCTGGATGGACGTGATATGCCGCCTCGCAGTGCCGCCGCCTCGCTAGAAGCCGCTGAGGCAAAGTTTGCTGAGTTGGGTGTCGGGGCAATTGCTACTGTGGTCGGTCGTTACTTCGCGATGGATCGTGATAATCGCTGGAGTCGTGTGCAGTTGGCTTATGATGCGATGACTAAAGGCCTGGCGCCCTGTTATGAAACCAGTGCTATGGATGCGCTGGAAAACGCCTACGAGCGCGATGAAAATGATGAGTTTGTTCAGGCTACCTGTCTAATCGGCGAGGATGGTCAGCCCAAAGGGATTGTTCGGGATAACGACTCGGTGATCTTTGCTAACTTCCGTCCAGACCGTGCCCGGGAAATTACCCGCACGTTCGTAGATACCGACTTTGACGGCTTTACCCGTAGCGCCAGACCGAGGTTGTCCGATTTTGTGATGCTGACGGAATATGCTGCAAACATCGATACCAGTTGTGCATACCCGCCGATGAAGCTGACAAATAGCCTGGGAGAATTTCTCGCTAGTCAGGGACGCACCCAGTTGCGTATCTCTGAAACCGAAAAATACGCCCATGTGACTTTCTTCTTTAATGGTGGTGAAGAGGAAGCGTATCAGGGTGAGGACCGTATCCTGGTGCCTTCACCGGATGTGGCAACCTATGACCTTAAACCTGAAATGAGTGCTCCAGAGGTTACCGAAAAGTTGGTCGCGGCGATCGCCAGTCAAAAATACGATCTGATTGTCTGCAATTTTGCGAATCCGGACATGGTCGGTCACACCGGTAAGTTTGATGCTGCGGTCAAGGCTGTCGAGGCGGTTGATCAGTGTCTCATTCAGGTGCTGGCGGCGATGGAAGCAGTAGGTGGCGAGACGCTGATTACAGCGGATCATGGTAATGTTGAATTGATGGTTAACCCGAAAACCGGGCAAGCCCATACAGCACACACGACTTGGCCTGTGGCGCTGGTATATGCAGGCCCCCGGGCGGACCAGGTAACGCTCAATGACGGTGCATTATCCGATCTGGCGCCGACATTGCTGGCGCTGATGGACGTGGAGCAACCTGCCGAAATGACGGGGCAGTCACTGGTCAACTTTAAATAGGTGAGACAGGCCGCTTTTTAAGCGGCCCTTTTGTATATGCTGAAACAGATACTCATAGCAACAACCTTGACGCTAACCCTGCTGGCCACCCAAACAGTGTCTGCCAAGACCGGGGGTGATGCTACAGCAACGCAGATTAATGCGTTGAAGAAGAGCATTCGTGAATTGGCGCGCACCCTGGGTGAAGTCAAAGGTGAGCGGAAATCTGTGCAGGCAGCGTTACGTCGTACAGATAAAAAGATCGGTGATCTGTCGCGTGACGTGCTAACCCTGGATAAGCAATTAAAAGGTGCCGAGAAGAAACTGGCGGGTCTTGAGGCGCGGCGCAAACCCCTATTAGCATCTCTGAAGTCCCGGGCAAAAGATCTCGAACAGCAGCTGCAACAGCAATATAAACTGGGCCAGCAACCCCGTTTGCAGCTACTTCTCACTCAGCGTGATCCTGAGCAGGTTTCCAGGATGCTGAACTACTATGATCGAGTCAATGAAACGCTGACCAGTAAATTGCAAATCTTCAGTGAGGACTTGCTGGCGCTTGATCAGTCTGAAAAAGATATTCGAGCGGCTCAGCAGGATATTTTTGATCACCGTGATCAGCTTAAACTGCGTGCTATTAGCCTGAAAAATGTGCGCAAAGAGCGTCGCCAGGTGCTGGCAAATCTCGAAAAAGAGCTTAAGGCTGGTAGCCAGAAAATGAAAACCCTGCAGGCCAATCAAGCGCGTCTTGAGAAAGTGTTGGCACAGATTCAGCGGTCTATCGATAAAGTATCACTGGGTGGTAATGATCGCGCGTTTACTGAATTGAAAGGCCGTTTACCCTGGCCGAATAAAGGGGTGCTGACACGACGCTTTGGTGCCACACAAGGCGGCGGACGTTTTGACGGTATTCTGATTGCCGATCGTGCGGGCCGTCCTGTTAAGGCGGTACACCATGGCAGGGTAGTCTTTTCTGACTGGCTGCGAGGTTATGGTTTACTGACCATTATTGATCACGGTGGTGGTTATATGAGTTTATATGGGCATAATGAAAGTCTGTTAAAGGATGTGGGTGAATGGGTTTCCGCTCAGGAAACGGTTGCTACCGTTGGTAAGAGTGGCGGCAGCATCAAACCCGGCCTCTATTTTGCGGTACGTTACAAGGGCAAGCCCAGTAATCCGGCGAAATGGTTGGCCAGACGATAGTATATGCAGCCAGGCTGCACTTAGCTTTGCACTGAAGGATTATTTATGAAGCTGACCAAACAGCTATCTGTTTTTCGAACACCGTTTAAAATTGCTTTTTTATCACTGTGTTGCAGCATGGCGGTGCAAGCAGCCGATGCAACAGCGCCTGATTCTGAAATAACCGATACCCCTGCTGCTTTACCGCTAGAAGAAATACGCTTGTTCACCGAAGTGTTTGATCGAATTAAGAGAGCATACGTAGAGCCTGTGGATGACGCCAAGCTGCTGGAAGATGCTATTCGCGGCATGCTTGCAGGACTTGATCCGCATTCTACGTATCTAGAGCCGGATGCATTTTCCGAGTTACAGACGCATACCAGTGGCGAGTTTGGTGGCTTAGGTATTGAAGTCGGTATTGAAGACGGTTTTGTCAGGGTCATCACGCCAATAGATGATACGCCAGCACAGCGTGCCGGCATTAAGGCGGGGGATCTGATCATCAAGCTGGGAGGCCAGCCGGTACAGGGCATGGATCTCAATGATGCGGTGAAATTGATGCGCGGCAGGCCGGGCTCAGAGTTGATTCTGACTATCATTCGTGAAGGTGAAGATAAGCCACTGGAAATTACAGTAATACGCGATGTTATTCGCGTTGCCAGCGTAAAACAGCGGGTGTTGAGTGAGGGCTTTGGCTACCTGCGTATTACGCAGTTTCAGGTGAATACCGGTAAAGACCTTGAAAGGGCAATTGAAAAGCTGAATAAACAGACCGATTTGAAGGGCTTAGTACTGGATTTGAGAAATAATCCAGGTGGGGTGTTACGCGCCGCCGTCGAGGTTAGTGATGCCTTTATGGATGACGGGCTGATCGTCTATACACAGGGGCGCCTGGAAAATTCGGAACTGCGTTACAGTGCAACCAGTAAGAACCTCGGTAACGGGCTACCGTTAGTGGTGTTGATTAATCAGGGATCTGCATCGGCTTCCGAGATTGTGGCCGGAGCGCTACAGGATCAGGAGCGTGCGATTATCATGGGGGTTGATAGTTTTGGCAAAGGTTCCGTGCAAACTATTCTGCCTTTGGGGAAAGACCGGGCGTTGAAGTTAACCACCGCGCGTTACTATACCCCTAGTGGTCGATCTATACAGGCCCAGGGGATCGAGCCGGATATTTACGTCTCTGAAGCAGATATAAAGTTGCGCGAAAGAGGTAACTTTATCAAGGAAAAGGATCTGAGCGGTCATCTGGAAAACGGTGATGTCGCGTCAACTCCAAATCTTTCTAATGGCACTATGCTGGCCGAAACGGATTATCAGCTTTATGAAGCGCTGAACTTGCTGAAGGGTTTGGCAATCGTAAATCAGGCTAAGCTGGGCGAGTCTGAAAGCGAGATGGATGGAGCACCGCAAGGCAATACGGAGAATTGATTACGCTGAAACAACCTGCGCCTGAAATGCGCAGGTACCTGCTCTCTGTTCTAGGCCTGATGGCGTTGCTGATAACGATGTTATCTTTAGCCTGTTCAGTACGTGCTGATGAGGCGCAGCCACGGCTGATTCTGATAATCGATGACCTGGGTGATAATCTGGCTCAGGGAGTCGCTGCAATAGGTCTTCCTGGGCCGGTTGCCTATGCCATCCTGCCTCACACGCCTCACAGCAAAACCCTTGCCGAGATGGCCCACCGCCAGGGTAAAGAGGTAATGCTGCATGTACCTATGGCAAATACACATAATCGTCGGCTGGGGCCTGGCGCATTGACGGCTGATCTTGCCCAGGGACCACTCATACGGGTACTCGAAGATGACATTGATTCGGTTCCCTATGTTGTCGGCATTAACAACCACATGGGCAGCCTGCTGACGCAGCGGCAGGAAACCATGGGGTGGGTTATGGAGGTGGTAGCCAGACGGGGATTGTTCTTTGTGGACAGTGTGACTACGGCGAAAACAGCGGCCTGGAAAGCGGCGTTCATGCAGGGTATCCCCTGGATGATGCGGGATGTATTTCTCGATCATGAACAGACGACGGCTTTCGTCGACAAGCAGTTTCGTCTTGCAGTAGCGCTGGCGCGCCAACAGGGCTTTGCTGTACTGATTGGTCATCCATACCCGGTTACGGTCAGTTATCTGGAAGAGGCTCTGCCAACACTTGGTGAGCTGGGTGTGCAGCTGGTAGCTCCAAGTGGTTTACTGTTGCAGCAATCGCAAGCGAAGCGTTTAGCAGATATTCGGCGTCAGGAAATCGCTCAAAGCTGTAGTCAGGAAGGTATGTGCTAGTAATTGACTAGTTGCAAAGCATTCGTAGAACAAATTTTCTAATACATTTCCAACAGAGCCAGACCATCGCCAATCAGCTTGATACCTACCAGAATCGTTAGCGTTTCAAAGGCTCTCTTGACCATTCGGTTACCTTTTGCAATCGATAGGTGAGCTCCCAGATAAGCGCCAATAATGGCACCGACTATCAGCGCGGGTAGCCACTCCCACTGGGGTGGTTGCTGCAGTCCTACAGTAAGAGCACCTGCGCCATTCCAGAACAGTCCAACCAGAATCAATACATAGGCGACCGCTGTCTTATAATCCAGACCAAACCATCTCACTAGCCACAGGGTCACAAACAACCCCGTTCCAGAGGTTAGAGAGCCATTGATAATTCCTATCAGAAACAGTACGATCGCGCCGATTAGCATACCGCTGAAATTGCGGTGACGCGGCTGGTGTTCGAGTCCAAGTTGCGATTTCAGAATGGAATAGAGGCCCAGTCCCGTGGTGAGTATCCCAAGGGACAGTATGGTGAGGGTTTCCGGCAGGTGCAGAATCACTATGCCGCCGAGAACTACGCCGGGCAGCCCTGCGGCGAGAATAAAACCACAGAACTTAAGGTCGAGCGTTTTTTCCCTCAGGTGGCGTAGCGTGGCTCCGACTCCCAGGGCAACGCTGGCAATCTTGTGGGTGGCGAGAGCGGTTTTGAAACTCAGGCCAAGAAACAGTAAAACAGGCAGTTGTAATAAGCCTGCCCCGCCGCCAGCCATGGCCGAAAGGCCGTTAGCCAGCAGTGAAATTATCAGCAGACTGAGTTGTTCAAGGAACATCTGACAGGATCCATTATGCGCTGATTAATCAGAGGTTCCTCGGGGAGGTACTAGCGGATAGAGGCGGCAGCGATAACTGCCCACTGATCAGTCCAGCTAATAGTCGGGCTTTTTTTGAAATCACTACGAACAAACTGGCGAATACGTCCTTCCGCCATGGAGAGGAGTAAATTAGTCGTCGCGCCAGCAGGCATTACTGTACGTACGCCTTCGCTTTGCTCAGCGGTACGCAATATCTGCTTTAGCTGAGTTTCCAGTCGCTCGAAAAACTGATTAATACGCTGGCGCAAGCGGTCAGTTTCACCCGCCAGGGCATCGCCGGTTAGAATTCGGGCCATGCCAGGGTTCTTTTCGACAAATGCCAGTAGCAAGGTAAGAATCTGCTCACATTGTTTTATCGCCGTTGCATCGGAGCTGGTGATAATATTGATACGACTGAAGATGGTCTCTTCAATAAAACTTATCAGCCCTTCAAACATTCGCGCTTTACTTGGGAAGTGGCGATATAAGGCCGCTTCTGATACACCCACTTGCTTTGCCAGTGCTGCTGTCGTGATACGTGCGCCAGGGTCATTTTCCAGCATCAATGCCAGAGACTGAAGAATCTGCTCGCGACGGGAAATCTTTACGTTTGCATCCATGTTTTAGTCTCGATCCGTCTGATTGGTGATCAGGGTGCCAACGCCTTCATCAGTGAAAATTTCCAGTAAGCAGGAGTGTTCGACACGGCCATCGATAATATGGACGCTATTTACACCACTTTTGACGGCGCTCAGAGCACAGCCTATTTTCGGCAGCATGCCACCATAAATGGTGCCATCATCAATGAGATCATCTACCTGTTCAGTGCTCAGGCCGGTGAGAATATTACCGTCTTTATCAAGCAGTCCGGCAATGTTAGTCAGCAGAATCAATTTTTCTGCTTTGAGTACTTCAGCAACTTTGCCGGCCACGAGGTCGGCGTTGATATTGTAAGATGTACCATCCTTGCCCACACCGATTGGTGCGATAACGGGAATGAAGTCTGAATTTACCAGCATATCGAGAACATCGGTATTGACGTCTTCAACTTCGCCTACATGGCCGATATCGATGATTTCAGCGGCTTCCATCTCTGGCGTCTTATGTTTCACTTTTAGCTTGCGAGCACTTAGGAGTAAACCGTCTTTGCCGGTCATGCCAATCGCTTTGCCGCCATTTTTGTTGATCAGGCCGACGATATCCTTGTTAACCATGCCGCCGAGTACCATCTCCACCACATCCATGGTTTTAGAGTCGGTAACGCGCATGCCGTTAACAAAATGAGATTCGATGGATAGCTTGTTTAGTAGGTCGCCAATCTGAGGGCCGCCACCGTGAACCACAATCGGATTGATACCGATCAGTTTCATCATTACGATATCGCGGGCAAAGCTGTTTTTCAGTTTTTCGTCAATCATGGCGTTACCGCCGTATTTGATCACCACGGTGGTGCCGGCAAAACGCTGGATATAGGGCAGCGCTTCGCTCAGCACGTTGGCGATGTTTACCGCAGCTTTACGTGTCAGTGGCATGCTAATTGTCTCTGTTTATAATATTTGTGTCGTTTGTAACCGCTAACTCAGGTATTTGCAAGTCGATAGCGGCCAGTTTCAGTTGTTTTGAAAATTCGTCATGGATTCGATGCAATGCTGCCAGACAGTCGGCTTCAAATCTCAGTGTCAGCATAGGCGTCGTGTTAGATGCCCTGATTCCGGCCCAGCCATCCGGGTATTCGATTCGCAGGCCATCGATGGTGTATATATTGGCACCGGGAAAGGGCAGTTGTTGTAGCTGTTCTATCAGCTTGAACTTCTCAGCTTCGGTGACTTCCAGGTAATACATCGGTGTGGCGCACAGCGTTGGATAACCATTGAAAATCTGCTCTGCCGTTAGTTCAGCGTTGGTCATCAATTCCAGTAAGCGGACAGCGCTGTATAAGCCATCATCGAAGCCGTACCACTGGTCGGCGAAGAAAATATGGCCGCTGAACTCTCCACCAAATAAGGCTTGGGTTTCGCGCATGCGATTTTTGATCATGGAATGCCCGCTTTTCCACATGGTCGCAATGCCCCCCGCCTGCTGAATTAATCTGCGCAGGGTTAACGAACATTTAACATCGTGGACGATTTCGGCTCCGGGGTGTCGCGCTAGCAGGTCTTCAGCAAACAGACAGAGTAACTGATCGGCATCGATAATCTGACCGGTATTGCTGACAACCCCGATACGATCGCCATCGCCATCAAAGGCAAGGCCTATGTCGGCATCAGAGTTGCGCACTGCGGTGATCAGATCCTGCAGATTTTCTGCTTTCTCCGGGTCCGGGTGGTGATTGGGAAAGGTGCCATCAATGTCACAGTATAAGGGAATGATCTCGCAGCCTAAGCGAGGTAGCAGCTCAGTTATCCAGGGGCCTGCAACCCCATTACCACAGTCTACAACGACTTTGAGTGGCTTATTGAAGGCATGCGCTTCAGTGATGCGCGCAAGGTATGCCTCCTTGATATCCTCATGTGTCAGCTTGCCGCAGGTAGATGTGGTGAGTTCCTGATTGCGAATGCGTTGATGAAGCGCGGTGATCTCTTCTCCGGCGAGCGTATGGCCGCCGAGCATTATTTTAAAGCCATTATAGTCGGTCGGGTTATGGCTGCCGGTGACCATAACCCCTGATCCGGTATGCAGGTGGTAGGTGGAGAAATACAATACAGGCGTTGGTGCCAGGCCAATGTTGATGACATTCACGCCACAGGCAAGTATCCCTTCTATCAAGGCATTGCTTAACTCGACACTGGAAAGGCGACCATCGTAAGCGACAGTAAGGGTTGCTTGTCCCCTGGTGATAGCCTCACTGCCAATCGCCAGGCCAATAAGCTTTGACCAGTGGGCGTTCAGGGTTTGGTTGTAGATGCCACGAATATCATAGGCGCGAAAAATCTCTGCAGGCATGGTGATGTGATGATCCGTTTGCACAGCGCCTTTATCCTTAATAAATTTTATCAGTGGCGGCCGGAGGAGCCAAAACCACCTTCGCCACGGTCGCTGTCGGTAAATTCATCGACAACTTCAAATTCGGCTTGAATCACCGGCACCAATACCAGTTGAGCAATTCGCTCACCAGGCTCTACAGTGAACGTTGTCTGGCCCCGATTCCAACAAGATACCATCAGCTGGCCCTGATAGTCGGAGTCGATCAACCCTACCAGATTACCCAGCACGATACCGTGCTTATGGCCCAGTCCCGAGCGCGGTAGAATCATGGCGCAGAGGCTGGGATCTGCGATATGAATCGCAATGCCGGTGGTCAATAGTTCAGTCTGTCCTGGTGCCAGCGTGATGGCCTGATCCAGACAAGCACGCAGATCAAGTCCTGCGGAGCCATTGGTGGCATAATGCGGTAGCGGAAATTGACCGCCGATACGGTCGTCGAGAATTTTTACCTGCAGCTTTTTCATGGCCAAAGGTTTCCTTAATTTAAGTGCTATGCCTATAGAGTCTTCCAATAGGGTTTAGCTGTCATAGTGGGTCGCGATCATGCTGATCAACTGGCTTGCCAGCTGTCGCTTGGTTTTTTGTGGCAGCGCTTCTACCTGCTGCTTGCTAATCACCGTGACTGCATTTTCGTCACTGTTAAAGCCGATATCGCTGCGTGATACATCGTTGGCAATAATCATGTCGAGATTTTTACGCGCCAATTTACCTTGTGCATATGTAATGACGTCCTGAGTCTCTGCGGCAAAACCCACGGTGAAAGGCTTACTTTCCAGGCCTGCAACGGTAGCGACAATGTCCGGATTTTTCACCAGATGCAGTTCCATAACCTCTTCGTTGCCTTTCTTCATCTTGTGTTCGGCAATTGATACCGGGCGGTAGTCAGCGACTGCCGCCGAAGCGATAAAGATATCGCAGTGATCGATATTCTCCAGTGATGCCTCCAGCATATCCTCAGCGCTTTCAACCATAACCCGTTCGCAGCGTTGCGGGGCTGGCAGATTAACTGGCCCGCTGATCAGTTTGACTCGGGCGCCTGCATCAATGGCGGCTTCCGCCAGGGCGTACCCCATCTTGCCAGAACTGTGATTACTGATATATCGCACTGGATCGAGGGCTTCGCGGGTAGGACCGGCGGTAATAAACACGCGTTTACCGGCCAATAAGCCGAGATCAAACTGCTCGGCGGCCAGCTCGGCAATCTCTACCGGTTCCAGCATTCGACCCGGACCGGTATCACCACAGGCCTGCTCTCCAATCCCGGGGCCAAGCAGGCGAATGCCTTTGCTTCTAAGGCTGTCAGCATTGCTTTGGGTTTGTGTATCGCGCCACATCGCCTGGTTCATTGCCGGTGCCAGTACGACAGGGGCTTCGGTTGCAAGGCACAGGGTGGTTAGCAAGTCATTACCGTGGCCATGATCCAGGCGGGCCATAAAATCGGCGCTGGCTGGAGCAATCAGTACCATATCTGCCCACTTGGCCAGTTCAATATGACCCATGCCGGCTTCTGCTTCAGGGTTGAGCAGGTGTAAATGCACTGAATGCCCGGAGAGTGCTTGTAACGTTAGCGGGGTTATAAATTCTGTGGCCGCCGGTGTCATCACTACCCGGACATCAGCCCCGGCACCTTTTAACAAACGGGTGAGTTCGGCGCTTTTGTAGGCGGCAATTCCGCCGGTAATACCTAAAACGATCTGTCGATTAGTTAGTCTCTGCATACCGTATAACTGTCGTGTCAGCTGAAAACTGGAGGCAGCTAAGATACCACTATCCGGCGGTGGGGAACATTCTTCCTGAGAAAAATAGCTATAGCCATTTGGATTTGCGTCAATTGCAGGTGGTTGATCGGTTAAAACGAGAGTGGCAATGGCATGCTAAGACGCATGCTCCCCTGTTTCGTCATTAGGATATTTACGTCGAAAAATTCGTCATTAGCAACTCTATGAAAGACTGCGTAATCAGTGAGGGCGAAGCGGAGTGAGGTTGTACGACAGCGTAATCCCAGGTTACCTCGGGCAGGAAGGGTTTGATCACAACGTCAGAATCCTGGTTATCGGTGATGAAGGGATCCAGAATCGCCACCCCGGCTCCCCTTTTTACCAGTTCATAAACCGTACGCTGGGTCCGTGTCTCAATCGCAAAAGAGCGTTTTATACCCTCGCGAGCAAATATTTCGTCGAACCTGGCCCGAAAGGGGCTACCACTGGACACTGATATGAAGGGCTCATTTTCGAGATCATGCACATGAATTTCTGGTTTATCGCAAAGCGGATGGTCGGCGGGCAGGACGCAGACGGCCTGCTGCCGACAAAAATTCTGGACCTGCAACCCCACATCTTCACGACGAGCAAGGGAAATGATCCCGAGGTCCAGCCGCTGAGTGCGCACCAGATCCAGCGCCTGGGTTCGCGGGGCAGACTCGAGCTCAATGCTAACCTTGGGATGTTGTTTCAAAAATTCTGCGATTAAGGGGGGCAGAAAGCTATCTACGCACACCGGCATCGCCACGATACGCAGGCTACCTTGTTGCTTATTGACAATGGCGTCTGCAAATAGACGTATCTCTTCTAAACCCATAAAGGCTCTATCGACTTCCCGAAACAGTGCCTGAGCTTCCGGTGTTGGTTCGAGGCGGTTGGGTTTTCGAATAAAAAGTTTCAGGTTGGACTGGTATTCCAGGTCAGCAATCAACCGACTGACAGCGGGCTGAGTGATGAATAGCATTTTAGCAGCTTCTGTACCTGATCCGGTTACCATCACTGCTCGAAAGGCTTCAATCTGGCGAAGATTCATGGGGATACCTGTTTATTCAATAGGGTTACATGTCCACTTACTAGCATAACATTTAATTATGCTGGTGGTTGTTTTTCTGAATTGAACTGATGCTTGTCTGAGCCAATAATAGGCTTATACCAAAACAGCACAGGAGAGTCAGGATGGATTGGGTGTTACTTCTAATGGTGACTTTTTTAGCCGCTACGGTTCAGTCAGCTACGGGGTTTGGTTTTGGGTTGATCGCCGTATCAGCGTTCCTGATCGTGCTTAATTCAGTCGCTGCCATCCAATTGGTGATGATCATCATTCTGGTGATGTCCTGCGTGCATTGGCCTAAGTTGAGGGGCATCGCCCCGGGGTATCTTCTGAAGTGGCTGTCGCTCGGATGTACGTTGGGTTTTCCGCTAGGCATCCTGGTTTATAACCAGCTGGATCTCGATGCCATCAAGGTGGTGGTGGCCGTGTTGATCATTCTGATTAGCGCGCAAAACGCCTGGCACCTGTTCAGCAGTAAGAGAAACAGCGCCAATCAGGATGACAAACCCCACCATCAAGGCTCCGTGATGGGGGTAGGGGTTGTCTCCGGCTTAATGGCCAGCAGTATGGCGATGCCTGGACCTGCGGTGATGCTCTACCTTTCCAGGAGTGCGCTCAGCAAGGACGAGATTCGAGCCACCATTTTAACCTTCTTTTTGTTCTCCTATGGTGGCGCCATATTACTGCAGGCGACCTTAATCGGTATCGAACCCCAAACCTGGCTTACCGCCGCAGTGCTTACTCCCTCCGCTTTAGTGGGAATGGTTGCCGGCCATCTGCTCTCAAAAAGAATCAATCAACAAGTGTTTAAGGGCCTGGTTCTGGTGATATTGCTGCTGACAGGCCTGTTTATGTTACTCAACCTGTAGCGATTAAATATCGAGTCCCTTATTTCAAACGATCAGACGAATAGCAAAGAGAGATAACCATGTTAACCGACAAGTATCTGTAGCGATTAAATCTCGAATCCATTTTTCAAACGATCAGACGAATAATAAAGAGAGATGACCATGTTAACCGACAAGTATCTGTAGCGATTAAATCTCGAATCCATTTTTCAAACGATCAGACGCATAGCAAAGAGAGATGACCATGTTAACCGACAAGTATCCCCGAGTAGACCTATCTCACACCCCGACTCCGCTGGAGACTCTCAACAACCTCAGCGACAAGCTACAGGGGCCACGTATCTGGGCCAAACGGGACGACTGTACCGGCCTTGCCATGGGCGGCAATAAAGCCCGTCAGCTGGAGTTCTATATCGGCGATGCTGTCTCCAAAGGCGCGGACATTCTGCTGACCACCGGGGCGGTGCAATCCAATCATGTGCGCATGACTATTGCCGCTGCCAGAAAGCTCGGACTGGAAGTCGAGGTGCAGCTGGAGAAACGCGTCGATGGGCGTCAGCAGGAATATTATGACTCCGGCAACCCTTTCTTGATGAAGATGATGGGTGCCAAAATCCACCACTACCCGGTGGGTGAAGATGAAAATGGCGCCGATAAAGCCATGTATGAACGGGCTGAAGAGATTCGCAAGGAGGGTGGCAACCCCTACGTTATCCCCCTGTCCGGTAATCATATTCCCTACGGATCTCTGGGCTATGTGAAGTGTGCCGAAGAGCTGTTCCTCCAGTTCCAGCAACGCTCCCTGAGCATCGATGGCATCGTACTGGCCTCCGGTAGTGCAACGACACATGCCGGACTGCTGGCCGGGTTGAGGGCGCTGGGTAGCGATATCCCAGTCTACGGTTTTTGCGTCCGCCGCGACCATGCCGCTCAGGCCGAGCGGGTGTTGGAGAAGTCCCGCAAAGTGGCCGAGATGATCGAGTGCCCCGGCGTAGTCTCTGAGGATGATGTCTGGGTCGACGACCGCATGCTGCGTCCAGGTTATGGCCAGTTGAATGAAGATCTGCTGGAGGCGATGCGCCTGACGGCCAAGTGTGAAGGCTTGCTGCTCGATCCCACTTATACCGGCAAGGCGATGGCAGGACTGATTCATTTGGCCACCAGTGGGCATTTCCGTCGTGATCAAAACGTAGTGTTCCTGCATACCGGCGGCACACCGGCCCTCTTCGGCTATCCAGAAATCCTGGAAGACGAATCAACCCAGCCTGCGCTGTTAGCCGGCTAAATAGGAGAAAGAAATGAGTGTGACAATTGAAGCACGTCTGGATCAACTCGGTATCGAGTTGCCCGAAGCCGCAGTGCCGGTCGCCAACTATGTGTCTTTCGTCCGTTCCGGCAATCAGCTGTTTGTCTCCGGGCAATTGCCGGTCGCCAAGGGTGAGATGCTGCACCGTGGCCAGGTAGGCTCAGAGGTTTCCGTGAAGGACGCCCAGGCTGCCGCCCGACAATGCGTGCTTAACCTGATCGCCCAGGTAAAGGCTGCCTGCGACGGTGATCTGGAGAAGGTACGCCGGGTGGTCAAGCTCGGCGGGTTTGTTAACTCCGCCGCCGGCTTTACCGACCACGCACAGGTGATCAACGGTGCCTCGGATCTGATCAGTGAACTGTTTGCAGAGAAAGGCAAGCATGCGCGGGCCGCCGTTGGCTGCTCATCGCTGCCTCTGGGAGCCGCGGTTGAAGTCGAAGGGATCTTTGAATTGGAAATAGAAGGCGAACTGGATTAAACAGCGAGCTGGAAAAATAGAACGAACTGGAAAGTTAACAATCTTGCGCTCGCAGGCGGTGTCTCGGGCGCATGTAGTAACGAAGCAACATTACTCAAAAAAATAAGCATAAAACTGGAGAGTGAACATGCTAAAACTGAAAAACAAAAATAATCTGATGGGACTGGCCTTTGCTGGCGTGATGGCAGCGGGTTTCGCAACCCCTACACTGGCGGCAACCAAAACCCATGTATCGATCGGCACCGGCGGTCAGACGGGCGTTTATTATGTAGTCGGCCAGTCCATCTGCAAGATGGTCAACCGCACCAGCAAGGAGCATGGGCTGCGTTGTTCCGCACCGTCCACCGGGGGGTCCATCGCCAACCTGAACTCCATCCGCGATGGCGGTCAGGATATGGGTGTTGCCCAGTCTGACTGGCAGTATCATGCCTACAACGGCACCTCAAAGTTCGAGAATAAGGGGCCTTACAAAGCCCTGCGAGCGGTGTTTTCGGTCCATGCCGAGCCTTTTACCGTAATTGCCCGAGCGGATTCCGGCATCAACCATTTTGATGATCTGCAAGACAAACGCGTTAACATCGGCAACCCCGGTTCCGGCCAGCGTGGCACCATGGAGGTAATGATGGGGCTGAAGGGCTGGGACAAATCCAGCTTTAAGCTGACCTCCGAGCTGAAATCCAGCGAGCACTCTCAGGCTCTTTGTGACAACAAGATTGATGCCTTTGTTCATACTGCAGGCCACCCGGTCGCTAACATCAAGGAAGCCGCTACCAGTTGTGATGTTAAAGTTATTCCCGTCACCGGCGACTATGTCGATGGTCTGGTGGGCCAGCACGCCTACTACTCAGCAGCGCAGATCCCTGGCGGAATGTATCAGGGCACTGATACAGACACCAACACCTTTGGTGTGGGTGCTACTTTTGTCTCTTCCGAGAATGTATCTGAGGAGACTATCTACCAACTGGTGAAAGCGGTGTTTGAGAACTTCGATCGTTTCAAGCGCTTGCACCCGGCCTTTGCCAATCTGAAGCCTGAAGACATGGTCAAGAATGGTCTCTCTGCCCCTCTGCATGACGGTGCGGTGCGTTACTACAAAGAGCGCGGCTGGATCTAGTTCTAAACGGATCAATAGAACACCTGTCAACAGCTCTCTGTGGGGCTTTTAGAGGCCCCATATTTACTTTGAGCAGTGGTGTTTTGCTGTGACGAGAAGGGTCACGGTCGCCGCTTGATTGCGGCGACCGGTTTCTATTCTCCAATGCTCCCTGCCTGATTTTCAGGTATTCCAGCCCAGGTGAACCCTATGAGCACGAATGACACTCTACACCCCACCCAATCCGACACCGCGTCCAGCAACTTTGATGAGCTGGCAGTGGCGGCGGATACCGGTGGCCGCCAATCCTCCGGACTGACCCATAAGGTAATACTGACTGTCGCTTTGGTCTGGTCCCTGTTTCAGATTTGGATCGCATCGCCACTGCCTTACTTAATCGATATCGAATGGCTACGTTTTAACGGCAATCAGGCCCGTTCAATCCATCTGGCTTTCGCCATCTTTCTGGTATTTCTCAGTTTTCCACGTTCAGCCAGATCGCCCCGCAATTATGTGCCGGTCACTGACTGGCTGATGGCAATCCTGGCGTCTTTTGCTGCGGCCTATTATTTTCTCGATTATGAAGCAATCTCCGATCGCGTCGGTGCGCCTTCTGTTCAGGATATAGTTGTGGCCTGCCTGGGTGTCCCCTTGTTGCTGGAGGCGGCTCGACGTAGCCTGGGGCCGGCACTGATGTTAATCGCCTCGGTCTTCCTGCTGTACAGTTTCTTCGGCAACTACGCCCCGGAGCTGATCGAGCATAAAGGCTATTCCCTGTCCCAAGTGGTTAATCACCAGTGGGTCACCACCGAGGGCGTTTTTGGCGTAGCCCTGGGGGTATCGACGGATTTTGTCTTCCTGTTCGTGTTGTTCGGCGCCTTGCTGGAAAAGGCGGGTGCAGGTAACTACTTTATCAAGCTGGCCTTTTCCCTGCTGGGGCACTTCAAGGGAGGGCCCGCCAAGGCTGCAGTGGTAGCCTCAGGTCTTACCGGCGTCATCTCCGGCTCTTCCATTGCCAATGTTGTCACCACCGGTACTTTCACGATGCCGATGATGAAACGGGTCGGATTCTCGGCGGAAAAAGCCGGTGCCGTCGAAGTGGCATCATCGGTGAACGGGCAGATCATGCCGCCAGTGATGGGCGCTGCGGCTTTTCTGATGGTCGAATATGTCGGCATCAGTTATTTTGAGGTGATTACCCACGCCTTTCTGCCGGCGCTGATCTCCTACATGGCCCTGGTGTATATCGTTCACCTGGAAGCGCTGAAGTACAACATGACCGGGCTGCCCCGACGCCCTATCAACCGCACACTGATCAGCCGTGTCTCCGGTTTCCTATTGGGATTCATGGGTGTCTCCGGTCTGGTTGTGGCTGTTTACTACGGGATGGGATGGATCAAACCCCTGGCCGGAGACTACAGCGGCTGGGTCATTGCGCTGCTAGTCAGTGCCTGCTACGTCTATCTGGTGCGTTACAGTACCCGTTTCCCCAAAATTGAAATGGACGACCCTAATGCCGAGATCAAGCAATTGCCTGCACCGGGGCCGATTTTTAAGGCCGGACTGCACTTCCTGCTGCCGGTAGCTGTATTGATCTGGTCGTTAATGGTGGAACGTCTCTCCCCGGGTCTGAGTGCTTTCTGGGGCTCCCTGTTGCTGATGTTTATCATTGTCACCCACCGGCCACTGGATGCATTCTTCCGCCAGGAAGGGGATATCATCGAAGAGGCGCTCAAAGGTGTAAAAGATCTTCGTGATGGACTGATCACCGGCGCCCGAAACATGGCCAGCATCTCTATCGCTACCGCCGTCGCGGGCATTATCGTCGGCGCGGTGTCGCTGACCAGTGTCGGTGCAGTCCTGGCGGATGTGGTCGAGGTGTTGTCTTTCGGCAATATCGCCTTGATGCTGATCCTGGTCGCGGTACTCTGCCTGATCCTCGGTATGGGACTGCCCACCACCGCCAACTATATAGTGGTGTCGTCTTTACTGGCGTCAGTCATTGTAGAGCTGGGTGCGCAGAATGGCCTGATTGTGCCCCTGATCGCGGTCCATCTGTTCGTGTTTTATTTTGGCCTGATGGCGGATGTAACACCCCCGGTGGGGCTGGCCTCCTTTGCGGCGGCGGCGATATCCGGCGGTAGTCCGATCAAGACCGGAATGGTTGCCTTTGGCTACTCTATGCGCACGGCGATATTGCCTTTCCTGTTTATCTACAACACCGATCTGCTGTTGATCGATGTAACCTGGCTGGAAGGGATCTTGATCTTCATAGTGGCAACGGTGGCGATGCTGGTCTTTACCGCCGGCACCCAGGGCTATTTTGTTACCAGATCCAGCAAACTTGAATCCGCACTGCTGCTAGTGGCTGCTTTCAGTTTGTTCCGCCCGGATTTCTGGATCAACCAGATTGTCGAGCCTTTTCGGCAGCTTCCCGCAAGCGCGTTGGAGTCCGCCGTTGACGACACTGAAGTGAATGGCCTCATTCGCCTGAGTATCGGCGGCGAAGACGATGTTGGTGACCCGCTGCACTTCATGGCGGTGCTGAACCTGCCCGCTGGAGAGAATGCGACCGAGCGACTATCCAAGATCGGACTGACGTTGATCAACACCGATATGGGACTCGAGGTTGATGCCACTGAAATAGGCAGTGCCGCGGCACAATCCGGCCTCGATGCCTTCCAGGTGATCGAGAGCCTGGAGGTACCAAATTCACAACCGCCCAAGCAGCTGGTGTATATTCCGGCAATCGGTTTAATCCTGTTGGTCAGGATGTTACAGAGAAGACGCCGGAATCGGAAAGCGGATGAGGGACTTGCGACGTTAGGCAGCGCATAAAAGATAGGGGGGAGGCTGAGCTTCCCCCTTATTGACTACTTTGCTGACTTGAAGAGATATCTCCCTTCGGGTTTTTACTTCTTTGTGAGTTTATCCTCGGCTAGTTTCCTACAGTTGTACTCCGATACCCAGGCGATGATCCTTATCATGTCAATCCGCAATCTTCGCATGGTATCGACAAGTTAAATTGTCAGTACCGAAATAAATGATATAGACAGTGCTGTATTTAAGTTATGGCTTTTACTAATTGTTTACTTTTGTATAGGCCGGCAAAGAAAAGTCATCACTGAGACAGATGATATTTTTTGTTTATAGATAGGGCTTTAACGAGAAAATAAACGATGTCGCTTAAAGCATTACGAACATTATGTGCGGTTGTTAAAAAAGGCAGCTTTGCGGCAGCAGGGGAAAAACTGGGGCTAACACAGGTTACTGTCAGTATCCAGACCGGCCCTTTAGGACTGATACTGGCCCGTCTGTGGGGTCGCTATTCTCAGCTGAAGATCAAGGTATTAAGAGGGATGTCGATCGATCTGGCGCAACGGGTTGAAACTGGAGAACTGGATGCTGTGTTAATCACAGAGCCGCAGCAAAGTACGCCACCTGAATATGACTGGACAACACTGGAACGTGAACCGTTTTATGTGGTGGCCCATAAAGATACCCCCAAGCAGCGGGTGCTGAACTACTCGGTAGCCACCCTTTTATTCGTTTAGATCTCAGAGCTTGGTCGGAGAGTATGATCGATAGTGAATTGCGCCGTCGCGGTATTGTTCCGAATGAAATGATGGAACTCGATTCACTACAGGCGGCATTGATGATGGTAGAGCAAAAACTGGGTTTGACGATAATGGCATTTAGTAGGCAACGGGCCGAATACGCTGAAACAGCGTTTTTGCATGGTACCGTTCGGTGAACCTGATATTTGGCGTAATATTGGACTTTATCAACATAGGCAATATAGGCAATATAGGCAACGTAGGCAACATAGCCGCAAGCAGTTGGTACAGGTGCTGCGAGATGAGTTTCTTAGTCAGGAAACAATAAAAAAAATTTTAAAAATGATTCTAAAAAAAATAATTCAATTATTGTTTGTCCGGCGAAAGCTAAGCGACAGCTGTCTTTCGAGAAGAGCATGCCTATCGGTATGGCACTGTCAGGTGCTGTCAGTTTAACCACTTCAATCAGGGAAACGATATAATTCTCTGATGAATACACGAAGCAACCCATATTCAGGTTATCGCTATCCGCGCTAGGAATCTTACATCATGGACTTACAAATTGATTACCGTGGTCATATCCTCCAGGCCGACCGAATTGGTCCGTCGAACACCAGCGCTCTCTTAGTACTTCACGGCGCCGGCGTCGCAACCCGAGAGCGATTCCTGCCATTGCGGGAGCGTCTAGCCGAATTCGACATAACCTCTACCGCGCTCGACTTCTTGGGGCATGGCGCAACAGGCGGTCAGATTAGCGACTCGAGTTTGGCGAGGCGAACTGATCAGGCCCTCGCCCTAGTCAACTCGCAGGATCACAAGCCCCCGCTAGCGATTCTGGGAAGCAGCATGGGTGCGTACAATGCTATTAAGATCACGGAACAGATCTCCGTGGATTTACTGATTTTATTCGTGCCCGGGATGTACACGCCTGCCGCATACAGAGTTCCCTTTGGAAAGGAGTTTTCCCGAATCATTCGACGAGATCGCAGCTGGTCCGAATCGGACGCATGGGAAATCCTTTCAAAGTTTACCGGCTCGCTATTGGTTGTTGAATCCGAAAACGATACGGTGATCCCCAAGGAAATTCCAGAAAGGCTTATTTCCTCAGCGACCCGAGCTCAGCGACGCGAACATTTAAAGGTCGCGGGAGCGACTCATCAGATTGCGAAATACTTATCTGAGAATCCCGAAGATTTCGATACTGTAGTGCGAAAGATTTTGGATATGTATGGCGTGGTTAACAAAGCGTCCAACTCGGATTGAAATACATTTGGCTTAAAGCGCCAAAGCCACTTCATCCGGCTAACTCTTCAATATTGCTGATCTGCGAGTGTCCGGTTCGTGATGTGGTTTCAACTGATGGACTGTTCTACATGATGTCGCAATGCTCACGGGATAGCATTCACGCAGGCCACGAATCGTCCTCTAGTTTCCATTCACCGTAGTTTATCAACGCACCTTAAGAAATACCTTGCAAGCTTAAAGGCTAAACCAACCTTGCAAGGGCGGAAGAAAAACATAATTTACTGTCCGGTATTTGTTGACCACTATTAGCGAGAGACAGGATTACGACATATTAGGGCAGCTTAAAAGCCGAAACCTGAGTCACTAAGTCTTCCATCAAGGTTTCCTGTTGAACGTTAATTTTGAGCAGTCGTTGAACTCCGGCGATACTCTGCTGAGAGCTTTGCTGAATCTTGTCAACATTGCGGTGTATTTCATTCATGGTGACAGACTGCTGTTCTGTGGCGGCTGCACTCTGCAGGTTTAAATTATTCACCATATCTGTCGAGTGCTGGATATTGTTCAGTACGGCCAGGATCTCAGTGAACTGAGTCAATGTTTGCTGAGCTTGTTCCTGACTAAGATGCATATTGGCAACACTCAGTGCGCTGTCTTGCTGCAAGCGGTCAATCACCTCCTGAATCTGCTCGGTATTAGTTCGGGTTTGCGAGGCCAGGTTGCGTACTTCATCGGCGACCACGGCAAAGCCGCGGCCATGTTCGCCTGCACGGGCGGCTTCTATCGATGCATTCAGCGCCAGCAAGTTGGTTTGCTCGGCGACACTTTTGATCACATCAAGCACCGAACTGACGCGCTCACTACCACTGGCAACTTTTTCTGTCGCTGCATTGGCTTCTGCCAATTGAGAGTTCAATAGTTTCATCGCTTTATAGGCGGCATTAATGACCTGCTCTCCCTGTAAGGCCGCGCGGTTGGACTGGTCCGATTGCTGAGAGCCTTGGGCGCAGTTTTCTGCCACTTCTAGAACGGATATTGTTATCTGTGACATGGCTGAGGCTGCCTGGCCAGCCTGGTTAACACCTTGCTGGGTTTTATCGGTTACATCCGCAGTGACTGCGCGGGATGATACGAGTGTTTTGTTTAAGGCTGAGGAGCTTTCTCGGACCTGACCAACCAGGTTTGCCAGTTTATCCAGCATCAGGTTGAAGGCTGTAGCAATCTCTGCTATCTCATCCTGCTCGTTAATCGGCACCCGAATATTGAGGTCATGTTGTTGTTCAACCTGTCCCATAATGTTAACTAGCCGGGCAATCCTAAAGGTGATCGAGCGGATAATGATAAGAATCAGTAGACCGGAGAATAGTAAGGCTATCAGAGTTGCCAGCACCGCTATCCATAAGTTGCTTTGTGCCTGCGCCAAGTGATGTTGCAGTTTTTCCTTGAGTTGAGTTTCAGCCGCTTGTTCAACTGATCTTAATATGTCCAGATAATGTGAGGCTGTCAGGTGCCAGTTTTCGGCTTGCTCCTTGAAGCTGTGATTGCGTGACAGGGCCTTATTTCTCAGTCGGTTTAATTCCAGCTCGCGTCCAGCAGTCTGGGCTTCGGCTACTAGCATTTGTTGGGGGTTATTTGTTGCATAGTGTTTCGCCATCTCTCTTAGCGTTGTTTGGTCAGCCATATAGCCAATGAACTGGTTGCGTAATTCTGCGGTAAAGCGATCAGGTAAGAAGGTGGCAGTTAGGATACTGCGCTCCTGAGCCGCCCGCGCCTTACTCATCTGCAGGTAGTAGAGCAACGATGCGCTATTGGCTAATTCTGGAATTGGACTCTGCTGAAAGATTAATGCGGAAAACTGCAATAGCTGCCGATTTAACTGCCGGTAAAACTCGAGCGACTGCAGCGGCAACATGGTCAGCTCGCTAATCTCACTTCTCATGGCCGGGAAGTCCAGCAACTGTTTCTCGATAGCGCTGATCATTGTTTGTAAACCGACGGCATTGAGTTGCAGTCGATGCTCGGCAACGCTTTCGAGAAAGTAGGCTAACTGCTGGTCAGTTTGTACTTTCTGCTCTTCCAGCTGCTCGCTGAAGCTAAAGCCATCGCCACTGAGTAAGCCTGCCGCATAGCTACTCTCTATCTGCAGCTGATCGATTAATGCGCTTGCAGCGATGGTCACGGTCACCACCGATTGATGTCGTTCCAATTGTTGCAGTTGTTGGCGCTGATCGATAACCTGGTTGCTAATAAAATAGAGCGCAATCAGAAATGGCAATGACACGATCAATAGTAATTTTTGCTTGATAGAAAAATGTTTAAGTACAGGCATAATTTACCCTAAAACAATATGGACTGGATGAGCGGAAGTCCGTTGAACCGAACCCTGATGGCTGCTATCCAGAATTTGTTACATGAGAGAGACTGATTCTCAGATTCCTTGAACCTAACCCTGATGTCTCCTACGCGAATTAAAATATCTTCAGATTAACGACGTATCATCCTGGCAGGTGAAACTAGCTACTCAAAAATAAGAGTATTATAGATATGCGTACCCCGAAAACTATGTAATTGTATTTAACTATTCATAGTGCTGAGTGAAAAATATGTTTTAAATGTTAATGCTGATTCATTAGTGCATGTTGCTAATGTAGTCTTTTTTGGTCAGCTGAATATGATATTTCCCATGGGTTGTGTGCAGAGGGCTTAGCATCTGCGCTAGGAGATCATGTCAGAATAACGAAGTTGCTTTCATCATTTTTTGACTTAATCCAGTCTTCAATTGCTTCCTTGGTCTGGCTGTAAAACACTATTCTTCCGATGTTCTTAAGATTCCCTCTATAGTAAAAATCATAGCGATATACCCACCAACCATTATTTGGTATTTCTTTGATTTTCAAAGCAAAGTCTGGAATTGAATTTTCTTTTACACTAAAGTTGGTCATAAGATTGTTTTATAAATGCCTGATAAATTAATACATAACAGTGTTTATATTTCAATTAGGTGGATAGTTTCATCAGCTAAACCAGACTAAAAAACTAACAATTTATGGCAGCTGAGCGGAAGAAAACTACCACCTAATTTAGTTATTAGCTGAGATGAAGCTAGGCCAGAGTGTCACAAAACCTGTGGATACGTGCGCATGCATCTTCTAACAACTCTGTTGATGCTGCATAGGAAACACGAAAATGCGGACTTAGGCCAAAAGCACTGCCGTGCATTACCGATACTCCTTCAGCTTCAAGAAGAAAAGATACAAAGTCTTTATCATTTCTGATCTCTTTTCCATCTTGTGTATGTTTACCGATCAGAGCTTGGCAGGAAGGGTAGGCATAGAATGCGCCTTGGGGCATGGCACAGGAAATGCCAGGTATGTCATTTAATTTTTCAACCACCAGATTTCTACGTCCCTTAAAAGCCATATTATTGTCAGAAATGAAGGTATGATCTCCATTCAGCGCTGCAACAGCGGCAGCCTGACTAACTGATGAGGTATGTGAAATACTCTGTGACTGGACTTTTGTCATGCCTTGAATCAACTCGTCGGGGCCGCCGGCAAAACCTAACCGCCACCCCGTCATACAGTATGCCTTTGACACACCGTTCATTGTCAATGTTCTGTTGAATAAGCGTGGTTCAACATTGGCTATAGTGTAAAACTTAAAATCATCGTAAATTAAATGCTCATATATATCATCGGATAAAATCAATACATGAGGATATTTGAGTAGAACCTGAGCCAGTTCTGCAAGATCTTCTCTAGTGTAAGCAGCGCCAGTCGGGTTAGATGGAGAGTTTAATATGAACCATTTGGTATTATTTGTAATTGCTGCATCAAGTTGCTCAGGGGTAATCTTAAACTCGTTGCATTGGGGGCAGTCGACTATGACCGGCACTGCCCCAAACAGCCTGGTAATGTCGGGATAACTGACCCAGTAGGGTGCAGGTACAATGACCTCATCACCGGGGTTCAGAGTCGCCATCATTGCATTAAAAATGACTGGTTTTCCACCACAACTCACATGAATCTGATCAATTGAATACTCAAGAGCATTATCACGTTTGAATTTGGCGCGGATTGCTTCGCGTAATTGTGGAGTACCATTAGTCGCGGTATAACGAGTCTCTCCTTTGTGCATTGCAATTGTAGCTGCTTCAATTATGTGGTCCGGAGTATCGAAGTCGGGTTCACCCAAACCCAAACCTATGATGTCCTCGCCAGCAGCTTTTAATTCACGTGCTTTTGTTGAGATTTCCATTGTTGGGGAGGGTTGCACAGAGCGCATTCGTTCAGCAAGAAATGACATTATTAAATCCAAGTTCAAATTAGAATTTCAAGCACACATCAATAAAACAGTAGTGATTTTCTTTTGTATATTAGCTGATTAATTAATATTGAAAAGCTCACAAACATGTATTGATGTAGGTTTGTTTATATCTATTTATATCAATTTTAAAAAAGGAACCGCTGCCCTGTTCAGCCGTGTTAATACAGGGCAACACTTCCTAATCAAACAGAGAAAGACGTTAATTAAGTTGATTGTTCCATGTGTCTTTCTCTCTGGTTTTAATCAGGCCAGGTGACGTTTTGGGATTTCTACGCCTGGCTCTCTGCTTCAACCATACAAACAGGATTATCAGAAGGGCGGGAATATACACTAGCTGCTTTGGTGGTTGTTCATTAGGCAATTCCATGCCAACAATAACCTGGAAAGGCTGTAAGCCAGCACCGGAACCAGCACTTCCTATTTCCACACTATCCACTTCCACACCCTGTTCAGATTGGTACAGTGTAACGCCTATCTGAGCAAACTTTTCTTCTGCAGTATCAGCTGCAGGCAAGTTAACTGCGGCAATAAAGGTTCTTGGATTACCCGTGTCATCCTCACCCAGTAACTTCAGTCGATAGAGTCCTTGATCAGAAGAGTTGAGAGTAGAAATAACAGAGCTAGCCGTAACCTGTTGATAAGGTTCATATACTTGATCGACCCAAAACCCCGGCCTAAATAAGCTGAAGGCAGCCAGTAAGAGTAAAGCCGTCTCTAACCAATTGGACTTAGTAACGAAATAGCCCTGTGTAGCGGCAGTAAATGCCAACATTGCTATGGTAGCAATTATGAAAATAAGCACTCCCTCAAACCAGCTAACATCAATGAGCAGAAGGTCAGTATTATAAATAAACAAAAATGGAAGAATCGCTGTTCGCATGGAATATAGAAAAGCAATTACTCCGGTTTTTATCGGTGATCCACCGGAAACTGCAGCAGCGGCAAAAGATGCCAAACCCACCGGAGGGGTTACATCAGCCATCAATCCAAAGTAGAAGACAAACAGGTGAACAGCTATTAAGGGAACTATCAGCCCATTCTGTGCGCCTAGCTCGACGACAACACCTGCTAACAACGATGAAACAACTATGTAGTTAGCTGTTGTGGGCAATCCCATTCCAAGCACCAGGCAAAGAAACGCGATCAGGACGAGCATTAAAGTAACATTGCCTAATGATAGGATCTCCACAAGATCAGCGAGAACAGCTCCGACACTTGTCAGTGAAACGGATCCTACAATGATTCCTGCAGTAGCCGTGGCTATGGAGATACTCGCCATGTTTCGGGCACCACCAACTAAGCCCTCCCAAAGGTCCATGACACCTTGCATGATATAATTACCCAGCGAAGACTTCCCCTGAAAGAGCGCCGTCAGTGGTTTCTGAGTGATAATGATCGCTATCAATAGAACTGAGCCCCAAAATGCGCTCAGGCCCGGAGATAGACGCTCTATCATTAATGCCCAGATTAATACGACCACGGGTAGCAGATAATGGATCCCGGATTTAAACACTTTTCCCGGATCAGGGAGTACATAGTCAGGGTCGTCAGCATCGGACATCTCGGGATTAGGATACTTTGCAGAAAATTTAATGAGGAGGATATATACAGCCGCAACAATAAGAGCTACTACCCAGCCGCTATTCTCACCTGCAAGTGGTTTTATCCATCCCAAACCGTAATAAACTATCGCCGCAATCGAGGATACAGCAAGAAAACCGAACACCATCCCGGATAGTTTTTGAAAAACACCCCTGGAATTTTTGGGCTTTTTTAAGCCCTCCATATTGTTCTTTAACGCCTCAAGGTGAACGATATATACCAGGGCAATATAAGAGATCAGGGCCGGTAGAAAAGCATGCGTGATAACTTCTATATAGCTGATACCAACATACTCAACCATGAGGAAAGCGGCAGCTCCCATTACGGGCGGCATGATCTGGCCGTTAACTGATGACGCTACTTCAACGGCGCCCGCCCTCTCTGCGCTAAAGCCTACTTTGCGCATCATAGGTATAGTAAATGTGCCTGTGGTAACGACGTTAGCGATTGATGAGCCAGAGATAACACCGGTTAAACCTGAAGCAACCACGGCGGCTTTAGCTGGCCCACCTTTAAAATGGCCAAGCAATGAAAAAGCAAGATTTATAAAGTAGTTTCCTGCCCCAGCCTTTTCGAGTAACGCACCAAATAAAACAAATAGAAAAACAAAATCAGTCGAGACTCCCAGCGCTATACCAAATACGCCTTCAGTTGTTATCCACTGATGATTGACTACCTCAGATAGGCTGTAGCCTTTATGCTGAATGATTTCAGGCATGAAGTTGCCATAGAATGAATAACCCAGAAAGACCACAGCAATAACGAGTAAGGCTGGCCCCAGGCTTCGTCTGGCTGCTTCAAGCAGGAGTACTACACCTATACAGGCAACAACGATGTCCATCAAAATAGGCGCACCAACCCTATCAGATATCTGCGTATATTGCAGATAGTAGTACGCAGCCGCAGCCGAACCAACAAAGGCTAAAATCCAATCAGTGAGTGGCACATAGTGGTGAGGGCTGGTTCTTGATCTGGGATAGCTTAAGAACACAAGTAAAACGGCGAATGCCAGGTGGATAGATCTTGCCTGGTTGCCATTGACTCGCAGCCACTCGATATCAACCATGTAAGGCAGAGGCGAGGATATCCAAAGCTGAAACAATGACCAGATAAAAGCCACAGTAAGGATTAATGTATTCGTATATCCGGTGGCCTTACGACCACCGGAGTCGGCAGCGGCGACCAGTTCTTCTACATCGACTTCAGTAATGTTTATTTTATTAGCCATATTATTCAACCGAAAGAAACAGCATAGAATTTTATAAAAAAGGGCTATAGAGCCCTTTTTGTATTTGTTTTTATTAGCTTATATCCAGCCGCGCTCTTTATAGTAACGCACTGCACCGTCATGCAGAGGGGCAGAGAGACCATTCTTGATCATGTCTTCAGGCTTCAGGTTGGCAAAGGCAGGGTGCAAGCGCTTGAAGCGATCGAAGTTCTCAAAGACCGCCTTCACCAGTTGGTAGATAGTGTCGGCAGGTACATTATCGGAAGAGACAAAAGTGGCGCCCACACCAAAGGTGTCGATGTCTGTATCGGTGCCCTGATACATGCCTGCGGGGATCTGCGCTGCTGAGTAGTATTCGTGCTGGCTTACCAAACTGTCGACGTAATCGCCGGTGACTGGAACCACCCGCACATCACAGCTTGAGGCGGCTTCCTTGATGTTCGCGACCGGGTGACCGGCGGTGTGAACAAAAGCATCGATCTTGTTGTCACAGAGAGCCTGAGAGTGCTCGCTGGATTTCAGCTCGGCGGTCAGCTTAAAGCTGGATTTGTCCCAACCCTTCAGACCCATCATTATCTCCATAGTGCCCCGTTGGCCGGAACCTGGATTGCCGATGTTAACGCGCTTACCTTCCAGTTCATTAAAGTGCTTAATCCCGGAGTCTGCTCGGGCGACAACGGTAAAGGGCTCGGCATGGACCGAGAACACCGACCGCAGGGATTTGTTGGCACCAATCTTCTCGAACTTAGAGGTGCCGTTATAGGCGTGATACTGCCAGTCGGACTGGGCAACACCCATATCCTGGCCACCATCACGGATGGAGTTCAGGTTGGCGATGGATCCGCCAGTGGACGGGGCGGAGCAGCGCAAGCCATGTTCCTTGCTGGTACGGTTTACCATTTTGCAAATGGACTGGCCTACTACGTAGTAAACTCCTGTCTGACCGCCGGTGCCGATCGATACATGGGTCTTGGTTGCCGCCACTGTCGTGGTTGCCATACCTGCAGATAACACGCCGAGCGCAAGAGCGCTTGTTAAAATTCTCATCTTCATAATCACACACTACCTTTTCTTATTAAAATTTTATTAAATAGATGAAACTGAAATGACCAATAATTAACTGACTTTAGTGGGTACTACAAAAACAGGGCAGGGGGATCTCTTAATAACCTGTCTTGTAGTATTACTTGAATATCCAAAGTAGCTGTGTGATCCCATCACGACTATATCGGATTTTTTTGCCATTCTTAAAATGTTCTTAACTCTGTCCCCATCAAGAACAACCTGTTTAATATCCAACGATGAACAGTCGATATCATCACCTAATTCCTCTTCAAAGAAATTCAGAGACCTTTGCATCATTTTGTCTCTTATCTCACTGAGTTCGTGTCGATAGATAGACAGAGCTTTATCTTTAGAAAAGTTATTAAGAATAATGTTATGTCCTATTTCTCCGATTGGCTTCATAACATGTAACATAATCAATTGTGCTTTAAATGATAAAGCAAGATTAACCGCCTCCCTGAGAACCGGTCGGGTATGATCGTCCAAATTTGTAGTATAAAGTATCGTTTTAACTGATGTGAGAGACATTTACACCTCATAAAAGAGTAAGCACATAAATTACATGTTATCGATCTTCAATAAATGTTATCCATGTGATGACAAAGCGAGTTAGACACGATTTACGTATAACATACATCTGCTCTAATTAAAGATGCAAGACAGTCGTATTTAACTTAACTGTAAAGAAATCTTAAGATGTTTTAGGTTTTAATATGGTTTGAATTGGTGTCTTTGTAAGTTGTTGATATTGTTGCTGTTTATTCGGTATTTGTAATTTGAAATCGATAAATGAATTGGTGTTATCTAAAGGGTGATAGATATATAAGTTAATGACTATTAAATAAATATAAATTAAGTCTTATCTATCACCGTTATGTATTACCATTTTGCACTGAACTTGCTAAGTTCATCGGTAGAATATGAGTGATTATCTGGATGTCCTCGCATATTGACACTGCTAGAGTCCTTTGGAGGTTATGCTTTCGTTAGACTCAGTAAATCTTAAAAATATTGAGGCCCCTGGACGACTGGTATTATTATCAGGCCTGTCGATTTGAAAGTTGATTGAACATGGATAAACGGCGCTAAAGAAAAAGATAGATACCAAACTGCCGCCACAAAATTTGTGGAGTGCGTGGGACAGAGGATTGCTATACCCAGAGGGCATGCTATACCCAGAGGGCATGCTAATAACAGGCATACTGATTGTCTCAGGAACGCCTGTCGGACGAAAATTGCTAACACCGAGATATAAACGCTCTGAAAGCTCCTGCTTTTTATAAAGAAAGGGCAAGATCTAGAATGGCCATCTGCTTTGTCTGCGGCCTGAAAAGGCTATGTTTGAATTAGCTGTTGTAGCAGATACGAGATAGGTCAGAGGCCGTTTTGTGTCAGGGGGCGACATCAGGCTTCGATCTACTAAGTTTCCCCGTAACCGAACTGTGCTCCAAAAAGCGGACATAAGTCAGAATGATAAGATTAGACTCTTATCGCCACTGAGCGGACCAAACTAATGACTTAAATTGTTAGGGGGAGGTGCAAGTACGTATATCAAAGGCTGGTCGCTTCAGTTTGGACTGCCCCCACTTTACTAGGGAAATGGGATGGACTCCCTCTCATTGATTAGTTGTACACTTCTAATCTGGCACATAGATGCCGATTGGAGGGGGAATCCATCCCATTTTGTATAGATCACGGTTGTAAAATCCAATCTGATAGGTTTTCTAACAATCTATTGAACAAGCATTAGGAAAATTCTTTTCCGCATAAAAGCGGAATACGCTGTGTAATTACTTTGAAACAGGCTACGTGTACACCATAAGACAGCGTCAGGTTTGCGTTTGGAGTCACGCTGTAGTTTCGGATCTGCGATTTTGGCACCCCATAAAAATGGGTTGTGGTTAGTTGTTACGTTTGCTTTGTGGCAGTGTTTTCTGGATTTTCTTAAGCGCCTCTGCTTTGCTGGTAAAAAAATGCTCCCTGCCAATGTTGTCCAAGTGATCGCTCGACTCCGATATCTGTTTCGGCTCAAGTTTCATCTTGTAGAAGTAAAACCCACCGCCCAGTTTACGACGGCGGTTGGCTTTATTAGCCATTACCTGCGGACTAACGATAAGGTGGGTTACATGGTGATGGATATTGACGCCGAGCACAGTGTAGTGGTCTACTAATACCGGACACCAGCTTAGGTGGTTAAATCACCACCCCAGACGAGGTGTCTTATGACCAAAAAACGAAGAATATTTTGCCTTCCATCCAAGCATTTTGAGCTTTTACTAACCCTCAAACGGGTTTCAGTTATTCAACTGCCAGCATTCGATTGAGGACCGCCACGTCGGTGGTCGCTTCGGCACCTTGTCAATTCGGGGTACGTGCATTCAGCTCTACCGTCTGTATGCTGCAAAGAATGTTCAAAGACTGTCCCTCTGACAAGAGTACTGGGTTACCGAAGGTAGCGGCGTATCAAGCCGTATGAATGTAGAGTGATTCGGTAGCTTATTATAAAGATGAAGTAGTTAGACGGTCAAGCTCATGACCCTCCCACTTGGCTTAGCGGAAGGTAAAAAACAACCGCAGCATGAGGCCTATCTCGGTGGCCGTATCTGTATCGGAATAGCGTACTTTTTACTGGTTGTAAGACGTGGTACATCTGCCAGTTGAAAATGGCCTTATTAAATACCGATAAAGTGAAACTGCCACACCGGCGAAGCCCTGCTTAACACTCGGCATAGTTTGTAACTTCTAATTTCACCTTATGTATGCGGTGCCGACGAGCAGTATTCTGTTTGTTGGGGATGAAGAATCAGGGTCGTTATGAGGAGTCTCATTCTAAGACAAGGAACTCTTTAGAGAGGTATCCATGCCCAACGCAGAATTGAAGAATTTTCACTCACTGGAATTAACCACTTACCGTAGTTTTGCAAATCTATAAAGTAGCCGCGGAGATTAATATGGGTGAGATTAGTGAGTAGAGTAATAGCAAGTTCCAAGGTTTTTATTTGCATTGTGGTGCTATTTCTTTGGTTTTAAACGAAATGCTATCAAAGTTATTACACCTGTTGCGATTTTTCTAGCAGTGAGGTGGCCGGCAGGCAAAGGTAGTAAATAATAAACGCTAGATGGGAGCTGCCCTAGGGAAGGGGGTTTAAAAATAATAAATAAAGAATGTTGAGGTGTCACCGTGAGTAATGCTATATCCAATCCAGCGTCTAAGCAGATAGCTGCCCCTGTATCCTCTGGAGATGAACGTGTCCGTGACGTCTCCCTAGTCCAGAAGCTCCTTAACCGGCCGGAACTGGGTTCCGCTTCGGGTGTCATTCTTGTATTTCTTTTCTTTGCGATGGTGGCCGGTGACTCCGGAATGTTCAACTCCGAAGGTGTGATGAACTGGACCGTAGTTTCAGCTCAGCTTGGTGTTCTTGCCATCGGTGCCTGTCTGTTGATGATCGCCGGTGAATTCGATCTGTCGATCGGCTCCATGATCGGCTTTGCCGGTATGATGATAGCCATCCCTGCAGTGTACTGGGGCTGGCCTGTCTGGCTGAGTATCCTATTCGCCTTTGCTGGTGCAATGGCCATAGGCGCTCTGATCGGCTACACCGTGGTGAGAACCGGACTACCGTCCTTTATCGTCTCTCTGGCCTTTCTGTTTATTCTGCGTGGCCTGACTATCGCTCTTTCAATTCTACTCACCAACAAAACCATCATAAGCGGCGTTAAGGATGTCGCTGAGAATGACTGGCTGGCGCCCATTTTCGGAGGTACATTCGGTACTGGTTTGTTCCAGTGGTTCGCCGATATTGGCTTACTAGATACATTCGACGACGGCACTCCATTCGTAGCCGGTATCCCGGCGGTCGTGGTTTGGTGGGTTGTTTTAGCAGTTGTCTGTAGTTTTGTGTTGCTGCGGACGTCATTCGGTAACTGGATTTTCGCTACCGGTGGTGATAATAAGGCCGCCAGAAACGTCGGTGTTCCTGTCGATAAAGTAAAAATTCTACTCTTCATGTTTACCGCTTTTGTCGCCACCGTCTACGCCTCTTGTCAGGTATTCGAGTTCGGTTCCGCTGCGGCTGACCGAGGGTTGCTGAAAGAGTTTGAAGCCATCATCGCGGTGGTTATCGGTGGCGCGCTGCTGACCGGTGGTTATGGCACCGTGATTGGTGCCTGCTTCGGTGCTCTTATTTTTGGTGTGGTGCAACAGGGTATCTTCTTTACCGGTATCGACTCCGACTGGTTCCGGGTGTTCCTGGGTCTGATGTTGCTGATCGCCGTGTTGTTTAACAACTACATTCGCAAGCGTGTAACCGAAGCCCGCTAACCCGATCAGAATAAGAATAAGAAGGAAGAAAAATCATGAGTGAGTATATTTTAGAATTGAAAAAGGTGAGTCGTTACTTCGGTTCCGTGATCGCCCTTAAAGATATCGATATGAAGGTCAGGCTCGGTGAAGTGCACTGTCTGCTCGGCGACAACGGAGCCGGCAAGTCCACCTTGATCAAGACTCTTGCAGGGGTGCACAAGCCCAGCGAAGGGGAGTTTTTCCTGGATGGTAAGCCGGTGGAGTTTGACTCCCCTCGAGACGCTCTGGATGCTGGCATCGCCACGGTGTATCAGGACCTAGCCTTGGTGCCGCTGATGAGCGTAACGCGTAACTTCTTCATGGGTCGCGAGCTGACCAAGAAATGGGGTCCTTTCAACGTCTTCGATACCAAGAACGCGAATGAGATCGCCCGTGCCGGTTTGGCCGATATGGGGATCAATGTGCGCAATCCTGAACAAGCGATCGGCACGATGTCCGGCGGTGAAAAGCAGTGTCTGGCTATCGCTCGTGCTATCCATTTCGGCGCCAAGGTGTTGATACTGGACGAGCCTACTGCCGCCTTGGGGGTTAAGCAGTCCGCCAATGTGCTCAAGGTAGTGGCTCGCGCCAAAGCTAAGGGATTGGCGGTGATTTTGATCACTCACAACGTCCACCATGCTTTTCCGGTGGCTGACCGTTTTACCTTGCTTAACCGTGGTGGCAGCCTGGGCTCCTTCCTTAAATCGGAGGTGAGCCGTGAGGATGTATTGGAGATGATGGCTGGCGGTCAAGAGATGGATGAGCTGCAGGCAGAGTTGGAGGAGTTCGCCCGAACTGATGATGTTGCAGCCTCTGGATCTGGTGGCAGTTCACTAGAAGCCGCCGCTGCTGCCGAGCATTCCATGGCCGCCGCTTTAGGAGAAGAGGCAAAGAAAGTCCACGCTCACAATTAGTGTGCATGATCTGAGTCAGCCGGCGAAAGCTGGCTCGTTTAACCAGCAAGAATAATGATAAATAGACTGGAGTTTTATATGAAAATTGATTTACCCAACTTGGCCAAAAAAGCCTCATTAGTGAAGAAAGTAGCAGGCGCGGCGTTAACAGCAACGATCGCCATGGGCTTGGTTTCGATGCCAGCATCAGCAAACGCCGGTGATGAGCACTATGTACTGATCTCTCATGCACCGGACAGTGATTCATGGTGGAATACAGTAAAGACTGCTGTCAAAGATGCAGAACGGGACTTTCAGGTAAAAGTTGATTATCGAAATCCATCTACCGGAGACCTGGCTGACATGGCTCGCCTTGTTCAGCAAGCGGCAGCAACTAATCCCGATGGGATCGTTGTGTCCATTGCTGATTATGATGTCTTGAAACCTGCCATCGCCAATGCCGTAAAAAAAGGTATTCCGGTGATCACTATCAATTCCGGCAACCATGAACAGAGTGAAGCGCTAGGCGCTGAGTTCCATGTCGGTCAGCCTGAATATGATGCCGGTTTCGGTGCAGGTAAACGTGCCAAGGCAGCAGGAGTTAAGAACTTCCTTTGCGTAAATCACTATTTTACCAATGCCGCTTCTGTTGAGCGCTGTCAGGGATTTGCTGCTGGTTTGGGGACTGAGTTGGGAGGCGATTCTCAAATGATCGATTCCGGACAGGATCCGACTGATATTGCAAAGCGTGTGCAGGCTTTCCTGCGTAAGAACCCTAATACTGAAGCGATTTTGACGTTAGGGCCTACATCTGCAGATCCTACTATCCGGTTGCTCGAGAAGATGCGTTTGGGCGGTAAAATCTACTTCGGTACTTTCGATCTGAGTGCGGATATCGCACAAGCAATCGAGGATGACGTTATTTCGTTCGCTATCGACCAACAGCCGTATTTACAAGGGTATCTTCCTATCATGGCTCTGACCCTTAAGAGTCGCTACGGTATCGGAATTCCTAATCATATTAATACTGGCCCTGGCTTTGTTACCAAAGAAAACCTTGCGATTGTGAAAGCAGAGGCGGGTGTCCACCGTTAAGTTGGTTTAATAAACCAATTTCTTTCGCTGGGAAACATCCTGTGTTTTCCATGTAAGCCGGCCCTCGTCTCTGTACTGGCGAGGGTTTTTTTGTTTTCTTACACTGAAAAGCCGAAAGGCAGAAAGGAATATTATGATTGGATTTGCACTATTCGGCGCAGGGCGTATAGGTAAGATGCATGCGGAGTATATTGCCGACCACCCACAGGCCGAGCTTCTATATGTATACGACCACTATCAACCGGCAGCTTCCGAGACTGCCGAAAAAAATGGCGCTTTGGTTGCTGAATCAGTAGACCAGGTTCTAAATGATGAGCGGGTACAGGCAGTGCTGATTGCCACCAGTACGGATACCCATGTGGATTTGCTGATCGCCGCGGCAAAAGCAGGAAAGGCGATATTGTGCGAGAAACCCATTGATTTGGATACCAAGATCGTTGAGCGCTGCTGGGAAGAGGTCAAGGATTGTAATGTGCCGATCCAGATCGGTTTTAATCGACGATTCGACTCTGGTCATAGTGCGCTACGAGCGGCCGTTGCTGCGGGTGAGTTAGGTAGTCTGGAACAGCTGATTATCACCAGCCGAGACCCGGGATTGGCACCTATTGAGTATCTGAAGGTGTCCGGCGGCTTATTCCGGGATATGGCGATCCACGATTTCGACATCGCCCGCTTTATTCTCGGTGAAGAGCCGGTTGAGATTCAGGTTTTTGGCAGCGCCCTGGTTGATCCCCAGGTGGCGGAGATCGGTGACGTTGACAGTGCCATGATTATCATGAAAACCGCCTCGGGAAAACTCGTTCACATCAACTGCTCGCGTCGCTCTGTTTACGGTTATGATCAGCGGATCGAGGCTTTCGGCTCTGAGGGTATGTTGCTGTCCGATAACCCCCGGCCGAACGGCCTGACCCGCTATTCGGCACAAAGCACAGGAAGCCGCGAACCACTCTACGATTTCTTCATCGATCGCTATCAGCAGGCGTACGATCTGCAACTCAATGCGTTCGTCGAAGCATTGGAAGAGGGTAAGCCAGTATCGCCAAGTTTTCAGGACGGTCTTCGTGCTCAGCGCCTTGCAGACGCAGCTCAGCAGGCTCTGGAGAGTGGGCTGGCTGTGAAGCTCGGCCTCTGATTGTTAGGGGGGGGACTGCTGCTTTTCGACGTTTTGGTCGTTTGATGGATTGATAGACCCGAAGGACCATCTTGTGATCCTCTCAAGTGTGCGATACTGGTCGAGTATTGGCCCTCGCTATAGTTCATTGGGGCGAGGGTCCTTTTTATTTTGCGTGCAAGGCATCGTCCGATGGAGCATGTCAAAGAGCATGTTTGTACGTTGCGTGAACCAGTGAACCAGTGAACCAGTCAACCAGTCAACCAGTCAACCAGTGGGCCGGTTCAAGGTTGAGCCTGATGTTTAATGCACTTTGGGCGCGGACCTATTTCTCAATTAATCAATCAATGACACAGTGCTATAAACCGGAAGCGCCTGATTGATTTCAACTCCCATAGAGAGATCAGACTATTGTGATCCTGGATCCTTTTTTTTATTTGGTAGCGATTCCTGCTGTATTGATCGTCGGGATCTCCAAGGGAGGCTTTGGCGGCGGATTAGGTCTGTTGGCAGTCCCATTGATGTCTTTGACAGTCCCGCCAGTACAGGCCGCTGGTATTCTGCTGCCGATACTATGCGTGATGGATCTGGTTAGTGTCTGGGGGTTTCGGGGGCGCTTTGATAAGGAAAATCTCAAAGTACTGGTGCCGGCTGCATTGTTGGGGCTTGTGCTGGGGGGGCTGACCTTCCGCTTGCTTAGCGAAGCTCATATCAAACTGGCGGTAGGGTTGATAGCGATTCTTTTTTGTGTCCAGTTTGTGGTTGGAAAGCTGCACCGGCAGCAAACTAAACTCCGTGAACGATCATTGTTTGGTGGCTGGTTTTGGGGAGCACTGGCGGGTTTTTGTAGTTTCAGTGTTCATGCCGGGGGCCCACCGCTGAGCATTTACCTGTTACCTCAACGGTTGGATAAGAGCGTCTTTGTAGGCACCACTGTGGTCTTCTTTGCGCTGGTTAATTACGTCAAACTACTGCCTTATGCCTGGCTAGGGTTGCTACAGCCAGGAAATTTACTGACCTCGTTGTGCCTGGTTGCTTTGGCACCTATCGGGGTTAGCCTGGGGATTTATATGCACCATCGGCTCAGCGATGGCTGGTTCTATCTGTGTTGTTACGGTTTGCTGGGAATTACAGGTATCAAGCTTTTTTATGAAGGCTCCGTAGCTCTCCTTGGGGTTGGGTAATCCTTTCCTTCTTCAGGTTGCTGCCGGTTTAGTGTGAGCCAGTACTAATCAATAAAGTAATTATTTCAATCCCCATTATGCCCCCTGGACGCTTCAGGACATCAATGGTCCCACAATGATCGAACATCCCATCGGTATTCATCAAAGAGCTTTATGCGCTACAACTGATTCGGTGCTTGGCGTCTGTACCGGTAGATTCGTCGTCTCGCAGTTGCGTCTCTGTCGTGTTTGAAAAGCGTGTCTTTCCCGGCTGCCCTTGAGCCCATCTGATTTCTTAGGCTATGCCTTGCTGCATAACGTCAAAAGGTCACTGACCAATACGCCGGAACGATGGTTGTTTTTTATCGTTCGGGACAAATAATTTGTATATTTTTCCGGGGATAATAGTAGTTATTCAAATGTGATAAATAGTAAGTGAGATTCCTGCTTCCGCACTCTGGTCATTAGAATAACTTCTAGCCCTTCACATTACTGGATGTATACGCGGTTATTGTTCCGCATTTAACATTTATTTATATGTCGTTGATAGAGCTAACGATTTTGGTAATGACGAAAAGTATTTTTATAAATATTAATGACTCGGCGATATCGTTCGAAGAGCAGGAGAATCAGGAATGTACGAATTAAAAGGCTTGTATATCGACGGCGCCTGGTGCGCAGCATCCGACGGCGCTGGTATTGATATCATTGACCCAGCCACAGAGCAGGTGATGGGAACCTGTGCGGCGGCGACGGTTGAGGATACCGAGCGGGCCATCGCATCTGCAGAGAAAGGATTAGTTGCCTGGGCTGCATTTGATCCCTGGCAGCGCAGCGAGAAGCTTTATCGGGTCGCTGAACTGATGCGTGAACGTATTGACCGCTATGCGGCGATTACAACCATGGAGACGGGTCGGCCTCTAGCGGGTTCCATACGCGAGTGGGGTCTAGCCATCGACCAGTTTGTTTGGTTTGCCGAGGAGACCAAGCGTATTTACGGGCGTACCGTTGAAAGCCGGTTGGCCAATGCCCAGATTCGTATCGACCATTCGCCGATAGGCGTGGTTGCTGCTTTTACCGCCTGGAATTTTCCGGTTTCTCTATTGGCCAGAAAGGTTGCTCCGGCTCTGGCTGCCGGTTGTTCCGTAGTGTGTCGTCCCTCCAAGGAAACGCCCGCCTCGGCAGCCTTGATTGTCGAGTGCTGTCATGATGCGGGTATCCCGGCTGGCGTAGTGAACCTGGTGACCGGCAGTGCATCGGTGACATCGCCTGTGATCATGCAGTCCCCTGTGGTGCGTAAGGTGTCACTAACTGGCTCTACCTCGCTGGGCAAACAGTTGGTTCAAGAAGCGGCTTCCACTCTGAAGAAGGTTACCATGGAGTTGGGCGGACACAGTCCCTGTATCGTATTTGACGATGCCAATGTCGGCGCAGCGCTCAATGCCGCAGTCGCCACCAAATTCTTCAATAGCGGCCAGGTTTGTGTGTCGCCGAATCGTTTTTATGTCCAGTCAGGCAGTTTTGACGCATTTGCCAAGGGCTTCGCCGATCAGGCGGCCCAGTTGGTGGTCGGAAATGGTCTGGAGGATGGCGTGGAGATGGGACCGTTACGCACCGCCTCACGCCTGGCCGAAGTCGATTCAATGGTTCAGGACGCCATTGAACGTGGTGCCGAAGTATTAACCGGCGGCAAACCGATGGATTGTGAAAGCGGCTACTTCTACGAGCCGACGGTGCTTATTAACGTACCAGCTGACGCCCGCCTGATGAAAGAAGAGTCTTTTGGGCCGGTGGCGGTCATTAACAGCTTCGACGAGTTCGACGAGGTGATCGAGAAAGCCAATGATACCGAATATGGTCTGGCCGCCTACGTCTGGAGTCAGTCATTATACCAGGCCAACGAAGCAGCCAAGCGTATCAATAGCGGCATGGTCGCCGTCAACACCTTCGCCCTGGCTTCCGCTGAGACCCCCTTCGGAGGGATCAAGTCAAGCGGCTCTGGCCGTGAAGGCGGCAGCGAATGTCTGGAGGATTACCTCAACCTCAAATACACCCACCTGGTTACACAAGCCTGAGGAATTGCCATTATGCGAGCGAATAGAATACGTGAAATCTGGGCCGAAGGCGGTACCGTCATCAACGGCTGGCTGGCAATTCCCAGCAGCTTTTCGGCGGAAACCATGGCCCACCAGGGTTGGGATTCGTTGACCGTCGATATGCAGCATGGCGTCACTGACTACAACAGTCTGATTCCCATGCTGACAGCTATCTCCACCACCAATACCATGCCAGTTGTTCGGGTTCCCTGGCTGGAGCCCGGTATCCTGATGAAGACGTTGGATGCTGGCGCCTATGGTGTGATCTGCCCGATGGTTAACACCGCTGAAGATGCTGAGGCGTTCGTTCAGTACACCAGTTATCCTCCTCGTGGTCAGCGCAGCTTTGGGCCTATCCGCTCGGTGCTTTACGCCGGTGCGGACTACCCCAGGCATGCGGATGAAACCATCGTTCGTTTTGCCATGATAGAGACCAGGCAGGCCCTCGATAATCTGGAGGAGATACTCGCAGTCGATGGCATCGATGCGATCTACATCGGTCCCGCCGATCTTTCTAACGCACTGGGCTGTACACCTAAATTTGATCAGGAAGAGGCGCCTGTGGTTGAGGCGATCGATCACATTCTCGCCCGGGCTAAGGCTCACGGAGTTTATGCCGGCATTCATAATGGTAGCGCGGAATATGCTCTGCGAATGATTGAAAAGGGCTTTCAATTCGTGACCATCGGATCCGATGCCCGGTTAATGGCCGCTGGTGCCCAGGCTGCAGTAAACACGATGAAGCAACGCGCTGAACTGCCTGTTACCACAGAGGAAGGTAGTTACTGATGTCCGATACGGTGAAGAAAGTGCTGGTCGCCGGCAAGGTTCATCCAGAGGGTTTAAGCCTTCTGGACGAGCGAGACGATATCAGTTACGAGATGATCGACTACCCAACGGCTGAAGATTTCATCGACAAGCTATCGGATTGTGATGGTCTGCTGATTCGCACCATGGAATTGCCGCCCCAGGCGCTGGAAGCCTGTTCCAGGTTGCAGGTTATTTCACGCCATGGCGTGGGTTATGACAATGTGCCTGTCGAATTGGCTAGCAGCAAGGGTATCCCGGTAGCAATCATCGACAACGTCAATGCAGTTGCTGTCGCCGAACACACCCTGTTTATGATGCTGGCCCTAGCCAAGCAATGCACTGATTATGATCGTGCAGTACGCCAGGGAAACTGGGCGGTGCAGAACACCCTGGCTGCGACCGAATTGTGGCACAAAAAGGTGCTGTTGGTTGGCTTTGGCCGGATCGGTTTTGAAGTGTCAAAACGCCTCAAGGCCTTCGATGCCGAAGTGTTTGTCTACGATCCTTACCTATCGGATGAAAAGATCGCAGAGTATGGGGTCATCCGTGTCGACACCCTGACTGACGGCGTGGGAATGGCCGACTATATCAGTCTGCATGTGCCAAAAACACCTGAAACCGAGAACTTGTTTGATGCGCAAATGCTGAGCCTGATGAAGCCCTCTGCGTTTCTTATAAATACAGCACGTGGCGGTCTGATCGATGAATCTGCGTTGGTTGATGCACTAAGAAACAAGCAGATCAAAGGTGCTGGATTGGATACCGTTAACAAGGAGCCAATCCCCACTGATTCTCCTTTGGTGGCATTGGATAACCTGCTGCTCAGCCCTCACAGCGCCGGAATGACCAATGAATGCGCTGCACGCATGGGGATTTCCTCTGCCAGGAATGTACTGGCAGCGTTTGATGGGACGTTAAAAACCGAGCTGATCGTCAATCGCGTGGCTATTGTGTAAATCCAAACTAAGAGACGGTATCCGTCGATACGACTAGCTATCGACAACTGCAAAGATGGAATTATTATGAAAACAATAAAACTCACTATGGCCCAAGCCATCGTTAAGTATCTGATGGCACAAAAGACGCTGATTGATGGCAAAGTGGAGCCGTTGATTCCGGGCGTCTATGGTATTTTCGGCCACGGTAATGTGACCTGTCTTTCAGAAGCCTTAGAAGCGGTGCGTGAAGACTTCCCTACATGGCGGGGGCAGAACGAGCAATCGATGGCGCTGGCTGGTGTCGCCTATGCCAAAGCTGTGAAACGTCGTCAGGTGATGGCGGTTACCACCTCCATCGGCCCCGGTGCGACCAATGTGGTGACGGCTGCCGGTGTTGCCCATGCCAACCGCCTACCTCTGTTGATCATCTGTGGCGATACCTTCGTCAACCGTATTCCAGATCCGGTGCTGCAGCAGGTCGAGCATTTTCACTCTCCGTCCATCACCGTCAATGATGCTTTCAAGCCAGTCAGCCGCTACTGGGATCGGATCAATAGCCCGGCGCAGATCATCTCTTCTCTGCCACAGGCTATTGCCACTCTGTTAGACCCGGCCGATTGTGGGCCGGCGTTTATCGGTATTCCTCAGGATGTGCAGGCAATTGCGTACGATTATCCGCAGTCCTTCTTCGAAGAGAAAATTCATGAAATTTCACGTCCACGAGCCGATGAAAGTCAGCTTGATCGAGCGATTAATGCCATAAAGAACGCCAAGCGCCCTCTGATTATCTCTGGCGGCGGCGTACTTTACTCGGGTGCTGCGGATTGCCTTGAGAAACTGGCACAGAGCCGAAATATCCCTGTGTGTGAGACTATTGCAGGTCGTTCTGCGCTGGTACATGATTCGTCGGTCAATATAGGCCCCTTGGGTATCATCGGTTCAGCCTCTGCCAACAACATGGCCGCCAAAGCTGACTTGGTAGTTGCCGTGGGTACCCGATTGCAGGATTTCACCACCGGTTCGTGGAGCGTTTTTTCCCACGATTGCCAGTTTGTTTCAATTAATGCGGCACGTTTCGATGCAGTTAAGCATCGGGCAATATCCGTGGTTGGTGATGCGCTGGTTACCCTTCAGGAGCTAGACAGCAAACTGGGAAGCTGGCGTGCCGACTCGACCTGGATGGAGAAAGGCAGCGAAGAGTACCGTAGCTGGAATACGCTGATTGACGAGCGAACCGCCGATGACGGTCGGGAACTGCCCAATTATGCCCAGGTGATCGGTGCGGTTAACCGTAACTGCGGCCCAGAGGATCGTGTGATCAGTGCGGCCGGAGGATTGCCAGGCGAGATTACTAAATTGTGGCGCACTAAAACTTCCGGCACCTTCGACTGTGAGTTCGGCTTTTCCTGCATGGGTTACGAGATCGCCGGTGGTTGGGGTTCGGCCAAGGTAACCCGAAAACAGGACGGTGCCGATACCATCGTCTTCACGGGTGACGGCTCCTACATGATGATGAACTCCGATATCTACAGCTCAGTGCTGGATGGCAACAAGATGATTCTTGTAGTCTGTGATAACGGCGGATTTGCGATCATCAATCGGCTGCAGAACTATAAAGGTGGCGCGTCCTATAACAACTTGCTGAAAGACAGCAACGTCGAGCAAGTGTTCTCGGTGGATTTTGTTCAGAACGCTAAAAGCATGGGTGCACTGGCGGAGAAAGTCTCCTCCATCGCTGAATTTGAGCAGGCGTTCGAACGTGCCAAGGCTGCCGACAGAACGTACGTCATTCAGATTGATACGGATCCCCACGACTGGTCTCCCGGTGATGCCTGGTGGGATGTTGGCGTACCCGAAGTGAGCGAGCGCGAAGAGATTCGCCAAGCGAGAGTCGATCACGAAGAGCGACGCCCCCGTCAGCGAACGGGGGTGTAAAACACGCAGATCCGGTGAACCTTGTTCCTATGACGGACACTCGCGGCGAAGTTCTGGCTTTTGAGCAACACGTGAATTCGGAGCGGCAACCCGGCTGCCGCAATGCCGAACGGTACATGGGTTATTTAATCGAATCGAGAGTGTATTGATATGAGTGATAAGAATAGTGCAATGCAGGGTAAGGTTGCGGTTGTTACCGGTAGCACCCAAGGACTGGGCGAATCCACAGCACGGCTGTTTGCCGATCGGGGCGCCTCCGGTCTGATTATTTGTGGGCGCAACAGCGACAAGGGGGAAGTGATCGCCAACGAGCTGACAGCTGCTGGCTGTCCGACCTATTTCGTACGCGCCGATCAGGGCAATGTCGAGGACTGCCGTAACGTGATCGCCGAGGCGGACAGGCATTTCGGCCGACTGGATGTATTGGTGAACTGCGCCGCCATCACCGATCGGGGCGGTATTTTGGATACCTCCGAAGAACTGTTTGACCGAATGTTCGCGATCAATACCCGTGGGCCCTTCTTCCTGATGCAGGAAGCAGCCAAGTTGATGATCCGTGACGGAATCGAAGGCGCGATGGTAAACATCATCAGCATGTCCAGCTATGGCGGGCAACCTTTCATTTCGGCGTACTCAGCCTCCAAAGCAGCCACTGCTAATTTGACCAAGAACGCAGCCTTCTCGTTGATGCGAAACCGCATTCGCATCAACGGTCTGAACATCGGTTGGATGAACTCGCCGGGAGAAGACAATATCCAGAAAAATCATCATGGTCAGGGTGAAGATTGGCTGGAAATCGCAAAAGCAGAACAACCGTTCGGGCGCCTACTGGAAACCCAGGAAGTGGCCCAGGCCATAGCGTTTCTAGTGTCGGAAGAGTCCGGCATGATGACCGGGTCGGTGATTGATATGGATCAGTCTGTGGCAGGCTGCTACGAGAATCCACCCCAGCCGACATAGGCTGAGGATCAGTGCAGGAAGTGATCCTTACTGTTCCTGAATAGGCGCTCCTGAATGGATGTTCGGCGATGGCTGCTTCTGTCTTGAATTTTCAGAGTCCGGCTGGCCCTTTGGCTATCGGTCTTGGTTGAAGGCCGCGCCAGCTAATGAGGCACGCCAATAACAAGACTTTCAAACAATAAAACGAAACCTGTCCAAGTACGGCCGGTTCTCTTAATGAGGAATTTCTAATGACTATTATCGGACATTTTATTGGTGGGCAAAGCGTAGCCGCTCAGCCAGACGAACGTTCCCAGCCGGTATTTAATCCGGCCACCGGTAAGAGCAGTAAACAGGTTGCGCTGGCATCCAAGCTAACTGTAGAGCAGGCTATCGGCGCTGCGGAAGCCGCCTATCCAGCATGGCGCAATACACCTGTTGGCAAACGTGCAGCAGTGATGTTTCGCTTTAAGGAACTGCTGGAGCAGCATGCCGATAAAATTTGCCAGATGATCGGCGAAGAGCACGGCAAGATCAGCCATGACGCCGCCGGTGAATTGAAGCGTGGTATCGAGTGCGTTGAGTACGCTTGTGGTGTTGCCGAGTTATTAAAGGGTGAACACAGCAAAAATGTAGGCCCGAATATCGATTCCTGGAGTGAGTTTCAGCCATTGGGCGTAGTTACTGGTATTACACCGTTTAACTTTCCTGCAATGGTGCCGTTGTGGATGTACCCAATGGCGATCGCTTGCGGCAACACCTTTGTGTTGAAACCATCTGAGCGTGATCCAAGTTCTACTCTGTTTATCGCCCAACTGCTGAAAGATGCGGGTCTACCGGATGGCGTTATGAACGTGGTTAACGGTGATAAGGAAGCGGTCGATGTTTTACTGAGCGATGTGCGTGTTAAAGCGGTCAGCTTTGTGGGGTCAACGTCGATTGCCGAATACATATACACCACGGCAAATGCCAATGGTAAACGTTGTCAGGCCCTGGGTGGAGCTAAAAACCACGCTATCGTGATGCCGGATGCAGACATGGATAATGCTGTCAATCAGTTGCTGGGTGCGGCCTTTGGCTCTTCCGGTGAGCGTTGTATGGCGTTATCTGTAGCGGTTGCTGTGGGTGATGCAGCCGCAGATGCGCTGGTATCAAAGATGCAGGCAGCAATGCAGTCGCTGAGCGTGGGTGCTTACTCTGATAGTAGCAATGATTTTGGCCCGGTGATTACCCGTCAGCATCAGCAGAAAGTTGTTGGTTATATCGATAGTGCCGAGCAGGACGGTGCAACAGTTGTGGTTGATGGCCGTAATCCTCAGGTTGCCGGCTTCGAAGAAGGTTTCTTCGTCGGCGCGACGTTGATCGATGCTGTGACTACCGACATGGTGAGCTATCAGGAAGAGATCTTCGGACCGGTACTACAGGTTGTGCGTGTAAACACCATGGATGAAGCAATGCAGCTGATCAATGATCACGAATACGGTAACGGCACCTGTATCTTTACCCGTGATGGTGAAGCTGCACGTTACTTCTCTGACAATATTCAGGTGGGCATGGTGGGTATCAACGTACCGCTACCCGTACCGGTGGCGTACCACAGCTTTGGCGGCTGGAAGCGCTCTCTATTTGGTGATCTCCATGCCTACGGTCCTGATGCGGTGCGTTTCTACACCAAGCGCAAGACTATCACCCAGCGTTGGCCGTCGAGCGGTATTCGTGAGGGTGCTCAGTTCTCATTTCCATCATAAGGCCCCTGGCTATATTGGTGATTATTCCAAATAAAAATAAAAAGGAAACTTTTTTATGAAAACCGTTCGACTGACTCTTTCAGAAGCGCTGGTTAAGTATCTTGTAGCGCAAAAAATAGAGATTGATGGCCAAGTTGAATCTCTGTTTGGGTGTTCGTTTGCGATCTTTGGTCATGGCAACGTTACTTGCCTGGGTCAGCAGCTCAAGAACGTTGAAGACGAACTCCCTACATGGCGTGGACAGAACGAACAGTCCATGGCAATGGCGGCCGTTGCGTATGCTAAGGCTAATATGCGTCAACGTATAGGCATTGCAACGACCTCCATTGGTCCTGGTGCTACCAATATGATTACTGCTGCTGGTATTGCTCATACCAACCGCTTGCCGCTGTTAATGATCGCCGGTGATGCCTATGCCAGCCGCTTACCCGATCCTGTTCTGCAGCAGGTTGAACACCCTTATAATCCATCAATGACTGTTAATGATGCCTTTAAGGCAGTAACCCGTTACTGGGATAGGATTATTCACCCCGCACAGTTGATGCAAACACTGCCGCAGGCGTTGAATACCCTGCTGGATCCCGCCACCTGTGGCCCGGTATTTCTAGGGTTGCCACAGGATCTTCAGGGTGTGGCTTACGACTATCCTGAGGCTTTCTTTGTCGAGAAGGTGCACCGTATTCGTCGTCCAGAGCCCGAAACAGTGGCACTGGAAGAGGCGGTGGAGATTCTACGTCAGGCTGAGCGACCACTGATCATCAGCGGTGGTGGTGTGCATTACTCCCTTGCAACCGACGAACTGGCGCAGTTTGCTGGCAAACATAATATTCCGGTGGTGGAGACTATCGCTGGTCGCGCTACCATGCTGCAGGATAACCCGCTAAACGGCGGTCCTATTGGTGTAACGGGGTCAAACTCTGCAAACTACCTCGCAGCACACGCCGATGTGGTTGTGGCTGTCGGTACACGGCTGCAGGATTTTACCACCGGTTCCTGGTCGGTATTTCGTGACCACGACCTCAAAATTATCAGCATCAATGTGGCTAGCTCTGATGCCATTAAGCACCTATCTGTCCCTATTGTTTCCGATGCCAAGTCCGCTATGACCAAACTCAGTGCCATGCTGAGTGATTGGCGCTCTCTTCAGGCTTGGGCGGATAAGGCTAAGGCTCAAGCCGATGAATGGAAAGCGCTGTGTGCCGAGCGTGCAGAGGTTGTGGGGGAAGAAACCGCTTCGTATGCTCAGGTCGTTGGCGCCGTTAATCGGTTGATGGAGCCCGGTGACACTGTCCTGACCGCTGCGGGTGGATTGCCTGCCGAATTGAGTATGAACTGGCAGAACAAAGAGATTGGTAAAATCGATATTGAGTTCGGTTTCTCCTGTATGGGGTATGAGATTGCTGGCGGTTGGGGGGCTAAAATCGCCAATCCAGATAATGATGTAGTGGTCTTGGTAGGTGATGGTTCCTACATGATTCTCAATTCTGACATCTATAGTTCGGTGCTGTGTGGCCACAAGATGATAGTGGTGGTTTGTGATAACGGTGGTTTTGCTGTCATCAACAAGTTGCAGAATAATTCTGGCAACGAGTCCTTCAATAACCTGCTTAAAGATTGCCGCCGTCAGTCTGATGAAGTTGCTCGGGTAGATTTTGCTAAGCACGCAGAGGCTCAGGGTGCGATTAGTGAGAAGGTTGGCAGTATGGCTGATTTTGATGCGGCTTTTGCCCGTGCCAAGTCAGCGGATCGCACCTCTGTGATCGTGATCGACATCGATTCGACTAAATGGTCAAGCTGTGATTGTTGGTGGGAGGTAGGTTTACCAGAAGTCACCCGAAATGAAAGTACCGAGATCGCCGTTGCCAATTTTGGTGAAGGCCGCAAGCATCAGCGCCCTGGCGTGTAAGGAGTATTGAGTATGTTTAGTGAAGAGAGATGTTTCGAACAACCTATTCGTTGGGCTATGGTCGGGGGTGGTCGCGGTAGTGAAATTGGTTACGCTCACCGTGCTGGTGCAAGCCGTGATGGCTTGTTCCAGCTGGTAGCGGGAGCCTTCGATCTGGACTCCGAGAGGGGACGTGAATTTGGTGGCAATTTGGGGGTAGCCCCCGAACGCTGCTGTGCGGATTACAAGACCCTGTTTGAAGCCGAAGCCAGGCACCCTGAAGGTATTCAGGCGGTTTCCATCGCCACACCCAACGGCACTCATTATGAGATTTCTAAGGCTGCCCTACAGGCTGGGCTGCATGTAATCTGTGAAAAGCCGCTTACTTTTACAGTGGTCGAAGCGCAGGAACTCAAGGAACTGGCTGCCGAGCACAATCGGGTGTTCGGCGTGATGTATGGTTACAGCGGCTTCCCTATGGTGCATCAAGCGCGCGAGATGATCCAGCGCGGGGATATCGGTGAGGTGCGGGTGATCAACATGCAGTTTGCCCATGGTTTTCATAACACCGAAGTTGAAAAGGACAGCCCCGGTGCCAGGTGGCGGATGAACCCTGAAGTGTCCGGCCCAACTTATGTGCTGGGTGATCTTGGCACCCACACTTATCACCTGGCGAAGCTGATGGCTGGGTTAGAGGTCGAAGAGCTCTGCTGCACCCGCCAGAGCTTTATCAAAACCCGCGCCCCGTTAGAAGACAATGCCCATGTGTTGATGCATTTCTCCAATGGCGCGGTCGGTACCTTCTGGGCCAGCGGGGTCAATGCCGGCTCCATGCATCAACAGAAAATCCGTATCGTTGGTGAAAAGGCCAGTCTCGAATGGTGGGACGAACATCCCAATCAGCTGCGCTATGAGGTGCAAGGGGAACCGGTTCGTATCTTGGAGCGAGGCATGGGGTATCTGTATCAGGATGTTCCTACAGTTAGCTCTAACCGTATCGGGGGCGGCCATGCAGAAGGTTTCTTTGAATCATGGGCCAACCTGTATAGCCGATTTGCCATTGCCATGAAGGCGGCGGATGAAAACGATCAGGAAACCCTGGCGCAAACCTGGTTTCCAGATATCGATGCCGGTATTGATGGAGTTCGTCTGCTCGAGCGCTGTGTTGAATCGGCTGATGATGGCTCAAAATGGGTTAAATTCTAAGTGTATTCAATGAAACTGTAATGGCCTGGAGGTATTGCATTTCTGTAGTGTTGCAATTCCGGAGCTCGAAAATGGATTTAATAGAACTAGGCAATAGACACTGATTGATGCAAGGTCTGAGCATGAAATTTATGTGCTCAGATCAAATACCTCTATAACCGGATTGAGCTGGTGCATCAATTCATTAGGCGTTTAGCGCGTTCTATGATTGGATATATAACCTTCCTTCAGTGGAAGTAACAATGTAGTCAGGTATCGAGCTTTGCCATCAGTTTAGAAAAGGTAATGCCTGCGAGCTAATTTTGTAAAGCTGTTATACCCGAAGGTATTTTCTATCTATTTTGTTTAGGGTGCCTCTGATGGCCAGTCCCCAAAAGACATCCTAAGTCCTATGGGAGTTAATCTGAGGCTCCTTAGTTAAAGTTTGCGACAGAACTAAAATCCTGCATTAGCAGCTAAAGGAAGCCATCTGTATGGCCAGTATCATCGAAGATGTCATTGCTCGTAAAATCCTGGACTCAGGTGGCTATCCTGCTGTTGAAGTCGAAGTCCTGCTGGTCTCTGGCGCAAGCGGAATTGCATGTGCACCATCAGGCGCGAGGACAGATTCTCATGAAGCACTGGAACTATGCGGCGACGGCGACGTGGACAACAGCCGTGACAACGAAATCGGTGTGCCGGATGCGGTGATCAACATCAATGATCGCATAGCGAAAGTATTGAAAGGGTTTGATGCCCGCAATCAGCGAGTGCTGGATCAAGCTCTGCTGGATCTTGGAGGCACCCAGAGCAAACCTGTTATAGGAGGCAGTGTCATAAGGGCGATTTCTATCGCGAATGCCCGTGCAGCGGCAAAAGATCGAAAGATGCCATTGTTCGCTCATATCGACGAGCTATATGGCCAGCCTGGGTTGTACAGCATCCACTGCCAATGATGAATATCATTAACTTTGGAGTATACGATGAAAAATCAATCTGAAGGAAAAGTCCGAGAACTGAATCTAACCTAACACATATCTTCTAGAGAGATCGGTTACTGTCTGATCAAGCCTGAATTTATAGAGTTAATTCCATATTACTTGTTTCAACTTTTATGTTCAGCAGAGTAGATCAGATCGCTGCAATCAGTAGCCAATGCCTGCTTACCTGGCCATGCTCAGTTTCCATACCTAATATCTGCCAATGATCGATAGAAGGGGTTGAGGGCTATGTTCGGCCTAAATGTTGAAATTCTTCAGTGTTGATGAAATCCGTCATAAAATCAAAAGGTTGATTTATTTCCGTTCGGTGCTGATCAAACCATCGGAACC
>JBALVQ010000028.1:0-57734 GCA_036960915.1 Amphritea sp.
GTGCGTATTCTACTCGACACCCTGTTGAAGTCAACCGTTTTGTTTGAGAAGTTTGCAATAAACTTTCAAACAATCCTGCGTCGTTCACATCCAATTAATTCTTCTTGAAAAACCTTGTTTATCAAGCAGTTAACCAGATGCCTCGCGATCCGTAGCGCTTCGTTAGAAGCCGCTGTCTCAAGCGAGGAGGCGCATTCTACAGCCATTCCATGGAGAGTCAATACACGAAGGCAGATAAATACCTTTCCCCTTATCATTTTAGTAAAAAAACGGCCGCTAAGTGCGACCGATTCTTTATAGCCTTATACCTATTGGCCATTAGCAGGGCATGAGAAGCTTACTTCTTCTTAGCCTTTTTTTTCTGTTTTTGAAGATGTTGCTTAAAACGTACTTTCTTCATTTGTTGACGCTTGCTCAGCTCGTTCTTCTTATCCTTGAAGGGATTATCACTGCTGCGGAATTCGAATCGCAGAGGCGTACCCTTAATAGCCAGCACCTTAGTGAATTTATTTTCCAGATAACGCTTATAAGAACCTGGCAATGCGCTCGTTTGGTTACCATGGATAACAATCACCGGAGGGTTCGAGCCACCCTGATGGGCATAACGCAACTTGATCCGATGCCCACGCACCATTGGGGGCTGATGATCAGCCACTATATCCTCTAACAGCCGAGTTAGATTGTTAGTCGGCCACTTCTTCATAGCAAAGCCGTAAGCTTCATCTATAGAGCCGAAGATATCACCCACACCACTGCCATGCAGAGCCGATATAAAGTGCATTCGCGCGAAGGACACAAAATCAAGGCGTCGGCGTAGCTGCTCCCGCACCTCTTCCTTCTCTTCGCCAGTCATGCCATCCCACTTATTCAGTGCGATTACCAGAGAACGTCCTGCATCCAGAACATAACCCAGCATGTGCAGATCCTGTTCTGATACCCCTTCACGGGCATCAATTACCAGCACGACCACGTTAGCGTCTTTTATAGCCCTGAGCGTTTTAATAATAGAGAACTTCTCTACCGCTTCAGTTACATTTTTACGCCTGCGTATACCGGCTGTATCAATCAGAGTATAAGGCTCTTCATTGCGCTCAAACGGAATATATATACTGTCGCGGGTTGTGCCTGCCTTGTCAAAAACCACCACACGATCTTCGCCAAGCATACGATTTACAAGTGTCGACTTACCGACATTGGGTCGCCCTACAATTGCAATGCGCTTGCTGCGCTGCGCCTCTTCATCCAGCTCATCTTCCTCGAGCTCAGGAACTTTTTCCAGTACATACTCAATTAACTGGGTTACACCACGCCCATGGGAAGCAGCAATCGGCAACGGTTCAGATAGCCCTACAGAATGGAAGTCAGCCATTGCAACATCCGGGTCAATACCATCTGTTTTATTGACAATAAGATAGGCGTTCTTTTCACAACGACGCAGATGATCGGCAATCATTTCATCGGCGGGATTCAGACCGGCGCGACCATCAACCAGAAACAGAACTATATCGGCCTCGTCAATCGCCAATAGCGATTGTTCCGCCATCTTATAGTCAATACCATCTTCATCACCTGAAATACCGCCAGTATCAACTACAATATAATCCCGCTCGCCTAAACGACCTTCACCATACTTCCTGTCCCGAGTTAGCCCGGAATAATCCGCCACCAAAGCATCCCTGGACCTGGTCAGCCTGTTAAAAAGTGTGGATTTGCCAACATTAGGTCGGCCAACTAAAGCAATTACCGGAAGCATAATCTCGTTTCCAAATTAAATATCGATCAAGCAAAAAGCAAAATGGCGGCTACCCGTTTGAACAGGTAGCCGCCTGAATCCTAAGGTAAATCTAGTCCAGTTGCAGCGCAGCCAGACGCCCATCATTTGTCAGCACATACAGCGTACTATCAATGGCCTTCATATCACCACGCAGACCTGAAGAATCTACCCGGTGACGAGCAACAAAGTGACCATCTATCTGCGACATAAAGTGCAGATAGCCCTCAAAATCACCGACGACTACAGTATTATCCAATACCGACGGAGCTGTCGTCTGGCGGTATTCCAGTGCCGTCTGACGCCATACGCTGGCACTGCTGCGCTGGTCAAACGCTTGCACAAAGCCGGTTTCTTCACTCACGTAGATATTGCCAAATCCGGCCGCCAGACTTTGATAGCTGGATGAGTCCTGCGACCAGAGAATCTGTGCAGAACTAGCATTGATAGCAACCAGCTTACCCTGATAGCTGACGGCATAGATAACACCGTTAAGAAACAGCGGCTGGCCATCGATATCCACCATCCGCTCCAGCTCAGTCTGGCCCTCTGGTGCAGCGATACGACGCTCCCATAACTGGGCACCGGTATTATTATCAACCGCTATCAGCTTACCACTGGCAAAGCCTGCAACACTCACATTTGCTGCTACAATCGGCGTACTGGTACCCCGCAGAGTTAGTCGAGGAATCTGACTATCGAATGTCCAGAGATGCTCACCGGTATTAATATCCATCGCAACTAATTTACCGTTTAGCAGTTGCGCAACCAGAATATTCTCGTTCATCTGTGTCGGAGCCAAAACTTCAGAGCTTAACTGCTCGCGCCATAGTTCGGAACCATCTGCACTATTAAGAACAATAACTTCACCCTGATCCGTAGTAACAGCAATATGCTGCGGTCCCACACCAACGCCGCCGATAACAACCGTATCCAGATTTACCGACCACAATTTCTTGCCGTCAGCACGATTTATGGCAAATACCTTACCCTCGACATCACAGGCATAGATCACATCGCCATTAATCCCAAAGGTCAGCTGGTTAAATTTATCACCCAGACCATCGCCGATAGATGTACGCCACAGCGTTTTAACGTCTTTCTCTTCTTCAAAAGACACCAGCTCAGCAGGTTCAATCTCTACCTCACCGCCCCACCAACCACAGGCTGACAGATTTAGAGCTAAAAGACCTGCCACAACTACCCGGCTTAAAAATTTCATTTAGCTTCCCTCTACAGCCAGATTATCCAGTTTAATAGTGAGAATTGGTCGAGCGCCCTTCTGCTGTACTGCACCCATGGCATTCTGATAAGCGGTACGCGCCTTGCCCCTATCTCCCAGCTGTAAATACAGATCGCCCTTTAACTCCTCAACACTGACTTTAAAGCTTTCAGCAGTAACGCCTTCAAGTAAAGTCACCGCAGACTGCACATCACCTTTTGCGGCAATCACACGCGCCTTACGCATCTTGGTAATAACTTGCATAACATCATCGGGGGACTGCGCAAGCACCCAATCAAACTCAGCTAAGGCAGCATCAAAATCACCCGCATCAGCCGCTAAACGAGCACTTAGCAGAGCACCAAAGCGAGCATATACAGAATCGTCATACTCATCTTTTAAAGTCGCAGCAAGATGCTGAGCAGTAACAAGCTGCTCTTCAGTACCGGTAGGAGCGCTGGCAACAGCGACAGCCTCTACCAGGTTTTGATAAACAATCGATGCATTCTCAGCTGTCACCCGCTGATTGTTTTGCCATCCATTCCAGGCAAAGACAATGGCAAGCGCCAGAGCGATACCTAGCAATAACGACTTACCGTTCGCTTTCCACCAGTTCTTTAACGCTTCAACCTGTTCTTCTTCTGTACGCATTTCCGACACGACTTACTCCCATCCCCGAAAATAAATAATTTTTCGCTCTATGCTTGCCATTGTTCAAGCAGTACCGAAGCGATCTTCTGTTCTTCAATATCGTATTTTGGCTCAGAGTTATACCACAGGTTAGCCATTAACAAGCCACTTTCATCCTCTCGCAGCAACATCACCCATGGAGCACCGGATTGCCGCGCCTTACTGCTGATGTTTTTTAGGCCACTACAGTGCACACGAATACGCATTTCAGGTATAACATCACGCAAAGTATCCGCCAGTACGATCAAACGATTTTGCAAGCCTTTATGCTCAGCTGCAATATAGAGATCAAAAGGCTGCTTCAGAGTTGCTGGGACTACATTTAAAGTTTCCAGCAACAAAATCAACCGTTCAACACCCATCGCAAAGCCAACGGCCGGTGTCGGACGCCCACCTAGCTGCTTTACCAAACCGTCGTAGCGGCCGCCCGCACAAACAGTGCCCTGCGAGCCCAAGGCATCAGTAACCCATTCAAAAACCGTTTTACAATAATAATCCAGCCCACGGACTAATCGCGGATTAATCTCATATTGGATACCTGCTGAATCCAGCATTTTACACAATTCTGAAAAATGCTCTACCGACTCATCATCAAGATAATCGGTCAGCACCGGCGCACTATCCAACAAGGCCTGAGTAGACTGATCCTTACTGTCCAGAATTCGCAACGGATTCGTATCCAGACGCCGTTGGCTATCCTCATCCAGCTGATCCTTACGGGCTGACAAATACTCAACCAGCGCGGCGCGGTAGTTTGCTCGAGCCTCATTACTGCCCAGCGAGTTTAACTGTAAAGTTACGGAATCCTGAATACCCAACTGCTTCCACAGCCGGGCACTGAGCATAATAACTTCAGCATCTATATCAGCATTAGGCATACCGAAGGTTTCAACACCGACCTGATGAAACTGACGATAGCGACCTTTCTGGGGTTTTTCATATCGGAACATCGGGCCCTGATACCAAAACCGCTGGGTCTGGTTAAACAGCAAACCATGCTCTTCACCAGCACGCACGCAACTGGCAGTTCCTTCGGGACGCAGCGTAAGGCTTTCGCCATTACGATCCTCAAAGGTATACATTTCCTTTTCAACGATGTCGGTGACTTCGCCTATCGAGCGCTTAAACAGATCAGTCTGTTCGACTATCGGCATGCGAATTTCGCTATAACCATAGCTACCAAGAACCGACTTAACAGTACTCTCCAGAAACTGCCAGACCGGCGTCTGATCAGGCAGTATATCGTTCATCCCACGAATGGCTTGAATCTTTGCCAATGTAATTACCTTAACTGCTAACTTATTCTTTAAAGCGGCAGAGTCAGCTTTACAACCCCAGTAGCTGAGGCTCTATTTAACTCAACCTGCTCACCATTAAAATACACATTGCTTATTGCCCCCACTCGACCCAAGTGAATCTTCAGAGGGACGGCACCGGAAACATCCAGTTTGCTACCTGCAGGCTTGACACGCATTGCCAACACTTCTCCCGAGGCATCTTTAACACTAATCCAACAATCATCAATAAAGTCAATTTGCAAGCGCCCCATACCGGACTCTAAAGACACTTGCTCTGCCACAGCAGCCTGAACACTTTCTAACTTAGAAGACTCATCGACAGCTTGCAGCTGTGACTCTTCCTGCTGATCTATTTGCTGCCCCACTTGTAGCGTTTGCTGATTATCCCTAACAGCCTGCCCAAGCAGTTCATTTTGCTGCGAAACTGTATCTTCAGCCTCGACCAGTAGCGGTAAAGCCTGCTCTGCTATCGGATTGACTGCCGGATCAACAACTACATCATCGACAACAACTGAATCAACCTTGATCGGCTGATCGCTAACATCAGCAACCGATGCATCCACCGGATCTACCCGCAACGTTAAACCATCGACAGACTCAACTTCGATATACTGAGCCAATACGGAAGGCTCAACTATCTGCCCGGTGCTATTCTGAGTTTTCCACCACCACACAGAAGCGGCGATGACAACAAGCACAAAAAACCATGCAGAACCACGCACAACCGGGTCACCCAGCTTCGCTTGCTGGCCAACACTGGTTACCCGTCCAAATGGTTTAGTCTTACCAGCACGCCCATTCAGCGCATCAAAATCGGCCAAAAAACGTTCGTCACTCAGGTTCAGCACTTTACAGTATGACGCTATATAACCACGCGCAAACACCAAGCTTGGTAAATCATCAAAAGCAGAGTTTTCAATCGCTTCAATATACTTTTCTGACAAACGCAGCTCTCTAGCTACATCCTGTCGGGAAATGCCTTGTGCCTCTCTGGCCTTCACCAGCTCATCAGCAGGAAACACCAACGACTGGTTTTCAGTATCCACACTCGGCTTCTCATTATTTCTCACGGAGTTGACTCCTTGTACTGACTGTATTCGATCGATTCCGGATAAAGGCTTCTCAGTATCAATCCGTAGGTTGCGGCATTAACTGCATCATTTTGAGCCCGCGCAATACGCACGCCTAACCAGAGACTTTTAGCAGTGTGTTTAACCTGCTTGGCATCAATCATCAGGCTGAACTGATTAAAATAATTAATTGCCGCCTCCGTTTCACCCTTGTTCAGCAATACGTTCGACAATTCAATTAACGAGACTGGCCGCCTCGAATCCAGTTTGAGACTGCGCTTAAACGCGTGTTCAGCAGCATCATCACGCTCCATCAATTGATAGCAGCGCCCGAGGTTTTCGAAAGCCTGCCCTCGCCGGTTATAGAATGGATCTTCGGTTGCACGAGCCAATTCCCGGCAGGCTTCCTTATAACGCGCAAGGCTGAATAAAAATGCGCCGTAGTTATTGTGCAGCATTGCGCTATCTGGCGCCAATGCAACCGCTTGTTTAAAATACTTCTCAGCTAACTCAGGCTCATCTTCCAACTGGAAGACCATCGCCAAACCGTTATACGATGCTACGGAACTATCATCTATTTCCTGCGCTCGCTGAAAAGCTTTTTTTGCACTGGCACTCTCACCACTGCGCAGATATTGCATACCCAACTGAGTGTAGGCCTGGGCAGCATCGCCTGCAGACGGTCCCGATGAAGAAGATTCCTGACCGGCACAACCCGCTACAAATAAACAAAATAGAATAATCAGATTATGTTTCAAGCCAAGTCTCTCCTGACGGACAGCATCTAGCGGGATCCGTCCTGTACCTGGACCCCGGTTGCATCTTTCAGCGGTATATATTTTTCACTACGACGGGTACGATCCATAACCTGACCAACCAGCTGCCCACAGGCGGCATTGACATCATCGCCTCGCGTACGACGTACGGTAGTAATAATCCCCGCATGCACCATAATCATCTTAAATGCCTGAATGGCATCGTCACTGGGACGCTTGTAATCAGAATTGGGAAAAGGATTGAATGGTATTAGGTTTAGCTTGCAGGGTAAACGCTTAAGCACCTTAACTAATTGTTTTGCCTGGCTCGGATGATCATTCACACCAGCAATCAAGGTATACTCAACGGTGACTACACGCTTATCGCTAAGGCTTTCCATATAGCGGTTACACGCATCTATCAGTTCATTAATCGGGTAACGCTTGTTAATTGGCACCAGCTGATCGCGTAGCTCATCAGTTGCAGCATGCAGTGAAATCGCCAAAGAAACATCGGTAACTTCCCGCAGTTTATCCAGCGCAGGAACGACACCTGCGGTACTCAGGGTTACACGACGCTTAGACAAACCATAGGCGTTATCTTCCATCATCAGCTGAATGGCATCGACAACATTGTTGAAGTTCATCAACGGCTCGCCCATTCCCATAAACACCACGTTAGTCACACGGCGATCACCGGAAGGATCGAAAGGCCCAAAAGAGCGGATAGCAACACGCACCTGGCCAATAATCTCAGCAGCAGTCAGGCTACGATTAAAGCCCTGCTTGCCCGTTGAGCAAAAGCTACAATCCAGCGAGCAGCCAATCTGCGAAGACACACACAAGGTAGCCCGGCCATTCTCGGGAATAAGTACGGTCTCGACACAGGATCCCCCCTCAAGCTGGATGACCCATTTACGCGTACCGTCTTTGGAAATATTCTGTACCTGTACTTGCGGTTCACGAATTTCAGCTACTTCATTGAGCTTCTCTCGCAACGCCTTACTGATATTAGTCATTTCATCAAAGCTACTGGCACCAAACTGATGAATCCACTTCAATACCTGAGTTGAACGAAAAGGTTTTTCGCCAATACTCACAAAGAACTCTTCCAGTTTCTTTGGGGAAAATCCCAGCAGGTTAATCTTAGGGGTGGACTCTGTCATAATGCTCTCGTATAAGATGAAATAACGGGCCGCAGAACACGGCCCGTCGGGCAGATTACTTACCGAAGAAGTAAGCGATCTCGCGCTCAGCAGATGCTGGCGAATCAGAACCATGCACTGCGTTAGCATCGATAGATTCAGCAAAATCACGACGAATAGTGCCTTCAGCCGCTTCCTGTGGATTAGTTGCACCCATCAGATCACGGTTCAGCGCGATAGCATTCTCACCTTCCAGCACCTGAACAACAACAGGTCCAGAGGTCATGAATGCAACCAGATCAGCGAAGAAAGGACGCTCTTTGTGCTCAGCATAGAAACCTTCAGCTTCAGCCTGAGTCAGCGATTTCATCTGCGCCTTAACAATTTTCAGACCGTTAGACTCGAAACGAGTAACGATTTGACCAATAACGTTTTTTGCAACAGCATCAGGTTTGATGATAGAAAACGTACGTTCGATAGCCATTTGCTATTAATCCTCTTGAATTTTCAGGATACTATAAAAATTTAACGCGCCATTATACGCGAACAACCCGACAGTGAACAGCACAGTACTGCATGAAAAAACCCGCAAATGCGGGCTTTATAATTACTCTTTTTCTTCTATCCAGGCCATCTGGATAGCCTCAAGAATTTTCTCCCCGCATCGATCTGGCTCATCATCAAATTCATCCAGCGCCATAACCCATTCATACAGATCAGGAAAACTGACCGTCATCGGATCTACCGCAGGGAATTTTTCATCAAGCTCAATGGCGATATCATGCACATCTACCCATTTAAAACTCATTAATCACCCCTCAATCAATGCCGCTCTGACACCTGATTAATTGTATATTTTGGTATTTCCACCACCAGATCTTCTTCACCCACAATCGACTGGCAACTAAGGCGAGATTCAGGCTCCAGTCCCCAGGCTTTATCCAGCATATCTTCTTCCAGATCATCCGCCTCGTCCATCGAGCCGAAGCCTTCACGTACAACGATATGACACGTAGTACAGGCACAGGATTTTTCACAGGCATGTTCAATTTCAATGCCTTCTTTCAGGGCGGCATCACAGACACTCACACCTGCCTCAGCCTCAATCACCTTGCCTTCCGGACACAGCTCATCGTGGGGTAAAAAAATTATTTGCGGCATCAGGACTTTCCTTCAATCTCATCAATACTATGGCCTTTCAAGGCCTCTCTTACACTCAGATCCATACGCCGGGCTGCAAAGAAATCACTGGCTTTAGCCAATTCGTGTACACCTTTCTCAATTGCAGCATGGTCAGAACCGTTTCGCAAAACCAACAATAACGCCATCTGCTCACGCAAGCGTGTAATTTCCTCTTGCGTCAGCAATGCTTCAGCATCATCTAAAATCGCCTGCTCTAACGACTGCAATAATCGATCAGCATCGACCTGCTGCTCACGCAAGTTACGCAGCACCATATCTTCTTCCGCATGGCTGTATGAAGATTTGAGCATCTCAGCGATTTCGTTATCCGCCAGCCCATACGAAGGCTTCACCTGAATCTGGCTTTCAACGCCTGTGGATAACTCTTTTGCCGATACACCAAGCAATCCGTCAGCATCCACCTGGAAAGAAACGCGAATTTTGGCCGCACCAGCGGTCATCGGCGGAATACCACGCAATATAAACTGTGCCAGTGAGCGACAATCATCAATCAACTCACGTTCGCCCTGCACTACATGGATAACCATCGCGGTCTGACCATCCTGGTACGTAGTGAATTCCTGCGCGCGTGCCACAGGGATTGAGGTATTGCGATGAATTACTTTTTCAGCCAATCCACCCATGGTTTCCAAACCCAGAGACAGCGGCAACACATCCAGCAACAACATATCGCTATCAGGCTTATTACCCACCAGAATATCTGCCTGAATAGCAGCACCCACTGCAACCACGCGATCCGGATCAATATCAATGTGCGGGGTGCGCGCAAAAAACTGTGCAACACGCGAACGCACCAAAGGCACCCGAGTACTGCCGCCAACCATTACGACATCCTGAACTTCATCGACAGAGACGCCGGCGTCCTTCAAGGCGCGACGACACGCCCTGGTTGTTTTGGCCACCTGAGCATCAATCAAACCATCAAACAGTTCACGCGTTACTGTTAACACCACTTCCCGACCACTATTCTGCAGCGTCACATCGACAGAGTCATGATCCGTTAATTGCTCCTTGGTCCAGCGAGCCTTTTCTGTCAAATAACGGGATTCACCTGCGATAACCGCATCAACCCCTAGCTGTTCAACAAACCAACGCGCCAGCGACAGATCCAGGTCATCACCACCAAGAGCACTATCTCCCCCGGTAGACAACACCTCAAAGACACCTTTATGCAGGCGTAGAATCGAGATATCAAAGGTACCACCACCGAGGTCGTAAACAGCAATAACACCCTCAGTACCTTCATCCAACCCATAAGCAACAGCAGCCGCAGTTGGCTCGTTCAGCAAACGCAGAACTTTAATACCGGCCAATTGCGCCGCATCCTTCGTCGCCTGACGCTGAGCGTCATCGAAATAAGCCGGCACAGTAACAACAGCACCTTCCAACTCACCGACCAGAGAAGCCTGTGCGCGCGCTTTTAAGGTTTTAAGAATCTCGGCAGAAATTTCTACCGGACTCTTGCTACCCGCAACCGTTTGAATATAAGGCATACCACTTTCTGCCCGTTCAAACTTATAAACGGATTCGCCTTCAAGCCCCTTAACATCATCGGCACCACGCCCCATCAGGCGCTTAACAGAAACGATGGTATTAAACGGATCAACGGACGCCTGTGCTAATGCGGCCTGACCCACGACAACCCCCTGCTCGGTATAGCGCACAACGGAAGGCAATAAACAACTCCCACCTTCATCCGCCAACGTAGCAGCATTACCACTACGCACAGTCGCCACCAAGGAATTGGTCGTGCCTAAATCTATCCCCACTGCCAGCTTACGCTGATGAGGTTCAGGACTCTGTCCTGGTTCTGCTATCTGCAACAATGCCATAATTTTTTAGTCGTAAAGTTGATCTTCGAGAGCGTCTATTTCGCGGCCAAGTTTCTCAATGAACTGCATCTTTCGCACAGTCATGGCAGCAGCCTCAAGGGATGTTTTATCCCCCACCTCATACTGAGTTTTAAAATCGCTCCGCAGCTCTGCCAATTCAGCATCCACCACACCCTGTAAATGCTCAAGAGCAGCATCGGGATCAGCCTCATCACGCACCGATTCGAGCGCTTCACGCAGCTCCATCTGCTGCATCAAGAAAATGGGGTCCAGTTGTACCGAACTTTCGGAAAAGGTATCAATACCCTTTAGATACAACAGATACTGACCACGCTGCAGTGGTGACTTCAGGGTTGCGGTAGCTTCATTTAAATACGCAGTATACTGTACCGATAACCTGCGCTCCCGATCCGACAGATGGGAAAACTTGTCCGGATGCAGCGTTTTTTGCAACTCACGTGAATGCTCAGCAAGAGTTTGCTGGTCAAGTGAATACACTTCAGGCAAACCCAGAAACTCAAAATAGTTCTGTTTAATATCCATCTAATGACCAGCAGACTGTAGGAATGGAGTGTTAAATATTAAAGCTTTCGCCGCATCCACACTCATTTTTGACATTCGGATTATTAAACTTAAATCCTTCGTTGAGCCCTTCTTTAACAAAGTCCAGCTCCGTACCATCAAGGTACAAAAGGCTCTTAGGGTCGATAATAATCCTAACACCTGCAGTTTCGAAAACTTGGTCTTCGTCCCGCTCTTCATCGACAAACTCCAGAACATATGCCATTCCGGAACAACCGGAGGTACGCACCCCCAAGCGAACACCCGCACCGTGACCACGAGATTCCAGATAACGCGTCACATGGCTAGCTGCCGCTGATGTCATGGTAATTGCCATTAGATATTTCTCTCCCAAGAGCCAGATTTTAAAGCAACCCGTACCGCTTATTTGCCTGCTTGCTTCTCTTTATAGTCAGCAACCGCTGCCTTGATCGCATCTTCAGCCAGTACTGAACAGTGAATTTTCACTGGAGGCAACGCCAACTCTTCGGCTATCTTTGTATTTTTAAGTTCAGCAGCCTCATCCAGAGTCATACCCTTAACCCACTCTGTTACCAGAGAGCTTGAAGCAATCGCAGAACCACAGCCGTAAGTCTTGAACTTGGCATCTTCAATAACGCCATCATCACTTACCTGAATCTGTAAACGCATCACATCACCACAAGCAGGCGCGCCTACCATGCCAGTACCAACGTTTGCGCTCTTGCCATCCATCTTGCCAACATTACGCGGATTCTCGTAATGATCAATTACCTGCTCACTGTAAGCCATAAAGACCTCCTCAGTTAGATTTCACCACAACATTTCGTCACCGTTTAGTGGTGAACCCATTCAACCTTACTTAAATCAACACCGTCTTTGTACATATCCCACAGCGGAGATAGTTCACGCAGCTTAGATACTGCAGTACGGATTTCGGCTACCGCTTCATCAATATCCTGCTCAGTCGTAAAACGACCGATAGCAAAACGAATAGAGCTGTGCGCCATCTCATCATTTAATCCCAACGCCCGCAGCACATAAGAAGGTTCCAGGCTTGCAGACGTACATGCCGAGCCGGAAGATACCGCCAAATCCTTTAGAGACATCAGCAGGGATTCACCTTCAACATAGTTAAAGCTGACATTCATATTACCAATATAGCGCTGCTCTTCTGAACCGTTCAGATAGATCTCTTCCATATCAGCAAGACCATTCCAGAAACGGTTACGTAGACTGGTGATTCGCTCGCACTCAGCGTGCATCTCTTCTTTGGCAATACGGAACGCCTCACCCATACCGACAAGCTGATGCGTCGCCAACGTACCGGAACGCATGCCACGCTCGTGCCCACCACCATGCATCTGAGCTTCCAGACGCACGCGCGGCTTACGTCGCACATACAGTGCACCAACGCCTTTAGGGCCATAAATCTTGTGACCGGAGAAAGACATCAGATCAACTTTCATTGAACTAACATCTATATCAATTTTACCGGCGCTCTGGGCTGCATCCACATGGAACAGCACGCCTTTGCCACGGGTTATTTCGCCGATCGCAGCAATGTCGTTAATCACGCCAATTTCATTATTAACATGCATCACGGAAACCAGAATCGTATCTTCGCGCAATGCATCAGCAACAACTTGTGGCTGAATAATACCGTCTTTATCCGGATCCAGATAAGTCACTTCAAAACCTTCGCGTTCCAACTGACGGCAGGTATCCAGCACCGCCTTATGCTCAATCTTGGAGGTAATAATGTGTTTGCCTTTCTTCTGATAGAAATGCGCTACACCTTTAATCGCCAGGTTATCAGACTCGGTAGCACCGGAGGTCCAGACAATTTCACGTGGATCACCATTAATCAGATCTGCAACCTGACGACGGGCCGTTTCAACTGCCTCTTCTGCCTTCCAGCCATATACATGCGAGCGGGAAGCAGGGTTACCAAAATTACCCTCAATGGTCAGACATTCGATCATTTTTTCTGCCACGCGAGGGTCGACTGGTGTGGTCGCAGCGTAGTCAAAATAGATAGGCAACTTCATCTTTTATACATCTCCAAACACCTTCTCTCTAGGTTAGAGCCTCAGGCACTTACTTTTGCTGAAATTAGTGAATCTTCAAAGGCTGACAGATGCTGACGATCCTGCCTTTGAGCTACCGTCTGTACATCTTTACGCGCCATCAAATCCGCCAAACTGATCTGACTAAGAAAACCGTGGATCTGAGCACTTAAATCGCACCACAAATGATGCGTTAGGCAAGTAACTCCATCCTGGCAACTAGAATTATGACCGCAACCCGTGGCATCAACAGACTCATTGACTGCATCAATCACCTGAGCAACATTAATTTCCTTCTGCGCACGATTCAACTGATAACCACCGCCGGGACCACGCACACTGCGCACCAATTCATTTCTGCGCAGCTTGGCAAAAAGCTGTTCAAGATATGAGAGCGAGATTCCCTGTCGCTCGGAAATATCGGCTAAACTGATTGGACCATCATCACCGTGAATAGCTAGATCCAGCATCGCAGTCACAGCGTAACGGCCTTTCGTTGTTAGTCGCATAAATACCCTTCCTCGTCTATTAGCGAGACTGCCAGCATTATGCAATAACCAACCTTTTTAGTCAATTATATACCCTACTAAAAAAGTAGGACACTATCGCTGATCAATTGCCGCGAATTCTATTACCTTCTATTGTTATTCGCTGCCCCATTACCACCTGAGTAATACCTAGCAAGTACAACCACTTACAAAGCAACGCTATTTCTTGACTATCCGCTTTTGCGTTGCAGTCAAAATCCCCCGCAACACATTAACTTCAATTTTGTCAGGCACAGCCCGCATAAACAAACGCCGTAAACGCGGCATCAACTGCCGGGGCTTTTCAGGATCAAGAAATTCGATATCAATCAGTGTTCGTTCAAGATGCTCAAACATCAACTCAAGCTCATTTACTTCTGCCAGCTCAACATCCCATTCAGTTCCCCACTGAGGTTTCTCACTTGCAGTATCCGTAACCAACCTTGCCATGCGCAATTCATATGCAATTACCTGAACAGCTGCCGCAATATTCAGCGAACTAAATGCATCATTGGTAGGGATATGCACATGATGATGGCAACGTTGCAATTCATCATTTGTCAGCCCTCGATCTTCACGGCCAAAGATAATCGCAACCCGAGTCTTTTCCGGGAGCGGCGCAGTAATAGCACCCAGCTCACGCGGATTAATCAACGGCCAGGGGATGGTACGATTTCGCGCACTGGTGCCGACAACAAGATGACAATCCGCCAGCGCGGCATCGAGATCAGCCACAACCATTGCCGATTCAAGCAGATCAGTAGCACCTGAAGCACGCGAGTCTGCCTCCTTGTGCGGAAACAGCTTTGGTTCAACCAAACACAGGTCAGTAAGCCCCATATTCTTCATCGCCCGAGCGACACCGCCAATATTGCCCGGATGGGTTGTGTTCACCAGTACAATTCGAATGTTCTTAAGCATCAAACTTCTTAACTTATGTGATAAAAGGGCAAATATTTTAACAGAACAGGAGAACTATTAATGCCTAGATATTCTTTCCCGAGCAACTGTTTTGTATAATACTCGTTTCGACACAAATACTGGTGCTACCCAAATGCAACCGATGGTAAATATTGCCCTGCGCGGAGCGCGCATCGCAGGTGAACAGATCGCACGTTCCGCTGAACGACTTGATCTGATTAAATCCGAACAAGCAAGTGTTATCGAGTTTATCGAAGAAACTTGCAAACATGCCGAGCGGTCCATTGCCAGCACCATTCAGAAGGCATATCCAGAGCATGTTGTGAACGGCGAGTACACAGGCACTCATGCGGCACAAAGCGAAGGCGGAAATGCAACCTGGACAGTCAATCCGATAGACAGCATTTCCAACTTCTCAAATGCCCTACCCGTGTTTGCACTCAGCATCGCCTGCCATCAGGCAGGTAAGATTGAGCACGCGATCATTCTCAACCCGATCACTGGCGAAGAATTTACCGCCAGCCGCGGACGCGGAGTACACCTTAACGGCAAGCGCCTGCGAGTCAGCAACCGTAAAACCCTGGAAAGCACACTGATTGGCAGTGGTTTTTTTGGTCGCAGCAGCGATAAGGCCCACCTCGATGTATTCCAGCAGGTATTCAAGAACATCTCTCTGGAAGGCGGCAACATCTATAGCGGCGGCTCTCCTGCCCTCAACCTGGCCTACACGGCTGCAGGACGTCTGGATGGCTTTTTCCAGATAGGCCTCAACCAATGGGAAATGGAAGCAGGCATCCTGATGCTCCAGGAAGCTGGCGGATTACTCTCCGACTTCACCGGCAACAACACCTATATCAAGTCAGGCAACCTGGTCGCGGGCAATGCAAAAATACTCAAAGCATTGCTTAAGAGCATCCACCCGACCCTCACCGCTGAGCTGAAGTAAGCACTACGGACAATACAGATCTGAACACCGCTTCAGATCTGCAGGTACAAAAAAACCCGGCACTGGCCGGGTTTTTTATTAGCTGACGAAATCAGGCATCAAACGGGTGACGCAAAACTATCGTCTCAACACGGTCAGGACCTGTGGAGATAATATCAATTGGCGCACCGATCAACACTTCCAGACGCTTAATATAGGCTTTCGCATTTTCTGGCAGCACATCCAGGGTTTGAGCCCCCAGAGTCGCCTCAGCCCAACCCGGCATCGATTCATATACCGGCTCGACAGCTTCGTAATCTTCACTGCCACTCAGGGATATCACAGCATTACCCTGCGCATCCTTGTAACCTACACAGATATTAATTTCTTCCAAACCGTCCAGCACGTCCAGCTTGGTCAGACAAATCCCTGATATGGAATTAATCTGAATCGCATGCTTCAGAGCTACCGCATCAAACCAACCGCAACGGCGCGCACGCCCAGTCGTCGCACCAAACTCATGACCGCGCGTCGCCAGACGCTCACCGATTTCACAATCCAGCTGAGTCGGGAAAGGACCAGAACCAACTCGCGTGGTATACGCTTTGGTAATACCCAAAATATAATCCAGGTACAGGGGACCAAAACCACTACCCGTTGAGGTACCACCGGCCGTTGTATTTGAAGAGGTCACATAAGGATAGGTACCGTGATCGATATCCAGCAAGGACCCCTGCGCACCCTCAAACATGATGCTATCACCACGCTCACGATACTCATGCAACATCGCAGTTACATCCGCAACCATCGGACGCAGCACTTCTGCCATCTCAAGTGCGTCTTTCAGCACTTCGTCATAGCTAACAGGCTCTGCGTTATAGTAGTTCTGCAGCATGAAGTTGTGATATTCCATCACCTCTTTCAGCTTGACCGCAAAACGCTCCGGATTCATCAGATCATCCACACGCAAACCACGGCGCGCCACCTTATCCTCGTACGCAGGCCCGATACCACGACCAGTAGTACCGATCTTGGCATTACCACGCGCCACTTCGCGCGCCTGATCCAAAGCAATATGATATTGAAGAATCAGCGGACAAGCCGGACTCAGACGTAGACGCTCACGAACCGGAACACCACGCTCTTCCAGCTGTTTCATCTCTTTCAGCAACGCTTCTGGCGACAGCACAACACCGTTACCGATCATGCAGAGCACATTTTCACGAAGAATACCGGATGGGATCAGGTGTAACACCGTCTTTTCCCCATCAATCACCAGTGTATGACCAGCATTATGCCCGCCCTGAAAACGAGCGACCACTGACGCCTGGTCAGTTAACAGATCGACGATCTTACCCTTACCTTCGTCGCCCCACTGCGTTCCTAAAACAACTACGTTCTTACCCATTGGCTGTCTCTAGCAATTAGCTTGTCAATCTTAAAATCCGTTACAGGTCCTGAAGAACCCATACCCCGTCCTGCTGCACCAGTTCCTGAGAAAACACCTGAGCATCTTCCACAACACCGTTATCCAGCAGTTGTACAACTCGCTTGCCTTGAGCCCGTAAATTAGCCACAGTCTCAAGCAATACTGGATCATCACTCACAGGAGCCAGCACTCCCGGGCATACCTGAGCAGACGCTGACGAAGCAAGCTCCACCAGCGTTTTCAGATCCGCACTAAAACCAGTCGCAGGACGGGCGCGACCAAAATCACGACCAACTTCGTCATAGCGCCCTCCTTTAGCCACTGGCTGTCCATATTTTGGCGTGTAGGCAGCAAATACCACACCCGTATGATAGTTATAGCCACGCAATTCACTGAGATCGAAATACAGATCCAGCCCCGGATAACGTTGCTCAAGTCGATCAGCAACCGCATCCAGATAATCCAAAGCCTCAATAATTGAGCGTTCCACCCCGGCAAAACGCTCACGCGCCTTAACAATGACTTCCCGCCCACCGTGCAGGGTAGGCAAAGCCGCCAGATGCCCAATAACAGACTCGGATAAATTCACTTCTGACAGAAAACGTTTAATTTCAGGCTGATCCTTACGCTGCAACAGCTCAAAATATTCTGTTTCCTGGGCCTCACTCAAGCCAGCCTCCAACATCAGGCCACGGTAGATACCCACGTGCCCCAAATCCAGACTTAAATCCTCATCCACTGTCAGCGCATGCAAGGTTTCAACCATCAGAGAGATAATTTCAACATCACTGGCAACGCCTGAATGACCAAATAACTCAGCGCCAACCTGTAACGGATTACGAGAAGCCAGCGGATTCGCTGGCAGGGTATGAAGCACTGTGCTGCAATAGCAAAGTCGCACCGGACCTTCATACTTAAGACGATGCGCATCGATACGCGCAACCTGCTGGGTGATATCAGAACGAATACCCAGCATCCGCCCGGTTAATTGATCAGTCACCTTAAAAGTATTGAGATCCAGATCCCGGCCTACACCAATCAGCAGGGAATCAAGATGCTCAACCAAAGGCGTCATGACTAACTCATAACCCCAGCTACTATAGATATCCAGCAAACGCCGACGCGCTGCTTCAACCTGCTGCGCCTGTGGCGACAACACTTCTTTGACGCCGTCTGGTAATAACCAGCGATCTGCCAACGCCATGTAACTCTCCAAATTAGAAACCGATGGATTAGTTAATCATATACAGTAGGATGACACCCGCCATCATACTGAGAAAACCTGTAACGCGTAACGCCCGATTACTGACCAGCGCCAACTGCTGCACCAGAGCTCTCCACCGCTGAGGATAGACAAAAGGCAGGATTCCCTCCAGGATCAACAGCATACAAAAGCCTATCAGCAGCTGATACCAGAACTCCGAAACCATCCACACACCCTTAATTCAGCAGAGCGATTACACAAAAAAACCGGGTCAGACCCGGTTACAGAATTCTATCACGGAATGGGGACAAGAGTGCAGCCCATTCCGCGTAAAATTTATACAACTTTTAGCTGCTACTCTGTGCGCTTACCATCTGGATGACCAAGATAGCGGAAGAAAGCGCTATCCGGCTTCAACACCATGATATCGCCTTGCTGACCAAATGCCTCTTTATAAGCATTTAAACTGCGGTAGAAAGAGTAAAATTCAGCATCACGCTGATACGCGCTGGCATAAATATTTGCCGCCAATGCATCACCCTCACCACGCAACTGCTGGGATGTACGATAGGCATTTGCTTCGATAACCGCTTTCTGACGGTCGGCATCCGCACGAATACCTTCAGCCAACTCCTGACCACGAGAACGCAGTTCACGCGCCTCACGCTCACGCTCAGTCCGCATCCGGTCATATACGGAATTGGATACTTCCTGCGGCAGGTCGATCTTCTTAATGCGGATATCGATCAGCTCAATACCCAACTCGTTCTTGGTGACCTCACTCAGCGATTCCATAAGCTCGGACATTAACTGATCACGCTCGCCAGAGACCACCTCTGTTAGGGTACGCTCACCAAATTGGTTACGCAGCCCTGCATCGACACTGGGGAACAAACGCTCTGCCGCACGGAACTGATCACCGGATGTTGCGGTGTAGTACTTCTGCGGCTCAACCACACGCCACTTGATGAAAGAATCCACGATCAGACGTTTCTTCTCAATAGTCAGATAGGCTTGCGGCTGTGCATCCAGCGTCAACACTCGACCATCAAACTTACGCACCTTGTTAATTACCGGAAACATTACATGCAAACCCGGTTCAATATCAGGGTTAACGATCTCACCAAATTTCAGCAATACTGCCCGATCTGTTTCCTTGATAATGTAGAGGGAATTAAAGCCCAGCACTACCAGCAACAGCGCAATTACTAAACCCGCCATAGATTTACTAGACATTATCGAGTCTCCCTACGAGTGGTTTGCTGACGCTGACGAAGCTGCTCAATAACCTGATTGGTAATATCTCGCAGATTATCATTGCTTAAGCGGCCAGAACCGCCACTTATATCAATAGTCTGCTGGCGACGTTCTGCCAGCTTATCCAGTGGCAGATACATCATATTATTGCCACCCTCGACATCAACCAGTACTTTGGAGTTGTTAGCCATCACTATCTCCATCGCATCCAGATAGAGACGTTCACGGGTCACTACAGGGGCTTTCTGATATTCAGTCAGCAAGGCCTCAAAACGCTGCGCATCACCTTCTGCTTGCGCAACAACCCGCTCACGATAACCACTGGCCTCTTCCTTAATACGCTGGGCAATACCACGCGACTCAGGAATTATGCCATTACGATAGGATTCCGATTCATTGATAGAGCGCTGTTCATCCTCACGCGCCTTGATCACATCATCGAATGCATCCTGCACCTGAGAAGGTGCTTTCGCCTCTTTAACGTTGACCTGAGTAATTCGCAGACCTGTCTGGTAATTATCCATATAGCCTTGCAGACGCTCTTTCACATCCTGGCCCAGGATCTCACGACCCTCTGTCAGGATAGAGTTCATTTCTGAACCACCCACCGTATGACGCAAAGCCGACTCGGAAGCATGGGCCAGGCTGGCCTCAGGATCCCTTACCTTCAGCTTGAAGGCCTTAGGATCAGCAATGACATACTGAACCGTCAACGATACATCAACGATGTTTTCATCTTCGGTCAACATCAATGAACGATGCTCGTGCGCATTTACACGGGTAACATTCACCGTCATCACCTGATCGACCAGCGGTGGATTCCATTGCAGACCCGGCATGACAGTTTCATAGTATTTACCCAGGCGCAGCACTACTCCTCGTTCCTGCTGATCGACGGTATACACACCCATCACAGCCCAGCCAAGCACTATAACCAGGACAATAACGCCAAAAAAGCCGCCGGAAGAAGCGGGCGAAGAACCAGAGCCGCCTCCGCCCGTACGACCCGACTTACCGAAGATACCGTTCAGTTTCTCCTGCAGTTTCTGCAACGCTTCATCCAAGTCAGGAGGCCCTTGATCCTTGCCACCACCTTTCTTGCCGCCGCTGTTCCAGGGATCCTGATTATTCCCGTTACCACCAGGCTCATTCCAAGCCATACTGTTCTCCGTTATAGAACTGTGAATTCTTCAAATTATAAGTAACTAAACTTAAGTATGTAACCATTCAGGCTTGTTGACATCCGCCCCCAAACATCGTTCCGGACTAATCCCCAAACGACTAAGAATCTGCAAGAGATCTTTCCTCTGCAAACGAATTTCAAGGTTCATCTGCCCGTGCTCATCTACGGTTTCATTAAGAACCGCCCCCTGAGCATACAGCTGAGCACGAAATTGCCCCTCCGCTACCCCTAAGCATAGCTCCTGATGATACAAGTCGTCAGCCAGGCATTCTGAAACCGCCTGAAACATCAAGTCAGTACCTGCACCTGTTACGGCTGATAGCCAAACTCGAACAGGCCGTCCGTCCTCATCCCGATCGATACGCGGCTTAGCCCCGTCGATAAGATCAATCTTGTTATAGACTTCAAGCATTGGCACTTCATCAGCACCAATTTCACGCAACACCGAATGCACTTCGTCCATGTGCTCCTGACGCTCTTCATCGAAAGCATCGATCACATGTAACAGCAATGTCGCTTCGGTCGTTTCCTGCAACGTCGCCCTGAATGCCTCTACCAGCTTATGCGGTAAGTGACGAATAAAACCTACCGTATCCGCAAGAATTGCCGGCCCAACATCTGCAAGCTCAACACGACGCAACGTCGGATCCAGTGTTGCAAACAATTGATCGGCCGCGTACACCTCAGCCTCTGTAAGGTAGTTAAAAAGTGTCGACTTGCCAGCGTTGGTATAGCCTACCAAAGACACCGTGGGCACCTCAGCGCGACTCCGGGCACGACGCCCCTGATCACGCTGCTTACGCACCTTGCCCAAACGTTTGAGAATACTCTTGATACGGGCTCGCAGTAAGCGTCTGTCGGTTTCCAGCTGGGTTTCACCCGGACCTCGCAGACCAATACCACCCTTCTGACGCTCAAGGTGAGTCCAGCCACGTATCAGCCGGGTCGACATATGCTCTAATTGAGCCAGCTCGACCTGCAGCTTACCCTCATGGGTACGGGCACGTTGCGCAAATATATCCAGAATCAAGCCGGTACGATCAAGCACCCGACACTGAATTTCCCGCTCAAGGTTACGCTCCTGACCAGGACTAAGCGCATGGTTGAAGATAACCAGCTCAGCGTCGTGCTGATGCACCAGCGCCTTAAGCTCTTCAACCTTACCGGAACCGATAAATAGCTTGGGGTTGGGCTGAAGCCGGGACCCCGTCAGCATATCAACAGGGTCAGCACCAGCGGAAAGCGCGAGCTCTTCAAGCTCTTTAGGGCTTTCCCGGTCCGCCTCATCAGCCATATCTATATGCACAAGTATGGCGCACTCACCAGACTCTGGACGCTCAAAAAACAATAGAAACCTCAGTCAACTGATTCATCAGCCTGTGGCAATTTAACCGGTCGCGCCGGTACCACAGTTGATATTGCATGTTTATAAACCATCTGGCTGACCGTGTTCTTCAGCAGAATAACGAATTGGTCGAACGACTCAATCTGTCCCTGTAGCTTGATACCGTTGACCAGAAATATGGAAACGGGTACGCGCTCTTTGCGCAGTACATTAAGATAAGGGTCTTGTAGAGATTGCCCTTTTGACATTGGAAGCTCCTTCCTGTGAATCAATAAAAGTGGTTATGCACTGCGGCAACAACAAACTGAACAGCACCGCATCGTACAAGTTGCCGCCACCAAAAAGCCGGACGGCCCAAAAAAAATTTCAGTACTGCATTATATAATGATCCCTTCTAATAATTTCAAGGCATTATTGGTTAAATTAGGGCTATCACTCACCAAAGAGTGTAGATCAGGCCAACTACGCAACCAGGTTATCTGTCTTTTAGCCAACTGGCGCGTCGCAACAACCCCTTTTTGCACCATCGTGTCATAGTCCCAGACGCCGTCAAAATACGCCCACATCTGCCGGTAGCCGACACAACGAATGGAAGGCATCTGGATATTCAGGTCACCACGCTCGCGAAGTGCTTGCACCTCCGCCTCAAACCCTTGCTCCAGCATTATGCTAAAACGCTTTTCAATCCGCTGATGTAAGATTTTGCGCTCCTGGGGCATCACGCAGAGTGAAACCGCGTTAAATGGCGGGCGCTGTTGTTCCTGCTCCTGCCACAACTCGGTCATCGAACGCCCGGTCAGCTCATACACTTCCAGTGCTCGCTGCATCCGCTGCGGATCATTGGGATGAATACGTTTAGCGGCAACCGGATCGACTTGCTGCAAACGCTGATGCAGATGCTCCCAGCCAAACCGCTGCGCTTCTTGCAACAGTCGGTCACGCACGTTCTGATCCGCTTCCGGTAACTTCGCCAACCCCTTCACCAGGGCCTGGTAATACAACATCGTTCCGCCAACCAGCAACGGGATTCGACCAGCAGCCGTAATCTCAGCCATCTCCCGCAACGCATCACGGCGAAAATCCGCCGCCGAATAACTCTCTGCCGGATCAAGAATATCCACCAGACGATGCGGGTAGCGCGCCAGAAAATCGCTATCCGGTGTCGCCGTACCGATATTCATATCGCGGTAGATCATCGCCGAGTCGACACTGATAATATCGCAGGGCAAGTGATCACACAGCGCCATAGCCAAATCGGTTTTACCCGAGGCCGTCGGTCCCATCAAAAAGATCGCCGGCGGCAAGGACTTATCCACAATCACAATTACTGCCCCCGCATGAAGAGCCCATCAAGCTCATTCATCGACATCTGCGTCCAGGTTGGACGCCCATGATTACACTGACCACTGCGCTCAGTCTGCTCCATATCACGTAACAGGGCATTCATCTCAGGCAGGGTTAACTGACGATTTGCTCGCACTGAGCCATGACAAGCCATTGTTGCCAGCAACTCATTGGTGTGCTGCTGAATTTTCTGGCTACTGCCATATTGCAACATATCACTAAGCACATCCTGCAACAGCTTGCTGACATCACCGCTGGCCAGGGCTACCGGCACCTGCCTGATAACCAGAGTCTCTTCACCCATACGCGCAATTTCAAAACCCAGCTGACTAAATACCGACTGCTGCTCTTCAGCACAGTCCGCCTCACCTGAGCTGACAGCCATACTGACCGGAACCAAAAGCGGCTGACTGCGCACGCCCTCAGCCTCATAGGCAGTTTTCATGCGCTCATAAACGACCCGTTCATGAGCGGCATGCATATCCACCACAACCAGCCCGGCATCATTCTGCGCCAGTATAAAAACCCCGTGCAGCTGTGCAACAGCATAGCCCAGCGGCGGACAGACAGTATCATCCGCCGCAGTCATCTGAGCAGCCGTCATACCAACAGCCCCCGATAGTGTCGTACCGGACGCTGCAGCCGGGTAAGACGCCGGAGCACCTGTAGGATGCAACTGACCATACTGGGCAATCTGCTCGCGCACCTGACCGGCTGCAGGACGCTCCTGTTGGTACAGTGGCATGCGGTTTTGCTGGAAAGTCTGCTGGTTGTTCACAGCCCCTGGCGCCGCAGCCAATTCCACGCCAGGCATCGTTTGCGCAACAGCCGCATCCGCAGAGGCTTCAGGCCGCAAATCTGCAATTACCCGATGAGTAGTGCGGAAAATAAAATCATGTACCAGGCGAGTTTCGCGAAAACGTACTTCGTGCTTGGTGGGGTGCACATTCACATCCACCAACGCCGGATCCAGCTCCATGTAGAGCACATAAGCAGGGTAACGCCCATGAAACAACACATCCTGATACGCCTGACGCAAGGCATGAGAGACGACTTTATCTCGAATAATGCGGCCATTAACAAAGAAATACTGCAAATCCGCCTGGCCTCTGGAGAAGGTAGGCAGACCAACCCAACCCCACAGACGCAATCCTGATGCCTCAGCCGCAACATCTATTTTCATAGAGCTTTCAATAAATGCCGGGGTTAACAGTGAGGCAATGCGCCGCTCCTGCTCAGCCTCTGTCACGGCAGGGCGCAGCTGATGAATCACTTTCTGATTATGTCGCAGGGTAAAAGCAACATCAAAACGACTCAGCGCCAGGCGCTTCACCACTTCTTCAAGATGTTTAAACTCGGTTTTTTCGGTTTTCAGGAACTTGCGCCGCGCGGGGGTATTAAAAAACAGATCGCGCACTTCAATCGTTGAGCCTTGAGGATGCGCAGCGGGAGCCACCTCAGCGGTCATATCCCGCCCTTCGGTCAGCACTTGCCAACCGGCATCCTGCTCGGCAGTTCTGGAGGTTAAAGTCAGACGGGAGACGGAGCTGATACTAGCCAGTGCCTCACCACGAAACCCCAGACTCTGAACCGCTTCGAGATCATCCAGATTGCGAATTTTACTGGTCGCATGACGGCTTAGCGCCAGCGGAAGATCATCCTTTTCAATCCCCCGGCCATCATCGCGCAGCCGAATCAGTTTAACGCCACCCTGATCAACATCCAGATCAATGCGGCTCGAGCCGGCATCCAGGCTATTTTCCAGAATTTCTTTAACCACCGAGGCGGGACGTTCGACAACCTCACCGGCCGCTATCTGGTTTGCCAGCCGAGGCGTTAACAGGTGTATACGGGACATAGTTGTACGCAGCTTAAAAGTAATTAACTGGCGGGGATACTGAGAACCTGACCAACACGAATATGATCTACGTTCTTCAATCCATTAGCCTTACGTAAAGCCGCCAACGATACACCGTTCCGACCGGCAATAACAGAGAGAGTATCACCGCGCACCACTTTATAATCGGCGGAACCAGACCCCGCCCGATTGCCACCATCTTTCTGCCAGGCCAGATAGGTCAAGGCTGGCGGTTTAGCCGTAAAATGCGCCTTAATACCCGTAAAGATCGCCTGCGCCATCTTCTTCTGATAGGCACGGGATTTCAGTTTCCGAGCTTCATCAGGGTTAGTAATAAAACCTGTTTCTACCAGGATCGAAGGAATATCCGGCGATTTCAGCACCACAAAACCGGCCTGCTCCACCCTCTTTTTATGCATTTTGGCAAAACGACTCACATTACGATGCACACTGTTGGCGATCTCACGACTATCGCTCAGACTGGCGGTCATCGACATATCCAGCAACACTTTAGCCAGCACATCACCTTTATCTTCCAGGCTAACAGTGCCGACACCCCCTATCAGGTCGGCACTGTTTTCTTTTCTCGCCAACCAGCGGCCCATTTCGCTACTGGCTCCGCGTGGTGACAACACCCATACGGAAGCACCGCGGGCACGCTTATCATTGAAACCATCCGCATGAATCGATACAAACATATCGGCATTGTGCTTGCGCGCCCGCTTGGTTCTGTTTCGCAAGCTGATATAGTAATCACCATCCCGGGTCAGCTGAGGCTTGAAGCCCCGCTCTTTTGCCAGCAATGCCTTTAACTCGCGGGCAACCCCGAGCACAACCGTTTTTTCCTGAACCCGTCCCGACCCAATAGCTCCGGGATCTTCTCCACCATGGCCGGCATCGATTGCAATCACGATATCGCGTAGCGTCTTCGGGTTATTCGCTACAGGTACTGCCGATTTAGTCACCGCGGGCTTGCTTTCCTTACGGTACAGGTCGACAACCAGGCGGTGGCCATACTTATCATTAGGCTTAAGATCAAAGCTTTTTGGCTTAACGGATTCCTTAAGGTCCAGCACGATGCGCAGATCCTTGCCATTGCGGGGGCCTGAACGCATCCGGGTGAGCGGGCTTTTTGCCAGATCAAGCCCTGCCAGATCAGCACTTATTTTTGCTGAACTGATATCCAGCACAATGCGATAAGGGTTACTCAGCGTAAACAGCTTATGCTTTACCGCACCGCTCAGATCAAACACCAGACGAGCATGATCAGGGGCGATCCAGAGACGCGCATTTCTCACCTCGGCGGCAGACAAGGCGGTCGCACCGCTCATTGCACACAACAAGGTAAGCAGAAGAAATATCGATTTCAGTTGTCGCCGCATCATTGTCCTTAATCGCCACTAGGGTTATCTGACTATCTCAGCCTGGGAGTACTTACTCTACTACTTTCATAAGGTTATCGGCCAGTACCCGGCCTTTTTCAGTCTTCGCCAGCAAATTTAAGCGTCGCCCTCGATCTTCCACATCAAAATACAGTTCAACATCCGCTTCAGGTAACACCCCAAGGCCTTTTTCCGGCCATTCGATCAGGCAAAGGCCATCGTCGACAAAATAGTCCCGGATACCGAGATATTCCAGCTCTTCCGGATCACCCAGGCGGTACAAATCAAAATGGAACACGTGCCGCTTGCCAACTTCATAGGGCTCAACCAGAGTATAAGTTGGACTCTTAACAGAACCTTGATGACCAAAGCCATACAACACACCGCGACAGAAAGTGGTTTTCCCCATCCCCAGATCGCCGATCAAAAATACCACTTCTCCGCCTTGAGAAGCACTGGCCAAAAGCTGGCCGAAACTAACCATCGCTGCCTCATCGGCAACAAAACAACTGTAATTCGCGTCGACCCCCACGGCCTCTTCCTCACTTGCCATTAACAACTGACCGCAATTGTGCCAATAGATCGGTCGCTTGCATACCTCGTTCGCCATGTTCTTGCGCACAGCGGTCGCCTGCTGTGGCATGAATATAAACACCGAGTCGAGCGGCATCCGGATAAGCAAGCCCCTGCGCCAGCAATGCGCCGACAATACCACTGAGCAGATCTCCCATGCCACCGCTGGCCATACCCGGATTTCCCGCCGAACACAGATGCATCGCATCACCATCACAACTCAAGGTTCCCGGCCCTTTCAGGACAGCTGTACCGCCAAACAGCGCCTGTAATCGCTCCACGGCGAAAAACCGATCCGCCTGAACCGCTGCAGTCTCCATATTCAGCAACCGAGCGGCTTCACCCGGATGAGGGGTAATCACCCACTTGTTACCGGAGAAATTGTTACCGGAGATAGAGCCAAACACGCCCCGACTGTGCAGCAGATTCAGGGCATCGGCATCCAATACCAGCGGTTTCTTGCTGCTGAGCGCTTGCTGCAGCAGCTGCTCCCCCCAGGCACCTTGGCCAAGTCCCGGTCCTACCACCAGCACATCGGCCCGCGCCATTAACGGTTCAAGCTCAAGTCCGGAAACCACGCTATGCCCCATCGCTTCCGGACAGCGGGTTAACAGTGCCGGTATATGTTCAGCCCTGGTAGCAACCGAGACCAGTCCTGCACCAGCTCGTCCGGCCGCCTGTGCGGCCATAATCGCAGCCCCACCCATGCCGCGATCGCCGCCGATCACCATCACATGGCCAAAGCTACCCTTATGACTGGAAGCGGTTCGCGGTGGCAACAGCGCCTGCAGATCATCCTCACAGGTACGAAAACCACTCACGGGTACTGATTCATACACCTCATCCGGCACGCGCAAGCTGTCAAACACAACCTCACCACAGCAATCCACGCCCTGGTGCGTGAACAGCCCCTGCTTCAGGCCGATAAAGGTGATTGTCAGATCGGCCTTCACCGCACAGCCCAATATCACGCCACTATCACTACACAATCCAGAAGGAATATCGATCGCCAATACCGGCTTAGAACAGCTATTAATCTGCTCAATCGCACTGACAACGGGGCCACGCACCGCACCGCTCAGCCCCGTACCTAGGAGCGCATCAACCACCAATTCACCGGTAAAGCCGACACCTGGCTTATAATACTGCTCTGTAACCCCTTGCTCACGCATCCATTGATACGCTTCAAGGGCCTCGCCTAACAACTTATCCGCAAAACCACTATTCCCCAAACAGAGAAGCTGTACATCAATACCCTGCTGCGCCGCCAAAACAGCTATTACAAAGCCATCGCCACCGTTATTACCACTGCCGCAGAGAATGGTAATTCGCTTCACCCCGGGCCAGCGCTGTTGCAGCCGGTCGAATGCCGCATGACCGGCCCGTTGCATCAACCTAAAACCGGGAATCCCCGCTGCGATTGCAGTACGATCCAGCGCACGGGTCTGTTCTGCTGTGTATAATGATGCCGGTAATTCAGTACTGTACAGGGACATAGACTGATCTCTCTCTTACTGTTCTGCTTTCATTATATCCAAACACCCGCTGAAACCCAGATGAAGCCATACGATCCAGACACATTACAGGCGCTCGCCGAGCAAATAAAAGCCACAGCTATAGCGCTGGGCTTTCAGCAGTGCGGCATTACCGATACAGATCTGTCAGCTGAAGCAGAAAATCTGCAAGCCTGGCTCGATAAAGGCTACCAGGGCGAGATGGGCTACCTGAATAACCACTTTGAGAAGCGCATCGATCCCAGCTTACTGGTAGAAGGCACCCAAAGAGTTATTTCGGTTCGGATGAATTGCCTACCTCCCGATATAGCTACCCTGAAAATATTGAAACAGTCGGATAAAGCCTATATTTCCCGCTATACCATGGGCCGCGATTACCATAAAACCATGCGCAAGCGCCTCACTAAACTCGGCAAGGAGATCGAGCAACTTGTCGGACAGTTCGGTTATCGTGCCTTTGTAGACAGTGCTCCGGTGCTGGAACGCCCGTTGGCCCGCAAAAGCGGTATCGGCTGGCGCGGCAAGCATACCCTGATACTAAACAGAGAAGCCGGTTCCTGGTTCCTGCTGGGTGAACTGTTTATCGACCTGCCCCTGCCGATCGATAAGCCCTATACGGAAGATCACTGCGGCAAGTGCCAGGCTTGTATCGACATCTGCCCGACACAGGCCATCGTCGCCCCCTACCTGCTGGACGCCCGACGCTGCATATCCTACCTGACTATTGAACTTAAGGGTTCGATCCCACTGGAACTACGACCACTGATTGGCAACCGCATTTTTGGATGCGATGACTGCCAGCTTATCTGTCCCTGGAACCGTTTTGCCCAGCATACCGATGAGGTCGATTTTACGCCGCGCCACCAGCTGGACGATATCTCCCTTGTAGAGTTATTGAGCTGGGATGAAGCAACCTTTTTAAAACGTACTGAAGGTTCAGCCATACGCCGCACCGGCTATGAAGGCTGGCTTCGCAACATCGCGGTTGCTCTGGGCAATAGTAATGGCGGGGATGACGTAGTTGATGCTCTGAATAAATTACTGAGCTATCCATCAGAGGTCGTTCAGGAGCACGCGCAGTGGGCGCTGGATCACCTCAGCCAGCGCACAGAGACTCTGCCATTACCTATTCTCGAACACCCCAGAGGAAAGAAGCTTGCCGACTAAAACCAAAAGCGCCCTGCCCTTGGAATAAAACGCTCAAATTATCTCTACTTAAAAAAATGTTCACGGTAATGAACCAGCTCATTGATGGAATCTTTAATATCATCCATCGCCAGATGCGAGCCCTTCTTCTTAACACTCGCCAGCACCTCAGGCTGCCAACGCCGCGCCAGCTCCTTGATGGTGCTGACATCGAGGTTACGGTAATGAAAATACGCTTCCAATTCAGGCATATAGGGCACCAGGAAACGGCGATCCTGACCAATACTGTTACCACATATCGGTGAAGCACCTTTATCGACATGTTGGCCGATAAACTCCAGGGTCGCTAACTCGGCATCGCGCTCGCAAATCTTAGAATCTTTAACCCGCTGAGTTAAACCCGATTGACCATGCTGACGCGTACACCATTCATCCATGCCATCCAACAACTCATCTGACTGATGAATCACCAGACTGGGGCCTTCGGCAAGAATATTCAGCTGAGCATCCGTGACAATGGTTGCGATCTCGATAATACGATCCGTATCCGGATTCAGTCCTGTCATCTCCAGATCGATCCAGATCAGGTTATCCTGCCTCGACATAATAAGGTTTCCTCTTTGCTCAGCACTATAAATTTTGTCCATAATAGAATACCTTAGCAGGCTATGGAATCTACGAACAAGTCTATTGACCCGCAGAGAACATAATGGACTTACTTTTGTAGGTTCCCAGAGTAATATCACCCTAAAAGTTGATTCAGCTGATTAATGTCGAAACGTAAACTTACCCGCCGTCAGGCGTGGCGCATCAAGAAAATCCAGGACGAGCGTACCGCACGAGCGACACGCAAAGACTCCGATATAGATCTACAGCTGGAAGGCGGTGATCTGGGCCCGGAACAGCATGGCCAGATTATTTCCCATTTTGGCCGTCAGGTGGATGTAGAAGCCAGTGAAGGCGAACTTAAAGGGCAAATTATTCGCTGCCATATGCGCACTAATCTTGACGCACTGGTGACCGGTGATCAGGTTATCTGGCGAGCCGGCAAAGAGACCGGTGTAGTGGTTGCTACCCTGCCCCGCAGTACCATTCTGCAACGTCCCAATAATCAGGGTGAGCTGAAACCGGTCGCCGCCAATATCGACTACATTGTCATCACCATCGCAGTGGAACCAACGCCGCACTACAACCTGATTGACCGCTATCTGGTGGCGGCGGAATTGAGTAATATTGAACCGGTTATCCTGTTGAACAAAACAGACCTGCTCAACGCGGATAATCTGGAATACATTGAAACCATGATTAGCCTCTACCGCTCTATTGGTTACAAGGTACTGATCGTGTCCTCAACAAAAAAAGAAGGCCTCGACCAGCTAAAACAGAAATTGAATAACCGCATAAGCGTATTCGTTGGCCAGTCCGGGGTTGGTAAATCCTCACTAATCAACGCCCTATTGCCGGGCGTAGATATACGGGTTGGCGCCCTGTCGGAAGCGACCCGCAAAGGCACCCATACGACAACCACCGCTCGGCTGTTTCACTTCCCTGACGGCGGCGATCTTATCGACTCACCAGGTATCCGGGAGTTTGCCCTCTGGCATATTGAAGAAGATCGGGTCATTGAAGGATTCACTGAGTTTTCGCCTTATCTGGGCTACTGCCGCTTCAGGGACTGCAAACACGAGCAGGAACCGGGCTGCGCCATAAAAAAGGCGATTGAAGAGGGTAAGGTCAGCGAACAGCGGGTCTACAGTTACAAACATATTCTGTCATCGCTTAACGAGACCTGACAGGAGATATATTGATGCAGCAGTTTCCTATCCTGGTGAACAGATGAGCACCGCACAATCACCTCAGGATGCCATTAAATGGGTTAACTTTCTGGTTAACAAACAGCTACCGATCAGGGTAAGCACTCAAACCCGGCTACAAAAAAAGATCAACCAGAGCAATAGCTCGCTTATTGAACTGAACAAACTGATCAAGGCAGATCCAATTCTCTGCCTGCATGTAGCAAGCCTGGCGGGAAAACTGCATCGAGAAAAATCCTCTGAAATCACCAGCATTGATCACGCCATCAACTCCCTGGGGATGAACCGGCTTGAGCAGCTGATCGCGAGCTTACCCATCATCAGACTTAGCGCATCAAGCGTCGCCGATAAGATGTACTTTCGGGCGATCGCTAACAGTCACCACGCAGCAACCCAAACGCGCGAATGGCTAAACCAGTCTCGCGGCGGTCTGTTCTCTGAAGAAAGCTTTCTCGCGGCAATGTTTTATGGCGTTGGTCACTGGGCATTATGGCACTTTGCCCCACTACACATGTCTGAGATCCAGAAAAAAATTCGCGACAAAGGTATCGATCCGGAGCAGGCAGAGAGAGCTATACTGGGTTGTACCGTTGCCCGTATATCCAAAGGGCTGGTAGAGCGCTGGCATGTTTCACCACTGGCCCTGGCAACCCTGGAACAGGACTCGCCACTGAATAAGCAGACGCTCACCCAACTGCATCAGCGCGCCCTGGGAGACCCCCGTTTACTGAAGGATGAGTTACGCTCACTAAACCACCTCACTCAGCAAAAATTTTTCCCGGTCAAACTCGCTAACTGGTTAGCATGGGCAGCCCCGTATGGCTGGCAAACGGATAAAACATTACACATCGTTGATATAATTAACGACTACCTGAAAAGCCAACTGGCAAAAACGCTATCAGTAGTGCACAAAAACTGCGCCTTATCGGCTCGCCAGTACCATGTCATCGGCACCCTGTCTCCAGCCGCCGAAATGTTAATGATTCAATCGTCACATCAAGCTGGCTATAAACTTTCTCCCGCCGAACAAAAAAAACTTATTGAAAGTAATAATGAATTACCTCTACTGACTCACTTAAAGACCGCCCCCTCACCTGGAAACATAAACGAAGCACAGCCTGAAACTGAACTGCTTGATCACTTACTGTTTCAGCAAATTTCAGAAAAGTTACTGAAACAACCCGAACAATATACGCAGGCAAGTGAAGCCATAAATGACTTGCTCAACGCGATTACCTTAGGCATTGGTCTCCCCAGGGCCTCAGTAAGCATCATCCCCCCTCAAAGCAATACCTTGAAGGTAATCCAGGCACAAGGTTTTCCACCCGGCCACCCGTTAATCAACTCGAGTCATAAACTCGAATCGGACAGTCTGTTTCTGCTTCTCTATAAACAAAGCGCCTGCATCCTGGTCAACGACACCAACCAGAAACGTATCAGCAAAGTACTTCCTGAAAGCTACGCTTGCCAAATCAATGAAAACGGCTACCTGATGATGTCTATTTTTGTACACAATAAACCGCTGGCAATTATCTATGCTGATGCAGGCAAGCAGACAAGCGGCATTCAGAGCTCCCATCAGGAAAAATTCAAATACTTATGCAACGCCGCAAGTACCTGCCTGAGCGCCCTGACAAAAACAAAACAAGCAAGAGCCTGACTATGAACCTGCCCCTCGTCATCGAAGCAAACCAGTTAGCAGTACAACTGAAGACTAGCAACCTGCTGGTGATCGACCTCTCGTCCGAAGAAAACTATCGCTTAGGGCATATCCCCGGTGCCGTGCATATGCACCCTGCACTGCTGTTATCCGGCAAGCCCCCGGTACCCAACAAGATTCCCGACGCCGGGCAAATTACTGCGTTATTCAATTCACTGGGGATCACGCCAGACCGCCATGTGGTAGTTTATGACGATCAGATGGGAGCAATTGCAGGCCGGATGATCTGGACCCTGCACGCCACGGGTCACCAGCACTGCTCATTTCTCAACGGCCATCTGCAAGCCTGGAAAGAGGCCGGATTAGCCATTGAGACGCAAGCTCACACACCTATCAACACAGACTACCCGGTACAGATTAATGATCAGTACCTGGCAGACATCAACTACATTCTGGATCATCTTAAATCCGCCGACCACTGTATTCTCGATGTCCGCTCACCCGAGGAATTTAGCGGTGAAAAAGTCATTAATGCACAAAAAGGCGGTCATATTCCCGGCGCACGCAACTATGAATGGACCCGGGCGCTGATATCCAAGACGGATACCCGTTTACGCCCTGCAGATGAGATATTGACGGAACTGGCGGAACTTGGCATCACCCCGGAGAAAACCGTGATCACTCACTGCCAGACTCATCGACGCTCTGGTCTGAGCTATCTATTTGCAAAACACCTTGGGTTCGAAAAAGTACGCTGTTACGATGGCTCCTGGTTTGAGTGGGGTAATCAACCCGATACACCCGTCGAAACAACTAATGAATGAGCAGTGAATGAGCGACACATAACCGAGCCACTACCGAGCGACAACTGCTCAAAAGCTGTTAAGTACTGTTATCAACTACCTGCCTGGAAAACTATCCGTGAAAGACAATTTGTTTATCCTGCTACAACACTTGCTGCCACAACACCTGCTGTCACGACTGGTCGGTCGCCTCGCGGACAGCCGTACTAGCTGGATTAAATCTACGTTTATCAAATGGTTCGCCAAACGCTACCAGGTAAACATGGCAGAAGCACAGATTGAAAACCTGGATCATTACCCCTCGTTTAATGAGTTTTTCACCCGCGAGCTAAAACCAGGCGTGCGCCCACTGGCCGACAGCAATGTCGTCAGCCCCGCAGATGGCGCTATCAGCCAGATAGGCGCGATTGATTATGGCCGTATTTTCCAGGCCAAGGGTCGCGGATATGGCCTGACAACACTGCTGGGCGGTTATACTGATCTGGCCGAGCCCTTTATCAACGGCCGCTTTGCCACTATCTACCTGTCGCCTAAGGATTATCATCGCGTACACATGCCGGTTACCGGCACCCTGCGTGAGACCATCTATATTCCGGGCGACCTCTATTCAGTTAACCAGACAACAGCGGAAGGCGTCGACAACCTGTTTGCCCGCAACGAACGCATGATCGCCATGTTTGATACCGAATACGGCCCGATGGCGATGGTGCTCGTCGGAGCCATGGTCGTCGCTGGCATTGAAACAGTCTGGGCGGGTCAAGTCGCACCCCAGCAGAACAAACCCTGGCGCATAGAGCACAATCCGAAACCGGTAGAGCCGGTTATACTTGAAAAGGGCCAGGAGATGGGCCGCTTCAAACTCGGCTCTACAGTGATTTTGCTATTTGGCAAAGAGGCCATCGAGTGGAGTGACACTCTACAGGCCAACAGTCCGGTTCAGCTGGGCGAGGCCATGAGCAGTGAGTAACCGGCAGCTAAAATTGTAAGCGGCCGCAAACATACAGAACAGATTAACAGGTTTAAAAATATGAGCAGTTGGCTGGATACTCTGAAGTCCCATAACGTTCAGATTGATAACGCAGGGCATGCCATAATTGCCTCTCCGCAATCCGCAAGCACAACCATCACACCGCTGACCCATCTGGGTATCTTTGATGTAATCGGCCCAGATGCACTGAGTTTCCTGCAGGGACAGCTGTCCTGTGATTTAAATGATGTTGCTGCAGGACAAAGCCGCTTAGGCTCTCACTGTAACATTAAAGGCAGCATGGTCAGCCTGTCTCGCCTGATAGCAGTCGAGGATGGCTTCTGGCTGCGCACCACCCTGAGCACCCTTGCTCAAGGTCAGGCAAACCTGAAGAAATACATGATGTTCTCCAAATCTGAGAGCCAGGATATTTCCGCGCAGATTGTCGGCTTAGGTATACAGGGTGAGCAAGCAGCACAGTTACTCGCGTCTCTCTGTACCGCCGTTCCTGAAGCTGACGATCAGTGCGTCGCAACCCATAATGGTGTACTGGTTAAAGAGCCCGGCGAGCGCTTTGAGTTGTGGCTTCCGGTAGAAGAAGCTCAGGCTATTCTGCCGAAGCTACTGAAGCAAGCCGCTCTGTCTGATAGCAACAGCTGGCAACTAGCCGACATTCGCCAGGGTATTCCATCACTTCAGCCAGAAACACTGGAAACCTTTATTCCGCAGATGACTAATCTGCAGATATTTGGTGGCGTGAGTTTTTCCAAAGGCTGCTATACCGGCCAGGAGATCATCACCCGCTTACAACACCGGGGCAAGCTGAAGCGCCCGATGTTTCGTCTGTCGGCCGATATCGCCGAGCCACCCGTTGCCGGCACATCACTGAGCAGTGCAGACCGCGATGGTATTGGTACGGTTGTCGCCGCGGCCAAGACGGAAGATGGTCGCGTTGAATTATTGGCGGTCATGCTGAAAGACAGTTTCGATGACAACAGCCAGAAAATCCATCTGGAAAGCAGTAATGGAGCGGTTCTTAATCGTCTCGATCTGCCTTACGAACTTGATCCGGAACTGTTTGAAAGTAAACGATAACTTGCCGGATAACAAAATACAGGCCTGACACTGTTCAGGCTAGTTCTCTGTGTTACAGTAAAAACTCCTGTCACAGCAAAGGAAAGGCAACATGACCGATCCTATCCGCCTGAAAGTGCTTCACCTCGATAGCAACGCCCTGCAAACCCTTTCCCAATTACTGCAACTGCGGCTGGATGATCTTTGGGTCGGGGGGCTACAGGCTTACTTTGGCCAGGACCTGTTTCGTGCCAGCTGGATTAAAGTGCGAATTGATGAAGAACAATGGATAGAAATTGGTATCCAGCGCCACCAGTTTCAGGATGGCTTTACGGTTGGCTGCCTGCAAGCTCAGAAAGTTTCTGATAGCCTGTCAGCCCCCGAGCATACCAGCTGGTTATCCCTTCCCTCCGCTAGCATTATCAATGCAATAGATATCTATGAACAACGCGAACTGGTTGAGATAGTAGCCCCGTCGCAGGATATCCCGGCAGAATCGTTAAACTATGATTCACTGCTTGTTCTGAAGATGACAGATGGTTCAGCCATAATGCTCGGCATGGAGCAGAACTTCATTGATGGCGAACTGGTGATCCTGCAGACCTTGGAGCCGGAGCGTCAGGTGGCAGAGAGTCTGCGCCTGCGTCGTACGCTCCAATGAGATAGTTCGTAGTTCGTTGTTTTGACAGCCCCCCGAAAAAGCGGACAATTCTTGCAGGAGGCGCGCCTCGCGCCGATTAACTAAAATAAAAAAACAAAACCAATCAGACAGCATTGATCGACAGAGCTAACGTTCTTATCAGCCACTTTTTTACGCCGCCTTTGGCAGTGTGAACTGAAAACATGAACCCTGATTAAGCTGGCTCTGTACCTGGATACCGGTTTGATGCAGGTCCAAAATACGCTTGACGATTGCCAGTCCCAGTCCGGTGGAGCCTTCAGCCATGCTATTACGATCCGGGTTGACATAAAACCGATCAAAAATATACGGCAGGTCCTCAGCACTTATGCCACGGCCATTATCGATAATGCTCACCTTAGTAACAGCACCTCTTTGATTACTGCTATCCGGCTCTATCTGAACCAGTATTTCACCATTCTCAGGGGTGTAGGCGATAGCATTGCGTAGCAGGTTTTCAAACACCCGCTGCATCAGGCTTATATCGGCAGTAACCAAGGCTTGCTGTTGCTGGTTATAGACCCTGATCTGGATATTCCGAGCCTCAGCCTGTAACCGAAACTCCTGAGTAATATCGAACACTAATTCAGCCAGTGAAAACTGCTCGCACTCCAGAGTCATATGATTGGACTCCAGCTTTGACAGCTCAAACAGATCACTAATCAGGCTGCCCAGGCGATTACTGCTTTGCATTGCGATCTGCAGATATTCAAGCCGTTGCTGCTGGTCGAGATCACTGTTCTTTATTAACAGGGTTTCCAGATACCCCTGTATCGTCGCCAACGGGGTTCGCAGATCATGGGATACATTAGAAATCAGCTCCCGGCGCAGCTCATCACCCTGACGTAATAGCTCTAGCTGGCAACTGATTTTATCCGACATCCGGGTAAAGTTTTGTGCTAGAAGATCAATTTCATCTCTGGCTAAAGGCACCTCTGCCTGAGGCACATCATCAACCGGGCCCTGCAACCCGGTTTCAGTGAAGCGTTGCATCTGCTGACTCAATTGGCTCAACCTCCGTACTAACAGGCTGAAAATCAGAGCCCCCACCAGCACTGCGGCAATGATAATCACCGTAATCGCCAACAACACCATCGCACGACTGTAACTGGTTTCTATACTGTCTTCGATATTGTCGTAAACCCGCCCCCCGAGAATGACATAAAGGTAACCTTGCAAATCTTCACCGTTGCGAATTTCTGCAACCGAGAAAACCTTATCCAGATTCTGGTGCCGGGGATCAGCACCGCGCAATGGAAACTCTTTCTCTTCTGCCAGAAACTGCCTAATCGGCGCCAGCGGAACCGTATCCAGCCTGACCTCAGCATCCGGCAGCGCATGAGCAATAATCCGCCCCCCGGTATCCAGTAAATACACTTCGGCCAGGGGATTAATAATCATGGCGTGGTGGGCAAGAGTATTTATAGCGGCAAAATCAGGCTGCCCTCCCTCCGGTTGCAGCAGGCTGTACTCACCGGTGACATACATGGCGATATTTATATTCAGTTTTTGGGTCAGTTCTTCATAATAAGCCCGCATCCAGCTCTGACTGACAACCACCACACTCAACCCCACCGCGATAACAATGGCAATCAGCGCCAACGTCAAACGGGTACTGAGGGTACCCATCACACCACGTTGTAGAGAAATCGAGTTCATTTCCTGGTCTTGAGGAAGAGTCATAGAGATAACCTTTCCGAATCGAGTTTGTAACCAACTCCCCAGACTGTCACTATGATCTCAGGATTATTCGGATCGGTTTCAACTTTTGCCCGTAACCGGTTGATGTGGGAGTTTACCGTATGTTCATAACCGGCATGGCCGTAGCCCCATACGTTATCCAGCAACTCTGAGCGACGAAATACGCGTCCCGGTTGCGCTGAAAAGAAACGCAGCAGATCAAACTCACGGGCGGTGAGTTCAATCAGTTGATCCGCTAACCTGACCTCACGCAGGGTTTCATCAATAGAGAGCTTACCAATATGAATTACTTCCTGGCTCTGCTGTTCCATCCGCTGCATCGCATTAACACGGCGAAACATCGCTTTGATACGGGCGATCAGCTCCATCACACTGAAGGGTTTGGTTATGTAATCATCGGCCCCCAGATCGAGTCCCAGCACCCGATCCAGTTCACTGGAACGACTAGTCAGTAACAGAATTGGCACATAGTTTTCGTTACGCCTGACATTCCTGCAGATCTCCAAACCGGAAGGCCCGGGCAGCTGAATATCCAGAATCAGCAGATCCCATTCCATCGCACAGGCCATTCTCATACCGCTGCGGCCATCACTAGCATGGGTTATTACAGCCCCTAAATCAGACAGATGAAGCTGTAGCAAACTGGCGAGATCATCCTGATCTTCGACTATCAGTATCTTCTTGTTTTCCATAACTTATCCTTCATCCATATCTGCTACTGTGGGTAAAGAGCGCCACTCCCATAACTGGAGAAGCTCGACTACTAACCGGAAAAACGGGGACTGCGCTTATCAAGAAACGCCTGCATCCCTTCTTTCTGATCGTCACTGCCATACAAAGCATAGTAACTACGCCGCTCAAACAACAAGCCCTCGCTCAAGCTCTGTTCCTGTGCCCGCCGCACCATCTCCTTAGCGGTCATAGTTACGATTTTACTGTAACCGGCAATCTGCTGCGCCGCCGACATTGTTTCAGTGGCCAACTGATCTAACGCAATCACCCGCGCTACAAGACCCGCCCGTTCAGCGTAATCGGCATCTATCATGGCTCCAGTGAGGATCATATCCATCGCTTTTGACTGACCAACCAGGCGTGTCAAACGCTGCGATCCGCCCATCCCCGGGGTGACTCCTATCTTAACTTCAGGCTGGCCGAAGCGGGCATTATCAGCTGCAAAGATCATATCGCACATCATTGCCAGCTCGCAGCCGCCACCCAGGGCATAACCTGCAACGGCAGCAATAACCGGTGTTCTTAGGGCAGCAAACCGATCCCACGGTTCAAAATAACCTAGTCGGAACATATCCAGATGAGTTTGTCCTGCCAGCTCATCGATATCCGCCCCGGCGGCAAACGCTTTATCATTTCCGGTTAATATAATGCAGCCAATATCCGGATCGCAATCCAGTGTAGTGGCCACCTTTACCAACTGCTGCATCAGTTCTGAATTGAGTGCATTCAGCACTTCCGGCCGGTTGATACGCAGAGTCACAACCCGGCCTTCCCGTTCAACAATAAGATTCATCACGTTCTCCTTATTCATCGCTAGCACTTAAGAATCCCAGATCGCGCCATAGGCTGGGATTCCCCGGCTCTCCATGCCATACACTACCTGCCAGGTGAGCTTTTCATTGGAGATACAGATCACCGCTTCGGCATCAAAATCCTTATATGCCTGATACGCAAGCTTAAGCATATCGGGCTTGCCCCGCTCATCGGTATCCCAGATCAGGGCATCGGGTTGCGCATCCAGAATTTCATCCACCAGCTTATCGCCATACGTGGCACGGGGGTTGCGAGTTGACCAAACAAGCGCAGTCGGCACCGCCTGCGCCAGTAAATGCGGCAGTACCGGACCGATACCGCTGCCGGTGGCGATATAAACCACCTTTTTAAACAGCACTTCGATATAGGCAACCCCTGCCTGCGGCACTCCTCTCACCCAGACATGAGTTGGTTTACTCTCGATAAAGTCGCCCGTCCAGTCTCCCGCTCGTGAGATCACCAGACGAAAACCATCAGCACCGGGACTTGGCGCATTGGCAAAATGATGCCATTCCAGCCAGGGACTTAAACTGATCGCCGTCGATGAACCCGGAAACGGGGTTACCCCATGATTAAAGCTGACCACCGCAACGTGATTCGAAGGTGTATCAACCTTAACCGCTACCTTTTTCAAACGTAACCAGGGCAACACGATGCTGAAGCTCAACAGGCACAGCATCCAGAAACTGAATGATGCAAGCAGCGCATCACTAAACGCCATCGCGCCGCGCTGATCATCGACAAAGGACAACGTCAGGCCCCAGAACAACAGCAGCGCCAACCAGCCGCCAAAACGATGGCTTATTTCAAAACTGTTGTGATACCTGGCCCGGATATTTTTTTGCGCCATCACCACAATCAACAGCAGGATTACCATCAGGCCATAGCTGATCGCCACCGTGGTGGCCGAAATCCCGCCAAGGCTATGCTGCAGCTGGTAGCTGGCGCAGCCGGTGAATATCAGGAACCACAGCGTACCCGCCATCGCTCCGCCTTTATGCAAGCCACCGTGATGGTAAACTTTGCCCAAGGTCCAGCGAATCGACAACGGCCAGGAGGTCGGCGCCCGGGTCGCCAGCCAGAACATAAAGTTGATCACATATTGCTGACGCATCAAAATAGTCAGCGCAAGATTTACCAACGCAAGATCGGCAATAGACTGCAAAGCAATACTTTTAGAAGTCCACCACTGGCCACTGCTCAGGCCGTATAAAAACAGCACAGCGTTAATCAGGAAGACCCCGACCACCAGGCGGTTGTAATGCATATATCGAGGCTGTTTAACGACCCGCTTCAGGCCAGCAACAGGAGTCGGCAGTTGAACATTGATAGACTGGTTCATACTTCAGCCCCCTCGACATCAAACATCTTATTAGCACGGTAAAATTCGCTCGCCAGAGACATCAGCTGACGTTTATCAATCTTGCCGCGGATGGTTTTTGGGAGCGCATCTAAGGGCAAGATAAACAGCGGTTCGCAGTAATAAGGCAAAGCCTGCTGCACCTGCCTGTGGGCTTCATTGAGATCAACCCCAGCCGGACTGACAAACGCCACCAGATGACGATCATCAAGCTTAAGGGCTACCGCCCGGGCGCAGTTGCGAGTCCGCTCCAGCACCGCCGAAACCGCATCCAGCTCAACCCTGAAACCACGGATTTTAACCTGGTCATCCACCCGCCCCAGATGCTCCAGCGTGCCATCCTCTAGCCAGCGGCCCAGATCCCGGGTGCGAAACATCTTGCGACCATTACCCAAAAACGGATCATCCCGATAGCGCTCGGCGGTCAGAGCCGGATTATTGATATAGCCCTTGGTGACGCAGTCACCACCGGCCCACATCTCACCCACTTCGCCGATACGGCACGGCTGCAGCTGATCATTAAGGATATACACCGTATTGTTAGGCGTTGGCTTACCAATGGATAGATACCGATCACCCGGCCGGTACACCTCGGCGGTATTAACAATGGTGGTTTCGGTAGGGCCGCAGGAGTTATAGAAATCACAGAATGCGCCCCAGGTTTCAGCCAGCAAGCGGGAGCAAGGCTCTCCAGCTACCGCCACAGCCTGAAGCTGGTGGCAGTGAGAAGCATCGATAGAGGTCAGAATACTCGGCGTGGCAATCAGAATATCCACTCGCTCCGCCACTTGCTGAAAGCTCTTGCCACGGATTACCAGAGTGCCACCGTTGCCGAGGCAACCGAGTACTTCCCAGACAGCCATATCAAAAGCAATATTAAGTATCTGCCCGACCTTCTTGCCAGGCTTAATCCCCATATCGCCGGGGGCCGTCAGCAGAATATTACAAAGATTAGCGTGGCTTACCTGCACCCCATTAGGCTTACCGGTGGTGCCCGAAGTAAAGATGACCACCGCAGTATCTTGCGGGCAAGGTTCAGTATTGATAGGCGGGTTAAGACACTCGACATTGGGTCTCTGCTGCAGATACCGGTCGATAGCGATTACCTGTTGCTCACCCGCAGATATCGCATCCAGATATTCAGACGTCGTCAGTATCACAGCTGCCTTCGCCGTTGCCACCACATGGTCACGCTGCTGAGACGGACATACCAGCATATCCTGGGGGACATAGCAGGCTCCCGCCTTAAGGCAGGCCAGGATACCCACCACCATCTCGACAGAACGGCGCACAAACAGGCAAACACTATCTCCCCGGCACACCCCGGAGCTCTGCAACAGAGCAGCCAGCATATCGGCCTGATTATTCAGTTCCCGGTAACTCACCTGTAGCCCGACAGCATCAATCACAGCACAACTATCCGGCTGACTTTGGGCATAGAATTCAAACGCTTGATGGATTCGTTCGAAACGGGGCTTTACATCGGCGCCACAACCAAACTCCAGAAACTTTTCCCGGTCAGGAGGGCTGAGCCGATCAAGCCAGTCATAAGATGAAACAAAATCCTGAGGTAAATACGTTACCCTTTTTTCCTGAGGTGTCAGGAGTCGTACAGAAGTGCCTTGCATAGCCATAACATCACCCCACTTATTTGCAGTGCTGTTATTGTTGCAGGCAGTTATCACAAAACTATCCGGCCCAGATAACAAAACAATTGTATTTGTGTCCGCCCCCCTATATAGACAGAAGCCCATTTAATTAACTCAGCAATTGTCTGAGAGAAAGTAAAATTTCCTCATACGAAAATACAAAAAACTGCCAAAAAGGGGTGGAGAAGAAACGTAATGAGAGAAGGGAGCCGAAGTGAAGCCTAAACAACAACCTGAGATTGGCTCGTAGGACCTTAGTGATAATTGATAAAAAAGAGGAAACAGTTGGCAGATACCCTGCACCTGCGTAGAACACTCTCAGCTGAATAGATCGTCGCGCATTGTAATTATCACTACGTGATAAATCGTAGTTCGTCGTGCGTGGTTCGAAAAAGAATATGGACTAACCCAATGAAAGTGGATATTTTTTTGCAGGAGGCGCGCCTCGCGCCGAAAGACCTGGGCAGGATTATCGCGGCGGGGCGCCTCTCCCACAGAAGATAAATATATCGCGTCTAGCCACTAACTTCTCTAGAAACTAAACTCGGTTTGCGGCTTAGCTTCCCCTCCCTCCGGGACGTCCGGCAATTGCCAGTCGATCGGAGGCTTACCCACCAGCTGCAAATACTGGTTAGCCTGGCTAAAATGCTTGCAACCGAAGAACCCGCGGTAGGCGGCCAGCGGCGATGGATGCGCTGCCTGCAGTACACAGTGGCGGTGCGTATCGATAACCGCGCCTTTCTTCTGTGCATAACTGCCCCACAGCATAAACACCACGCCCTCACACTGTTTATTGACGGTAGCTATAACCTTATCGGTAAACGTCTCCCAGCCCTTCCCCTGATGGGACGCCGCCAGCGACTGTTCCACTGTCAGCACGGAGTTAAGCAACAGTACGCCCTGCTGTGCCCAGTTTTCCAGATAGCCATGTCCGACGGGCACGACACCCAGATCACTGTGCAGCTCTTTATAGATATTCACCAGCGAAGGTGGTGTTTTTATCCCCGGACGCACGGAAAAACACAGGCCATGAGCCTGATCCGGCTGGTGATAGGGATCCTGTCCAAGGATCACGACTTTCACCTGATCCAGCGGCGTGATTTCCAGAGCATGAAACCAGTTAACAGAATCAGGATAGATTACCTTCTTATCGACCTGCTGCTGGTACAAAAACTGTTTCAGCTTATGCATATAGGGGACATCCAGCTCAGCCCCCAGGTAGGGTTGCCAGCTGGGCGCAGCCGCCAGCGATAAAGCAACGTCGTTATTCATAATTCATAGCTCATAGTTCAGCCTTCACCACAATCCTTAACCTCATCCTTACCCCGGCCAAAATAGGCTTCACGGGTGAGCACACGGCGATGCCAGAGAGAAAAGTTGCGCACCTTGCCCTGCGCATGAGAGATCACTCCGAAAATCAGGATAACCACAATATAAATACAGACCTCGGCTGGCTGCTGCTGCAGCGCCTGCATATAGATTCAGCTCAGCCTTCACCACAATCCTTGACCTCACCCTTGCCCCGGCCAAAATAGGCTTCACGGGTGAGCACACGGCGGTGCCAGAGAGAGTAATAGCGCACCTTACCCGGTGCATGGGAGATCACCCCGGAAATAAGGATCACTACTATATAGATCCAGGCCTCCGGCTGGTCAAACCAGAACAGACCAACCCCCAGTAACAGCAGCTTGAACAGCACCAGCTGACCGCGCAGCTGCAGCAGCCAGATACCATCCACATAGAGTTCTCGCGCCAACAATAGAAAACCACTACCCACCGCCAGCAGAAGATAGGGCTCCCAGACCGTCTCCGGCAACGAATACAGATAGGCGCCGGCCAATCCGGCAATACCCACCAGATGCAGTGAACGCAGGATGATGCTCAACCAGCGCTTGCCCGGCAGGGAACGTTTTTGGGATGGGACTAGCCAGTTCATAAGGCATACTCACTTGATAGGTTGTAACCCTGTTCCTACTTAGCCATGCGCTCGCAGGCCTACTCTTGTTAAGGAGCAACGTCCCTGTATAAAAAAGGCTGTCATCGACAGCCTTTACTCTTTTCAGTGCGTTTCAATACTTACCCGCTGTTACCCGCGTGGGCGCATCGCAGGGAACAGGATCACATCCCGGATCGATGGTGAATCGGTAAACAGCATTACCAGACGGTCGATGCCAATGCCTTCACCGGCAGTCGGTGGCAAACCGTATTCCAGTGCATTGATGTAATCCGCATCATAGTGCATCGCTTCATCATCACCGGCGTCTTTCTCTGCAACCTGCTCCTTGAAGCGAGCCGCCTGATCTTCAGAGTCGTTCAACTCGGAGAAGCCATTCGCCAGTTCACGCCCAGCCACGAAGAACTCGAAACGGTCGGTAACAAACGGGTTAGCATCGCTGCGACGTGCCAGCGGTGATACTTCGGTCGGATACTCAGTAATAAAGGTTGGCTGGTCCAGGCGGTGCTCAACGGTCTTCTCGAAGATCTCGATCTGTACCTTGCCCAGTCCCCAGCTGTCTTTAACATCGATATCCAGACGCTCGGCAATCTGACGGGCAGCATGATCATCCGCCAGAGCCTCGGCAGTGATGTCTGCGTTGTAGTGCAGGATCGAATCAAACACGCTCAGACGCAGGAACGGCTTGGCCAGGTCGTATTCAAAGGTTTCCAGCACTTCGCCGTCTTCGTTACGTACTGTGTTAACGATTGTCGTAGTACCCAGCACATCCTGCGCAACAGTACGCAGCATCTCTTCAGTCAGGTCCATCAGGTCACGGTAATCCGCATATGCCTGGTAGAACTCGATCATAGTGAACTCAGGGTTATGACGGGTAGACAGGCCTTCGTTACGGAAGTTACGGTTAATCTCGAAGACCCGCTCGAAACCACCCACAACCAGACGCTTCAGATACAGCTCCGGAGCGATACGCAGATACATATCACGGTCCAGGGCGTTGTGATGGGTAATAAATGGACGCGCAGTCGCACCACCGGGGATAACCTGCAGCATCGGCGTTTCTGCTTCGATGAAGCGACGCTCGGTTAGAAAGTTACGGATACCGGAGACAATTTTAGAGCGGGTTTCAAACACCTTACGTGACTTCTCATTAGTAATCAGATCAACATAACGCTGACGGTAACGAGTCTCGGTGTCCTGCAAGCCTTTATGTTTCTCAGGCAGTGGACGCAGGTTCTTGGTCAATAGCTGGTATTCGCCCAGATCAACATACAGATCGCCTTTACCAGACTTATGCAGAATACCGGTAACACCGATAATATCGCCCAGATCCAGGCTCTTGGCGAACGGACGCGCTTCTTTGTTGACGTAAAACTGGATGCGACCAGTCATATCCTGAACAACACCAAAAGCACCACGATTGAGCATCACACGTCCGGCGATACTTACCGTAATCTCTGCCTCAGCCAGCTCTTCCTTCGATTTATCACCGTACTGATCCTGCAGATCCTGGGCATACGTGTCACGACGGAAACTGTTCGGGAATGCATTACCCGCTTCACGCAAACCGTTGAGCTTTTCACGGCGTTCCGTCACCAGACGGTTTTCATCTTTCTGCTGAGTGTTATCAGACATTTTCTGTGGAACCTTTAATATATAATTCTTTAATTCGCTTCGAACCCTCTATCAGGATTCGGATTAAAATACTTTTGAGCGTTACGAGCGAAGGTGTAGCAAGGCATAAATTGATGAAACAGCGGAGCCTACTGCAGTAGGTGAGCATGTTGAGTCAATTTATAACGCCGCTACACCGAGCACGGTAGCTCAAAGGCCTGCCTTGAGGCTGGCCTCTATGAAGAGGTCTAAGTCGCCATCCAATACCTTATCGCAGTTACTGCTCTGCACATTGGTACGCAAATCCTTAATCCGCTGGTCATCCAGTACGTATGAACGAATCTGGCTGCCCCAGCCGATATCGGCTTTATTATCTTCGGTTTCCTGGGCCGCTTCACTGCGCTTGAGCATCTCCATTTCGTAGAGTTTTGCCCGCAGCTGCTTCATACAGGTATCTTTGTTCTGGTGCTGGGAACGCTGACTCTGGCTTTGTACCACGATTCCCGAAGGTCCGTGGGTAATACGTACCGCAGATTCAGTTCGGTTAACGTGCTGACCACCGGCACCGGAGGCGCGATACACATCGACTCGCAGATCCGCTGGATTGATATCAATCTCAACTTTATCGTCGATCTCGGGGGACACAAATACCGATGAGAAAGAGGTATGACGACGACCGCCGGAATCGAATGGTGATTTACGCACCAGACGGTGAACCCCGGTCTCAGTGCGCAGCCAGCCAAAGGCGTATTCACCCTCGAAGCGGATCGTTGCCGACTTGATGCCCGCCACATCACCGGCAGAACATTCCAGCAACTCAACTTTAAAGCCTTTATCTTCACCCCAGCGCAGATACATCCGCAACATCATCTCGGCCCAATCCTGAGCCTCGGTACCGCCGGAACCCGCCTGAATATCCAGGAAGGCATTATTGCCGTCCGCTTCGCCGGCAAACATGCGGCGGAATTCCAGTTGATTCAGCAGCTCGTCCAGGCTTGCAACCTCGGAGCGTACATCTTCAACAGTATCCTCATCATCCTCTTCAACAGCCATATCAAGGAGATCGCGGGCATCGGTGACACCGCCGGTCAGATCATCAATGGTCTTAACCACCCCTTCCAGGGAGGCGCGTTCCTTACCTAACGCCTGGGCGCGCTCAGGCTCATTCCAGACAGCCGGATCTTCCAATTCACGGGTGACTTCTTCCAGGCGTTCCTGTTTCTCGTCATATTGAAGGTAGCCGCGTAACACTTCCGTACGCGCAGAAATGTCCTTCAGGCTGCTGATGATCGGATTGACTTCCATCGTAGGTAATCACACTCGGAGGTTAAAGAGATTAAAAAAGCAGCATATTTTACCTGATCTGGGGCCTGGTTGAAACGCCATCAGGCTGCTATAGGAGGTAAAACACTCGACTTTTCTATTACTTTTCGTACAGAATTCAAATCATCGCTGACTTAGGGAACTTCTGAACAAGTCCCTTGCGTATCTGGCCGTTCTATAGTCCGCAGAGAACATAATGGACGTAATCAGAAGCTCCCAAGGGATAACCAGTGCAAATGTGCCGCCTACTGAAACCACTTGCTATCTTTGCATTCATGCTGCCAGCCAGCCTGCAGGCAGCTATAGAAAGTACAACCGCCAACTACCTCGATCTCACCGGCAGTTTTATCGGCATTCTCTGCTTGCTGGTGTTTTTAATAGGTTATCTATTTGTCCTGGGTGAAGAATATTTTCACCTGCGCAAATCAAAACCCATTATTGTCGCTGCCGGTATTATCTGGCTGTTGGTGGGGCTGGCCTACACCCTGCACGGCGATAGCGTCACAGCAGGCATCGCCGTTCGCCATAATCTGCTGGAATTTGCCGAGCTGTTCTTCTTTCTGCTGGCCGCCATGACGTTTATTACCAGTATGGAGGAACGCTTGGTGTTTGCCGCCCTGCGCGCCTGGCTGGTATCGCGCAGACTCTCCCTGCAACAGATCTACTGGGCGACAGGCGCGCTGGCATTCTTTCTTTCCCCCATCGCCGACAACCTGTCCACCGCTTTGTTGATGGGCGCAGTCGTTATGGCTGTCGGCCAGCACAATATCAAATTTGTCACTGTCGGTTGTATCAACGTCGTAGTTGCCGCCAATGCCGGCGGAGCCTTCAGCCCATTTGGCGACATTACAACGCTGATGGTCTGGCAGAATGGCATAATCCCCTTCGCGGAATTCTTCCGCCTGTTTATCCCCTCTCTGGTAAACTGGCTGATACCCGCGCTACTGATGTGCCGCGTTGTAGAACAGGTAGCACCTACCGAGGAGCGGCGCCTGAAGCCACGTTCTATGAAGCCCGGCGCGAAAAGAATAATCGCGCTGTTTCTACTCACCATAGGACTGGCTATTAGCAGCCACAGCCTGCTGCACCTGCCTCCGGTACTGGGGATGATGACCGGCCTGGGTGTTCTGAAACTGTATGGCTTTTACCTGTGCCGTCATGAACCGGCACTGCGCGATACTGGCCATATCCATAATCACCATGCGGAAAACATGACCGACATGCGTGAAATGAAGGGCGATCACACCGATGTGATCCGCCGCTTCGATATATTCAAGGTAGTAGAACGCTCATCCTGGGACACGCTGATGTTTTTCTATGGCGTGGTACTCTGCGTAGGCGGATTATCCACCCTGGGGTATCTGGGCCTGCTCTCGGAACTGGTATACGACAGCCTGGGACCGACGCTTGCCAACACACTGATCGGTGTTTTCTCAGCACTTGTGGATAACATTCCGGTGATGTTTGCCGTGTTGAGTATGGAACCCACAATGTCACAGAACCAGTGGTTACTGGTGACACTGACCACCGGAGTTGGCGGCTCACTCTTATCGGTGGGCTCGGCCGCGGGTATCGCCCTGATGGGGCAGGCACGGGGCGTGTATACGTTTTACAACCACCTGAAGTGGAGCTGGGCGATCGGGCTGGGATACCTGCTGAGTATCGCGACGCACTTATGGTTAAACGGCTATTAACCGGTGGCTAGAAAATTCTACAATCGGTGTAACGCTGTTACTTAAGGCTCATCGTTGATTACCGGGAGCTCTTCTTAAATATTCTTACCGGTATCTTTTGCGCATCCCAAGACGATATCAAGCAACGTAGGGCGCTACATCTATGAGGCCCAGAATTTTTGGCGGGCCTGGTCCCACCCTACAAATGTAATAGACAGGTTGGGGGGCTGGAGCAGCAGCGTCAGATCTCGAATTCTGCCAGTACCGCAGGTAGCCATTTTTCTATGCGCTCAGCAGATTGATCACTCTGGCTGTCTTCATCCAGCGCCAGACCGACAAACTGAGTCTGATCCTGCGTCAGCGCCTTTGAAACATCAAAGCTGTAGCCTTCAACCGACCAGTACCCCAGCATTCTGGCACCGCGACTAACCAGTTTGTCATGCAAAGCCCCCATGGCATCGAGGAACCAGTCACCATAGCCAATCTGATCACCCAGGCCAAACAACGCACAGTTGATGCCTTCGAGATCCAGCTCATCCAGCTCGGCCCAGACATCGGACCAATCCTCCTGCAGCTCACCATAATCCCAGGTAGGAATACCGACTATCAGGTATTGGTAATCCTGCATATTTATCGTGCCTTCGGCAGCAATATCATGCAATTTCACCCGATCATGGCCGATTTCAGCTGCAATCTTTTCCGCTATATCTTCTGTATTTCCAGTGGTCGAGCCATAAAAAAGGCCAATAGGTTTACTCAATTTATCATCCAAAAAGCGTCAGTTTGAGAGTATTCATTCAGGATTTAGGCGCAAATGCATCAAACGCATCGTGCGCAATCTGTTCAACAGAGTCGCGCGCCTCAGCCAACGCTTTCATATTGCTATCACTGGCCGCTTTGAGGGTATCTTCCAGCTCTTTGGCATACGTCTGCTGTAAATTGATCAACTCTTCAGGCGTATTGCAACTTTGCAGCTGTTTCGTCTGTTCTACAGTGGCATCAATACAGGCTTTAGTGCATGCCATCTGCTGACGAGTCAGCTCTTCCAGCATGCGGGTCTGGATATTAACCAACTCTTTAAAGGGCCCCATAGACTGATTCAGCGTTTTCGACATATCTTGAAACATAAGAATATCCTTTCTAAGCAAACAAATATTAAGCCTTACGGCTCAAAGAAGCCCTGATCTACCTGCAAAATTAATCTTAATCATCTAACCAGCAGCTTCTTACTATTCTCAATACAGTTACTCTATATTACGATGAATCACCATATGGCCACAATCGATAGAGGATCGCCATGAGACTTTTACATACAATGCTACGTGTTACCGACCTGCAAAAATCGATATCATTCTATACCGAGATCCTGGGCATGAAACTGTTACGCCGTAAAGACTACCCCGAGGGCAAGTTCACCCTGGCGTTTCTCGGCTACGGCGATGAAGCAGAAAGTACAGCCCTGGAGCTTACCCATAACTGGGAAACCTACAGCTATGATCTCGGTAACGCCTATGGCCACATCGCCATCGAAGTAGAAGATGTCTATCTGGCCTGCGACACAATAAAGGCCAAGGGCGGACAAGTTGTCCGCGATGCCGGCCCCATGCAACATTCTACAACGGTGCTTGCTTTTGTCAGAGACCCCGACGGTTATATGATCGAGCTCCTCAGCCCGAAACGATCCGACTGATTTCAGTCCGCCCCCGAATTGGGGTAAAGAGTTGAGGTAAAGAGTTGAGGTAAAGAGCTGGGGTAACTTATCCTCCTGTTTTTTTTAACAAAATCGGGTAAAATGCCGCACATATTAGAACTTACTAAACTAAAAGCCACTCAACTTACTCAAACTGGGTGAGCTGTCACATTGAAAAAGTTTTCATCTGTACCTTTTGAGAAGAGCTGCAGGGTCGCTATAATAGCCGCCAATTTTTAAACCTTTTAAACCTTATGGGCGCATTTTAATGAGCAAAAAACTTCTTCTGGCCGCCGCTGGCCTGCTGATAAGTCTACAAACAGCCTCTGTGTTAGCCGCCAACCTGGGTAAAGGTATCCGTGCATTTGAAAGCAAGGATTACGAAACGGCCATGTCTGAACTGGAGCCGCTGGCCAGTGAAAATAATCTCGACGCCATGAATTACGTCGGCCAGATGCTAGAACACGGCCTGGGTGTCGATGTTAATGAGGAGAAAGCGCTTAGCCTGTACAACCGCTGTGCAGACCAGGGACATCTGGAATGTGTCAACAGCCGTCGTGCATTCAAAGATAAAGCCTACAAAGTTGAGCTGAAGAGCGTTGAAGCAGCGGCTCAATCAGGCGATGCCAGCGCACAAAACCGTCTCGGTGAAATGTATGAATTCGGTTATGGCGTCGACCGAGATCCAAGCGAGGCTCTGGACTGGTACCGTAAAGCCGCCGAGCAAGGGCTGGTCGTTGCACAGCATAATATCGGTCGCTGTTATAACTTCGGTACCGGTGTAACCCAGGATTTCTCTCAGGCTGAGCAGTGGTACCGCAAAGCGGCAGAACAAGGCAACATGGATTCGATGTTCTTCCTCGGCGCCTTATACTCTAACGAACACGGTGCAGATGCTGGCCAGCACACCAATGTCACCGCTTATGCATGGCTACAAAATGCTTCGGCGCTGGGCAACCCGACCGCCAGCGCTATCCAGTCGCGTATCGTCATGAAACTCTCTGACACTGAGCTGGAACAGGCAAAAGTATTGGCTGAAGAATACAAACAGAAATTTGTCGTACCCTTCAAGTAAACGACAACCAAGAGTAGAAACCGGGCGATAGCCCGGTTTTTTCTTGTCAGGATTATGACCTGTCGCAGAATTCGCTGAAGGCTTCAAGCAAGCCGTTTACTGTCCCTTTTCAGGCAGCTAAACTAAACGCCGCCGCACCATTTGTAGCCAACAGTGATCCTACTATTTTTTTAATACGCTTATTTTCATCCAAAAAGCGTTTAAACAGGACCCCGGATAGACAATGAGCAGACCTTTCCCTGAAGTTGACGGTGAACTCCGTCAGGCTACGCTGATCCGCCGCCTGGCCGCTATGGTCTATGATGGTTTTCTCGTGGTGGCGATCTGGATGTGCACCGGATTTATTGCGGTCGCTCTGAACGATGGTAATGCCGTCGATGGGCCACTGTTTCAATCGGTATTGTTTCTCCTGACTTTCAGCTTTTTCGCGTATTTTTGGGTGCGCCTGGGTCAAACCCTCGGTATGCAGGTTTGGCGACTAAGAATACAGACCACCGAAGGCAATCATATCAGTCTGAAACAAGCGCTATTACGCTTTATGATGGCCATCGCATCGTTTGCCTGTCTCGGGCTGGGCTTTTTCTGGATGCTGTTCTCCGCCGACAAAACCACCTGGCACGACAGTTTTTCCAACACCCAGATGGTGGAACTGCCAAAAAAGAAGAAAAAGTAGCTCGATAAATCTACCTACTGTGGGAGCGGCGCCCCGCCGCGATAATCCTGCACAAACCTTCGGCGCGAGGCGCACCTCCTACAAAGACCTCACCCTCACTGTAGGAGCGGCGCCCCGCCGCGATAATCCTGTACAAACCTTCGGCGCGAGGCGCACCTCCTACAAAGACATCACCCTCACCGATCGGATGGAGGTAACGGGATTTCGCCCGTTACCCCTCCCACACCACCGGACATGCGGTTTTCCGCATCCGGCGGTTGAACCCGATGCCTCTTATTTAAGACACCGCGAGGTCATTGGACGTGACCAGATGGTATTGCCAATGTCTCGTTTAACACATCTCTTCTCTTGTGCCGCCCGGGCGAATCGCTAGCATCTTGCGAGGCGTTATCTCCGAGGAATCCACCTCAGCCTTCACTTCCCGCCAGACCGGGAAGCTGCCGCAGTTGCAACGCCCGTCTGTTTCAAGATACTTCCCGCTCTTCGACCGGAGGCCTAAGCCGGTGTTAAAGGTTCTTCAGCCCTTCGCTCCACCTCCATTACAGAGGCTTCCTCACTACTATGGCTTCTGCTGACTTCTTTCCCACTCTCACGGGAAAGATCTCCCCGGGTAAGGTGCCAAAACTTTCGGCCCGTGCCGCCAGACTCTACCTGGTGTGTCTTTCGGTGACAGTTGGATTTCGTGGTTCCCAGCACACTCATCGCCCACACCCGGCCTCACTGTCTGTTCGTGTTCCTGCGGTCGTGCCTTTGCTCCACGCTTCTTTCAGGTTGGCCTCACGGTTTCCCCCTTGCGCTTCACTACGGCTGTCGTCACTGCTTCCTGTTACCTCTTTCAGGTAACAAGTTTTGGCCCATGCCGGGCACACTGGGAGGCGCGCCCCGCGCCGATTAACAGTTCATTCGCGGCGAGGCGCCGCTCCCACCATTATTCGCCACTTGTCCGGCAGACTCTCTCTTCAGGCATAGCCTCAAGCAAATGATCACCACTTTCATACCAAGTGGTTTTAAGATGGCAGTGAAAAAGAGGCCGAAGCCTCTTTTTCTACCAATCGGATATTACCACTCAATCTTTTCAATACCCTCGAAGGTCAACTCACTGCCATCAGCCATGGTAACCACACCGAAGGTATCCGGATTCAGCTCCAGTGCCTGGGCAGCCGCATCGTATTCAAGCTCCTGGCCATCTACTGTAATAGTCCATGGATTGTCCGGATCACTGGAGCCATCAGTACTTAGCTGAATAACATCGGTCCAACCACCGCCGGTGCCGCCGGAGAAGCTATCGGTGCCATCAAACGGGCTAAATAAATAGGTATCGTTATCGTTACCGTCGCCACCGCTCGCGTAATCATTACCAACGCCACCGATTAGCTGATCGTTCCCGGCACCACCTTCAAGCGTATCATTACCCTCACCTCCAGCCAGACAATCCTGCCCTGCATCGCCTTGCAGCTGATCATTGCCAACCCCGCCATAAAGGGTATCGTTACCATCTCCACCATAGAGATGATCGTTCTTATGGCCCCGATAGAGATCCCGCCTTGCTAAGCGTCTCTTTCGAAGTAAAACCAGGAGAGTTATTAGCTATCACTGGCAACACCGCTCTGGCAAATCCACATTAATCAAGATGATTGCCGGCATGTACGCGCCGCAAGCGGGCTCTATCTCCGTAGACGGTATGGACATGAGACAGCTGAATGCTCTGGACCTGCGTCGGGCAATAGCCTATGTTCCGCAGCAAACTGACATATTTCATGGCACAATCACTCAAAATATCCGCCTAAACAACAGCTTAGCTACTGACAAGCAAATTCATACAGTAGCTGCTGAAGCGGGTGTACTGGAGGAAATACTTAACTTACCGGATGGCTTCAGCACCCGATTCGGAGACTCCAGTATCGAGCAACTGCCCCCGGATTTTTGCGTTCCCTTTCGATGGCTCGAGCCTTTGTCAGCCCGGCAAAGATTCTGCTGTTGGACGAACCAGGCGCATCCCTGGATGAGGAGTCCGACAATCGATTTGTTGCACAATTAAATAAACTTAAAGGCGATAGAGCAATTGTTATGGTGAGCCATAGACCTAGCCATATCCGCCTTACGGATAAAGCCGTATTGATGGACCTGGGCACGGCCATTCACATTGGCAGCTCCGATGAAGTAATTGCACTGCTGCTGGAGAACGTAGCATGACCGAAAAAAACAATGTATTTTCTTAGCGCGGCGGCGCAAGCCTACAGCGTGCCAGAGCGCGCTTTCTGGCGCAGGCAATTCAACTAGAAGAACAGGAACCGGCCGGAATTATTAAAGCCGCTATCTACTTTACTGCATTTATCCTCATCGCCTCGATCCTGTGGGCAGGACTGACCAAGGTTGATGAAGTGACATCAGCACGGGGAGAAATCGTTCCTGCAGGTCTCATTCATGAAGTACAACACCTTGAAGGCGGCATTGTCAGTGAGATTTTAGTACGCAATGGCGACAATGTTCGTGAAGGCGAGCTGTTGTTACGGTTCGCCCCTCCAGCATCACAATCCAAACTGGAACAGACCCGGATACGCAGGGCTTCTTATATTCTGGAAGCAGAAAGATTACAAGCCATTATCGAAAACAGGGCGCCTGATTTCGGTACAACAGGACAACAATACCCTGCTTTAGCCCATAAGCAGATGACCATTTATTCTGCACAGGTAGCCAGTAACGAAAGCGAGCTCAGCGTCATTGATGCTCTGATCCATCAACGCAAGCAAGAACTTAACCAACAGCGCAATAAAGCATCATCTATAGCTAAAAAAGTAAAACTGCTTGAAGAACAAGTAGCCATGCGCACCCAATTGGCAGCAAGCAATGTTGTATCTAAAACGGACCTGTTAACAACGCAGACCAGCCTCGCAGAAGCTCAAAGTGAACAACGCAGTCTGTACGATGGCATAACAGTTTCCCAATCGGCAAAAGAGGAAGCTGAAAAACGTCGCAAGAAACTCATTGCCCGCTTTAATAAAGAAGCAGAACTGGAAGCAGGCAGCGTAGCAGCAGAACTTGCTGACGTGGAACAAACACTCGTTCGCGCCCGCGACAGAGTTAGCCGCCTGGATATATACGCCCTCATTCAGGATCTGTCCATTACGCGTATCAATGCTGTCGTCGAGCCTGGCCAGGTCATCATGCAACTAGTGCCAACCGGTGATGAAATGATTGTCGAAGCCCGCATATCGCCTTCTGACATTGGCCATATTCACCCCGGCCAGAAGGTCGACGTTAAAGTCGACAGCTACGATTCAGCGCGCTTTGGCTCTGTTGAAGGAATAGTGGAACGAATCTCTGCTTCTACTTACCTGGATGAAAAGAAAGACCCTTACTTCCGCAGCGAAATAAGCCTGAAAAACGCCTATATAGGAAACAAGACAGACTTCACAGTGACACCCGGAATGACAGTTACTGCCGATATAAAGACCGGATCAAAAACTATTCTGGACTACTTACTCAAACCCATCTCTCGTGGCTTTGACACCGCTTTCAGAGAGCGCTAAAAACAGCTAATTGTTCGAAGGGTCTTTATAGACTCTTAGAAATAGGCTCTTCGAAATAGACTCTTCGAAATAGACTCTTCGAAACTCAACCATAATACCCCCCCCCTCCAGCAATCCCCCACATCATCAAAAAAACTGAGCAGCAGTTAACGATGCAACTTTGCAAGTCACAACCTCACAATTGGGTCAAATTCTGAGCCGGAGCTTCTTCCTATTTTCTGATAACCTGAACCCCAGCTGCTCAATCACAGCACCATTGAGAAAAGCACTCAAGACGCCCCTCAGAACACCTTTAAAGCAGATATATTAACCATTAGCGCCCCACGCATCACTATGAGGACACACCCTCACCACAGCGGCCGAGAGGCTGAAAGAGCTGCTATACAAAACGGGGGTGGCAATACTTCTATCGTTCAAAATTCCCACAGCCAGAGTATCGCTCTTAAAATAAATTAATACTCAATTTAATACTTATAGCGAGAATCATGAGACGAATCAGCCTTTACTAAATTCCAGCAAGACAGAGACAGAGGGCTTAAGGTAGGTAGGTAGGTATAAATATAAGAAGTGGCGCGCCCGGCACGATTCGAACGTGCGACCGCCTGGTTCGTAGCCAGGTACTCTATCCAGCTGAGCTACGGGCGCGTACAGGTAAAACATTTACAGGTAATACTTAAGATGCTTGGGTCAGGTTGGCGCGCCCGGCACGATTCGAACGTGCGACCGCCTGGTTCGTAGCCAGGTACT
>JBALVQ010000029.1:0-25248 GCA_036960915.1 Amphritea sp.
GGAGATTCATGTCACTTGAAGTATAGCCTTTCAACAACTAATTCAGACATAGCCATAAAAAAACCCCGCAAAGAATAGTCCTTTGCGGGGCAGATTAGCAGCTTTCTGCGACTTACAATACCCTGTTAGTCGTCATGAATTTGCTCTCCGAGTCTGGTCCAGTACCATCGGCATAAAGCGTAACACCAGACTTCAGACAGATTGAGAGGTTATTATGAGACGCTTCTGTCTCTTTAGGCAATAGATCCTCAACAACAGCCTTTTCATCCAGCAACTCCTGCTCAGTGGCCGTTAAGCGCTTACGGCTGAATTCATTGACCTCAATACCCTGAACAATCTGGTAGCGGCCATAATTACAGCGCACCGGGAAGGAGTAAAAGATCCCCTTTTGAATTCCATAGCTACCGTCACTCAAAATACCCATACTGACGATTTCGCCCGGCTCCGTTCCCAGAACCCAGTCATGCATCTGGTTAACGATAGCCTGTGCTGCTGAAGCAGCACTGGATAAGCCACGGGCATCAATAATTGCACTGCCGCGTTGCTGAACCTTAGGGATGAATTCTTCGCGATACCAGGTGGTGTCGATCTGAGCCATCGCCGATTCGCCCAGAATCGTAGCATGGTGCAGGTCGGGATACTGGGTCGAAGAGTGATTACCCCAGATAATAATACCGTGAATATCCCGCGCGGTAGCGCCGGAATGACTCGCCAGCATGCCTTTCGCGCGGTTATGATCCAGACGGGTCAGACAGGTAAACTGAGAAGGACTCAGATCCGGTGCATTACGGCTGGCGATCAACGCATTGGTATTCGCCGGGTTACCGGTAACCAGTACCTTAACATCGCGGTTAGCGAAGTCGTTCAGCGCTTTACCCTGGCGTGAGAAAATTTCGGCATTAACCTCCATCAAGTCACGCCGTTCCATACCTGGCCCGCGCGGACGCGCACCGACTAACAGCGCATAGTGGCAGTTCTTAAAGCCATCCTCGACATTGTCATGCAAGGTAATGGTATGCAGCAGAGGATAAGCACAGTCCTCAAGCTCCATCGCTACACCACGCAAAGAATCCATCGCTCCGGGAAGTTCAATCAACTGCAGAATAACAGGCTGATCTTTACCCATCATTTCACCGGAAGCAATTTTGAATAACAGACTATAACTAATAGCTCCAGCAGCACCTGTCACAGCAATTCGAACCGGTCTTCTCATTATTATTACCTCTAGTTATATGCTTATATGCGCACTTGCTAATACAAAAGTATAAAGCAATACAGTCGTAATGTAACTAGTTCTTATTACGGAAATAATATGCGACGACGGTATTAGGCAAGAATAATTCGTAACTGGTTTACAGCATTCATGCATACTGCGCGGCTACTGGATCTCTATAACAGCCTAATAGAGGCTTATAGGGAGCGCTGAAATTGCTTATAGAGACCGCTGATGGCTTATTTATAACGACCGCTGATGGCTCTGACGCAGAAAAACCTGATCCGGGGTGTCGATAGCGGTACGCAACTGTTTCAGCATGCGATCCAGATCGCGATTTAGCACACCTTTGAGCACCAGAAAATTGGATGCATGGTCACTGCGAAAAATGGTTCGCTCCAGCTGCAGATTAGACAACAGTGTTTCCATCTCCTGAAACAACTGTATCTGGTTAAGGGGCTGAAAATCATTTCCAAAACCGGCAACCAGGCGCTCATCACTGCGCTGGGAAAAAAGTACTAATGTCGCCAGATAATCCGGCTGGGTTTCATTGACCAATCGAGCCGACGCCAGAGCGTGCTGCTCACTTAACCGGGTACCGCCGATACCGTTAATAAGCATTACCGAGGTTTTAATTCCGGCCGCTTTAGCTTTCAACAGGCCATCTCGGGTCGATTCAAAGGTCTCGCCTTTATCAATGCATTGCAGCACCTCATCATCACCACTCTCAGCACCCATATAGATAAGGCTCAGGCCTAATTCACGCAGCTCTTTGAGTTGCTCGACACTTTTGCCTTTGAGGTTGCCTGGAAGCGCATAAGCCGATACCCGAGTCACCGCAGGAAGATACTCCCGAATCGCGCTTAGAATGGCCCTGAGGCGCTTATAGGATAGGACCATCGCATCACCGTCTGCCAGGAACACACGGCGAATACCCTGCAGCTCCTCCCCGCAGCGCTTTATCTCCTCAAGAACAGTCTCTTCACTCTTGGGACGAAACTTCTTCTGCGGATCAATGTACATCTCACAAAAGGTACAGCGATTCCAGCTACAGCCATTGGTAACCTGCAATATTAACGAATTGGCTTCACTGGGAGGGCGAAACAAAGGCTCGATATAATCAACTGGCGGATACTGGTACATGATACTTACACTGCAGCTTTAGGAAAAAGACGATCAAAATTAGCGGTGGTAACCCGGGCAACCTCTGCAACACTGATACCTTTAATATCAGCGACACACTGCGCCACCTCAACCACATATTGCGGCTCATTAGGCTTACCACGATAAGGCACCGGGGTGAGGTAAGGGGCGTCGGTTTCAATTAAGATACTTTCCATCGGCACCTTACGCACCACTTCGCGTAATTCTTCAGCATTGCGGAACGTAATGATCCCGGAAAAAGAGATCATGTAATTAAACTCCAGCGCCTGCTGCGCCATCTCCCAGCTTTCAGTAAAGCAGTGCAATACACCGCCTACTTCCGGATCTGCATGCTGACGCAGTAACTTGATAGTGTCATCGCGCGCATCACGGGTATGAACGATGACAGGTAGACGACTTGCAGCGGATGCCTGAAGATGGCGGATAAAACTTTCCTGCTGCGCATCAACTGTGTCTTTCTGGTAAAAATAGTCCAGTCCGGTTTCACCCAATGCAACAATTTTGGGATCTGCAGCATGCGTAATCAGCGTTTCAACTTCAACGACGCCCTGATCAACATGTAAGGGGTGTACACCAACAGAAGCAAACACATTGTCGTATTTACTGACTGTTTCATACATGGCCGGAAATTGCTGCATGTCAATCGCAACACACAGCATACGCGAAACATCCCTGGCGGCCGCTGCATCCAGAACACCCTGGAGAGAATTATCGTGGGCAGACAGGTCCAGCCTGTCCAGATGACAATGGGAATCTATAAACATGGGATAGTAATCTGATGATATAAATGAAAAATTACATGGTATTGGAGCGGCGACCGGAGCTAAGCATACCCGCTACATAGGATTCAATTTTGGTAACCAATGTCGCATCTTCCTGGGAAAGTTGAATGCCGATCCCTGGAATACGGCCACCCTGAGCAGCCCTGGGCGTTACCCAAATGACTTTACCCGTGACAGGAATCTTATCATCCTCTTCAATCAGGCTCAGCAACATAAACACTTCTTCGCCTAACTGGTAGGTGCGAGTTGTAGGAATAAACAGTCCGCCGTTCTTCACATAAGGCATGTAAGATTTATACAGGTCGTCTTTAGTCTCGATTGCCAGAGAGAGAATTCCGTGACTCATACGGGGCACAACAGACATATGGCGTTAAGCCTCCTTTCTTCGTACTTATCAATTGCCCAATTGCCTTATGAACGGTTACTAAACCGTTAAGCTATCTTACTACTGTTTCGCGATGCATGTATACGCCACCCATATACAAACAACGGCCTAACGTGACAACCCATGCCACTCAATAAAAATACCTTCCATTAGTAGCTGCTTATTCGGATTATGTCTGAACATCAAACTCTTGCGAGCTTCCTGTACTTTATCAGCCATCTGAAAAATTTTCCGGGGACCGGCACGGCGCGCAACAGCCAGCAACATGTTCTGCACATCACTATGGCGCAGCATTGCGGGATCGGCATCATTCGCCGCTGCTCTGGCTATATCCAGCAACCAGCCGTATAACCAACCCAGCAGCAATTCCAGATCTTCCTTGTGCAGCGCTTGTGCTACCTGTACAGCAGTGCTGCGATTTTTTAGAACATCAGCAAGAGCTTTCAGAACTTTTGCGCGCAGCCCAAGCAAATCTTCCTGTTTATAGAGCAGCGCTTGCAGCGGAGAGTTATGGGCAATAGCCAAAAGCTTTTCAGCCTCATCTGCTGGAATTTCCAGTTGCGTTGCAACCCACTGGGTTGCCTTTTGCTTATCTGCGGCAGGCATATCAACACGCTGGCAACGACTTTTGATAGTCGGCAACATCTGGCCCAAGCGGTGCGTTAGCAGCAGTAGAACTGTATCCTGACCGGGCTCTTCAAGCATCTTTAGAAGTGCGTTCGCAGCATTTATATTCATTGCATCAGCAGGATCGAGAATAACCACTCGGTATCCACCCTGTTGCGCAGTTGAATAAATAAAGTCTGACAAACCCCTTATCTGGTCAACTTTAATAGGCTTACCCGACTCTTCTGGTTGCAGATGATAAAGGTCAGGATGTCCTCCCGACTGTGATAGCTCACAACTACGACACCGTCCACAGGCAGTTGATGCCCCAGGATTCTTGCACAGCAGATAGTTTGCCAGGGTACGTGCAAACGCAGCCTTACCAATACCTATCGGACCATTAATCAACAAGGCATGCGGCATCCGCCCCTGCTCTTTTAGTCCCAGCAGGTATTGCCAGCGCTCTTTAAGCCAAGGCAGAACGACAGGCTTATCTTGCCATTGCTCATCACGCACGCGTTATCTCCATCGCGGTATATTAAGGAAGGGTATGCTTGAAGTAATCATCAAGCACCTCACGAATCTGCTGCTGTACCTCCTCAAGTGTACCCGAGGCATCGATAATGGCAAAACGCTCAGGATCTGCTTCTGCCCGCGCCAGATAGGCGCTTCTGACTCGCTCAAAGAACCCCAGCTTTTCATTCTCAAACCGATCAAGCACTCCCCTTTGACTGGCGCGGGCAAGACCAATCTCAACCGGCAGATCAAGTAAAATAGTTAGATCCGGCTGTAAACCACGCTGCACCAGCGACTCAAGCTGGGAAATAATTTTATTATCCAATCCTCGACCGCCGCCCTGATAAGCAAAGGTCGCATCGGTAAAACGGTCACACAGAATCCAGCAACCATTGGCTAAGGTGGGTTTAATTACCTGCGCAAGGTGCTGAGCCCGGGCAGCAAAAACCAATAACAACTCAGCATCGTCTGCGACCTGCTCCTCTCGATTATCCAGCAGCAGTTCACGAATTTCTTCTGCCAGGGGCGTGCCGCCCGGCTCTCGGGTTAGCCGATAATCAATCCCATGCTCATCCAGCATCGACTCAATAAACTTAAGATTGGTAGATTTGCCAACTCCCTCGGTACCTTCAAGGGAAATAAAGCGTCCAGCAGTTTTCTCGGTCATGGCCTGTTAAGCATCCTTAATAAATCATTTACTGAGACGGTGTCGAGCGGTAATCCGCCCGACGGCGCTGCTGATACTCTCTAACCGCCCGGTTGTGCTGCCTCAATGTTGCAGAAAATTGATGACTGCCATTGCCCTTGGCAACAAAATACAGCCATTTATTTCCCTCTGGATGAAGCGCTGCATGTATCGCTTCACGCCCAACCATCGCTATAGGTGTTGGCGGTAATCCATTGATTTTATAAGTATTATAAGGTGTTTTCCGTAACAGATCTGACTTGCGAATATTGCCTTTATACGCATCACCCATGCCGTAAATTACGGTGGGATCTGTTTGTAGCCGCATGCCTTTTTCCAGACGCTTTATAAATACCCCGGCGATTGAGGGGCGCTCACTGGCAAGCGCTGTTTCCTTCTCGACTATTGAGGCCATAATCAAAGCCTCGTAAGCATCTTCATAAGGTAGCTGTTGCGCCTGTTCCAGCCACGCCTGATCAAGCACCTCCTGAAGCAGCTTATTGGCACGACGCAAAAGGTCCAGATCACTCATACCGCGGTGAAATTGATACGTGTCTGCCAGGAACAAACCTTCGGGATGCTGCTTCTCAAGCCCCAGGGCGAGCATAATTTCGGCATCCGTCATCGTCGAGGTTTTCAGCACCAGCTTTTCACTCTGAGCCAGACTTGTGCGCAGCTGAGCAAAGGTTGAACCTTCAACAACCGTAAAGTTGTAAGCCAGACTCTTACCCTCAACCAACTGTTTCACCAACTGACGTGGCGTTACTCCCGGTTGTAAACGGTATTCACCCGCTTTCAGTAAGTGTCCTGTTTTTTGCATACGGATATAAAAAGCCAACCAATCCGGCCTTTCAAGCAACCCTTTGCCAGCTAATTCATTACCAACACGGCGAAAACTACTGCCCTGCTCGACCAGTATGATCTCAGGCTCATTTACCGCCAGCGGACTATCAAGATAACTTTGCAATGCCTGCCAACCACTGAAAGCCGCTATTGCCAGAACCAGGAATGTTAATAAAAAAGAGAGAACAATCTTGCGCACTACTTCATTCCTTCAGCGGCTAGCTGTTGCTGTAATTGTTGGGTAACCGGCCCGATCATCCACTGCCTGGATAATTTCTTATCCGCACAGCTAATCACCGGCCAGATACCGATTAAGCTATTGGTAAAGAATACCTCATCACTGCTCTGCAGGTCATTCAAAGCATAGAAGCCTTGCTTCACCTGGATACCACAGCGGGCAGCGAATTGAAGGATTTTCCCTCGCACAATACCGTTAACACCGCAGTAACTGAGATCAGGGGTATATAACTGACCTCCTTTGACCCAAAACAGATTACTCATCGTACCTTCTACCAAAACGCCTGAGGTGTCACATACCACGCCTTCGCGAATAGAGGCGGATGACCACTCAGCCCGCGCCAACACTTGCTCCAGGCGGTTTAAGTGCTTAATACCTGCTAATTGTGGATTACGCGCCAATGCAGTTTTGCAGATATGTATTTCTATGCCGTTTTCGCTAGGGAAATCAGGGAAATCAGGGAAATTGGCAAGCAGTAAGATGCGGTTAACCTTCATCCCATCATTCACTGCGTAACCGCGCCCTCCCTGCCCCCGAGTCAGAATCACTTTGAGCACCAGGCGCTCAGGTACCTGATCAAGACTCTGCAGCAACTTGTTGAGATCATCCTCAAGCTGCTTGTTAAACGCAGTATCGTAAGGAATATGCAGACGCTCAGAACCATTCAACAGGCGTGCCAGGTGCTCCTGCCAATATTCCGCCCGGCCATTAACCAAAGCCACAGTTTCAAACAAACCATGACCGTATGCCAGCCCCCGATCCTGTAGATCGATACTGTTACTGAATTGCCCGTTTACGAGAGAGGTGATGACTTTAGCCATAATAAGAAAGGGCGTGTCAGCCACGCCCTGTTGATCAGATTTTGCGGAAAACAAGCGTCCCGTTGGTTCCACCGAAACCAAAGGAATTCGAAACTGACGCTTCGATTTTAGCTTCCTGGGCAGTGTGAGCAACGTAGTTCAGGTCACAACCCTCTGAAGGATTATCCAGATTAATCGTTGGCGGCGCTACCTGGTCCCTGATGGCCAGGATCGAGAATATAGCTTCAACAGCGCCCGCTGCACCGAGCAAATGCCCGATCATTGATTTGGTTGAACTCATGCGCACATTGCCAGCCGCATTACCCAATACCAGCTTGGCAGCATTTGATTCAGCAATATCCCCGGCAGGCGTTGAAGTACCGTGCGCATTGATATAGTGAATCTGATCAGCGTTTAGTCCGGCATCGCGAATTGCATTTGTCATCGACAGAGCTGCGCCTGATCCATCCTCTGGTGGCGAGGTCATGTGGTAAGCATCATCGCTCATACCAAAGCCAATCAGTTCGGCGTATATCTTGGCACCACGTGCTTTCGCGCTCTCATACTCTTCCAGCACGAGGATGCCAGCTCCATCGCCCAACACGAAACCGTCACGATCACGATCCCACGGGCGACTAGCCGCTTGCGGATCATCGTTACGCTGGGACAGAGCCCGGGCAGCTGAGAATCCACCCAGCCCCAGAGGCGTTGTCGCCATCTCGGCACCACCTGCCAGCATGACATCAGCGTCGCCATACTGGATCATACGAGCCGCATGGCCAATATTATGAGTACCACTGGTACAAGCAGTGGTAATGGCAATGTTCGGACCTTTAAAGCCGTACTTAATTGCCAGGTTCCCGGCGATCATGTTGATGATACTGCCCGGAACAAAAAACGGGGAAATTCTACGCGGTCCACTCTTATTCAAAATATTGTGAGTGTTTTCGATCATTGGCAGACCACCAATGCCAGAACCGACCGCCACACCGATACGCGGCGCGTTTTCTTCTGTAACTTCAAGTCCGGCATCGTTAACAGCCTGAATACCGGCAACCATTCCGTACTGAATGAACAGGTCCATCTTACGAGCATCTTTTGGACTCATGTAACCGCTAAGATCAAAGGCCTTAACCGATGAAGAAAAACGGGTACCGAATGCTGACGCATCAAAATGCGAAATATCTGCAGCGCCACTTTTTCCGTCGAGTATATTGGCCCATGTCTCCTGGACAGTGCTACCTACAGGGGTAAGCATCCCCATGCCGGTTATGACAACTCTTCTACGAGACATTAAACTACTCCTGGTTTACAGATCACAAAAGAAAAGCCGCACTATATTTCTATAGCTGCGGCTTCTCGGTATTCTGGATGTAGCGATTACTGATGTGCGTTGATGTAATCGACAGCCAGCTTGACGGTAGTGATTTTTTCAGCTTCTTCGTCAGGAATCTCAGTTTCGAATTCCTCTTCCAGAGCCATCACTAGTTCAACGGTATCCAGGGAGTCTGCACCCAGATCTTCTACGAAAGAAGCTTCGATAGTTACTTCTTCTTCTTTTACGCCAAGCTGTTCAGCGATGATTTTTTTTACGCGCTCTTCGATGTTGCTCATAACTCTTCCTATTTTTTATCGACAGTCACGCCCGCAGGCGTGAACAGGGATTTTATTAGAATCCGCCGCAATGGATCAAGCCTAACGGCGTTATTTCTCCAGTGAGCTGCGGCCCATTATCAACATTTTTGCAGAAAAAACAATTCCCCTGAGAGAACTTTACGACATATACATGCCACCATTGACATGAATCGTCTCTCCAGTCACATATCCACCCGCGTCACTGGCTAAAAAACCAACAACCGATGCGATCTCTTCAGGCTGCCCCAAACGCCCCAGAGGGATCTGAGACTGCAGTGTTTGTTTGTGCTCTTCTGCCAACCCACTGGTCATATCAGTATCGATAAACCCCGGTGCTACGCAGTTAATGGTAATGTTACGCGAAGCCACTTCACGCGCCAGAGCGCGGCTAAAGCCCTCTATGCCCGCCTTCGCCGCTGCGTAGTTTACCTGGCCAGCATTACCCATAGACGCCACCACGGAACTGACATTAATGACACGCCCCCAACGGGCTTTTGTCATGCCTCGCAAGCAACCTTTAACAACACGATAGATGGATTTAAGATTGGTATTGATAACCGAATCCCACTCATCCTCTTTCATCCGTAACATGATGTTATCACGGGTGATACCCGCATTATTGACGATGATAGTGACAGCACCAAACTGATCCTGAACAGCTTTAACCACCGCATCAACGGACTCATTACTGCCCACATCAAGGCACATTCCGGCACCACCAACACCCGCTTCTTTCAGGTACTCAGTGATTGAGGAGGCTCCAGAATCACTCGTCGCAGTACCTATGACGACAGCACCCTGACGCCCCAGTTCCAGCGCGATAGCCTTACCAATCCCCCGAGTTGCCCCGGTGACCAGTGCGACCTTACCTTCGATACTCATATAATTTTCCTTTTCCGCAGACCTTAAGCGCCCAGAGCTTTCTCAAGACCTGTCGGTTCGTTAATTGCGACTACATTCAGTGGACGGTGAATTTTCTTATTCAGGCCGGATAGAACCTTACCAGGCCCACATTCAACAGTTGATTCGATGCCCTGTTCAATCATGTGCAGTGCGCTCTCAGTCCATAGAACAGGACTGTAGAGCTGCGCCAGAAGATTGTCGACCAATTCATCAACCGTTACTGCTTTTTTCGCGGTGACGTTCTGAATTACATCAATCTCGGGCAATTTAATCTCAATGGCTTGTAGCGCTTCAGCCATCTTCTCAGCCGCCGGTTTCATCAGCACACAATGAGAAGGCACACTGACGGGCAGAGGGATGGCACGCTTTGCCCCAGCCGCTTTACAACCTTCAATTGCACGCTCAACCGCAGCCTTGTTGCCAGCAATAACAACCTGACCCGGGCAGTTAAAGTTTACCGGAGTTACCACTTCATCTTCTGCAGCTACTTCACAGGCCGCCTGAATAGCATCATCTGCAAGCCCAAGAATAGCAGCCATCGCACCCGTTCCCGCTGGAACGGCTTGCTGCATAAATTCGCCACGCAGCTTAACCAGATTAACACCATCTTTAAAATCGATAGCACCGGCACACACCAGGGCGGTATATTCACCCAGACTATGACCCGCCATCAGCGCGGGGGCTGCACCACCCTGCTGCTGCCACAAACGCCATAACGCTACACCTGCGGTCAAAAGCGCAGGTTGAGTGCGATCAGTTTGATTCAGATCAGCTTCAGGACCATCCTGGGTTAACGACCAGAGATCATAGCCCAGCACTTCTGATGCTTCAGCAAAGGTTTCTTGAATAATAGGATTAGATTCAGCCAGCTCTGCCAACATACCTAGATGCTGGGAGCCCTGGCCAGGGAATACGAAAGCAAGAGACTGCGGCATTGTTACCTCAAATTAGCAGATAGATGCATAATTTCCTGTCAATGCAGGCTTCAACCAAAGTGGGTAGTTTACAGTATTCGAGGTGAATTTAAACGTTTGTCTTAGAACAGTTTTCTGTGATGAGCAGAATCCTATTATTGATGCAATTAACCCAACTGACTTTCCAGTTGCCGATTAATACAGCTGGGCACATCCATCTTCACTTCAGCGACAGCCTGATCCAACGCATAACCAAAACACTCTCGATTAGCCGCCCCATGACTTTTAACAACAATCCCTTGCAAACCAAGCAGACTCGCCCCATTACGACGCGATGGATCAATATGCCTTTTCACTTCATTCAGCACAGGCGAGGCCAGCAACGCAAGCAAGCGCCGCACCCAGGAAGACCCAAAGCTGGTTTTAAGCTGACGACCTATCAACCGTGCAACCCCCTCACTGCTTTTCAGCGCAATATTGCCCACAAAGCCGTCACACACAACCACATCAACCTTACCAGAGAAGATATCATTCCCCTCGATATAACCCATGTAGTTCAGACCACCATGCTCCCTGATCAAGCGAGAAGCCAGCTTAACCTGCTCATTCCCCTTTATCTCTTCAGAGCCAATATTAAGCAGGCCAACTTTAGGCGCATCAATATTTTCGACAGCTCTGGTCATCACCGATCCCATAATCGCAAACTGCAACAAGTGCTCAGCACTGCAATCCACATTAGCACCGAGATCCAGCATATAACTCACACCGGAGATCGATGGTATCGCGGTAATAATGGCCGGCCGATCAATGCCCGGAAGCATCTTTAGCGTAAAGCGGCCAAGCGCCATCAGCGCACCGGTATTTCCTGCGCTGACGCAGGCTTGCGCATCACCATCAGCCACCATGGAAAGCGCCTTGAACATCGACGTATCTTTACGCTGACGTAACGCTAGTGAAGGCCGTTCATTATTGGCTATAAGATTTTCAGCATGAACAATCGCAATGCGATCACGCAAATCCTGAGAACATTTTGATAAGTACTTATCCAGAACTGGATAAAGAGTTTCCTGCTGACCAACCAACTGCAAGGCCAGTAGAGGGTGACGCTTGAGCGCATCAACTGAGGCGGGAATAATAACGCGGGGACCGAAGTCCCCGCCCATCGCGTCTACCGCGATTATAATACTGTCAGACAAGCTTACTCGTCGTCTTGCTGAGCTACAACTTGCTTACCACGGTAGAAACCATCAGCGCTCACGTGGTGGCGACGGTGGACTTCACCAGTAGTAGATTCTACGGATAATGTTGGGTTAGCCAGTGCATCGTGAGAGCGGCGCTGACCGCGTCGTGAACGAGTTACTTTGCTTTTTTGTACTGCCATGGGTTGTAGCTCCTATTTCAACGTCTTATCAGCCTTTAGCGAGGCTAATACACTGAAAGGGTTCGTTTTAACTGATTCGGTTTCTTTCTCAGCCGTTGCCTCGTCACCGAAGGAAGTTTGTACGCTGCAGTCATCATGAAATGGCACGAGAGGCAGAGTAATAATTAACTCTTCCTCAACCATCGGTAACAACTCCAAGTCCTCTCCCTCTACAATCAAAGGATCATAGTACCTGGGCAGAGTCTTTGCGCGCTCCTCATCGGGAGCAACAGCCAAATTGAACTTCGCTTCAACTTCGACTTCCACCGGCTCGAGACAGCGCTGACAAGTCATTTTAACTGAACTTGTAGCGTTACCCTGTATGGTGCGAATTCTCAGATGATCATTATCAAACTGAAGATCAACTCGAACCGTACCCTCATCATCGACTAGCATAGACAGCAGTCGAGGAAGAAGTTTCAGTTCAACTTCACCTTCAATTCTCACACCACGCTCAGCAAGCTTTCGCGGGTCAATTTTCTTTGGTAATGGGGTGTTCGACATAAGCGCGCAATAATAGGGATCAAAACCCTTACTGTCAAAGGAAATAAGGCTTTAAAAGCTAAAAAATCAGGTTAATATCTGCAGCTTAGTCCACAAACACGCTTTTCGGGATTCCCACTATGCCACAAATCGTTTTAGCTTCCAGCTCAGCCTACAGGCGCGCCATTCTAGACAAGCTGAATATTGATTATACAGCCGCTTCACCGGAGATAGATGAATCACATTCAGCAAACGAATCGCCTGCTGAACTGGTGGCCCGACTATCCTGTGAAAAGGCTCAGGCACTGAGCAGTGAATATCCCAATGCCCTGATTATTGGATCTGACCAGGTAGCAATCATCAATAATGAAATAATTGGCAAGCCCGGCAACTTCGAAAAAGCCTTTAAGCAACTTTCCGATGCATCAGGTCAAACCATTACATTCCTGACCGGACTGACATTATTAAACAGCGAAACCTCTACCGCTCAAACCGAAGTCATCCCCTTCCATGTTTATTTTCGCCACCTGAATGACTCAATGATCACCAATTACCTACAGGCAGAACAGCCTTACAACTGCGCTGGCAGCTTTAAATCTGAAGGACTGGGCATCGCTCTGTTTGAGAAGCTCGAAGGTGATGATCCCAATGCGCTTATCGGCCTACCCTTGATTGCCCTGATTCGGATGTTTGAACAGGAAGGCATAAAGGTTATCTAAAACATCCCTGACAAAAGCACCACAAACCAAAAGTATTAAATATCGATACCCAATCCATATCACTAACACAAAGAGCATTAATAACAAATACTAAGCCCATCAGCCAAACCGGCACAGTCTGAATTATGCCTGGTAATAACCACCGATGGAGCCAACCATGAACAACAACCAGCAACTACATAAACTCGAGCAAACTGTCAGCGCACGACTACAGGAAGGCGATATCCTGTTTATATCCATCAATGCCTTCCTATATAAGCAGGTTGCTAAAGGTACCGGCAGCTGGAGCTCCCATGTCGGCTTTGCTATCAAAGAGAATGCTGAATGGCTGGTTGTTGAAAGCGCTGTACCTGTTGTCACCAAAACCCCGCTACGGAAGTTTCTCGCGCGCACCTGCAACGGAGAGCTAATGGTGCGACGCCTGAAACAGAACATTACCCCGACAGATATACAGTCACTGAAGGACGCTGCCCAAAAGCGCATGGGCACGCTGTATCACCTGGGATTTAAATTTAAATCCAAACGACAGTTTTGTTCCAAGTTTGTCTATGAGGTATATAGGGAGGCACTGGGGATCAAGCTGGGCAAGGTACAAACCCTTGAACAGCTGCTTGAAGATAACCCTCAGGCCAGTGTTGGCTTCTGGCGCTGCTGGTATCTTGGGTTTATTCCATGGCAACGTAAAACCCTGACTCCTGCCAGCCAGATAGCCGACCCATCCCTACATACAGTGCTTGCAACGGTATAGCCTGTCCCTGCCAATGGGCTACATCTCTGCGCCGCCGCAGCATAAAGCCCATCCCTGGACATAAAAAAGGTTCTTCGTCAGATAGCGTGAAACCTTTTTGGAGGGCCAATAGGCATGAATCGCACCATTCATGCGTTGTCGATCTGCAGCGTAATTAAGTGAGAAGCATAAATCGATTGGTGCGGTTCATTCTTCTACCCAGAACGCTTCGCGGGGTATGCAAACCAGCACCCTACACGAATTTACGCATCACACCGTAGGGTGTGGTGAGTGAAACGAACCGCACCATCACGAATCTGAAGATATTCAGCGAATTCATACAAAGATAAGGAAGCAGTTAGATCGGTAGCATAAAGTAAATACGGAGGCACTCCCCGGAGTTCGATGATGAACCATAAAAAAAGCCCCTGATAGTCAGTCAGGGGCTTTTTTTCAGTGTGATGCTGTTATCGCAGCTGCACTTGACCATTCAGCCCAAGCTGAGTACTGATCCCTTTCGCAAAGCTGACACCCAACTGATCAATAATCTGCTCCAGGGCTGAGCCTTGCGGTGTATAGTCAACCAGTTCTGGAGCGCCAACAACATCCCTGGCGACCTGACTGGTGCTTGCCAATCCATCTATAAGTCCCAACTCAACAGCCTGTTCACCCGTCCAGACAAGGCCGCTATACAGATCAGGAGTTTCTTTGAGACGATCTCCCCGCCCTTCCCTGACCTGGCTAATAAACTGCTTATGCGTCGTATCCAGTACGGATTGCCAGAATTGACGATCTTCATCCTTTAACGGTGAAAACGGATCCAGCAGTGCCTTATTGGAACCCGCGGTTAAAGCACGACGCTCGACACCCACCTTCTGCATCAGATCAACAAAACCAAAGCCGGATGACACAACGCCGATTGAGCCCACAAGACTGGCCTTATCTGCATATATTTCGTCTGCAGCCGCGGCTATATAGTAGGCCCCGGATGCGCCGATATCCATGATCACAGCATAGACTTTCTTATCGCTATAGAGCCCTTTAAGGCGCTTAATCTCATCATATACATAACCCGCCTGAACAGGACTTCCGCCGGGGCTGTTGATACGCAAGACAACCGCTTTAGACTGCTCAGCCTTGAAGGCCTTACGCAACGAGCGAATAATGCTGTCAGCATTGGCTTCTTCACTATCCGCTATCGGGCCGTTCACCTGTACGACCGCGGTATGGGGCTCACTCTCAACAGTATCCGGACCACTATCGCCCATCAGGAAGATACCTAATAAAACGAACAGATAACCAAAGGTTAATAATTTAAAGAAGATACCCCAGCGCCTGGCTTTACGCTGCTCTCCCTGGAGATTCATCACCAAGCGTTCGATTAACCGCCACTCTTTACTCTTACCTTGCAACCCGCTGTTTGCTTTTGAAGCTTTATCGGCGTCCTTACTGCCTTCTGCTTCCCAGTGCTCATCACTCACAGCTATCTCCTTTGATCATTCGCAGATAAATTTGCTTAATTATTTTTTGCTACTGCTGACTCTACAAGCCAATACTCTAACTCTGGAAAACTGTGCATCACCAATACTGGATTATAGGTCATTAATCGGTCTATATGATGCGCACCATAACTGACAGCAATAGTATCAACACCGGCACGCACAGCCATTTCCAGATCAAATTCCGTATCGCCAATCATTACGGCTTCAGAAGCTTTGACCCCGGATTCAGCCAAAATCTCCTCAAGCATATGAGGGTCTGGCTTTGAAGTGGTTTCATCAGCACAACGGGAAAGCTCAAACAATGGCGCAAGACCCGTTTCAGTAAAGACCTGCTCCAAACCTCGACGGCTTTTACCTGTTGCTACTGCAAGGCGATAATTTTTTGCTTTTAAGGAAGTGAGCGTTTCTCTAACACCGCCAAACAACTCTGTAGGGGTTGAATCAGCACGTAAAAAATAATGACCATAACGCTCGCGCATTTGCGGAATCATAGACTCATCAATACCTGGAATAAGAACACGAATTGCTTCCGGCAGACCCAGACCAATAATATCCCGCACAGCATCATCACTAAGCTCAGGCAAATCCAGATCCCGAGAGGCTTTCTGCATACTGGAGATAATACGAGCAGCCGAATCGATGACTGTACCATCCCAATCAAATATAAGTAGTTTATACAACCTAAAATCCCAAAATCATGTAACAGATAACGACCCTAAACAAATAGGCCCCTGTGGACGCAAATACTACGCCAACAGAGGCCAAAAGGTAACCGAAACACGCTCCGCAATGAGAGATTAGCAGCAACTTATCAGTTCTCCTGCACCACCGGTCGAATCAGCAACTCGCTAACATCTACATAAGGAGGCTGTGTTAATGCGTAAAGAATACCATTAGCAATGTCTTCCGGTTGCAGGTTAGGCGTGTCCGGTGCGTACATATTCTCTTTTACGGCCGCACGAATTTTCTCATGCACAATGCTGTCGGGCAGTTCTGTATCAACAGAACCCGGCTGAATATCCGTCACACGAACACCATAACGAATCGCTTCCTTACGCAAGGTATCAGAGATGGCACGCACAGCATGCTTGGTACCACCGTATACGCCAGCACTTTGATAAGTAAGACGCGCTGCAACCGAGCTAATATTAACAATGTGGCCATCCTTACGTTCAGCCATCCCGGGATAGACTGCATTAATAGCGTAAAGTACGCCTTTAATATTCGTATCAATCATCTGCTCCCATTCATCAACGCGACCGGAAATAAACGGGCTGATCGGCATAGTGCCGGCATTATTGATGAGAATATCAACGCCACCTTGAGACTTGATAACTTCGCCAACAGCTTCCATAGCTGCTCGATCCGACACATCGACGGGCGCAACGGTAATGTGTCTCCCCAGGGATGACAGCTCCGAGGCAAGCTCAACAAGTCGTTCTTCCCGGCGTGCGCTGATAATCAGGTCTGCCCCTTCACTCGCTAGCAACCTGGCTGTCGCCTGCCCTATACCGGAACTAGCGCCGGTAACCCAAGCTCTTTTCCCATTTAATTTCATAGTGTTACCACATAAACTTCATCAGATTAATAAACATCTTCAGTTATATGAAAGCCTATCGCACCAACTAACCATAAACAAAAACCGCCGCTGAATCAGCTCCAGACGACGGTTTCTATTCGCATTTATCAATGGCTAGCGATTTTTAAATTCCGGCTTACGCTTTTCGGCAAAGGCATTCATGCCCTCTTTGCAATCTTCAAACGCAAAGGTGGCTTCGAAGGCACGCCTTTCAAAACGCAAGCCATCATCAAGCGAGCTGCTCACCGCCATGTCAACAGCTTCCTTGATCAGCATCACAGCAGGACGTGAATTTGACGCGATCTTGCGAGCCGTTTTGAATGCCTGCTCCGCCAGCTCCTCAGCGGGCACAATACGCGAGACCAGACCCGCATGCTCGGCCTCTTCGGCATCCATCATGCGTCCGGTAAGACACATTTCCATCGCTTTGGCTTTACCCACCGCCTTAGTCAAGCGCTGTGTACCCCCGGCGCCTGGCATAGTACCGATACCAATCTCGGGCTGGCCAAATTTAGCGTTGTCAGCAGCGATGATAAAATCACAGGCCATCACCATCTCGCAACCACCACCCAGGGCAAAGCCAGCCACAGCGGCAATAACCGGCTTGCGTGCCTCATCTATAGCCCGCCAGCAGTCGCGCTGAATATAGGGAAAGTTCTTAGCGTATAGATCGATAAAGGTCTGATCCTTCATCTCCTTAATATCAGCACCTGCTGCAAACACCTGATCGCCGCCGGTGAGGACAATACAGCCAACGCTGTCATCAGCCTCAAAACCGTCCACCGCCTCTCCAACCTCCCTGCATAACGTAGCATTGAGAGCGTTCATTACTTTCGGACGGTTCAGGGTGATAACACCTACACCCTGCTTAACTTCAGTCAGAATACATTCGAAGCTCATGGCCTTTCCTTTATCTTTTCAACGCGGCACTGCCCTTCAAAGGCAGTACCCGCTATTCATTGGTGCTGTTTCTTAACCCGCTGTTTAAGCGTGTTTGCGGCTCTGCACTACCCTGAAACGATTAGCCACGAAAGCCAGATCAGACAAACAGGCATTCGCTGCCGGATTGCATCCGGTGGCATGAAAATCACTGAATGCTGCACTCTGATTGACGAATACACCACCTGTCAGGTTACTGGACAGTGCGACACCGGCATCCAGCGCCGCTTCCTCGATCTGATCCAGTATTGATTCGTTGGTAGAGTAGCAGCCCATGGTGATTGCTCCGTGGTTTTTTACCGCCTTATGCGCCAGCTCGATGGAATGATTGCTGCTATCGGTCTTGATCACGAAGGTGATCGGGCCAAACAACTCTTCCATGTAGGTATCTTCTTTATCGGCATCGATGCTCAGGATCAACGGGCTGCGCATTCGGGCATCCTTGAACCATGGGTTTTCCGGACGGTCTGACTCGCGCAGCACCTCACCCAGCTCGCGGGCAGCATCAATTCGCTTATCGGTTACTTCGGCCTGAATACAACCCAGCACCATGCCGGCACGTTCCGGATCGGAGAGGAATTTGCTAACACCGCCAGCCAGGGCTTGCGCTACCTCAGCAAAGCTTTTGTGGCCCTGATCGGTGTCGATACCGCCCGCCGGTACAAAAATGTCCTGCGGCGTAGTACACATCTGCCCGGAGTACAGGCTCAGGGTAAACGACAGATTCTGGATCATGCCCTTAAAATTATCGGTAGAGTCAACAATAATAGTGTTTACACCGGCTTTCTCGGTATACACCTGGGCCTGGTGGCAGTTCTGCTCCAGCCAATCCCCAAATGCCGTGTTGCCAGTGAAATCAATTAGCTTGATCTCTTCATGCAACGCCAGCTCTTTAGTGCACGGCTGGGCAGGATTAGCATCAATTACCATAGAGACGATGTGCGCTGGCAAACCCTGCTCTTCCAGTACCTGCTGGGCGATCTGAATAGAGATCGCCGCCGGCAGGATTCCTGCCGGGTGCGGCTTAACCACTACTGGATTACCCGTCACCAACGAGGCAAACATGCCTGGATAGGTATTCCAGGTTGGGAATGTAGAACAGCCAATCACCAGGCCCACACCACGGCCTACCACAGTATATTTTTTATTCAGCACCAGCGGATCATGCTTGCCCTGCGGTTTGGTCCAGGTAGCAGCCCCCGGTGAGCTGGTCATTGCTGAATAGCCATATGCAACCGCTTCCAGCCCACGATCCTGGGCGTGAGGGCCGCCGGCCTGAAAGGCCATCATGAACCCCTGCCCGGAAGTGTGCATCACGCCGTAGCCGATCTCGAAACTACGCTGATTAATCCGCTTAAGAATCTCCAGGCAGATACCGGCACGCGCGTCGACACCGATATCACGCCACTGCTTCTGGGCATCTTTCATGGCGGGTAGTAATACATCCAGATCAACTGTTGGATACTTCACTCCCAGATCGAAACCATAGGGGGATTTCTCGCTACCCGCCTCACCAATGATGCCCGGCATCTTCAATTCAAATGAACCATTCAAGTGAGCTTTAAAAGCTGCCTGACCCTCTTTATCGGCTGTTTCACCGTACTTGCGCGGGCTTGGACTTTCCGGATACGGGCTCCAGTAATCACGGGTATGGATCGCCTTTAGCGCGCCTTGCAAGGTTTCCCGGTGTTGCTCAAACAATGTCTGACTCATAATATTTTTCTCTTCTCTTCTGTTCTTTTACGCAAAGGTCGTGCATTACACAGACCTGCCTTATCTGCTCCGCTAGCCACTGATTACTCGCTACTAGCTACTAACCACTTACAGCTGGCTGATAAACTCTTTCGCCCAATCCAGCGCATCCTCATCCGGCAATGGCTGGGTACAGGCATCTATTTCCAAACGCTCGCCCACTCGCACCGCACCACAGGCGGCAAACACTTCGTCCATATCCTTACCCGCCCGACAAAAGGTCTGCTGATAGGTCTGGTCACCCAGTGCCACAACACCGTATTTAAGGTGGGACAGATCCATGCCACCCTCTTTAAGGGCTGCATGCAACGGGATAATGTTATCCGGCAATTCACCATCACCGTGGGTTGAGCAACAGATAATCACGACCTCTCGATTAGCCAGATTCAGTTCGTCAAGCTCAGGCTCTTCATGCACCATAATCTCATGATCCATCCCCAGCTCATCATTCAGGGCTTCAGCCACCATCTGAGCGTTACCGGACTCAGTTCCAACAAGGATTGCGATATCAGCCATAGTTCCTCACACGCATCAATTCTCGCTGACTACGCTTTCATCCACTATATATAAGGTGGGCTTAAAAAACGCAGTCGCAGTATTTATTTACCGATCTTGAACTTAAGATACACCAAACAAAGTGATACGAAAAGAATAATTATTGTTAAAGTTATTGTATCTCTTTTGGGTTTTGCGTTAATCTAGTTATCAATCTGGATAAATAACGTACCGCGAGCGTCGCTATACAAACTCTGTATCAATAGCAGATCGCACCGAATAACAACCTGAGAGGCTTCTATGACAATTGATGACAAAACTCTGATCGAGCACATCAGCAAGGGTGAAAAGATTCAGCGTGGTGAGGAACTACCTTGCGGCTATCGCTCCGAACTGATGCGCCTGATGGTCGTCTTTGTTGACTCCCAGCTGGCGGGTGCTGCTGGCTTTGCAAATATGATCAATCACGGTCCCGGCTTGCGCGAACGCTGCACCGCAGCCCAAATTGTCGCCGATCGTTTCAGTCATGCCGAGAAAGTACTGGAGTTGCTGAAAGACTTTAATGTTGAACCGCGCCTGTATGTTGCATCCCACTCCTGGGCCGCCCGCCTCGATCGATATGTTGATCTGGGCAGCCGTCGCATCGGTGGCGACAAGCGCCTTAACGTATTCCATTACCCACTGGAAGGCTGGGTGGACGCGCTGGTGCTCAACGTACTTATGGGCACAGCATCCAGTGTCCAGTTGGGTGAGCTGCGTCAGGCATCGTACACCCCGCTCGCCGAAGTGATGATGGATATCGTTAAATGCGAGCAAGCGCATACTGAAATAGGTGAAAAAGGCCTCCAGGATGCGATCGATCACACTGGCACAGCTGCAGCCCAGGCGTCGGTTGATTACTGGTATCCGCGTGTTGTTGCCACCTTTGGTCGCGCCAACTCTGAGCACAACGCCCTTTTTCAGCAATACGGTTTAATTAAACACAGCAACGATCAGCGTTTGAACACATGGGAAGGCCAGGTCAGTGACGTACTCAGTCGTCTTGGACTGAATACTCCTGCATAAGGCTATCTGATTATTATGGCCATTCGCTGAATTTATTTATGTGTCACGTCCAGCAACCTACGCTTAGTAACCTAGAGCTAACTGCAACAGTGACACTGTTTTATATGACAGGCTTAGTGAGATAAACAGATCATGTCAGATTATCAAGACATTCTGGTTTCAGAAATAGATGCCGGTGTAATCACGATCACACTGGACCGCCCGGAAGCACGTAATGCCCTGCGCACCAATCTGCTTCGCGAAATCGCTGAGGTACTCGATCAGGCGAACGCTGATGAAGCAGTCAAGGCGGTTGTCATCACCGGTGGCGATACCGTATTTGCCGCAGGTGCTGACATTAAAGAGATGGCTGAGCTTGATGCGGTTGGTGTGATGAATGACCCCCGCCCATCCTACTGGCGCAAGATTGCACAATTCCCCAAGCCGATTATTGCTGCAGTGAACGGCTTCGCTCTGGGTGGTGGCTGCGAGCTGATGATGCATTGCGATATTGTGATTGCCGGTAATAACGCACAATTTGGTCAGCCTGAAATAAATCTGGGCATCATTCCAGGGGCCGGCGGTACACAACGACTGCTACGCACGGTTGGCAAGTCGATGGCGATGCAGATGGTGTTAACCGGGGAGTTTATTAACGCTGAACAAGCCCGCGATTTTGGCTTAGTAAGCGAAGTAACCATTCCCGAGATGAGTTATAGCCGCGCTTTGAAACTGGCAAGGACAATCGCCCGCAAACCACCAATTGCCACGCGTCTGGCAAAAGAGTCATTGCTTAAAGCCTACGAAACCACATTAGAAACCGGTCTCAATCTTGAGCGCAAGGCCTTTACTCTGCTGGCCGCTACTGAAGACCGCAATGAAGGTATTGCAGCCTTCATGGAAAAACGTCGACCAAACTTCCAGGGAAAATAATCAGATGTCATACGAAAACATTCAGTTTGAAATTAGCGAAGGTGTAGCGGTTCTTACACTTAACCGTCCTGACAGTCTGAACAGCTTTAATGCCGCTATGCATGCTGAAGTTCGCGACGCACTTAAGCAGGTAAAAACCAATGAAACTGTACGCTGCCTATTAATTACCGGTAACGGCCGTGGTTTTTGTGCCGGCCAGGACCTCAGTGACCGTAACGTTGCACCCGGTAATGAAGCGCCAAATTTGGGTGAGTCGATCGAGAAAAACTACAATCCGATGATACGTACCATCAGCTCCCTGGAAATGCCGGTAATTTGTGCGGTCAACGGGGTTGCTGCAGGTGCCGGTGCCAACATCGCCCTGGCCTGCGACATCGTATTAGCCTCCAGGAAAGCCAGCTTCATCCAGGCGTTCTGCAAGATCGGCCTGGTACCTGATTCCGGTGGCACCTGGACTCTGCCTCGCGCCATAGGCACACCGCGCGCAATGGCACTCTCCCTGCTGGGTGACAAGATCAGTGCAGAACAAGCCGAACAATGGGGCATGATCTGGAAGACTGTTGAACCTGAGGAACTTAAAGACACGGCGCGGGCAATGGCCAAGCAACTGGCGACTCAGCCAACCAAAGGTCTGGCGCTTATTAAGCGAGCAATTCAGGCATCATCAACCAATACTTTCGATGAGCAACTTGATCTGGAGCGTGACCTGCAGACTATTGCCGGGCGCACCGATGATTACCGCGAAGGTGTCGCCGCTTTCATGTCTAAACGTCAGCCAGAATTTAAAGGCAAGTAATAGATAGCCGATATAATGGCTAATATTTGAAAGGCTAAGTACAGGATAATTCTTATGAGTCGTTTCTCAACTGATTCTATCATTGCCGTCATCGGCGCCGGCACCATGGGTGCAGGCATTGCACAAGTTGCGGCAAAAGCCGGCCATCAGGTGCTTCTGTTTGATGCCGCCGAAGGCGCAGCTCAGCGCGGCATTGATAATACTGCCAAAGGCCTTAACAAGCTGATTCAACGTGGTCGTATGACGCAGACTGATGCCGATGCATTGGTTAGTCGTATTCAGCCAGTTGTAGCGCTCTCAGACCTTGCTTCGGCCAATCTGGTAATTGAAGCAATTGTCGAGCGCCTGGATATAAAACAACAAGTCTTTGGCCAGCTGGAAGATATTTGTGCTGTAGACACTGTCATTGCCACCAATACCTCTTCCATCTCTGTTACGGCGATCGGCTCTACCCTGAAAAGGCCACAGAATCTGGTCGGCATGCACTTCTTCAATCCCGCACCAATTATGAAGCTGGTGGAGGTGATTAGCGGGTTGGACACCGATCCACAGATCGCAAATGATATTTTCGAGCTGTCCGCTAGCTGGGGCAAACAGCCTGTTCACGCCAAGTCCTCTCCGGGCTTCATCGTTAATCGTGTTGCCCGTCCATTTTATGCGGAAGGCTTGCGCATCTATCAGGAAGGTGCCACCGATATCGCTACCATTGATGCCCTGATGCGTGAGTGCGGCAGTTTCCGAATGGGCCCCTTCGAGCTAATGGACCTGATTGGGCACGATGTTAACTATGCGGTTACCTGCTCCGTGTTTGCAGCGTTTTATAATGACCAGCGTTTCCAGCCCTCCCTGATCCAGAAAGAGCTGGTAGATGCCGGACACCTTGGCCGCAAGAGCGGCAAGGGTTTCTATAACTACAATGAAGACGCACAGCAAAACCCACCTGCTACAGCGGCTGACTGCCCGCCCCCCTCCAGCGTAACTATCGAAGGTAATCTGGGTATTGCCGAAGCTCTGGCTGAATTGATCGAAGCGGCTGGCATAACCGTTAATCGTACTGAGAATGACGAAGTTGAAGGCATGATCGTGGTTGGGGATGCCACTCTGATGCTGACCAACGGCCAGTTTGCCACCCAGCGTGGCGCTGAAACGATGTGTCCGAACTTGATCAACTTCGATCTGGCTCTGGATTACAGCAAGGCAACCCGTATTGCATTGGCACCTGCGGATCAGGCATCAGATACAGCCTTAAACGCCGCAACGGGCCTGTTTCAGGCGATCGGGAAAGCCGTCAGCATTATCGATGATATCCCGGGCATGGTGGTTATGCGGACGATTTGTATGCTGGCCAATGAAGGCTTTGATGCCGTGAACCAGCAGGTCTGCGATGAAGCTGCGGTCGATATCGCGATGCAAGGCGGCGTGAATTATCCTTGCGGTCCGATCGAGTGGGTCAATGCGCTGGGCCTGAGCTACGCGCTGGATGTACTGGATAACCTGATGGATACCTACGGTGAAGACCGTTATCGCGCTTCCCCCCTATTGCTACGAAAAGTAGCAGGAGACAGCTGATGCAAGTAGAAGAAATGTCACCACAACAACTGGCTGAAGCCTGCAGCGCCGCTTTACACGAACGTGATTTAGCCGCCCTGGGCATGGGTATTGAAATTATTGCAGTAGCACCGGGCTATGCAAAGCTAACAATGGCGGTACGTAGAGATATGCTCAATGGCCATGATACCAGCCATGGCGGCTTCATGTTTGCCCTGGCGGATACCGCTTTTGCGCATGCCTGCAATAGTTACAACAAGGTAACGGTTGCAAGTGGTTGCTCGATTGATTATGTCGCTCCTGGGTTTGAAGGCGATACGTTGACGGCGATTGCCAAGGAGCGCACCCGCACAGGACGTACCGGTGTTTACGATATCACCCTGTATAACCAGAACGATCAGGAACTGGCGTTCTTCCGCGGTAAATCGCACCAGATCAAAGGCACTGTAATCCCTGAATAGAACTGTTAAGTTAGAGAAGCTTCAAGAGCTGGCACTCTTTATTTGCCGCGGTAAATCGCACCAGATTAAGGTTCCGGTAATCCCTGAATAGAACTATTAAGTTAGAGAAGTTTCAAGAGCTGGCACTCTTTATTTGCCGCGGTAAATCGCACCAGATTAAGGTTCC
>JBALVQ010000029.1:25348-57225 GCA_036960915.1 Amphritea sp.
GGTAATCCCTGAATAGAACTATTAAGTTAGAGAATGTTCAAGAGCTGCCACTCTTTATTTGCCGCGGTAAATCACACCAGATCAAAGGCACGGTTATTCCGGAAATTGAGTAAACTGACCTGAAGTACAAGATAAGGGGGCTATACAGCCCCCTTTTTCATTGCTAAAAATAGAGTAAGGAGTCCATGAACATTTTACCCGGTCATACAGGATAACAAATATGACGATGCGATATGATCAGCCATTGCGCGGCGCACTTGATCCGATTGAAACTGCAAGTATTGATGAGTTGCGCGAACTGCAGCTTAACCGGATGCAATGGAGTATCGCCCACGCATACAATAATGTTCCGGCCTATAAAAACCTGTGCAAAGAACAGGATGTACACCCCTTTGACCTGAAAATCCTGGATGATCTGGCAAAGTTCCCGTTCACCACCAAGACTTATCTGCGTGAAGCCTACCCGTATAACTCATTTGCTGTACCTATGAATGAGATTGTCCGTATACATGCCTCCTCCGGCACTACCGGAAAGCCAACCGTTGTCGGCTATACCCAGAACGATATAGATATCTGGGCCGATGTTGTTGCCCGTTCTATTCGAGCAGCAGGTGGACATTATGGTGACAAAGTACATATCTCATATGGCTATGGACTGTTCACCGGCGGTTTGGGCGCTCATTATGGCGCTGAACGCTTGGGTTGTACGGTTATTCCGATGTCTGGAGGTCAAACTCAGAAGCAGGTTCAGCTGATGCGTGATTTCGATCCCGATATCATCATGGTGACCCCCTCCTACATGCTTAACATCATCGATGAAATGGAACGCCAGGGGCTTGATCCACGCGATACCGCCCTGCGCCTGGGTATCTTCGGTGCCGAGCCCTGGACCAACGAGATGCGCCGAAACATTGAGAATCGCCTGGGCATCGATGCGGTTGATATCTACGGTCTGTCCGAAGTGATGGGACCGGGAGTCGCGCAGGAATGTATCGAAACCAAAGATGGCCCGACCATCTGGGAGGATCATTTCTATCCAGAGATTATTGATCCGAATACGGGCGCGGTGTTACCGGACGGTGAATATGGCGAACTGGTTTTCACATCCCTAACCAAGGAAGCACTGCCGATTATCCGCTACCGCACCCGCAACCTGACCCGTCTGCTGCCAGGCACTGCACGGCCAATGCGACGCATCGATAAGATCACTGGCCGGTCAGACGACATGCTGATTATCCGCGGTGTAAACGTATTCCCAACTCAGATCGAAGAGCAGATTCTAAGGATAGCGACGCTGGCACCTCACTACGAAATAATTGTTAGCCGTGAAGGCAATCTCGATCATGTACAGCTGAAAGTCGAGTTAGCTCCGCAAGCTCAAAGCGTTAACCAGGCTTCAATCTGCAAAGAGCTGCAACATCACATCAAGGCCGTTGTGGGTATCAGCACAGGGGTCGAGATTGTAGCCACAGGTACCATCCCTCGCTCGGAAGGTAAGGCCAAGCGCGTCTTCGACAACCGTCAGGTAAATTAATATTCTAATGTATTGAGAAAAGGCCGCAGTTGCGGCCTTTTTTTATGCTCATCACCGATTAACGGAGAGTCCCCTTCGATAAGGCTGAACGACAAACTGTGCCACCTTTACAGTCATCGCTAGCGTAGGGCGCCACCCGGGGCGCCATAACCAAGGTTTACAGATTGTTGGCGGGCCAGGTCCCGCCCTACACAAGTTCCGCGCTGTTTAACGAAGAACCCTTTATTTGGTTCATCGCCCTAGAGCAAGGAAGCTGCATTAAGCTCAACGCAGCAGGTGCCTTCTGCTTTAACAAAGGGTAGACTGTAAAAGTATATTTTTTTTACATCTTAAAGGAAACAAGATGCAGCTCAGCCGCTTTACCGATTACACCCTGCGGGTATTATTTTATGTAGCGACCAATAATGACCGCCTCACCACCCTGTCTGAAATTGCCGGTTTCTATGGCATATCAATGGAACACTTGCGCAAGGTTGTGCATTCCCTGGCGAAATCCGGCTACTTGAAAACGTTCCGTGGCAAACACGGTGGTATTAAGCTGGCAATGCTACCCGGAGATATCAATATTGGCACTGTAATAGGCATTGCAGAGGGACTAACACCGCTGGTTGACTGCAAGTCTCAACGCTGTTGCCTGACACCGGTTTGTAGCCTGCAGGGCGTACTGGCCGAAGCGCAGGGAGCATTTATGCAAACCCTGCAAAAATATACCCTGCAAGACTTGCTTAGCCAGCCGGGCATGGAAGAAACTTTGATTGCTCGCTGTAGTACATAATGGCAGCAGTGCATAGCGGTATCACCCCGACCAAAATCATTTCCAGTGTTGGATTATCCTTAAGGGAAATGGCTATTCAGCCCTTGGGGATACAATCGAAGCCTCAGAAACTGCTTATTAAGGCTACTCCTGATCCAGAAGATCGCTGACATCCGGGTGCACATGCAACCGTTCATGCATTAAGGCACTAGTCGTAGTGTATTGCAGGTAAGCCTTTTTACCCGGAACCAGTTGCTCCTTGATGGCAAAAGATGCCAGAGCCGCCTCATGAAAGCCGCTAAGAATTAGCTTTCGCTTACCCGGATACCAGTTGATATCCCCCACAGCATAGATACCAGTCCGCGAGGTCTCGAATCGCTCGGTGTCGACTTTAATTTGCTTAAATTGCTGCTCCAGCCCCCAACTCTCATAGGCCTTACTGTTGGGCGACATACCGAAAAATACCAACAGGTGATCCAGCTCTGCTCGGCGTACAACGCCGTCTTTACCGGACACTTTAATCGACTTAAGGACACCATCTTCAGCAATATAATCAACCACCCTTCCCTGAAAAGTTAGCATCTCCTGGGCTGCACAGCTTTGCTGCATCTTATCGATACTGGCGGGATGGGCTCGAAACCGTTCAGAACGATGAATCAGCGTCACCGATGCGGCAATGCCTTTAAGTGTCATCGCCCAATCAAGGGCAGAATCACCGCCACCAAGAATTACCACCTGTTTGTCGCGGTGTAACTCTGGATTTTTCACATGATAGAAAACAGACTTATCGACCAGGCTATCAACACCGTCAAGTTTCAATTTAACAGGCTTGAATGCCCCCGCGCCTGTTGCGATAACGATAGCTTTACAATGCAGTATCAAACCGGTGTTACAGATAACTTCGAACGCCCCAGCCTCGCCATTAATTGCCACTACAGACTGGTTGAAATGGAAATCGGCATTGAAAGGCGCAATCTGCTGTAACAGATTGTCAGTCAGTTCTTTACCACTGATTTCTGCGAGCCCCGGTATATCGTAAATGGGTTTATCAGGATAGAGATTTATACATTGTCCACCGGGCTCGTCGAGGCTATCAATAACGGCAACTTTCAGCCCCTGCAAACCCAGCTCGAATACCTGAAACAGACCGCAGGGCCCTGCACCGATAACCGCCACATCAGTCATCACCATACCTGCCTCCCTCTTAAGTGAGTGCCTCGACCAACCGGGCCTCATCGAATTGAGATTCTAACCAGTTAAAAAACTCTCGCTCTTCAAACCGCACATGCTGCTTAAGCAGAGCGGCGAATAGCGCAATGACTGCTGACTCATCAGACGCCAGATAGCATTTTAACTGCCGGTGTTCTTCCAGCAGCCTGGCAACCAGAGGCTCGTAAGACGTAAGCCCCAGGGCATCTATCATCAATTCTTCCTCGGCAAAATGCGGCAGCAACTCCTCCTGTAAGTCTGGCTTTAAGGCCAACCAGCCATTGCTCCGCTCGCTCACTTGCAGCTTGCCAAGATCAGCAAGCTTCTTACTGAACACTAGTGCATGATGATGCTCTTTGCTTAATTCAACCAATGCTTCACTTCGTTGCATCTTGCTCTCCGGTTATAAAAAGTAGCTGATCAAAACTTACATAAATGCTTCTTTTATAGAGGGTAGACATAGCCTTTCTTTAAGATGTATTAATAATACATTTTATTTTGAACAATAACATGTATTTTATAAGCATTTTAATATTTAGACAGGTGGTTGATCGTACAGGAGCAATTCAGAAAAATGATGAATCGTATTGAGGAGTAAGTTGACAAATAGATTGAGGTATAGATTACAGATAAGAACAGCTGCGCACTGAGAATTCAGTACGCAGTGATATGTTACTCGCTAACTTCCAATTTTTGCGGTGATACCAGCACGCCGTTGTTATCGGCATACACATACTCACCTGGCTTGAATGTAACACCACCAAAGGTAACCGCTACATTCAGATCACCCAGACCCCGTTTTTCAGTCTTCATCGGGTGTACTCCCAGGGCTTGTACCCCAAGATCGAGATCACCGATAGCATTTACATCACGAATGCAGCCGTTAATGATGATACCGGCCCAGCCATTTTTAGTCGCTTTTTCAGCCAGCATATCGCCTAGCATAGCACGGCGCAGCGAACCACCGCCGTCAACGACCAACACTTTACCTTCGCCCGGCAATGCAACCTGCTCTCTTACCAGAGAGTTATCTTCAAATGCCTTCAGGGTGACAATTTCACCGCCAAAATTTTCACGGCCACCAAAGTTACCAAACATAGGCTCAACGACCTGTACTAACTCTGGAAACTGATCGCACAGTTCTGGTAGAAGATCTTCCACAGTAAACTCCTTAAGAAGAGATAATTTTAAGGGTTAATCATCGCTGATATGGTATGCAAATGCACTACCACTATAGAACCAAATAAGATGGTATCTCTCTATTGCGAATTTAACCGCCTGATGCGGTGTTTACCGATGTGTTATTAATTTTTGCCGTGTAATTTAATATGGATCGGTGCGGCTCGTAAACTCTACCCAATGGCCAAAGCACTTCGTGGGCCACGCTGAACGCTTCGCGGGGCATGCAAACCAGCACCCTACGATTTTTATCGAACATGTAGGGTGCTGGTGAGGCACGAACCGCACCAAACTTTACAGTACCACCAAAGCAGAATACTTAATGAATGCCCTGTAGCTCCACCGTTTCCCTACGCACGCAGGACCGGCAGAGCCTACTTGTGTCTCACCAACGGAGGCGGTGGTTTACTAAGATGTAATTAGTTGCCTTAACACTAATACTGACACTGACCGCTATGGCAGCTTTTCAAACAGGTAACTATCAAAACAACCCTTTTCACCCGATTCACTTTCATATTTAACCAGTTGAAGCCTGGACGAGATCCGCTGTAACTCGCCGGGAGCAAGACAGAACCGGGCAGGAAAACCCTTTGTTTCATGATGTTGCAGGTTATACGTAGTAATCAGCAATGTGCCACCTGGGCTGATCTGTTTAATCAACTGATTAAACATCACTGGTGATGGCTTGAAATAGCTAATGACTACAGAATCAAAACAGCCAAGCGAGTTAATCTGCTCAGCCTGATCAAGATCTATGCAACAGGTTTCGATGGTACAATCGCGCTGCGCCGCAAATGCTGATAAGCGCTTTAAACCCTCTTCGGCAATATCGACAGCGGTAACCCTGAAACCTGTTTTCTGTGCCAGAAAAAGAGATGCAGCACCATCTCCGGCAGCCACATCCAGGACTCGGCCAGGGGTCAATAATTGCCAGTTGTTGATCAGAAAAACCGGTGGTGTAGGTTCTCCTTTGGTTTTATCGAGGTAGCGTTTATTCCACTTGGTCCGATCTTGATTCACAGCATCACCGCGTCAAATTATTCAGGCATTAAACCACAAGGGTTTGTTTGCAAAAAGCGCTATTTAAAGAAAAACCCCGAAGGCAAAGCAACGAGGTCTTTATATAGACTTTACTGGAGGCTGCGATAAAACTGTAGCGTTAAAATTCCGGCCGTCCTGACAAGCGCTCAAACTCTTTACCGCTAACTATGCATTGCTTGCCTTGCTCGCCACACCAGTTGATACCGATTCCCGGAGAGAGATATCTAACTTCCGGCCACCAAACAGTAAAGAATAGATGTAATGGCACCGCTATTGAGCGCCAGGACGTATTCTTCTTGCCTTCAAGAAAAGACAGCATTTTGTGTCGATCAGACCAGACCGGCATACAAGGACCGCTTCCCATATCCACCATCAGGAAATCGGTTCCATTCTTGAGCACCCAGAGCTTGCAGCTACTCTGCACTTCTTCTGCAAAATCAGCGGCAACCAGCTGGTCGGCAGACTTGCGTTTAAGTTTGAACAAGGACGTTATTTTCATTTCGAACTACCTGAAATTTGAAGTCGCTCACTAACGTCCGTGTACAAGCATCATATACATCAGTTTATCGACAAACTTTACTAAAAATCCAGTTTCTGCCTCTCAAAATGTGAGATTTAATACCCCCGCCTTAGATATAATCTAAATCTCAAGCAATTATTGAATAGGTCGAAGTATGGGTGAAGAGTATAAATATCTATGGGTGTTGCTGTTTGTTGTGCTCGTTTTTGCCCCTGTCACCTGGAATGCAATCCAGCGCGCAAAACTAAACCCGCCACCAATGGCAAAGAACGATCGAAAATTGTTTCGCCTGTGGCGCTCCGATCCTGAGGCCTATAAACGCCAGTATGGCGAGATGGATATAAAGTACCTCGAAGCCCAGGAAGCGAAGAATAAAAACAAGGATAGCAGTGACAACTGAAGGACGTAAGGACTGCTCCTGCGCATCTCGGCACTTGTTCCCGACAGTGCTCTACCTAGCATATCCATGTGCAAGCATGCGCCCGCAAGCCTTTTCTTGTTAATGAGCGGCGTCCATGTATAAACCCTGCTCCTGCGCATCCATGCGCCCGCACGATAAATACGTCCATGTATAAAAAAAACGGGGATAGCTTAGACTATCCCCGTTTTGATATTCCTGTGACTAGTCAGGCCAATTTATTACTGGTTTCTTAGCACTTCAAGCAACGCCTGAAACGGGTGCGGTATTTGCTTTTCATCCAGGCGTTTAACCTGACTGCGACAGGAATAACCAGTCGCAACCAGCTTACCCTCGTTCTCGGGATTGTTGACCACCTCGGTCCAGCTCAGGTCGTAGATTTTCCTTGAGGTCGCATAATTTTCTGTTTCATGGCCATATGTGCCTGCCATGCCACAGCAGCCGGTAGCCTGAAGCTCCAGACTCTGCCCAAGTGCGCTGAAGATCTGCTGCCAATGTTTCATGCTGGCCGCAGCTGAGGTTTTTTCTGAACAGTGCGCCATTAGCTTGAAGGTATTGGCAGGCAGATCTTCACCCTGCTCTTTCAGGTGATCAGTATGCTCAATCAACCACTCTTGCAATAACTTCACGGCCACTTCCTGACGTACCTTGTCATCAACATATTCCTGGCGATAGGTCAGCGTCATCGAGGGATCAATGCCCACCAGATCAATTCCTGTAGCGGCCAGTTCAGCCAGCATTGCTGTATTGGCATCGGCAACTTTCTCAAACGCAGACTTAAAACCGTGTACGTGCAGCGGCTTACCGTTAGGCTTGAATGGTGCGACCATGACGAAAAAGCCCAGTCGATTTAGCAGATCAATTATATCCAGTACTAACTGGCTTTCGAAATAACTGGTAAACGCATCCTGTACAATAATCACTGACTTCTCGCGGCGCTTATCTGTCAGGCTGGCAATGGTATCCAGGGTGGCAAATGAGATTCCGCGTTCATCCATGCCTCTTTTCAAACTATTGGTACAGATTGCCGGGCTATCGACCATACCGATCCAACGGCCAAAGAAGTGTCGCATCGTGCGATTGTTCATCATCCAGTTATAAGGTGCAGGAAACTTCGCCAGGGTTGGAACCATAAACTCCAGACTGCCAACCATGTAGTCTTTAACCGGGCGCATATAGCGTCCGTAATACACCTCTAGAAAACGGGCACGAAAATCGGGCACATTCACCTTGATGGGACACTGGGCAACACAGGATTTACAGGCCAGACAGCCCACCATCGCTTCATGCACTTCATGGTTAAAATCATACTCGCCGCGGCGTTTGGACCAACTGTTTTTAATCCGCTTAGGCAAACTTCTTATGAACGATCCATAACGGGCCTTATTGGCTTCTTTAACAAGATCTACATCACGGTTGGACATCAGGCGTAACCATTCGCGCACCAGTGATGCACGGCCTTTTGGCGAGTGCTTGCGCTCGCGGGTGCCTTTCCATGAAGGACACATCGCATCATTGGGATCGTAGTTATAGCATGCGCCATTACCATTACAGAACATCGCCTGGTTATATTCGTCCCGCACATGGGCGTGGATCTGTCGATCATGCTGACCCCGAGTCGACACCTCATCAATTTTCAGTAACTCGGCACCATCGATCAGTGGTGTGGCAATCTTTCCCGGATTCAACTGATTTGCCGGATCAAAGCATGACTTGATACGTTGCAGTTCAGGATAAAGCTCTCCGAAGAATTCCGGCGCATATTCAGAGCGAACGCCCTTACCGTGCTCGCCCCACAGTAGGCCATTGTATTTCCGGGTTAGTTTCACCACGCCATCGGTGATGGTGCGGATAAGCTTTTCTTCCACTTCATCTTTCATATCGATGGCAGGGCGGACATGCAATACACCGGCATCTACATGGCCAAACATCCCATATGCAAGATTATGGCTATCCAGCAACTCACGAAACTCTTTGATGAATGGCGCCAGGTTCTCAGGCGGTACCGCTGTATCTTCAACAAACGGGATCGGACGCTGCTGCCCCTGAGCATTGCCCAGCAAGCCGACAGCTTTCTTACGCATGGCCCAGATTTTTTTAATCTCATCGCCACCGTAAACCACGCTATAGCCAAAACTCTTACCGGGACTACCACAAACAGTCTCCAGCTCAGCAGTTAACTGCGCAACACTACTGCGTAATTGCTCTTCATTATCAGCGGTGTATTCAACCAGGTTGATTCCCTGAATTTCAGGCTCACCTTCCTGCTGTGGAAAATAGTCACTGACGGTATCCCAGATGATGTCATTCATCGCCAGGGTAAGTACCTTGGAATCGATCGTCTCGATAGATGTCGGCCCTAAGTTCATTAACTCGGCGGCATCCTCAAGCGAGTCCTGAAAACCCGCATACTTAATGTTGACCAGCGCCGAATACTTGGGAATTGGCAGCACATTCAACTTCGCTTCAGCAATAAACACCAGCGACCCTTCGCCACCACAGAGAATAGAGTTGAGGTTGAAACGCCCGGCATCATCGCGGATGTGAGCCAGATCATAGCCAGTCAGACAACGGTTGAGCTTGGGAAACTTTGCATCGATTAGGGCTTTTTTATCCGTAAATATCTCATCAACAACCCGGTGAATTTCGCCGACACGATCTTCCCGTTGTTTGATTTCCGCCAGCTCATCATCACTTATCGGACCAGAGGTCCATACAGTGCCGTCAAGCAGTACTGATTTAAGCTCGAGAACATGATCCCGGGTTTTACCGTACAGGCAAGATCCCTGCCCACTGGCGTCGGTATTAATCATCCCGCCTACGGTGGCACGGTTACTGGTAGACAGTTCAGGGGCAAAGAATAGGCCGTAGGGCTGCAGCGCTGCATTAAGTTGATCCTTAACCACACCACCCTGAACCCGCACCCAACGCTCATCGGCATTTATTTCCAATACCTGTGTCATATGCCTGGAGACATCGACGATTAAACCATCGGTCAGCGACTGACCGTTAGTACCGGTACCGCCACCACGGGCACTCAGAACGACTTCGCTAAACCTCGGCTCGGCAGCCAATCCTGCCAGCAAAACCAGATCCTCAATACTCTTGGGATAAAGCACCCCCTGGGGTAGCACCTGATAAATACTGTTATCCGTGGACAAAACCACCCGGTTTGCATAATCGGGATTCAGCTCGCCCTGAAAATGGCACTGTTTCAATGTTTCAATGAAATTGAGATAAAGCGCTTGGGTGCTATCGATTTCAGCAATGCGTGGGATCATTGTTTACAGCCTGTTGTGTACGTAAATAGCGTTAAATCAGTTACGTACCGAATTTGTATAAATTACATGGAGTCTGTCGGGCTTGGCCGATCGTAGCGAATAGCCAGCGACTTAACGCGGAAGATCGGAAAGTATGGCCCCTCTTTCCTACAAGAGTGACTTTTCCGCAGTAGATTAGCGTTAAGTTCGACAGACTCCTAGCTATGATGCAGAATTTCGATTTATCATTCAAACAATAAAATTCAATAGATTAATAGATAAAAACGAATAATGAGCAGTAACCTATCCATCCGTCATCTGCGGGCCTTTTTTGAAATTGCACGCTGTGGAAGCTTTACCCGCGCTGCTGAAAGCCTGCATCTGACACAGTCGACCCTGACAGCAACTATCAAGCAGCTGGAAGAAGACGTTGGCCTCACCCTGTTTGACCGCACCACCCGGCGCGTAATCCTCACCCGCGAAGGTGAACGGTTCAGACCTGTGTCTGAGCGCTTGCTATCGGATTTTGACACCGCTGTAACGGATCTACGCGCCCTGGCAGAACAGCAACAAGGCCAGGTAGGGATTGCAGCCTCGCCCTCCACTATCAGTCGGCTGTTACCAGCGGTTGTACACCAATACCGTAGCGCACATCCCAATATTGCACTTTACCTGCGCGACGACAGTGCTGCACTTATTGAGAAGCGCGTACTGGAAAACGATGTGGACTTCGGTATTGGAGCAAACCACTCCAGCCACCCTGATCTGAGCTATCGCCCGATTCTTAAGGACCGTTACGGTGTCGTTATGCCGCAAGACTGCCCTTTGACAGCTGCCGGGCAACTTCACTGGCAGCAATTGAAAGGTTATCCGTTATTGTTTCTGTCAGCAGACACAGGTATTCGTGCTCAGTTAGGAAAATTCAGAAAAGAAGGAGTGCTATCAATAGAGTCAGGAGACGCCATACTGGAAGTATCTAATCCGGCAGGAGTGGCTGCTCTCATCCGCCAAGGGCTTGGAATATCAATTCTGCCAGCCCTGGCTGCCAGTACGGAATCGTTTAAGGAGCTGCGCTTTGTACCCTTACAACAGCCTGAGATAAACCGTGAGATCTGCATTATCACCCGAAAAGGACGCTCCCTGAGTCCCGCAGCCGATAGCATGTTGAGCCTCGCCCGGGAGCACTTTAGCAAGATGGAACTGCCTGCGTATCTGCAGACAATTCCTAGCCAGGATTAGCCCGAATATTTCATAAAGGCGCTGAAATAGTACTTCTGGCTCAATTCCTTCACGAAATATCCGGGTTAGAGTTTATAGAGGCGACAGTTTTCATCTTCCAGATTCTTGATCTCTTTAATAAGATCCAGTTCAGCTTTAATCTTGCCCATCTCGCGTCGGTGTCCACTCTTTAATTGTTTACGGATCTTACCCTCAATAAAGCGCTTAATCTCCTGCTCATCTTCAAGAATCAGACCTGGCACCGGCACCGGTTTACGGCTCTCTTCATCCAGCGCAACCATGGTGAAATACGACGTATTGGTATGCTTTACAATACCTAGACGGAAGTCTTCAGATATTACTTTTATACCGATTTCCAGGGATGAGTTACCCACATAGTTAACTGAGGCTGAGAGAGTGAGCAAATCACCAACTTCAACAGGGTTCATGAAGTCCACCGAATCAACAGACGCGGTTACACAATAGCCCTTCACATGGGATGCGGCGCAGGTATAGGCAATCTTATCCATCAGTGACAGAATCACACCACCGTGCACTTTGCCGCCAAAATTTGCATAGGATGGCACCATTAATTCCTTAAGCACGGTTTGGGAAGCTTTAACGGTACGGTATTCTCTATCAGTCATAGGGGGCTCACAGTTTATTATATGGCTAGTAGCCAGCAATTTTTTATGCCGTTATAACCTACCACTTATTTATTTTTAATTCCTGCAAAGGAACAATTTTTTGTAAAGGGCTGTCTTGGTAAAGTAATGGCCTGTGTAAAGTGATCGTGCAGCACAATAGCTATATTACAAAAAATCAGACAATCACAGAGCCGCCTGGCATCCATATTAAGCAAGTTTTCATTAACTCAACCTAAAATTGACAGTGGCTTGCAAGCGTAGAGGTTACCACCTTTGCGCATAACTGAGCACCATAACAGTGCAAATTTCATTTCACCTGCCTCCAAATCTACTCAAGCCAGGCATTGGCTCAGATAGGATTTTTACATTGTTATCGAGCTCGTCCCCCGTGACTGCTAGCCGCGTCTCAACACCAGGTAAACTCCCAGTACAGTAATACCTATCGCCCCGGACTGTACCATTGAAAGGTTCTCACCAAACAGCAACCAGACTTCAACCGTAGTTACCGGCGGCACCAGATAAAAATAACTGGCTACCCGGGCGGATTCTCCTTCGCGAATCATATACATCAACAGCAGAATGGCACTGATAGAGAGGCCAAATACCAGCCAACCCAAGGACAGCAGCAACGTCATGCTCCACTCGACTGTGCGTTCCTCAAATACGAACGCTAGCACACCCATGGCTACGGCGGTTGCTAGATACTGGTAGACCGAGCCGCTAAGCAGATCAACACCGCCACCAAAACGTTTCTGATATAGCGTACCTACTGAAATGCCTACCAAAGCAAGCAGTGCGGCAAAAACAGCCTCCGGCCGTAACTCAAAATTACCGCTGTGCTGACCATTCAACAAAATAACTACCACTCCAACCAGCCCCAGAAGCAAACCGAGCCACTGCACAGAGCGCAATTTCTCTCCCAGCCACTGCCACCCCATCAAAGCGGTTAAGAGAGGCTGCAAGCCGACCACAATAGCGGTAATGCCCGCAGGCATCTGCCATTTAATCGCGGCAAAAACGCCACCCAGATAGCAGGCATGCACCAGTAACCCTGTTACCATCTGATGCTTACCCTGTTTAAAGCTGGGCCACTGCGCCTTGAAAATGACACACAGAGCGGCAAATACCAACAATGTAAGCAGCATACGAATGAATAACAGGTAGAACGGTTCGATATAGGGCAAGGCATATTTAGCCCCGATAAAGCCGGTACTCCACAGCAACACAAACATGAACGGAACAAAACGAATAAACGAGCTACGGGAGTTAGACATCATCCGACCCTGGAAGAAAAATTGAGGGGCCATACTCTAGCCGCAAAACTACAAAAAGTAACGCCTGTTTACAGCAGCAAAGGGAAACCTGACTCAAACAAAAAAAATGCTGAAAAATCACCCCTGAATTACTTGCCGTTATGCGCTGATACTCTATGCTGGATAGTAGGACATGAGGGGAATAGGACAATGAAATCGGTAACTGAAACCGAAGTATTCAATAAGTATCCTGCGGAATACTTTAAGGATGCTTCTACCTTCGGAGCCATATCAGAAACAACTATCACCTGGCTATTCAAACACGGACGCATCATTCAACTGGATGCTGATGACACACTTTTCCAAATCGACGAACACGGGGATAATTTTTTCGTTATCCTAAAAGGATCATTTGCTTATTATAAAAGCCATAAGGGTAAATATGCCTTTATCCGTGACTATAAAATTGGCGAACAGATCGGTTTCATGAGCATGGTTGCACTGCATAACCGCGTCGGGACGGCTGTTGCCAATGAGGAATCGCTGGTTCTGGAGGTCAGCAATAACCTTTTCAATAAACTCCACAGCTTTGCGCCAGAGGATTTTGCCTTATTAATGATGAACCTGGCACGTGAAATGGCCAGAACACTGCGAGCAACCGACAACCTTGTTGTCAGACGAACTTTCGAAGCTGGCGGTAGTGGCAAGAGGAATTCAGTACCGACACAGTTCGAACAGCATACGATATACAATTCACATAGTCGTGAAAAATTAACCTGCAAAAAGAAACACCACCATCAACGCTAACCCGGATATTTTGCGAGTAGATCGGGTTAACCCGGAAATTTCGTGAAGGGATTGGAGTTTCTGGGAAATCTGGCTAAGCAGTTGGCTTTTATGTACAGGATGTACAGTATGGCGCGTGCACATGGACGTGCTAGAGCGACGATCTTTCACCAAGTCCTGGTTACTCCAAGACTCAAGAAAGATGGAGTCAAATACAACGCCAGATTTTTTAGAAAACCGATCAGCGGCACTCTGTTATGCACTGGATGTACAGTATGTCGCGAGGACATGGATGTCCGGAAGCGACAACAGAGTGTAACTTTCTAGTATAAGCTGCATTTTCAATCATTTTTGGGGCTACAGGACTATTTCAAGCGCCTTTATATAATATTCGGGTTAAGGCTCTCCGGCACAATCCCTTATCACAGCAACCCTTTCATAGCCTGTGGGATGCTGCCAGTCAGGTCGAGTTGGCCCCTGTGTCGCGACAAAATATTCAATAGCAGCCATCACCGCATAGGGTGAAATTTTCTGTGCCGCATAGCAATCCGCTTCCCTCTCATAAGACTGTCGTAACCAAGCTCGGTTAAAAGGTGTTGCGGCAAACCGCTCACGCTGTAAATGCCCCAACTTATGATGGCCAAGCTCGTGGGCGCGAAAAAATTCAGTTAGCCAGGGACCGAGCTGCCGCGCAAGCTCCGGGTTGAAGTAAATTACCGGGCCGTAATTATCATAGGAGGCTATAGCAAGGTCAGACAACCCGATCAAAGGGATCTCACGTATCAGATGAGTGGGGGCCGAATGCAGAGGTGTTGAGAGCACAATCATCAAATACACTGACGCCGCAGCAGTTGATCCTCTTATCAGGCTATTTTTAAAAGACATGAATCAAGTCTGAGTCATGATCTCTTTTTTAGCTAATACCGGGCGTAAGATCCTGACACAGCAGACTTCTTCATACGTCCATAGCCGAGTAATTAGCAAACGTTAGCAAAGCCACGCAAATAACTTAGTGAAAGACTCAAAGACAAGCGCCTTCGGAATAACCAGTCACCGTGCGATCCGTACAGGCGCTGCAGCCATTACTGTATGTTTTGATTGCTTTGTCACTATGGCCACAGACAGGGGTGTATTGCAGTGTACAGATCTCAGGGCGCGGCTCTTCACACTTAATCAGCAACCTATCCTCAGATTGAGGCTGTGTTTGCGTGCTTATACATCCTTGTAACTGAAAACTTAAGAGCAAAAAAACACCGGGTAGTATCAGTCGTTGCAGCAACATGTTAACTCCTTTTGGCAGTAGCTCGTGTACTTGAATTGTATGACAGCTATTCCCCTTCCAGTAGAAAATCTATCAAAGCACGTAGTGCCGGGCTCATCATGCGGTTCACGGGATACACCAGCGAAACGGGTATCGGGTCCAGTGCAAACGACTGTAAGATACGAATTAATCGTCCTGAATCCAGATACTCGTTTAACAGAAAATCCGGCAAGCAAGCTATTCCGAAACCATCCGCAGCAAAATCAGCAACCAGTTCGCCGTTATTAACATCCATGGCGACAGGCACCGTTATATGTTTAATGCCCCGCTCGCCTTTGTAACTCCAACGGGCTGGCTGACGATTACTGCTGTCAACGATACACTGATGATCGACCAATTCCTCCGGCCGCTGCGGTGTACCCGCCCGCCGCAGGTACGCCGGGCTGGCAGCGAAGTACACAGGCATTTTGAGTAGCTCTCTGGCCACCAGATTGGAATCCGGCAACTCTCCCACCCGGATTGCCAGATCAATGCCTTCCTCCACCAGGTTGATATAGCGATTGGCCAGCAACCATGAAAGCTTTACATCGGGATAACGCTGCAAAAAACTGGATAAACGTAGTCGCAGATTATACAGACCACTGGCATTCATCGGCACCGTGATACGCAACTGACCGGCGATTACACTTTGGCGCAACTCAACCTCCTGATCCAGCTCTGCCACACTTGCCTCGATAGACTCAAAGCGTTGCAAATAATGATGCCCCTCGGCGGTGAGGTGCATCGAGCGGGTCGTCCTTTGCAGCAGTTTACAATTAAGCCTGCTTTCAAGCTCTGAGACATGCCGACTAACAGCCGAGTTAACCATATTCATATCACGCGCAGCGGCACTGAAGCTTTTCAGGTCTACCACACGGCGAAAGACATAAATGGATTTTAATAGATCCATATTTCTCCAAATAAGAATAATGTTTTCATTTTTTTACTGTTTTTCATATTAGCGCACAAATCTAAGATAGCTTCCATACCTTCAATATTGAAAACACTTTTTATCAAACAAGTCTTATCAAGCAAGTGTTATCAAACAACTCATATCTAAAAAGTAATATCAAAACAGTTCTGGAGAGAAACAATGAAAATCTTGGTAATCGGCGCCTCAGGCACTATCGGCAGCGCAGTTATTAAAGCACTGCAATCAGATCACCAGATAATTAGCGCAAACTACAACGGCGGTGATGTTCAGGTAGATCTGGGCAACCCTGAATCCATCAAAGCCATGTTCGACAAAACAGGTTCAGTCGATGCTGTTATTTCTACTGCCGGCCTCGCCAACTTTGCTCCGTTGAATGTATTGCAGGACAGCGATTATCAGCTGGCGCTGAACAACAAGTTGATGGGCCAGGTAAATCTGGTAAGAGTAGGACGTGAGTTTATCAATAAAGGCGGTTCGATCACCCTCACCTCGGGCATACTGGCTCGCCAGCCAATGCCAGGCAGCGCATCTATCAGTATGGTCAATGGCGCACTGGAAAGCTTCGCACTTGCCGCTGCCCTTGAGATCGAGAGTTTTCGCCTGAATGTGGTTGCCCCGGCCTTCGTTAAGGAAACCATGGAGATGATGGGAATGGACGGTACCTATGGCGTGTCTGCAGCGGATACGGCAAAAGCCTATGTAGCGGCTGTAACCGGCAACGATCATGGCAGGACACTGGATGTGCCTGATTTCCTGTAATAGGGATCACAAAATCTGAGTCAATCAGAAGGCATAGCCTGTGAGGTTATGCCTGCTAACAGGTTACTCATACCTCGATATAACCTTCTAGATACTGTACCGCTGTTCCCGAGATGACGACGTCATTGTCAGAGACACGGCAATGCAACCTGCCACCACGCGCAGAGGCCTGATATGCAGACAGTGAATATTTACCTAACCGTTCAGCCCACAATGGAGCAAGCCCGGCATGAATAGAACCGGTAACAGGATCCTCGCCGGTACCGTTTGCGGGCCAAAAATATCTGGATATAAAATCGTATTCACTTGATGCAGATGTAACTACCACATCGTACGGTGCAAGCTTTTTCAATTCTTCGAGGTTAGGCTGTACTGATTGCACATCCTCTTCACGAGGGTAAACAACGAGGTAGGCTTGCTCATTCAGCAATACTTCCTCGGGCTCTATCGATAAGCCCGCCAGCAACGCCTGTGGAATCGCATCAACAGCACTTGCTTTACGTAGTGGAAAAGTCATTTCAATAAGACCCGAGTCCATCAACCTGACCTTGAGATCGCCAACCGCTAGCGCAAAGAAATTTAGCTCCTTGATAGTGCTATCCTGGTTAAACAGCACATAGGCTGTTGCGAGCGTAGCATGGCCACAAAAAGCAATCTCAGTAAGAGGAGAAAACCAGCGAACCGCATAGCTATTCTCGCAACCACAGTTATCAGTTTTTTTGGCAAAGGCTGTTTCAGACAGATTATTTTCTGTGGCAATTGATTGCATCAGTTCATCAGGCAACCATTCATCGATGACAATTACAGCAGCATAGTTGCCGCCGAAAACCCTGTCTGTAAATGCATCAATTTGATGAATTCTTAACTTCACGTTCATTCCTTTTACACTCTAAAGCGTTACATAACGCCAACCCGCTTAGAACACGAGTAACGTTCAATTCGTAGATTAGCGGCACCGAGGTTATAAGCTATTGCTGTAAACCGAACGGTAGTGCTCTACTTCAGGGAATGGCTCGTAGAAGTGATGTAGAAGGTTACGCCATTCTTGATACTGTTCAGATTCTCTAAACCCGATAGTATGATCTTCAAGAGATATCCAATTTACCAGAAGAAGATAACGACTCGCATTTTCTATACATTTCTGCAGCTGATGGGAAACATAGCCGGGCATGCTGGCAATAATTTCCTGCGCCTTTCCAAAGGCAACCTCAAACTCAATTTCTTGCCCGGGTCTAACATTGAGGATTGCGACTTCCAATATCACTGAGCGCTCCTATGACTTATATAATTTTCAATATTGAGTACTGGCATACTGAACTTTTTATCAGACAATAAATATCATTAGGCCTGTTCTCTATCAGGCTGATATTGAAGCATTTTCTATTCGGTTACCAGTAGCGAATGAGCATTCTTCTTTACCCGCAGCAGGTACGGTGAAGTAACAGCATAACTAATGATTGCAGAGCAAGAAAATAACCCAGCTGGAGAAGCCGGTATACAGAAGCAGTGTTACTGGATATAAATCAGTGTTATTGAATAAAGGCAATAATTGCGAGGCTTTCGCCCCGGCGCTCAAACCTGCCGAGGCAAATTATTCAATCGGAAACTATTATTCTGACTCAGGTTCTGATTCAGAGCTCGACTCTAAGCCCGACTCGGCAGTAGGCTCGAGTCTCTGTTTTGACTCACGCTGCTTATCACGACGTTTATTGCGTTCACTGAGGTTCTGCACAAACGACTTAAGCTCGCTTTCCCCCCACGCTTGTGCTTCAGACTCGGAAGCAAATCCACCCTGGCTCTTGGACACAACAGTTTCCCGAGACGTTATCTGTCTGATAATTTCTGCTGTCCATGAAGTATCATCTTGTACTACGCGGTAATCGAATTTCTTACCTTTCGCCATTTTTCTTAAATTCCTACAGGGTTATTCATCATTGTTTCGAGAATTAGTACTCAGCTAAGGAGACTCTGAACTCAGGATAGCGATAGTGAGGCATCGCCTGGTATATATCTAGCACTTTCGGCTGTTTGCCACACTTCAAGTGAAATATTTGGCCTTAAAAGCTGCCACCAACTTTTCCCGGGTGGATTACCTAGCGACTTCATAAAAATGTTCAAAAGGGCTTTCTCTTACGATCTATTCTCCTTGAGCAGCCTTTTCTGAGATTGACAGGAACACAGCTAAACTTGATACAAGCAGACTTACTTAAGTCTGAAATATTCACCGTACTCTATTTACCGTACTCTATTTACCGTGCTATCTACCTTAATATGAAAATGCTGTTTGAACTTGTGCTACGTTTAACCACCCTTATCGCGGTGGTCTATATTGCCTTGATGCTGTTGATCTACCTAAGCCAAACCCGGCTGCTGTATCTGCCCGATCAATACCGCCCAACACCAAAACGGGTTGCAGCACACAACATGCAGTACTGGCCAGGCAGCGGCAGAGAATACCGCGGCTTGTTAGCATCCCCCCGGAGCCGGGCAAAGGGAACAATCATTGTATTCCATGGTAATGCAGGAAACGCCTGGGGCAGACGCTTCTACATTAAACCTCTAATCGAATCCGGGTATCGTGTAATCCTTGCTGAATATCCCGGCTACGCAGGACGCTCAGGCTCATTGGGAGAAGAAGCCCTGGTGACCGATGCCCGTGGAACTATAGAAGCTGCCCATCAGCAATTTGGCGGCCCGATTATACTCTGGGGTGAGTCACTGGGGGCTGCAGTGGCCGCTGCAGCAACTGAGGACAGCAATGTCACTGTCGCAGCTGTTGTACTAATCACTCCATGGGACTCCCTGCCCGCGCTTGCCCAAACTCTCTACTGGTATCTACCGGCTCGCTGGCTGACACGAGACCAATATAACAACACCGCAAACCTAAAACATTATACAGGCCGCGTCGCTGTCCTGGTTGCAGAACAGGATGAAATCATCCCATCGAAACAATCGGCCAGATTCTATGACAGCCTGACCACGAATAAACAGTTATGGTTGTTTAAGGGAGCCAACCATAATGGCTGGCCAATCGATCCCAAATCCAGCTGGTGGAAGGAAGTCACGTCCTATATTACTAGTGAGTCTTCTAAACCCTGACGCTCAGCACATCCCCCAACAGACTCCGAACTGTCGAAATAAAGCATCCCCAGTATCCCTTGAAGGCAATCAGCTGGGAATGGTGTCAATTGGTTATCAATGTAACGCCCTTCCCTCGAATTTTCATTTAACCTGCCAGCATTTCATTCATAAGCATTAACCCGGATATTTCGTGAAGGCGCTTGAAATCTCTATTTAACAGAACTCCTAAATGTAACAGGGCCTGAGATCTAGACGGGCTGATTATCCGTTGCTATCAAAATCTAAAGTAGGTGCATTAACTTACTGGATTTTATGGGGTTCACATCAGCAAACCGGGTTAATCAGAAAAAAAAAGTACACACAAAAAAACCTGCTTCTGCTTAAAGATGGCTCATCTATGTATATGTTGAAATACAAATCGTTTACAAAGTTTTACAGGTCATTAACCACTGGTGTATCGAAAAGTTTTAGTATTTTCCCTTTGGTGGGCCACCATCATAGCAGAACGCTATGTTATGACGCTGCGTCCGAAGCCTGAAACTGAACCAGGGACAGAATATGTATAATAAAATTCCGAAACCCAGTCTCTCCATGGCAATACTGCCAATAGTACTGACGCTTGCTATCCTGGGTGTCCAACTTTTCTATTTTGGGGATTTTACCCCCCATATCCCCTTGGCCGCTGGCCTGGCCATTACAGCACTGATAGGCTGGTTTAGAGGTTATCGTTGGGATGACATCGAGGACGGCGCGCTTCACGTAGTGCGAGTTGGACTCCCATCCATCGCCATCCTGATGACCGTCGGCATGATCATTGGCATTTGGATTGCCAGCGGCACTGTACCGCTGCTGATCTACTATGGGCTAAAAATTCTGAGCCCGGAAATTTTCCTAGCCGCTAGTATGGTACTTTGCGCCGTAGTATCGGTTTCCCTGGGCACCTCCTGGGGCACCACCGGCACTGTGGGCCTGGCCCTGATGGGCATCGGTTCCGGATTTGATATCCCTATGTACTGGACCGCCGGCGCCGTGGTTTCCGGTGCCTTTTTCGGCGACAAGATCTCACCGCTATCTGATACCACCAACCTGGCACCAGCAGTGACTGGAGTTAACCTGTTCGACCACATTCGCAACATGTTGCCCACGACTGTACCTGCAATGCTGATCGCCTTCATCATTTATACGGTAGTCGGTTACACCCTGATTGGATCGCATGATGTTGATTTCTCAAAAATCCAGACTATCACTGGTGGAATTGAGAATAATTTCAACCTGTCCCTGGTGCTTTTATTACCACCGGTAGTGGTTATTATCCTGGCCCTGAAGAAAATGCCAGCGATACCTTCGCTGTTTACAGGCGCGGTGCTGGGCGCGCTGCTGGCAGTAGTTATCCAGGACATATCAGTACACGACATATTTAACTTTATGCACTCGGGGTACAAAATTGACACCGGCATAGCGGAAATCGATGGCCTACTCAACCGCGGCGGCATTACCTCAATGACTTGGGTAATTACGCTGGTACTGATCGCCCTGGCCTTTGGCGGTGCACTGGAGCGCACCCGTTGCCTGGAAGCCCTGATCGATGCGATAGTCAACCGCACCCGCAGTTTCTTTGGCCTGCAAGCAGCGGCAACAGGCGCGGCGGTGGCCACAAACCTGGTCGCTGGCGATCCCTACCTATCGATCGCACTGCCTGGAAGAATGTTTTCACCGGCCTATACGAAAATGGGATACTCCAAGCTGAACCTTTCACGGGCTGTGGAAGAAGGCGGTACTCTAATCTCGCCGCTAATACCCTGGAACGCTGGTGGTGCCTTTGTTATTACCGCCCTGGGATTGGGAATCGGCGACGGAAACTTCGAGAACTTGCTCTATATTCCGCTGGCGTTTGCATGCTGGCTATCGCCGATATTCGGCTTAATCTATGCGGCAACCGGACGCTTCTCCCCTAAGGCATCTGAGCTGGAGTTAGCCCAAGCCGAGGCGGAAGAACATGACGCCCTGGACCCTGCGAATCTGATGGAGCAAAACTCTGTAACCTCATAATCATCGACAAGGTCCACACTACTAGCCTTTGAGCAAACTGGATTTGACGCCGTCACCATTGACGGCGTCAATTCACGAACGGCTACCTAAACAGCTCCGTTCAGCTGTTCTGATTGCAGAACAGGATGAAATTAATCCCGCAAAACAGTCCGCAAGATTCTATTACAGCCTGTCTACAACTATACAATTATGGGTATTCAGTGGCGCGGATCACAATAGTTGGCCAAGTAACACGAAAGCCAGCTGGTGGAGTGAGGTTATCGATTTTATTGACGGGCCTGCAGCTCTATTTCAACCGCCTTTATGAGATATTCTCGCTAGCGCTTATCAGGCAATAAGTATTACTAAATGGTAAATATCTTAGTATTTTGGGACTCTAGATGCAGAATAAAACCTGTACTGATTTCAACATACATTTAACCAGATATTGATAATACAGCAATGAATAGCCTGCAAAGCACAACCCAGACACAGCCTGCCAAACCGAAAACCAATCACACCCTGGCAACCGACTACTCAGCATCGAATTCAACACTTTATGACAACAAAGCTACTCACCGCCTGGCAAATATTGAAAATGAACGTGGGCAGATCTGGCACTGTTCTGAGTACGACTTTTAATATTTGGCAATTTCAGCCGAAATGAATCCAGTACGGACAGTAGAGAGCCAGCCACTACCTAAAATAAAGACCCTGATAGGTGCCAACCTACAGAGTCTTTCTTTACAACCATCAGGCAACTGTTACGGGATCCTGCTTTATAAGCCTGCCCCTATGTAACAAGCTTCAAATCTAGCCACACTTGCTGTCACCACAATTAAGGCAGGTGAAACAGCCGTCCATCAGAATCGCCGCCTTGGTATTACACTTGCCACATAACTGGGCATCCGCAGGGAAACCACCGTTATCGTCATTAACAGCGCTACTGCTAAGGGTCTCCTTCTTGGGGGCTGTGCGACGTTCAAACTCTGCTCTTTTCTCCGCCAGAATCTGTTGCTGATGCTGGTCGAGGGTTTCATCCTCAAGTAGTCCGATCATCTTCAGATGGTTCTCGATCGCTTCACCAATTTCAGCCACCAGGGAAGGCATAAACCTACCGCCTTTCTTGAAGTAGCCGCCTTTGGGGTCGAAGACTGCTTTAAGCTCTTCCGCAAGAAAGGTAACATCACCGCCTTTACGGAATACCGCTGATATAACCCGGGTCAGCGCCACCACCCACATGAAGTGGTCCATATTCTTGGAGTTTATAAAGATCTCATAGGGATGGCGTTGCTCGTGCTCGGTACCCTGATTCAATACGATATCATTTATGGTGATGTAGAGCGCGTGCTCCGACATGGGCGTTTTTATCTTGTAGGTCGACCCCATCAGAAAATCAGGTCGGCTAAGGTTTTCATGTACCGTTTCAAGACTGGCAATCGGCTGTTCAACGACGGCTTGAGTCTCATCTGGAGTTAATACCTTGTAGCCAACAATCGTCTGGCTTATTGTTGCTGTTTTCTTCTGTTCTGTTACTGACATCTTATTGCCCTCTGGTCAGGGTGTAATTCTTAACTCTGTTACGTTATGTTCTGCTGTGGTTGTCTGAGTATCAAAACTTGCCGTAATAGCCTTCCTTTAACGCATCAAACAAATTCGCCGCGGTATGCATCTCACCATCATATTCAACTTCCTCATTTCCTTTCAGCTCGACCAAACTGCCGTCGGCAAGGGTGAACTGATAGGTGGTATTTTCGAGATCCTGCTCTTTGACAAGCACCCCCTGGAAGGCTTCAGGATTAAAACGGAAGGTCGTGCAGCCTTTAAGCCCCTGTTCGTAGGCATAGAGGTAGATATTCTTGAATTCATCGTAGGGAAAATCGGTAGGTACATTCGCTGTTTTCGAGATTGAAGAATCGATCCACTTTTGAGCGGCTGCTTGTACATCCACATGCTGTTGCGGGTGGATATCATCGGCACTGATAAAGTAATCCGGTAATTGCTGCGCCGAATGTTCACTGCCGGGCATTGCATTGGCGTTAATCAGCTGTCGGTAGGCTAGCAACTCAAAAGAAAATACATCAACTTTCTCTTTGCTCTTTTTCCCCTCACGGATAATGTTGCGGGCGTAATGATGCGCAAAACTCGGTTCGATGCCATTACTGGCATTATTGCCTATAGACAATGCAATGGTGCCTGTGGGGGCAATCGAACTGTGGTGGGTAAAGCGACAGCCCTGCTCAGCCAGCTGCTCGATAAGCTCCGGCTCAACCTGGGCGATCTTCTGCATATAGCGACTGTAACGCGCATGTAATACCCTGCCCGGCACTGAGTCACCAACCTTATAGCCATCATCAAGCATCTCCGGACGCTTACGTAGCATCTCACCGCTAACGCTAAACAGTTCATCCATTATTGGTGCGGGGCCTTTCTCTTTAGCAAGCTCAAGTCCGGCACGCCAGCCGGTAACGGCTAACTCCCTGGTGACCTGTTCGGTGAAGGCAACGGATTGCGCATCACCGTATTTCATTTTCAGCATTGTGGTGGTGGAGCCCAATCCGAGGTACCCCATGCCGTGGCGACGCTTATGGTTAATTTCATGGCGCTGCTCTTCCAGCGGTAAGCCGTTTATCTCAACCACGTTATCCAGCATTCGGGTAAAAATGGTAACTGTCTCCCGGAAACTATCCCAATCAAACCGGGCATTGTCGGTAAACGGATCCAGTACGAATTTGGTGAGGTTTATTGATCCCAACAGGCAGCTGCCATAGGGTGGCAGCGGTTGTTCGCCACAGGGATTGGTGGCACGGATGGTTTCACAGAACCAGTTGTTGTTCTGCTCATTCACCTTGTCGACAAGAATAAAACCCGGCTCCGCGAAATCGTAAGTGGAACTCATAATCACATTCCACAAGTGCTGTGCCCTGACAGTTTTACTGATACGGCAGGCAACCAGCCCTGCGTCATTGGTAATATAACCCTGGTGGATTGGCCAATCTCGCCAGATAACCTGGCTGGGATCATTCAGGTCAATTGCATCGCGCTGCTGCTCTTTTTCAGTCAGCGGAAACGCCAGCGGCCAATCCTTATCACCGGAAACCGCTTCCATAAACTGATCGGTAATCAGCAACGACAGATTAAACTGCCGCAACCGCGCATCTTCCCTTTTAGCTTTTATAAACTCCAGCACATCCGGATGGCCGACATCAAATGTCGCCATCTGTGCACCACGCCGACCGCCAGCTGAGGACACCGTAAAACACATCCGATCAAAGATATCCATAAAGGACAGCGGACCGGAGGTATAGGCGCCAGCACCGGACACAAAAGCATCTTTTGGACGCAGGGTCGAGAATTCATAACCGATACCGCAACCCGCTTTCAAGGTGAGGCCCGCTTCATGGTTCTTGCCCAGGATATCGTCCATAGAATCGTAAATAGTGCCGGACACCGTACAGTTAATAGTCGATGTCGCCGGCTTATGCTGCTGAGCACCGGCATTTGAGATCACCCGACCTGCAGGTACTGCGCCATGGCGTAATGCCCAGAGAAATTTCTTATACCAGCGCTTCTTGTTGCTTTCATCGGCCTCAACCTCTGCCAACGCTTTTGCTACTCGAATAAAAGAGTCATCGATCGAGTTGTCCAGTACCTCTCCCTGTTTTGACTTCAAACGGTATTTGGTATCCCAGATATCCAGGGATGCATCCTGAAGGACAATATCCGGTGTTTGTTGCTCAATGATCTGCTCCAGCGTCGCGGACATTCTATGTAACCTCATGTATATAGAGTGATGTATTACTAACAACAACATATAGATAACAAATATCCAAAAAGCCCACATGTTGTGCATGCATATTAATTTGGACACCACATATAGATCCTTGATACGAATCAAGATGCGTAAAGAATCCACCTCCAAACTATTAATCCGGGTTCATGTCTCTATTAACCTGACAATCAAACAGATCGTCCTGATCGATTTGATTGTCGCCCACAAAATACTGGCGAAGATGTGTCAATCTCCTGGTATTTCATGGGCTCGCGCTGGCCTTGGCCAGCGGCGGCACATCCTTGTGCCGCACTATTATTAAGCGCACCAGTTTTGCTAGGCTGATGTCATATTCAGGTTTATATGTTCCGGAGCACCGCAATGGAAGCTCATGAGTTCCTACTACAGTTATTAGTAATTTTGGTCGCCGCCAGGATCATGGGAGAAATCGCGACACTGTTAGGTGCGCCAAGCATTATTGGTGAGCTGGTGGAGGGCATAATCATCGGGCCAAGCTTGTTAGCACGGATTTTTTATAAAGACGCACGAAATGGGCCCGCAGTCCACGTTTATTCTGCGGAGCTTGTATATTAGCAAATTCCTCTATTGTCGCTCCTACACGTCCATGTGCCCGCGACAACTTGTACGTCCTGTACATAACAACTAACGCTGATCGGCTTTCTGAGCCATCTAGGGAGCACATCAGGGGTGTTCGATGATGCTACCTACACCGCTCTGATTATGGTCATCGTATATACCACGCTGCTATCGCCGTTCTGGATTACGTTGTTTTACCGCTTGTTTGGTAGATATGTACCTGATAGCTGATCACTAAACGTAACACTATGATCATTGAACGGTAACGAGAAAACTCATTTCGGGGAGAAACAGGATAAGCAGGAAATTACAGTTCAGTTTTAAACGTGGGGCACGTCAATAGAATTGAAACGGAAAGAAACACAAATTGTAGACAACAAAAAAGGGCAAAACCTTTCGATTTCACCCTTTCTACACTCACTGAGTGTGAATCTGATTTACTGCATGAAGCGGTAAATCAGATAGCAGTCTGAAATTACAGAGCTACGATGTTCTCAGCCTGAGGACCTTTCTGGCCCTGAGTAACTGTGAACTCAACACGCTGGCCTTCAACCAGAGTCTTGAAGCCAGAACCAGTGATAGCGCTGAAGTGAGCAAATACGTCAGGACCGTTTTCCTGCTCGATGAAACCAAAACCTTTAGTTTCGTTGAACCATTTAACTGTACCAGTAGTAGTAGACATAATTATATCCTATTAAATCAAGAGTAATTAAAGCCTTAAAAATTAAGGCAGTTTGGCCGGAAGTGCTGCTATTACTTATGAAGAACAGGACGAGGTACGTAGGCATCTCATCGAAATCGTGTGCATAAATATAGGACGTACTTTCAAGCTGCTGTGAATTATATACAGCTTTATCCGGTAGTCAACGAGTATTCTCAGTAAATATAGATATAAATCAGTGTAATACTTACCTTTTATTTTTCATTACGCTCCAGCACGGCAAAGCGAATATATATTGAGCACCTCAATCAGACAAAACACTGTTCCATTTTCAGCTATCAATTAAGGGTATGCTTAAGGGGATAATCGATTCAGTGTATAGTTTTTCCTAGTTACAAACAGTTAGCTTCTGAACAGGGATTTTCAACAATGAATTTAGAGCAATCGCTGGTCTCTGCCGTCTTACTGCTGACCTTAATACTCTTTGTGTGGGGTAAATATCGGCATGATGTCGTTGCAGCGATCGCCTTGGGACTGTGCATAATAACCGGTCTGGTACCCGCAGATGATGCCTTTTCAGGCTTCGGTCACCCTGCGGTTATTACTGTCGCGGCGGTGCTGGTAATTTCTGATGCACTGAGACGTTCCGGAGTGGTCGATATGGTTGCCCAGAAAATACTGCCCTACACAGAACATCCCTTTAGCCACATCCTGGTACTCACTGCGGTTGTCACTGTCGTGTCTGCTTTCATGAATAATGTCGGTGCGTTAGCACTGATGCTGCCCGTTGCGCTAGCCACCTGTGCAAAACACAACCGCTCACCGGCAATGATACTGATGCCACTTGCCTTCGGCAGTATTCTTGGCGGAATGACTACCGCCATCGGCACGCCTCCCAATATCATTATCGCCATGATGCGCGCTGAAGTAAGCGGTGAAGCCTTCAATATGTTTGATTTCTCCCCTGTTGGCGTCGCTATTGCTTTAGTGGGGGTTATTTTCATTACCTTGATTGGCTGGCGATTAATTCCCGCTGCACGGCTTAAACGCAGCTCACCGGAACAGCTATTTGCAATAGATGACTATCTCACCGAGGTTATTATTAGCGAAAGCTCCAGCCTGGTGGACTGCCCGATCGATGATATTGAAGGCTTGAATGACAGTTCAATTGACGTCATTGGCATGGCACATCGCCACGGTCGTACGGTATCCCTCAAACAGGGGCAACTGTTAAAAGCGGGCGATATTCTCATATTGCAGGCTGATCCTTCTGAAATTCAACCGCTACTCGATAAAAATGATTTTGAACTCATAACCAGTGCTGATAAAAAATTTGCAGAACTAACCCAGGGAGATCTTACCCTGGTTGAAGCGGTTATTAAGCGAGGCTCACTACTGGACGGACGTGATGTCCCTTTTCTACGTCGTCGCAGTGGTAGTTCGCTGGCGCTGGTAGGCTTAGCCCGCGAGGGACAGCGGGTACGCCGCAGGTTACGCCGGCAAACTTTTCAGGCCGGTGATATTCTATTGCTCCAGGGAGCAAGCGATAACGTCGAGGAACAGCTGAGTCAGCTAGGCATGATCCCCCTGGCCGAGCGTAACTTGAATATTGGCCAGCCAAAGAAGGTTGCCATAGCCCTGACCGTATTCGCGCTGGCGATAGCACTGGGGGTTGCTAAAGTCCTGCCCCTTGCGGTGGTATTTCTCATGGCGGTAATGGTATATCTGTTGCTGGATATTCTTCCGGTTCGTAACCTGTACGATGCGATTGACTGGCCAGTTATTATTCTTTTAGCGGCGATGATTCCCGTAGGTAATGCACTGCAGACCACGGGACTAACACAGATACTTGCAACCCAGGTACTCAGCCTTACCGAGGGCTTGCCACTCTATCTCATAATCGGGCTGGTATTAGTCGTTACCATGTTCCTATCCGATATTATCAATAATGCGGCAACCGCTGTCGTTATGGCTCCACTCGCCTATGGCATAGCAATGGGACTGGGCGTCAATCCGGATCCTTTTTTCATGGCAGTGGCCGTTGGCGCATCATGCGCATTTCTAACCCCCATCGGCCACCAGTCCAACACCCTGGTACTGGGTCCTGGCGGCTATGAATTTGGTGATTACTGGCGCATGGGACTACCCCTGGAGATTCTCATAGTGCTATTGGCAGTGCCCATGATTTTGCTTGTCTGGCCGGCATAATCAGATCGATATGCCGTATTGCCGCTATAATCACTACTATCCTCGACATCCGGCTTGACAGTTTGCCCGACGATGTGCAACTTTCCTAACATATAGTTGATATAAAAGAGACATATCTAAATGCCTAAAGTCGGAATGCCTGAAATCAGGAAACCGCAGCTAATCAATGCCACCATGGAAGCGATCAATTCGGTGGGATTACACAAGGCCAGCGTAGCGATGATCAGCAGCTATGCAGGGGTTTCTCCGGCAATCATTAACCACTATTTCGGTGGTAAAAATGGTTTATTGGAAGCCACCATGCGTTCTGTCTTACAACAGCTCTCGGAAGGCGTAAAAAGCCGTCTGCAAATGACTCCTGCAGATGATATTGTAGGGCGAATAAAAGCTATCGTGGGTGGTAACTTCGACCCCCGACAGCTGGACTCAAAAGTAGTTAAGACCTGGTTGGCCTTCTGGTCGCTTGCCATGCACGATCCTTCTCTATATCGCCTGCAACGGGTTAACGAGAAACGTCTGTTGTCACACTTGATACTCGAATTGAAGCGGGTATTACCCGCAGAACGTGCCGTGTTTGTTGCCCAGGGCATCGCCGCACTGATTGATGGTATCTGGCTGCGAGGCGCTTTGACGCCTTCCGGAATTGATGGCAACCTGGCACAACGCCTGATTACCGATTATCTGGAGCAGCAACTACCCGACGAAGTACTGGCTCAGCATCGCGCCGCCTGTTAGTTTTAAATCAACAGTAGTTTTTCCCGTGGGATTCAATATGGATCGGTGCGGTTCGCAAACTCACCAGCACCCTACGATTTTTATCGAACATGTAGGGTGCTGGTTTGCATGCCCCGCGAAGCGTTTTGGGTAGAGGCACGAACCGCACCAAGGAACCGCACCAAACTTTACTCCTTAGATCAGACTGTCTGCGTGCTTAGCTGCGCGCGCCTACGTAAGAGCAGCAGGTAAATGGCAGCATAGAGGCCAATTACGATAAGGCCTACCCAGGCAATATCGAACGGAGTGAACTGGTACGCCAGGATCAGACCATACATAGCAACAAAGTTACCCAGAATGTACTTACCTTTACCAAACCGCTCAGGTGTGAGGTCCAGATTCTGGGTATAAAGACGGATCAGGGAGTCCAATGAGTTAATTACGAACACGATACCAACAAATACCATAGCCAGTTTCAGGAATTCAGTCATTTCAATCGCATTAACATAGTTGTAGTAGAGAACTGAGAACCAGATCGCCAGAGGGATAGATGGGATAACCAGCAGGGCCATGCACAGTTGCCAGGTTTTAAGGCCGCCAACAAAGCGAGCAACAAACTGACCAATCATAATGCTCCAGCTAAACCACCAGAACAGATAGAACTCGTGGTAGTCAGAGATCGGGCGAGTGAATTGATCAATATTGGTGAAGTAGCCACCGATATTCGCCATGGTGCCAAACAGCTCGCTAATGCCGAGACCGCTGGTGTTGAACATCACCAGCGCAATCAAGCCAAAGAACAACCAGGTAGAACCTACGCTTAGAATCTTGACGTAGCTGACATCTGTACTGGAGAGTACCGCCATCAGCACCACTGCAGCGACAAGGCCAAAGCGTACCGGATCTGAGATACCTTCGACGTAACTTGGCAGGTAGCTCAGGAACAGGAAGCCGGTGAAGGCACAGGTGCCGATGATAACAATGTTATTCACCAGCTTGATCGCAGGGATCTCAAACAACTTTACCTTGGGTTCGATAACGCAGAAGTAGAACGTGGTCAGGAAATAAAACCCCCACACCAGAAAGCCCCAGAAGCCGAACTCTATCGCCAGCGGATTGGTGAATTGATATGCCTCTTCGGCAGCGTAAGTCGGAAACTCGGTCAGCGGGAACATAATCAGCCCCACATCCAATCCTGACGTAAACAGGATTGCGATAAAAGCAAACAGTGAAGAAGGCATCGCGCCTTTGCAGTTAATATTTCCTGCCCGTACGACAATAAACGCCGAGGTGACCAGTGTCACCAGAATGGCAACGGTAAGAATGCTAGTCATCAGTAAAAGTACTCCGTGTTCTTATTTTATAGTTTTTTTGTAAGTTGCATAGGATTTATGCGAGCAACCTCAGAGGAAATCGACCGTCCACACACTCATCAAAACCTGGAAGTTAGATCGGCAGCCGTCATGGTTTACATGACGGCCACCAAAATCAAAGTTCTTGCTAGAGGGAGTTGCTACTTTTAAGCAGCATCCACCGTGAAATGCTTACCTAAAAGCGCATGATAGAAATCCTTGTCGAACAAGATGCCGACCAGACTATCGCTTTCGTTCAACAATACCGGCTGGCCAGTGCGATAGCGAATCTCGATGGCCTGGCGCATGGATATATCCGGTGTAGTCATCACCAGAGCGTCTTCTGGCAGCTGATCGACATCGTCCCCTTCCTGCCAGTGATGCAGCGGCAGCGGCTGCCCCTGGCGGCTGGCGGAGACAACCTGACCGTTACCGTTGGTGCTGATCGCGGTGTTGTCGTTGCGGTTCAGTACCAACATATCTTCCAGCTGTTCCAGTTGATTAACATCGGTCATCAGCGAGCGCCCACGCAGCACATTCAACGGATTCGTATGGGCAACGAAGTCAGCCACATAGGGCGTACTTGGGTTAAGGACTATCTCTTCGGGCTTGCCATGCTGAATAATCTGCGCCGACTCCATGATGGCGATAT
>JBALVQ010000030.1:0-56709 GCA_036960915.1 Amphritea sp.
AAGCACTTATTTAGAGAAAACCCCGATCACGTTGTGATCGGGGTTTTTTCGTTTCAACACGCAACGTTGTAGGAGGCGCGCCCCGCGCCGAGAGAGCTTGTCTGGGGCCTTAAAAAACCAATCGCGGCGAGGGCGCCGCTCCCACAGGGAAGGGGTTAGCGCTGAGATTAAGGCTGGCGAAGCTTTATTGTGGGAGGCGCGTCTCGCGCCGAGAGAGCTTGTCTGGGGCCTGGAAAAACCAATCGCGGCGAGGACGCCGCTCCCACATGGCGGAGGTTAGCATTGAGATTAAGACTGGGAAAGCTTTATTGTGGGAGGCGCGCCTCGCGCCGAGAGAGCTTGTCCGAGGGTCTTAAAAAACTAATCGCGGCGAGGGCGCCGCTCCCACATGGAATAGGTTAGCATTGAGATTAAGGCTGGCGAAGCTTTATTGTGGGAGGCGCGCCCCGCGCCGAGAGAGGTTGTCTGGGGCCTTAAAAAAACCAATCGCGGCGAGTGCGCCGCTCCCACATGGAGGAGGCTAGCATTGAGATTAAGATTAAGATTAAGACTGGCGAAGCTTTATTGTGGGAGGCGCGCCCCGCGCCGAGAGAGGTTGTCCGAGGGTCTTAAAAAACCAATCGCGGCGAGGGCGCCGCTCCCACATGGAGGAGGTTAGCATTGAGATTAAGATTAAGACTGGCGAAGCTTTATTGTGGGAGGTGCGCCCTGCGCCGAGTGAGGTTGTTCGAGGGTCTTAAAAAACCAATCGCGGCGAGGGCGCCGCTCCCACATGACGGAGGTTAGTATTGAGATTAAGGCTGACGAAGCTTTATTGTGGGAGGCGCGCCCTGCGCCGAGAAAGCTTGTCTGGGGTCTTAAAAAACCAATCGCGGCAAGGGCGCCGCTCCCACATGGAATAGGTTAGCATTGAGATTAAGGTTGACGAAGCTTTATTGTAGGAGGCGCGCCCCGCGCCGATGAGGTTTACTGCCGATGCAGCAAGCGCAAGCAGCTACCGCGGCGAGGCGCCGCTCTTACATAATTCACTAGCCACTAACTAAGACTGCGCTGTTAAATTTTCCCCACTACTATGACACTCATCATCCCTGAAGTAGCCAGGAGATGTTATGGTAGGCATCGGGTTGCCCTATTCGCCTCAGTGGCTGTGTAGCTTATTTGCCGCATTATTTGGCTTGCTAGGTATGGCCGTTATTCTATATATTGCCTAGCTCGTTTTACGAGCCTGGCAAGAGAGCCGTGAAGATTAATGTTCCTGATAGATAAGTAGGTAGAAGATGTATACCGAAGAAGATGTACGCCGTTTAAAATGGCAGAGCCGTCGCGGCATGCTGGAACTGGATGTGTTGTTTACTCCATTTGTCGATGAAGTGTTTCGTGATCTGCCTGAAGAAGATCAGGACCGTTTTGTTAAGCTGCTGGCCTGTGAAGATACCGACCTGTTTGTCTGGATGATGGAGCGTGAAGTTCCAACTGATCCTGATTTTCAACGGATGGTGCGGATGATACTGGATCGTGTTCAGCCCTCTGCAGGTTGAAATTCGACCGTCACGAATGCTTTTAGGGTGTTTGTTAGCCCTGCACACAGCTGCTTTGTTCGCTATCTGGTTAAGTGGCTTTGAAGTATTCAGTAAGTTTGTGTTTTCTCTGCTATCTTTGCTGATGTGGTGCTATTGGGCGCCGCGTTACCTTCTCTTTAAACACCCTCTTTCTATTACCGGATTACGCTGGTTAGCAGATCGCAGATCGCAAGTCGTTGACTGTTTGTCTGGGGGGAGAGCAGTGGTTGCCGGTTGTCTGCACGAAGCAAACGCTGGTATGGCCTTTCCTGATTGCACTTTCAGTAGAAGTTAAGGGACGCTATCATCCACTGACTATTTTTGTGCCTTTCGATAGTATTGAGCCACAACAGTTTCGTCGTCTAAAAGTTGTGGCTCGTTATGCTGTGCCAGTGGGTGTAACGCTTACTCCCACTCGTAGTTAACCGGGGTCAGAATCGTATCCCTCGGCACGGTCGATGTTTTCGGGTGGTCGAGGGTATAGTGGAGACCGCGACTTTCCTTTCTCAGCATTGCAGAGCGGATTATCAGGTCGGATACCACGGCCAGATTACGCAATTCCAGTAAGTCACGGCTTACCTTGTAGTTGCTATAGTACTCAGTTATTTCCTGTTGCAGCAGGTCAACGCGGTGCTTGGCTCGTTGTAAGCGTTTGCTGGTACGTACAATCCCAACGTAGTCCCACATAAAACGACGCAGCTCATCCCAGTTATGGGCTATTACGACGTCTTCATCAGAATCTGTGACCTGTGATTCATCCCAGGCAGGGATGTTGGGCAGGTCAACCTGCTTTGGTAAATTCTCGCTTATATGCAGGGCCGCTGATGACGCATATACAATACACTCGAGAAGGGAGTTGCTGGCTAGGCGGTTGGCGCCATGCAAACCGGTAAAGGCTGTCTCGCCGATGGCATAGAGACCTTTTACGTCGGTCATCCCATGTTGATTTATCATGATGCCGCCACAAGTGTAATGCGCGGCTGGGACTACCGGAATAGGTTCCTTTGTAATATCGATACCATATCCCAGGCAGCGCTCATAGATCGTTGGGAAGTGTTGTTTAACAAAGGATTCCGGTTTATGAGATATATCCAGGAATACGCAGTCACAGCCCAGGCGCTTCATCTCATGGTCAATAGCACGGGCAACAATATCCCGTGGCGCAAGCTCGCCTCTGGAATCGAAACGGTCCATAAACTGTTCGCCATCAGGAAGTAGCAATTTGCCGCCTTCACCACGAACCGCTTCAGTAATTAGGAAAGACTTGGCTTGTGGGTGATACAGGCAGGTCGGGTGGAATTGATTGAATTCCAGGTTGCCGACCCGGCAGCCTGCTCGCCAGGCCATTGCTATGCCATCACCGGATGCACCGTCGGGATTGCTGGTATACAGGTAAGCCTTGCTGACGCCGCCGGTGCCTAGTACTACAGCACCTGCTTTGAATACATCGACATGCCCTGTTTGATTATTCAGGACATATGCGCCGATGCAGCAGTTATCCGCCAGGTTGAGTTTGTGTCGTGTAATAAGGTCAACGGCGATGCATTCTTCAAACAGGTCGATATTATCGCTTTCTACCGCCCGCTTTATCAATGTCTGCTGTATCGCCTGTCCCGTTGCATCGGCGGAATGAATAATACGGCGGTGGCTGTGTCCACCTTCTTTAGTGAGGTGATATTCGTCACCTTCCTGGGTGAAAGCAACACCCTGCTCAATGAGCCAGTCGATACTCTGTTTGCCATGTTCTACAGTAAACGCGACTGCTTCCGGGCGGCTTAGATGAGCGCCTGCGGTGATGGTGTCTTGTATATGCGATTGCGCAGTATCGGCACTATCAAGTACGGCAGCGATGCCACCTTGTGCCTGGTAGGTAGAACCACTGGTGAGGTCAGCTTTGCTCAATACGGCAACACGGGTGGATTCTGGTAGCTGGAGCGCTAGTCCCAGACCTGATGCACCACTGCCAATTATTAAGACATCGTATTGAAGTTCTTTGCCCATCAGGGGTTCCATCTGTTGCTGTATTATCTCAAAGTCCAATTATTGCCCGAACAGTGCTTTTGAACCAGCCCGGTTAAGCAATAATTAAAAATATTTTTTCCCTGTGGAACTTACGGCCTGATCAATGCTCATACCTATTAACTTAGCGCCCTAACAATTGCAGGGTTGCAATAAGCAGGGGGTGACATTCATACTTCCACTAAACTGTATAGGACAGTTATAGCAATATTGATTGCACAAAATTAAGGAAGAGAATGTCTAGCGAAAGCCAAGCATCGATTGATCAGAAGCTTGTCAAGCGTGTACAAGCTGGTGATAAGACCGCCTTTGATCTGCTGGTAAAAAAATATCAGCACAAGATTATTGGTCTGATTGGTCGTTATGTGTACGACCATCATGAAGCGATGGATGTATCGCAAGAGGCATTTATCAAAGCATATCGCGCACTTCCCAAGTTTCGGGGTGATAGCGCGTTTTATACATGGCTGTACCGTATTGCAATAAACACAGCTAAGAATCATCTGGTTGCCAAGGGGCGCCGGCCACCTGATATGGATATAGATGTTGATGATGCTCATCATCTGGAAGGAGATAGGGGCCTTAAGGATATCGAGAATCCTGAAAATAACCTCTATCGCGATGAGCTGTCACGGGTGGTTCGTAATGCGATGGATAAATTGCCTGAAGATCTGCGTGCTGCTTTATCGTTACGTGAATTTGAAGGTCTCAGCTATGAAGATATAGCGAACATAATGAACTGCCCGGTGGGAACAGTTAGGTCTCGTATATTCAGGGCTCGGGAGGCAATCGATAATGAGATTGCTCCATTGCTAAGTTAAGTGATGCTGTTCTATAAAACGATAGTTGAGTGTGAGGAGTCGGTCGATGAGTGAACAACCCAAAGAAACGCTCTCTGCTTTGATGGATAATGAAAGCAGTGACTTTGAGTTGCGAAGAATGCTGGATCGTGTGGCCGAGGACGCCGAGCTTGGACACTGCTGGCGACGCTACCATATAACACGTTCTGCATTGAAGCAGGAAGATCTGGGCAACCAGGCGGATATCAGTAGTCGGGTGATGGCTGCACTTGATAATGAAGCGCCTCTTCATCTCGATACACAGCCTGAATCAAAAACCTCGGCGGTGAAAAATTATTTTCTCAAGCCCTTCGCCAGTATGGCGGTCGCTGCTTCAGTGACTGCAATGGTGATTCTGGGGGCTCAGAACGTGGGCGTTGGACAGACAGATGTTGTTCCAGCGACTACCGCACAGGTATCAAGCACTCTGGTTCCTGCAGTAACGCCGTCCCAAAACTTTATGCGGGCCCAGTTTGGCAGCAGTCCGATACTGACCTCTCCGCAAGGTGAAGCGGATATTATTCGTCTTAACAAGGGGTTGAATCAGTATATCCAACAGCATCAAACACTACTGAGCCGTGAGTCGACAAGTGCTCGCTTAGGCTGGTTGCCTGATGGTTACCGACCTCTGCGTAATGCGGTGACACCCGGTGCTGACCTGACAGTGTTCACTAATGGTAAGAACTCTTTCACGGTTTGTGTTGAGCCGGTTGCTAATCAAATAGTTCCCGAAGGCGTAACCCGTGCCGGTGATATAGTCGCGGTGGGGAAGCGAGTCAATGATCGTTTCATAACTGTTGTTGGTGATGTGCCACTGATGGTTGCCGATCGAATCGCCAGCTCCATAACAACAAACTGAACTGAATATGATTGAAGAAACAGGCCGAGTAGTTGAGGTCAATGAAGAGGCTGTCTGGGTTGAGACAATCAAGCAGAGCGCTTGTTCAACCTGCAGCGCTCAAAAAGGTTGTGGTCAGAGCTTACTGGCTAAAGTAGGTGATGGAAAACGTTTGCGGATGCGGGTGGATAATCCTGCGTATCTAGCTGTCGATTTGGATGATCAGGTAGTGCTGGGTGTGGGGGAGCGTTCTTTTCTTACCGCATCGTTGGTTGTTTACCTGGTGCCTTTGATTGTTATGTTCCTGTTTGCTCTTATTGCTCAGCAACAGGCGCTGGCCGAACCTATGGTCATTCTTTTTGCTGCCGTTGGTTTGTGTACAGGTTTTATGTGTTCACGGTATCTATCCAAGATAATGGGGCGTTCCTGTAACTACAAACCAGTATTATTACGAGTCATTTGAAAGTAACACACTAGTACGTACAGGGATAATCTATGAAGCTAATACAGGCTACGCTGGGTTTTATTTTTTGCTGGCTGATTGTAGCACCTGCCAATGCAGAGTTACCTGAGTTTCGGGATCTGGTTAAACAGGCTTCTCCCGCAGTAGTAAATATAAGTACTGTACAGCAGGCTCATAGTCGAACCAGTGATTTTCCTCAATTTGAAGGGCCTGATATCGAGCAGATGCCCGACATCTTCAAGCACTTCTTCCGCTTGCCTCCCGAGGATGGGAATGCCCCGCGTCGACCTTCTCCCCAATCTTTGGGATCCGGTTTCATCATCTCGGAAGATGGTTATGTTCTTACCAATCACCATGTGGTTGATGGTGCAGAAAAGGTGATTGTTCGCCTCAATGATCGTCGCCAGATTGAAGCGAAAGTCATTGGATCGGACAAGCGAGCGGATGTCGCTTTGTTAAAGATCGAAGCTTCGGAGCTACCGGTTGTTAAAATCGGCAACTCTGATAAGGCTGAAGCGGGTGAATGGGTCCTGGCTATTGGCTCACCCTTTGGCTTCGAATACTCAGTGACGGCGGGTATCATCAGTGCAACTGATCGCAGCCTGGCGAATGGAACCTATGTGCCTTTTATTCAAACGGATGTGGCGATTAATCCCGGCAATTCCGGGGGGCCGTTGTTCAATCTGGATGGTGAAGTGATAGGTATCAATTCACAGATCTATACCCGTTCGGGTGGTTTTATGGGACTCTCGTTTGCTATCCCGATGAATGTTGCAATGGAAGTGGCTGAGCAGTTAAAAGAGAGCGGGCAAGTAAATCGTGGCTGGTTGGGCGTTATTATTCAGGAAGTGAGCCGTGATCTGGCTGAATCCTTTGGGCTGGATAAACCCGAAGGTGCCCTGGTTGCAAAAGTATTGCCGGATAGCCCTGCGGAGGAAGCCGGCATTAAAGAGGGCGATGTGATTTACCGATTCAACGGCAATGCTATTAACCGCTCAGGAGATCTACCTCACCATGTGGGCAGGGTTAAGCCTGAAACAGATGCGGAAGTTGGTGTTGTGCGTAACGGTAAACGTAAAAATATTGCAGTGACTATTGGACTGTTACCTGATGAAGTGATGGCGCGCAAATCAACTAAGAAAACGGTAGAGCCTAAGGCTAATCGTCTCAATATTCAGACTAGTGCGTTAGATGAGCAACTCAAGAAACGCTGGAATGTGACATCGGGTGTAGTTGTGAAGCGTGTCGAGTCCGGTGCAGGTGCAGAGGCCGGACTTATTGTTGGTGATGTGATTACCATGTTAAATGGCGTGGCTATTGAGTCTGTCGGGCAGTTTAGCGATGTTATCGCCGAATTGCCGGCTGATCGCGCTGTCCCTCTGCGTATCGTGCGTCGCGGTAGTCCGCTCTTTATCCCATTGAAATTACGTTAGATACAGACTTTACCAAGGGGGCGAAAGCCCCTTTTTTTGTTTCTATATGAAGTCGATGCGATGGCCGTAGATGCCTAAATACGGTACACTTGGCCGCTTCTAATTTGCGCTTGCTGTTAATTATAGCGCGCTCAATATTTTATTCTGGTGAATGCACGGTGAGTAAGCTCGAACATATTCGTAATTTTTCGATAATTGCCCATATTGACCATGGCAAGTCGACCCTGGCTGATCGCTTTATACAGACCTGCGGAGGTTTGTCTGAGCGTGAGATGGCATCCCAGGTTCTTGACTCTATGGATCTGGAGCGCGAGCGTGGTATCACCATAAAAGCACAGAGTGTAACTCTGAACTATACGGCCAAAGATGGCAAAACATACCTGCTTAACTTTATCGATACTCCAGGGCATGTCGACTTCAGCTATGAAGTGTCCCGTTCCCTGGCCGCCTGTGAGGGAGCATTGCTGGTAGTCGATGCAGCTCAAGGAGTAGAAGCGCAATCTGTAGCCAACTGCTATACCGCACTCGAGCAGGGGCTTGAAGTAGTCCCCATACTTAACAAAATGGATCTGCCCCAGGCTGAACCTGAGCGCGTGCGTGTCGAGATTGAAGAAGTTATTGGCATCGACGCCTCTGATGCGGTGCCTTGTAGTGCCAAGAGCGGCTTGGGTATCGACGATGTACTTGAGCATCTGGTGAACGAAATTCCTGCTCCTGAAGGTGATGTTGATGCTCCGCTTCAGGCGCTTATTATCGATTCATGGTTTGATAACTACCTTGGTGTTGTTTCTTTGGTGCGTGTCAAAGAAGGTACGCTACGCAAGAAAGACAGGATAATTATTAAATCTACCGGCCAACAACAGAATATTGATTCTGTGGGTATCTTTACGCCCAAGCGTAAGGAAGCCAGTGAACTTAAAGCCGGTGAAGTGGGTTATGTTGTTGCCGGTATTAAAGATATCCATGGTGCGCCGGTAGGTGACACCATTACGCATGCTAAAACACCGGATGTGGCGAGCCTGCCCGGCTTCCAGAAAGTACAGCCACAAGTATATGCCGGTTTATTCCCTACAAGTTCAGATGATTATGAAGATTTCCGCGAAGCGTTGGATAAGCTGACGCTGAATGATGCCTCACTGTTCTTCGAACCGGAATCATCCGATGCACTGGGATTTGGTTTCCGCTGTGGTTTCCTTGGCATGCTGCATATGGAGATCATCCAGGAGCGCCTGGAGCGAGAATATGATCTTGATTTGGTGACGACTGCTCCGACCGTTGTGTATGAGCTGGAGCTCCAAAAAGGTGACGTAGTTCAGATCGATAGCCCGTCTAAGCTACCGGACCCCGCTTCGGTTAAGGAGATGCGTGAGCCGATCGTTGAAGCTAATATCCTGGTGCCGCAAGAGTATTTGGGGCAGGTGATCGGCCTCTGTGTTGATAAGCGTGGTGTCCAGAAGGCAATGAACTTTGTGGGTAATCAGGTTCAGGTTTCCTACGAGTTGCCAATGGCCGAAGTGGTGCTGGACTTTTTTGACCGTCTGAAATCGGTGAGCCGTGGTTATGCTTCTCTGGAGTATAATTTTGTACGCTTTGAGCCCGCTCAGCTGGTGCGCCTGGATATTCTGATCAACGGCGAGAAAGTCGATGCCCTGGCGGTTATTCTGCACCGGGATAATGCTCAATACCGGGGCCGTCTACTGTGTGAAAAGATGAAAGAGCTGATTCCACGGCAGATGTTCGATGTTGCTATTCAGGCTGCAATCGGCGGTAAGATCATCGCCCGAACCTCGGTAAAGGCTTTGCGTAAGAACGTTACCGCCAAGTGTTACGGTGGTGATGTTAGTCGTAAGAAGAAGCTGCTTCAGAAGCAAAAAGAAGGTAAGAAGCGGATGAAGCAGGTTGGACGTGTTGAAATCCCTCAGGATGCGTTCCTGGCGGTATTGAAAGTAGATGGCTAGGACTGAATATGGATTTTGATTTCGCTCTGGTACTTGTTGTACTGACGTTTATTACCGCTCTGGGCTGGGTGTATGATCGCATGGCGCTGGCCGGTGCTCGCCGTGAACGGATCTCGACAGCACAAGCCCAGGCTGCTGATACTCTACCGGATAGCGTGCTGGAAAAACTCTCCAGTGAAAACAGTCTGATCGATCTCTGTCGTTCGCTGTTTCCGGTGTTATTAGTGGTGCTGATTCTGCGCTCGTTTGTTGTTGAACCGTTTCAGATTCCATCCGGATCGATGAAGCCAACCCTGAAAGTGGGTGACTTTATTCTGGTAAACAAATGGCACTATGGTTTTCGTTTGCCGGTTATGGGTACCAAGGTTATTTCGATGAATGACCCGCAGCGCGGCGATGTAGTGGTGTTTAAATACCCTAAAGACCCAAGCGTAAATTATATAAAGCGGGTGGTTGGACTGCCAGGTGATCGTATCCGTTATCAGGATAAAACGATCTATGTTAATGGCGAAGCTCAACCACAAACGCTGCTGGCGCAACTGCCACCACAGAAACCGCGGGTAATGCTGCTGGAAGAACAGCTGGGTGATGTGAGCCACCAACTCTATAAGGACGTAGGCTTCGCTCGTATATCTGCAGAATGGGTAGTTCCGCAAGGTAATTACTTCGTTATGGGCGATAATCGTGATAATAGTAACGACAGTCGGTTCTGGGGATATGTACCGGATGAGCTTCTGGTTGGGCGAGCCTTCGCCGTCTGGATGCACTGGCAGGATTTTTTCTCGCTGCCTGATTTTGGCGCTGCCAGAACCATCAAGTAATAAGCGGGGAACAATCTATGACACTGCGCAAAACGCAGGTTGGCGCTTCATTTTTTTCGACAATGATTGTGCTGATCGTGGCTGGTATTTTCTTTACGGTTGGTTTTAAGCTGTATCCTGCCTATTGGGATCATTATCTGCTCAAGTCAGTTGTAACTGAACTGGCTGAAAGACCCGATGAGGCATCTCTGCCTGCAGCCGAAGTTAAGATGCTGTTGAATAAGCGCTTTCGGATTAATCAGGTACGCTTACCGAATAAGAATGCGCTGACGATTGAACGTGATGAGGGTATTATCACCATCACGTTGAATTATGACGTTCAGGTTCCTATGTTTTCTAATGTTGATGCTCTGATTAAGTTTGATGAGCAATTTGAAGTGATATCCCGTTGATAATCAAACCTGCGACAGAATTGGCCCGTAAGCTGGGCTACAAATTTGATGATGAGAGCCTGGCTGAACTGGCGGTTACTCATCGCAGTCATGGCAAGAAGAACAACGAACGTCTTGAGTTTCTGGGCGATTCGATTCTCAACTTTATAATTGCCGAAGCATTATATGCACGTTTTCCTGAAGCCCAGGAAGGGCAGCTTAGCCGTTTGCGAGCCCAGCTTGTTAAAGGTGAAACCCTGGCAGAACTTGCCCGGGAGATGAAGCTGGGAGATTACCTGAAACTTGGTTCAGGAGAGTTGAAGAGTGGCGGCTACCGTCGAGGTTCAATTCTGGCTGATGCAGTGGAAGCGATTATTGGTGCAATTTATCTGGACAGTGAGATGGATACCTGTCGCGGCTATGTACTCGCCTGGTATCAGACCCGCCTGGATCAAACCAGTTTGCAGGATACCAAGAAGGATTCCAAAACCCGTTTGCAGGAGTTTTTGCAGTCCCGTCGCGCGCCTCTGCCTGAATATGAGCTAATCTCAGTAGAGGGGGAGGCGCATAAACAGACATTTCATATTCGCTGTAATGTGAACCTGCTACAACAAGCAACCGAAGGTGTGGGTGGCAGTCGTCGTCAAGCAGAGCAGGAAGCCGCAAAACAGGCGCTGTTAGCGCTCAAGGTAGGTTCAGTGTGAGTCGTGATTTGAATTATCTGTTGGACGAGCCCAATGATAATCAACGTTGTGGTTATATTGCCATTGTTGGCCGCCCCAATGTGGGTAAGTCAACGCTACTGAATGAGATTCTTGGTCAAAAGCTGAGTATTACCTCGCGTAAGCCACAGACCACTCGTCATCAGATTTTGGGTATTAAAACCGAAGGTGATTTGCAGGCGATCTATGTTGATACACCGGGTCTGCATAAGGATCAGGATAAGGCAATTAACCGCTATATGAATAAAGCGGCGAGTTCTGCTTTGCGGGATGTCGATATGGTTATCTTTATCGTCGACCGCACCGCCTGGACAGAAGAAGACCAAATCGTCTTCGAAAAGGTTCAGGGGGTTAAGTGTCCGGTGATTCTGGCGGTTAACAAAGTGGACCAGCTGGACGATAAAGAATCCCTGCTGCCCCATCTGGCAGAATTGTCGGAGAAGATGGATTTCTTTGAGATCATTCCCATCTCTGCTAAGAAGGGCTCTAATGTTGATCGTATGGAAGCGCTGATCAATGAGCAACTGCCCAAGAGTATGCACTTTTACCCGGAAGATCAGATTACCGATCGCAGCTCCCGTTTTCTGGCGGCAGAGCTGGTGCGTGAAAAGTTAATGCGTAATCTCGGTGATGAGATCCCTTATGGCACCACGGTTGAGATCGAGGAGTTTAGTCGTAATGAACGCGGTATCCTGGTGATCAGTGCTCTGATCCTGGTGGAGCGTGAAGGGCAGAAGCGTATCATCATCGGTGATAAAGGTGCCAAGATCAAAGGCATTGGCCGTGACGCCCGGGTCGATATGGAGCGTATGTTCGATTCAAAAGTAATGCTCAACCTGTGGGTCAAGGTGCGCAGCAACTGGTCGGACGACCAACGCGCCCTGCGGAGCCTGGGGTATAATGACCTCGAACTCTGAGGTCAATCTGCGTCGATGAGCTTTCAGGTTGATGCACAGGCGGCCTATGTCCTGCATAGTCGTCCCTATCGCGATACCAGTTTACTGGTCGATCTATTTACCCTCGAACAGGGAAAAATCAGTGCTGTAGTGAAGGGCGCTCGTAGCCCTCGCTCGCGCTTTCGTGCGGCCTTACAGCCTTTTACTCCACTGCAAGTGGGTTGGCGTGGACGCCATGAACTGAAAACCCTGATTCAGGCTGAGCCGGTATCGGCCCCTTTTTTTTTAACGGGCTCCGGGTTGATGTGCGGACTCTACGTCAATGAGATGTTACAACGGCTGCTGCAACCTTTCGACCCTTATCCCCGGCTGTACGTATATTATCAGTATGTGTTGAATGAGCTGTTATCCGGTAATGATATTGAAGTGGCGTTGCGGGTGTTTGAGCGACACCTGCTGAAACAGCTGGGTTACGACTTTGATTTCCAGCACTGTATCGCGGGGCAGCTTTATCAATACTCACCAGAGAGCGGCTTTAGGGTTGTGGCCGGGAATGCTGGGCGTCCTGAAAGATGTTTTAGTGGTGAGCAACTCCAGGCGATTGCTATTGAAGATTATGCCCGGCCAGACACTAAACGTGCCGCTAAGCGCTTGATGCGTATCGCGATTGAATCATTGTTAGGGCATCACACACTGCGCAGCCGTGAGCTGTTTCAGAAATACAGCCCTGAGCCTAGGGATAAAAACAGCCCTGAGCCGAGGGATAAATACAGCCTTGAGCCTAGAGATAAATACAGCCCTGAGCCTAGGGATAAACTCAGTCCTGAGACTGGTGGCAAGTCGAGCTAAGCAACAACGCTCCCTGAATTATTTGCCGATACCGGTTCTGAAGCGAAGGCGCAGTTTAAAATATATAGTCAGAGCACACTTTTTAGTAAACTCTAGGAGCCTGTCGGGCTTGGCCGATCGTAGCGAGGGGAAGGCTATTTGAGGCAGATTTTTCGATCTTTTGTGGCGAAGGGCCTGCCCCGCGAAGTGCTTTGGGCATAGCCAGCTATTTAACGCCAAAGATCGGAAAATATGACCCCTCTCTCCTACAAGAGGGACTTTTCCGCAGTAGATTAGTGTTAAATCCGACAGGCTCCTGGGAAACTGTTTATAGATTATTTTTTAAGAGGTTAGCCGTGGTAGAACCAAGCCGTTTGTTACTGGGTGTCAATATCGATCACATCGCAACACTGCGCCAGGCCCGCGGGACCCGCTATCCGGATCCTGTACAGGCAGCTGCTCTGGCTGAAGAGGCTGGTGCTGATGGCATTACTGTACACCTGCGTGAAGATCGTCGCCATATTCAGGATCGGGATATCTATCTGCTGGCAGAAACCCTGCAGACCCGAATGAATTTTGAAATGGCGGTTACCGATGAAATGGTCGCCATTGCCGAGAAGGTCAAACCAGGGCATGCCTGTCTGGTGCCGGAAAAGCGCGAAGAGTTGACCACCGAAGGTGGCTTGGATGTCGTCGGCCAGGAAGCAAAGATTAAAGCTGCCTGCGATCGACTGGCAGCTGCCGGTGTTGAAGCGTCCCTGTTTATTGATCCTGATCCGGCACAAATTGATGCGACGATTCGGTGTGGAGCTCCGGTTATTGAGTTGCATACTGGTGCATATGCTGATGCAGAGAGCGCAGCAGAGCAGCAAGCAGAGTTACAGCGTATTCGTGAAGCATCCAGTTATGCATACAAACAGGGGCTTATTGTCAACGCCGGACACGGTCTTCATTATCATAATGTTGAGCAGATTGCTGAGATACCCGAGTTGAACGAGCTCAACATTGGTCACGGAATCATTGCCCGCGCGGTGTTTGTGGGCTTGAAAGAGGCGGTTGCCGAGATGCGTCGCCTGATGATGGAAACCCAGGCCCGGGTGCAGCCATTAAGAGATGCCTTGAAACGATGATTTTTGGTATCGGGACCGATCTTCTTGAGATCGAACGTATGGTCAAGGCGCTGGAGCGAACCCCGGGCCTTGCCAAGCGTATCCTGACGCCGAACGAACTGGAGCAGTTTAATAGTTCAAGCCAGCCCGCCCGCTTTTTGGCTAAGCGCTTTGCTGCCAAGGAAGCTGCAGTAAAAGCGCTGGGTACGGGCATTGGCCGGGGGATTAGCTGGCAGCATTTAGAGATCACCCATGATCACTGGGGAAAGCCCACCTTTTTGCTCTCTGGCGGGGCCAAACAACGCGCTGAAGAGTTGGCTATAAGCAGTGTTCATCTTTCCTACAGCGATGAACAAGCCTATATCGTTGCTTTTGTCGTAGCGGAGACCTGACTGCGTCGCAAGTGCATGCATCCTCATTGTTGAAAAATGGTGTGGGCATTGTTGCAAAATTTGTTGCAAAACTTGTTGCGAAAAATTGTCGCGAGAATAGTAAGAGTTACTGAGGCACCTGCATGACTGGTCGAATCCCCCCTTTGCGCAGCCTGAATATCTTTGCCGTCGCGGCCCGATGTGGCAGTTTTAAGAAGGCCGCGGATGAACTCTGTGTCACTCCACAGGCGGTGAGCCTGCAGATCCGTACCCTTGAAGAGCAGCTTGAGTTGCAACTGTTCCAGCGACTGCCGGCTGGGATTGTCCTGACTGCGACTGGAGAGCAGCTACTGGATTATGTACAGCGCGGTATCCGTCTTATTGAACATGGTATTCAGGACGTACAACAGCGGCAACAGCGACGCCAGCTGAGAATCAGTGCCTCTCCCTGGTTTGGGGTGCATTGCCTGTTACCCCAAATAGCGGAATTTGAACAGCTGCACCCTGAAATCGATGTGGTTGTTACTACCTCCATGCGCTTTCCCGACTTTACGTCACAGCGGTTGGACCTGGCGATTCAATGGGGCTTTGGTCAGTGGCCGTTCAGCCGCAAACAGCTGCTCCTGACCGATGACAAACTCTTGGTGTGTGCACCCTCCTTGCTAACAGGCCCCAAGCCACTGACAAAACCCGAGCATCTGGCGCAGCATCGTCTGTTGTGCACCGAGCTATCGGTAGACCTGTGGCGCAAGGTATTAAATACCCTGGGAGTGGATAGCGTGGTTGAGCGACAGGTATTGCCGCTGGAGAGCCAGGCCGGTCAAGTCGAAGCTACCGTTAAGGGGCTAGGGGTAGCGCTGATATCGCTCGATCAAGCTCGCAAAGAGTGTCGCGAGGGGCGCCTGATTGCTCCGCTGGGGGATTGGCCGATCAGTGATCTGAATCCCGCACTGATGCCGGGCTACTGGATGGTAGTGCGAGAAGGTGCCGAGCAGGATCTACTGCTGGCTGAGTTTATCGGTTGGATGAATAGCTGGTTAGAAAAGCATCCACGCGCAGCCAAGGTTAATTTATCGGAGCGTTGATACTGACTGTACATGGAGACCTGGCCTTGATAACTGTCGGGCAGGTAACTGAAAATGTTACTGATTAAACTAAAATTAGAATTTTCATTTATTAACGGTAAGCTCTGGCTGCCGTTGAGTTGCGTAGGATAAACATGAAAAAAACATTTCAACTGACTCACCCAAAAATTAAATACGCCCGATTAATTGAAGCGGCAAAGCACGATGTTAAAAAGTACCTGAAAAGAGAGAGGAATAAGCAACTGCCTGAGGGTGTCGACTACTGGGATTTTGATTGCAAATATGGTCATAACGAGGCAGAGGCTAAAGTTATTACCCTGTCACAAATCAACACATGTATAAGCGAAGCTGAACAGCTGAAACTGGTTTCATTTTATTTGGAAATTTTAGCAAAGCCTGGCCACCGTACGAAAAAACAGGATTCAGAATCCTAAAACAAAGCCTGGAATATTTTAAAAGTCCTGTGGGCTTTCATCGGTAACACGCTTCATTCTTCATATATGTTCATTTTTAATCTAAGGGCGCGCTCGCGTCCCTTTTGTGTTGTTAGCTGCTCTGAGCCATCATTTTCAATCATCATCAGGCTTAGAGCTTAATTTTAAGCGCCTTCATGAAATATTCGGATTAGATAAACTCCAGGGTAAGTTTATCTGAGCCTTGACGCTGAATAAGAGTATTCGTTTGCTGCTGTTTTTGTCTGGTCGGTGCCAGATTTTTTTCTATATTCTCTCATAAATGCCGATTTAGGGTAAGTTTATCTGAGCCTTGACACTAAGTTTATTCGTTTGCTCGCGATCGAGTCAGGCTGCACACTGAGGTTATAGTAATAATCCATAGACTTGTGCAGGTAAGACATGAACGTAGAGCATTTTTTTTCGCAACTGTGGCACGATTACACAGAGATAACACCACAGGCCGAGCAGATTAAGCAGCTGTTTGCTGCCACTGACGGCGTTGTGATCAATGATCACGTGGCCTTCCGTACCTTTGCGAATACTCCCCTGCAACTGGATATCCTGGAGCCGTTGATTCTGGCCATGGGTTACGAGCGCCAGGATAGCTATGAGTTTACGGCCAAGAAGCTGCGTGCCCACAGTTTTATCCATGCTGATCCCCGCGTGCCGAAAATATTCTGCTCTGAACTGCTGAGCGATCAGCTGAGCGAACAAAGCCAGGCGATTATTGCCCGCTATACCCAGCAGATTAACCCCCAGGCACTGGATCAGACTGTCTTCTGGTCTGCCCGCCACTGGTCTATGCCCAGCTGGGACGAATACCAAACACTGATGCAGGAGAGCGAATATGCTGCCTGGCTGCTGGCGATTGGTCTGCGCGTTAATCACTTTACCGTCAGCATTAATCATTTGACCAGCAGCAACTGTATCCGTGACGTACTGCAGCGTGTCAAAGATGCAGGATTTTCTGTCAACTCGGTTGGCGGGGAAGTCAAGGGAACTCCACAAGCTTTGCTGGAGCAGGGCTCTACGCTAGCAGACCGTCTGTCGGTTGCCTTTGCCGATGGGGATATCCATGAGATCCCTACCTGCTTCTACGAGTTTGCTCTGCGCCATGATGATCCTGGCAGTGTGCGCTATCAGGGTTTTGTTGCGGCAAATGCCGATAAGATTTTTGAGTCGACCAATGCCGCCTGAACACTGTTTTAAGATCTGGGCTGCTTACCTAACGGCCTAGGTTGTTTTATCCCTGAATCGGCTAATGGCTAAGCAGCTACACTATTAAAAACACAATCTTTTCTCCCCCTTAAGAGAGGGAGTCTTGGCAACAGGATAAAGATAATGAGCCAGAATAAAACTGAATTTGATTGGAGCGATCCGATGAATCTGGAGGGGCAGCTCAGCGAAGAGGAGCGGATGGTCCGCGATGCTGCGCGTGAATATTGTCAGGGGAAGCTGCAGCCCCGGGTGCTTGAAGCGAATCGTCATGAAATTTTCCACACCGAGATTATGCCGGAGCTGGGCGAGCTGGGTCTGCTGGGATCAACCCTGCCAGAGCAGTACGGCGGATCTGCCATCAATTATGTGTGCTATGGGCTGGTTGCCCGTGAGGTAGAGCGAGTCGATAGCGGCTACCGTTCGGCGATGAGTGTACAGTCGTCCCTGGTTATGCATCCCATCTACACCTACGGCACCGAAGAGCAGCGCATGAAATACCTGCCCAAGCTTGCCTCTGGTGAGTGGATTGGCTGCTTTGGCCTGACCGAGCCGGATGTGGGGTCGGATCCTAACAATATGAAGACCCGCGCGACCAGGGTTGATGGCGGCTATATGCTGAAAGGCGCGAAGATGTGGATCACCAACTCGCCAGTTGCAGATGTGTTTGTGGTCTGGGCGAAGCTGGAGGGTGTGATCCGTGGTTTTGTACTGGAAAAAGGTATGCAAGGACTGAGCGCGCCTAAGATTGAAGGCAAGTTCTCGCTGCGGGCGTCTATTACCGGTGAGATTGTTATGCAGGACGTGTTCGTGCCTGATGAAAACATGCTGCCCGGTGCTAAGGGGCTGGCGGGTCCATTCGGCTGTCTGAACAAAGCCCGCTACGGCATCTCCTGGGGAGCGCTGGGGGCGGCAGAATTCTGCTGGCACGCGGCCCGTCAGTACTCGCTGGACCGCATTCAATTTGGTCGTCCACTGGCAGCTAACCAGTTGATTCAGAAGAAACTCGCCGATATGCAGACTGAAATCAGCCTGGGCCTGCAAGGCTGTCTGCAGATGGGACGCTTGATGGACGCCGGGAAGTGCCCGGTGGAACTGATCTCCCTGATGAAACGGAATAACTGTGGCAAATCACTGGATATCGCCCGCCAGGCGCGTGATATGCACGGTGGTAATGGCATCTCCGATGAGTTCCATGTGATTCGCCACATGATGAATCTGGAAGCCGTGAATACCTATGAGGGAACGCACGATATTCATGCGCTGATTCTGGGGCGCGCACAAACCGGACTGCAGGCTTTTAGCTGCTGATTTTCAGGCTTAAAAGCGGCTGGGTGTCAGGATTACACGCTCAGCTTATGCAGAAGGGTTCAGGAGATTAGTATGCAAAATCGAGCAATAGTGGTTGATGAAAATTTTAGCCGCCGGGTCGCGCAGGGGGACCTGCCATCAAGCCATAACCCTGTGTCAATGCTGGATGCAGGTATGCAGCCAACAGAGCTGGTGGAGCTGTTTGAAACGCAGCTGATGAGTCGCCACCTGGATTTGCAGTCAAGACTGCTACAGGCCAGGGGCGAGGCATTTTATACCATCGGCAGCTCCGGTCATGAAGGCAATGCGGCCATCGGCATGGCATTTGATTACCGCGATATGGCGTTCTTGCACTACCGGGATGCGGCGTTCCTGATTCAGCGCAGTAAGCAGCTCCCCGGCGAAACCATCCTGCACGATATGTTGCTCTCCTTCGCCGCCTCGGAGGATGATCCGGTTTCCGGCGGCCGGCATAAAGTGCTGGGCAGCAAGCGGCTGTATATTCCGCCGCAAACCAGCACCATTGCCTCCCACCTGCCCAAAGCCGTAGGCGCGGCCTACAGCATACCGCTGGCCAAGCGTATGAAGCACGCCGGCGAGATGCCCCATGACAGTGTGGTGCTGTGCAGCTTCGGCGACGCCTCGGCGAACCATTCGACAGCGCAAGGTGCTTTCAATACGGCGGCATGGACGGCGTATCAGAAGGTGCCCTTGCCACTGGTATTTGTGTGTGAGGATAATGGTATAGGCATCTCTACCGCTACACCTGAGGGCTGGATTGCGGCCAACTTCGCTCACCGACCGGGACTGAAATATATTTACTGTGATGGCCTGAACCTGCTGGACACTTACCAGAAAGCCCGAGAAGCCGCTGCTTACGCAAGACATTACAAGATGCCGGTATTCCTGCATATGCGCACAGTGCGCCTGATGGGGCATGCCGGCTCCGATGCCCAGACCGCGTACATGGCGCGTCAGGTGATCGAAGCAGCGGAAGCTCAGGATCCTCTGCTGCATACGGCACGACTGCTGATCGATAACGGCGTGCTGAATGCCGCACAGATCGTTGATCTCTATGAAACGATGCGCGAACGTACGGCACGCGTTGCAGAGCAGGTGATTACGCGGCCCAAGTTAAAGACAGCGAAACAGGTGATTGCTTCGCTGATACCACCTAAAAAACAGCATCCAGCCTTTGTGCCAGCCACACCGCAAGCGCGCAGTGAGGTGTTCGCTCGGGAGGAGCGTTTTCTCAGTGAGCCGCAGCATATGGCACGGCTGATAAACTGGACCTTGACCGATCTGATGCTGGAGCAAGGGAATATCGTCCTCGCCGGTGAGGATATCGGCCCTAAAGGGGGCGTTTACAATGTTACCGGCAAGTTGTCGGAGCGCTTTGGCAAGCACCGGGTGATCAATACGCTGCTCGATGAACAGAGCATTCTGGGGCTGGCGATAGGCTTGGGCCACAATGGCTTCCTGCCTATTCCCGAGATTCAGTTCCTGGCCTATGTGCATAACGCCGAAGACCAGATCCGCGGCGAAGCGGCCACCCTGAGTTTCTTCTCCAACGGTCAGTTTACCAACCCCATGGTGATCCGTGTGGCAGGGCTGGCGTATCAGAAAGGTTTCGGCGGGCATTTCCATAACGATAACTCGCTGGCAGTATTCCGGGATATCCCCGGACTGGTGATCGCCTGTCCATCTAACGGAGCTGATGCGGTGGAGATGTTACGCGCCTGTGTAAAACTGGCGCAGGAAGAGCAGCGGGTGGTGGTATTTATCGAACCGATTGCCCTCTATATGACCCGCGATCTGCACACCGAGGGTGATGGCTTATGGACCCATAACTACCTGCCGCCAGCTGACTCTAAACCAATTCTACCGGGTGAGTTTGCACAATACGGCGAGGGTACCGAGCTGTGTATTCTCACCTACGGCAACGGCTATTACCTTTCCCGCCAGGCGGCCAAGGTGCTGCAAGAAGAGCACGCTGTGGAGCTGCGCATCATCGATCTGCGCTGGCTGGCCCCGCTTAATCAAGAGAAACTTGCGCAAGCGATCGCACCGTGCAGGCATCTGTTAATTGTCGATGAATGTCGCGGCACGGGTTCGATCAGCGAAGCGTTGATGGCCCAGGTTTTAGAACATCAGCAGGAGCAATTGCTAGAACATCAGCAGGAGCAGGCCTCTTCACTCAAAATCAAACGACTAACTGCCGAGGATAGTTTTATTCCTTTGGGACGGGCGGCCACCAGTACGTTACCACGTAAGGAAACTATCCTGGCAGCTGCGCTGGAGCTGCTGGACAAAGAGAGCTCGTTAACTGTTGTTAATGTGAAAACTGGATAGCCTGGTCACTTGGAGAAAATTAGGATGAAACAAAAGGCGTTGGTTATCTGCCCGGGTCGTGGCACGTACAACAAAGAGGAGCTGGGCTATCTGCAGCGCTTACATCAAAAACAGTATGCTGAGCCAGGGAGGCAAGATAAGTCCGGGTTCATTGCCCGTATAGATGCCTATCGTCATCAACAGGGGCAGCTGCCGGTGAGTGAGTTGGATGGCAGAGAAACCTATGCCATGCGCGAGCATACCCGGGGGGATAATGCTTCGCCCCTGATTCATGCCTGCGCCTATGCGGATTTTCTCAGTATCGATCGGCAGCAGTTCGATGTGGTGGCCGTGACCGGTAATTCCATGGGTTGGTACATCGCCCTGGCTGCCGCGCAGGCTCTCAATGAGGCGGCTGCAATCGAGGTGATCAATACCATGGGTACGATGATGCAGCAGAGCTTGATCGGCGGTCAGCTGGTCTACCCGCTGGTGGATGAAAACTGGTGCCAGATTCCCGGGCGTCGTGAGCACCTGCAGGAGCTGATGGCATCCATCAATCAACAGGCAGGAGCTGAACTGCATATTTCCATCGAGCTGGGTGGCATGCTGGTATTCGGCGGTAACGAAGCTGCCTTGAAGCAGTTGCTGGAGCAGCTGCCGGTAGAGCAGGGGCGTTTTCCACTGCGGCTGCATAATCATGCTGCATTTCATACGCCGTTGCTCAAGTCGATCTCGGATCAGGCGCAGCAGATTTTATCCCCGCAACTGTTCGATGCTCCGACGCTACCGTTGATCGATGGCCGTGGTCATATCTGGCAGCCGTATAGCAGCGATACCCAGGCGCTGCACCAGTACACCCTGGGTCACCAGGTCTACCAGCCCTACGACTTCTCCAAAGCGGTAGAGGTTGCGGTTAAGGAGTTTGCTCCCGACAGGATTATTATCCTCGGTCCTGGTAGTACCCTGGGAGGGGCTGTCGCACAGGCACTGATCAATATCAATTGGCAGGGCTTGAGTTGCAAGGAAGACTTTATCCGCCAACAGAAACAAGACCCCTACGTATTGGCGATGGGGCTGGAAGAGCAGCGTGCTAAGGTTGTTGAATAAGGGTGTTGGTTAAGTATCTGTTTCGGTAATTCAGAAAAGGTCTGCAAATGCAGACCTTTTCTTATTTGATGATCACTACCCCTCTAATATCTGAGGCCGCCCGGTCAGGAGCGTGTCCGAGAATGGCGACCGTCGCGAGAGAACCGTATTTTGAGTCAGATTTTTCGGTCATTTGCGAAGAATAGTGGTTCTATTTGACAAAAATGAGCGGGAAATCAGGCCGAAAGACGGTTTTCACAGTAGGTCAGTCTGTTCTCGGGCATGCTCCTAACCTGCATAGCCGCGGATGATTGAGAACGAGCGAGGATATAACGTAGCGTATCGCCTTCGCGAAGCTGCAACGCCTTGGCGGTATCCGGGCTGATCAGTAAGTTGCCCTGCTTGTCCTGGTGAGCGGTGGCTAACGCGACACGATAGTTTTCCAGTTTGCCGTTGCTGATCATGTACAGCACGTCATTCTCAGAAAGCTCGCTGCTCAGGCGGCAATAGCCGATGTTGCTGTCTCGTACCGTATGAATCTCCTGTGCGGCAACCTGCACTGAAGGGCCACCATCAAACAGATCAACGTATCCGGTGAACTGGAAACCCTCTTTTTTCAACATATTCAGCGCCGGGGCAGATGAATCATGGGGCTTGCCGATCACTTCGCGGGCAGCGGCCGGCAGCAGGTCGATATAGATCGGGTATTTGGGCATCAGATCGGAAATAAACTGGGTGCCTTTGAGTGCCGCGGTGGTTACTGCCTGCTGGAAGTCGATACCGAAGAAGGTGTGTCCCAGATGATCCCACAGGGGGGAGTTGCCCTCTGTGTCCTGCCAGCCTCGCAACTCAGCTATTACCTGCTCGCCAAAGCAGTGCGGAAAATCCGCCAGCGCCATGTAACGGGCGCGGGACAGGAATTGGCCGACACCCGGTTTGCGATACTCCGGTAACAGGAACAGGGAGCCGATCTCGGTGGAGCCGGTGTAGTCATTAACCATGCTGAGCACTTTGGCCTGACGGGTCATCTCCAGATCGTTACAGCTGCTTACCAGTGTTGATACCTTATAGGAGTAGAACGGTTTATTCAGGCCAACGCCGGTATAGATGGCCGTGGTACCTACGACTCTGCCTGATTCGCTGTCTTCCAGGACCATGAAGTAAGTGTTGCTCGATTTTTCCTGGCCGGCGGCAGAGAAGGCACGGATTGAGTCATTAATTTTTTCTTTCCAGGCCGCTTCGTCAGCGGGCATGGATGTCATACCTCGACCGACCGCATGAGAGATTGCCATCAGGTCATCGAGATCCTTAAAGGTGCAGGGGCGAATAAGCAACATAGTGTCATCTCTTTTAATTCTGGATATTACGGCAGATTTTACGGTTTATTATCTCGAATGAGCTGTCTATTTTGAGTGGTGAAAACGTAGATTATGCTTTTTGATTGGCGATGTTCCGAATATTATTTGGCTAATGCTCCCGTTGTGAGTTGGGGGATGAATTTGCTAACCTATTTTTAATAATGATTAGGTAATATAAGGTTTTGTCGGTATATTTCAGTGATTCACAGACACGCCTTTTAGCGGTTATTTGAGAGCTTGTATGCAGCTAGATAAAATCAGTCGAAATATTCTTTCGATCTTGCAGCAGGATGCACGAATTACTAATCAGACATTGGCCGATCGGGTGGGTCTATCGCCCAGCTCCTGTTTAAACCGGGTGCGCAAACTGGAGCAGGCGGGACTGATCGGGCCTTATTTGGGAGTCGTCGATCTGGCAGCATTGTGTCGCAGTGTGTCGGTGATTGCGACGGTCAGCCTCAAGGATCAGAGCACGGATGCATTTCGGGCGTTTCAGCAAGCTGCTGAAGCGATTCCGGAAGTGGTGGAGTGTTATATCGTTAGCGGCAGCTTCGATATATTCCTGCGCATCGTTGCGCCGGACATGGCACGCTATAACGCAATTAATGACCGTTTACTGGATGTTCTTCCGGGGATGGTGAATATCAGTAGTCATGTGGTATTGAATACCGGTAAGCCTTTCCGCGGTTATCCACTGGAGGCGTTGCTGGATCAATAATTCAGTAAAGCTATTTAGTTTAATATTGCGCTAAGACAACATACACTGGGCAGAATTACTCAGCCCGGTATATGTCATAACACCCTGTCCTGTTGATTGTAGTGCGCTTAGCGCTGGAACGGGTAGACCGAACCCAGCTGCATAATTTGCGTCAGCTCATCCAGGGCTTCATGGGATTCCTGCAGCAGTAGCGGATCAGCCAGATCGGCCTCGACCAGTTGATCGCGGTAGTGCCTGTCCACCCAGTGATTCAGGGTACAGAACAGGTTATCGTTCATTAAGGTGTGTTGATTACAGGCTTGCAGCTCCTGTTCGTTCAGCACGACCCGCAGACGCAGGCAAGCTGGGCCGCCACCGTTACTCATGCTCTGTTTGAGGTCAAAGACTTTCAGTTCATTGATCGGGCTATCGCCATCGCGCAATTCGCACAGGTATTGCCATACAGCCGGGTTATGCTGACATTCTTCAGGGATCACCAGCAGAGTGTGATCATCTTTCAGGCTGAGTAGCTGACTGTTAAACAGGTAACTGCGTACCGCGTCATCGACAGATACGAGATTGTCAGGTACTTCAATCACATTGAAGTTTTCGTCCATGGCGCGGTTTAGTTGCTGCTTTATCTCTGCCTGATTGAGAAACGCCTGTTGATGGCAAAACAGCAGGTTGCGGTTACCCACGGCGATCACATCGTTGTGGAATACCCCTTGATCGATCACTGCAGGGTTTTGCTGGGCGTATACCACTTGAGCCGGATTTAGGCCGTGCTTGCGGGCAACTGCTTCTGATGCCTCATAGGTATGGCGAGCCGGATAACGGCTTGGTTGTGGTTTGCTGCTATCGAAAGCGTGACGACCATAGACAAAGAACTCGACACCGGTATCGCCGTATTCATGACAGAAACGCGTATGGTTGGCGGCGCCTTCATCGCCGAAGTGTTCCACTGCTGGCAGCGCCGCGTGGTGTTGGAAATGATCCTCATCGGCGAAAGTTGCCTGCAGAATCCGTCCGGTTACTTCATGCTCAATTGAACGATGAAACTTATTCGTCAGGTTGGCCGGCGTGAAATGAACCTTGTTGTTTGCCGTGTCCGCACTGGGTGATACCGTTGCCGCATTGGCCGTCCACATGCTGGAGGCGGAGCAGCAGGCGGCGAGTACCCGGGGGGCTTGCTTAGCTGCAGCAGCCAGGACATCAGCGTCACTGCCGTTGAAGCCCAGCTGACGCAAGGTGCCGATATCTGGACGCTCCTGGGGTGCTAGCACACCCTGGACCAGGCCCATGTCATGCAGCGCTTTCATCTTGGCCAGGCCCTGCTTAGCGGCCAGCTTGGGATTGGATGCCTGTGCGCCATGTTGCTCGGAGGCGACGTTACCGAAGGAAAGACCCGCGTAGTTGTGCGTTGGTCCTACCAGGCCGTCAAAATTTGCTTCAAATGCTTTCATGTTCTTGTCCTGCTTAACTGATGCTCAGGCCCGGTGACAGGGTCTCCGGCTATCGAAATCAATGTTGTCCGGTGCGGTTCGCAAGCTCTACCCAATAGCCAATGGCCAAAACACTTCGTGGGCCACGCTGAGCACTTCGTGGGCTACGCTGAACGCTTCGCGGGGCATGCTAACCTGCACCCTACGAATTCAATTCAATCTGTAGGGTGCTGGTGAGGTACGAACCGCACCGTGTCGATGCCAGCGAAACTATTCGCACAATCCTGCCTAGCTGATGCTCAGGCCCGGTGACAGCGTCTCTGGCATACTCAGGCTATCGGCTTCGATACCCGCAACCGGGTAAGCACAGTAATCCGTTGCGTAGTAAGCACTGGCACGGTGATTACCGCTGGCACCGATACCACCAAATGGTGCGGCGCTGCTGGCTCCCGTAATCTGCTTGTTCCAGTTGACGATGCCGGCACGAATGCGGCGGTAGAACTGGTTGAACTGCTCCTGGTCATCACTGAACAGGCCCGCAGACAGACCGTAGCGGGTGTTGTTCGCCTGGGTGATTGCGTCTTCAAACTCAGTGTAGCGGATCAGCTTCAGCAGGGGACCGAAATGCTCCTCGTCCGGCAGGTCTGTGACAGCGGTTACATCGATCAGGCCTGGTGATAACAGGCCAGTACCCGGTTTCAGCTTCTCCAGCATCAGCAGTGGAGTTGCACCCAGCTCGATCAGTTGAGCCTGTGCGCTCACCATACCATCGGCTGCAGCTTCCGAGATCAGGCTACCCATAAACGGTGCCGGATCATCAAATTGTCCGCCAATGCGAATCTTGCTAACCGCCTGTTGCAGTTGCGCTACAAATTCGTCTCCGCTGCTTCCCGTTGGTACAAACAGGCGACGGGCACAGGTGCAACGTTGCCCGGATGTGATGTAAGCCGACTGTATCGTTTCATGCACTGCCGCCTTTATATCGCTGACCTGGCCGATGATCAGCGGATTGTTGCCGCCCATCTCCAGCGCCAGGATCTTGCCCGGATGACCGGCAAATTGTTCGTGCAGCAGCTGGCCGGTGCGCGAGCTACCGGTAAAGAACAGACCGTCAATATCCGCATTGGATGCCAGCGCTATACCGGTTTCCTTTTCACCCTGCAGCAGGTTCAGTACGCCCTGGGGCAAGCCCGCCTGATGCCACAGCTGCACCATCTTCTCTGCGACTTTAGGGGTCAGCTCGCTAGGCTTGAACAGGATCGTATTGCCCGCCAGTAGTGCCGGCACGATATGTCCGTTAGGCAGATGACCGGGGAAGTTGTAGGGACCGAAAACTGCCACTACGCCGTGGGGCTTGTGGCGCAGTACGGCACGGGCACCCGCCATATCGCTGCTGCGCTCACCGGTACGCTCGTTATAGGCTTTGATAGAAATTTCTATCTTGCCGAACATGGCGCCTGCTTCAGTGCGGGTTTCCCACAGTGGCTTGCCGGTTTCTTCGGCAATGGTGGTTGCCAGTAGTTCTTTGTTTTCGTTCAGCAGTTCGGCATAGCGGCGAATAATTTGGGTGCGTGCTTCGAGGCTTTGGTCTGCCCAGTCAGCCGCAGCAGTACGTGCGGCAGCAACCGCTTGGGTCACTTGATCGGCGCTGGCCGCCTGACCCTGCCAGATGCTTTCGCCGGTAGCTGGATTGAGGGAATCGAAAGCCAGGCCCTGGCCTTCCAGCCACTGGCCGTTAATGTAGAGTGATGCTGTCATTTTAGAATCTCCTTCCAGAGGAGAGAGGCACAACGCGAACGGTGCTTCCCTCGGTGATGTTCAGTGCCTGGGCAACGTCAGGGGTCAGGGAAACCACATGCTTGCCTACGGATGTCAGTGCGGTCATGCAGCAGCGGAAATCTGCAAAACCATTGCTGCTGACCAGGTAGAGTTCGCCTTCTGGCTGATGCTCGTCGATACGGGCTTTAACATAGTGACTATCCTGGATCGCACGGATATCGTCGGTACGTGCTTCCAGCGTTGGCCCACCGTCGAAGATATCGATGTAACCGGTGTAGCGCATGCCCTCATTTTCCAGCAGCTTGCGTGCCGGAGTCGTCGCCTGATGAGTCTGGCCAATCGCCTGCTGGGCGTCTTCCGGCAACAAGTTGGTGTAGATGGTGTTCTTGGGCATCAGTTCGGCGATAAACACCTTGTCCATCGCCGACAGCTGATCCGCTTCTGAGAAGTCCAGTGAGAAGAAGTGGCGTCCTAGTCCTTCCCAAAAAGGGGAAATACCGTTTTCATCGGAGTAGCCGCGCATCTCTGCAATCAGGTGCTCATTAAACAGATGCGAGAACTCTGCCATAAACATGAAACGGGACTTTGACAGCAGCGAGCCGTTTTTACTGTGGCGCGCCTCCGGTGCCAGGAACAACGTACATAACTCGGAATAGCCGGTATGGTCGTTGGTAATGGTCAGGGTGTGAAGTTGATTGTAAACCTTCAGTTCGCGGGAGGCATGAACCAGCGTACCGACCCGGTAGTTGTACCAGGGCTCGATGAGACCAACCGCCGCTTCGATGCCGCTGATTCCGACGACTTCGCCGGTCTCGGTGTCTTCCATCACAAACAGGTAAAGGGCGTCTTCCGGCCGGGTGTCTGGATTGAAGGCCGGCAGGGCAGCATTTAGCTTGGCAGCGACCTGTTCATCATCATCCTGCAGTGAAGTAAAACCTGGGCCAGTTTTTCTGGCCAGTTCCCGCAGAGCATCGTGATCGTCTGCCTGGATCGGGCGAACTACCATCATAGTCAGTTAGGCTCCGTTTAGTGGTTAGGTGTTTTGCTGGTTCGGCCCAGCATTGTTGTTAGGCACATCATAGTGGTTAGGTTTATGGCTTATTCAGCACAATATCGAGCTGAGCACATTTAAATAGCCGACTATTTTGATTCAGTCGGGCTGGGTGCAAAGCTTTAATTAATTTGGGTCTGAAGTAATCGCTTCAGCCGAGTTCAGAGTCGTTGAGCAGTAACAATCGGATTTGATCGCCCTCAGCAACCTGAAGCAACTCAGCCTGCTCGGCGCTGATTAACGGCTGTTGTGGATCAATCAGGCTGATCAGACAGCGATAGTTCTGCAAACTGTTGTTACTGATAAGTGCCTGGCGCAGCCCGCTGTGATCGGCGGGCGGCTCTCCTATCGCTACTGCGACCTGTTTATTCTGACAGATGGAGCGGACGCAATCGGTGCGCGCCTCCAGTGTCGGACCTGCGTCGAAAATATCGATGTAGCCGCGGTGGCTAAAGCCTTCATTTTCCAGCAGTGTCATAACATCCTGCATATCCGGACGAGGCTTCCCCAGAGCAGCCTGTGCTTCCTGGCTTAGTAACGGGACGTACACCGGATAATGCGGCATCAGGTCGGCGATAAAGCCTTTTGAGTTGATGCCGGTCAGGTAGTTGGCTTTGGTAAAATCCATATCGAAGAAGTGCCGGCCCAGGGATTCCCAGAAGGGCGAGCGGTTATTTTCATCGACAACGCCTTGCAACTCGGCAATCAGCCGGGGAGCAAAGCGTTCGGGGTACTGAGCGATAAACAGCAAGCGGGCACGCGAAAGCAAATGCAGATTGCTGGGAGTGCGGTGCTGTTCATCGAGAAACAGAGTGCAGAGTCGCGCCACACCGGTAAAGTCCTGGCACAAGTGCAGCGCTGGAATCTGATTGTGGATCTGCATTTCATTGGAGGCGTGCACAACTTTTTCAGTACGGTAGCTGAAGAAAGGTGTGCTGATGCCGACGGTTGCGTCGATGCCGGATACACCGATGATCGAGCCGGTTTCCGTGTCTTCGAGAACGAAGTGGTAACTTTCGTCACCCGGCTGTTCGACGCTTTTACGCAGCGATTGCTGCGTACCGTTGATCAGTTCCCCCAGATGATCTCGATTGGCTGGTAGTGTTGTCATACTACCGCCGGAGATAACGGCTAAGTGTTCCAGCCCCTGAATATCGTTAAAGCTCAGTGGTCTCAATAACAACATTATTCTTCCTCCAGCCAGCTAAGGTTATCGCTTGTCGCTAGCTTCATAAGCATCAGCGCACTCAGCTTGGCGCGTTCTGTAAGGCTGTTTACTTTCAGGTATTCATCGCTTGAATGGATCAAACCGCCCTGTACGCCCAGGGTGTCAATATTGGGGATGCCAGCAGCAGCAAGATTGTTACCATCACAGCAACCGCCTGTAGGTAACCATTGCAGATCCATGCCCAACGATTGGCCACATTCTTTAGCCAGCTCAAACAATTTTTTATTCGCGCCGCTGAGTACTTTCGGTTTGCGGCCGAAACCTCCGAATAGCTCGATGCTGATGCCGTCGCGATTGTTTATTTCTGTCAATATCGCATCCAGCTTATCGAGGCACCAGTGTTCATCTGCGGGATCAACCAGGCGGATATTAAAACGGTGAATACACAGATCCGGAACGATGTTGACCGCACCCCCGCCTTCAATTAAACCGGGGTTGATGGTCACGCCTGGGCGCTGCCCGTTCAGATCATCGAGAGCTACGACAAAGTCACACATGGCGCGTACAGCATTGCGTCCCAGGTGATGTTCACGCCCGGCATGGGCCGCCTTGCCACGCACCTTTACACTGAAGTTACCACTGCCTTTGCGCTCGCCGGCAAGATTGCCGTCGGCAAAGCAGGGCTCATAGATCATCCCCAGATGCACCCGTTTGGCTGCATCGGCGATCAGCGGCGCGGAGCCGGGGGAGCCGATCTCCTCATCCGGATTGAACAGAATCTCCCAGCCTACTTGATCCGCCCAGGGGGTGCGCTCCAGTGCCTGCAACGCTTTCAACATGACCAAAATGCCGCCTTTCAGATCGGCGACACCCGGACCGTTGAGCGTCTCGTCATCCAGCCAACGTACCTGCTGAAAGGCGTGATCAATAGCAAACACGGTATCCATATGGCCGCAGAAAAATATTTGCAGTGGGGCTTCGGGTCGCTTGCGTATACGCAGGGCATCACCCAGCGGGAAGCTTTGCATGTCGCCATCGGCGCCCAGGTGTTCATAGGGAGCAACCGGTATAACCTCAATTTCACCGTCCAGCACCTGGCAGTAATCGGTCAGCATCTCGCGTACCCGGTTTACACCGTCCGCGTTGAGGCTTCCTGAGTTGATCTCTGCCAGCGCAATGGTCTTGGCCAGCATGTCGTCATACTGGTTATCCAGCCATTCCAGCCAGGGGGTAAAATCGGTGGTCATATTAGCGGTCCTGCCTTTTTGTTATGACTTTGTTTTTGTTATGAGCAGTATTGGTGATTACCGCAACAATATCTGTCAGTGATGCGACCTTATCTTCAAATAAAGGCACATCATTAATGCCTGTACACCTGTAATAAAAGCGCACCTGTCGGAAGCTGATCCGACAGGTTTCTAAAGAAGCTAACTCTCATTTGAGGGCTGAGCTTCAGAGCTCAGTCTCAGGCTGCTGAGTCATTTTCGATGACTTGGGCAGTATTGATGACCTGGGAAATTGCCTGCTCAAGCTTGGCCATGCCTTCGCGGATGTCCGCGTCTGGAATGATCAGTGAAGGCGTCAGCCGCAGGACATTGGGTCCGGCAACCAGAATCATCACACCCGCTTCACGGGCTGCTGCAAGGAATTTAGCCGCCTGACCGTGCCACTTCTCGGTGAGTTCGGCACCGATCAGCAGGCCTGCACCGCGAATCTCCTTGAAGATGCCGTGTTTAGCATTGATTTTTTCCAGTTCAGCGACAAACAGAGCGCGTTTATCGGTAACACCTGCCAGTACTTCTGGAGTATTGATCTCATCCAGAACTGTTTCTGCCACTGCACAGGCCAGCGGGTTGCCGCCGTAAGTGCTGCCATGGGTGCCGAATCCCAGGCTTGGAGCACATTTGTCAGTAGTTAGCATGGCACCGATCGGGAAACCGCCGCCCAGGGCTTTGGCAGTTGTCATGATATCCGGGGTAACACCCTGGCCCATATAGGCGTAGAGCTGACCGGTACGGCCGACACCTGTCTGTACTTCGTCAAACACCAGTAAGGCGTTGTGCTGATCACAGAGTTCGCGTACCCCACGGACAAATTCCAGGTCTGCGGGGATGATGCCGCCCTCTCCCTGAATAGGCTCCATTACAACGGCACAGGTCTTCTCGGAGATAGCCGCTTTGAGTGCCTCCAGGTCGTTAAACGGTACATGGTCGATACCGCCGGGAACCGGCTCAAAGCCTTCACGGTATTTCGGCTGGCCACCAACGGACACGGTAAACAGTGTGCGGCCGTGGAACGCTTGCTTAAAGGCGATGATCTGGTTCTTTTCCGGACCAAAGTTGTCATAGCTGTATTTACGCGCCAGCTTGAAGGCTGCCTCGTTGGCTTCACCACCGGAACTGCAAAAGAATACCTTGTCAGCAAAGGTAGCGTCAGTCAGCTTCTTGGCCAGTCGCAGTGCCGGCTCGTTGGTGCAGGTATTACTCAGGTGCCAGAGCTTATCGGCCTGCTCTTTCAGTGCTGCGACCAATGCGGGGTGAGCATGGCCAAGCGCGTTAACTGCGATACCGCCGGCGAAGTCGATATATTCTTTGTCGTCCTGATCCCATACCCGAGAGCCCTGTCCGCGTACCGGGACAAATTGCTGCGGGTTGTAGTTCGGGACCATTACTTCGTCAAAAAGGGCGCGGGTTACTTGCTCTGTAGCCATGTCTGTATTTCCTCTTGTTCGGCTGAGTCTGATACCAGATTCGTTTGGAACGCGTTATAGTTTTTATGAGGGACTTGTGCGTAGGTCCCTTAGCTTGCGCAGCAGCAACCACAATTACAATTGCTACGTCATAAACGTCTATATTTAGTATCAGCAAAAGTGATCGAAGATAACAGCGAGGGAATTTCTATAGCGCGACATGAACTTGCAGTAATTTGACATGTTCGCATTATTACTGGGGTAACAAGCCGTTATTATCAGTATGCTGTGCCTTCTGAATTGATAGATCTTTAATGTGTATGGGAGATGCGTTTTGGTGGAGAGCCGGGTGTCGAGTGACAATTCTCAGAGCAGGCCGCATCGCTTTGGTTTTTTGCTGTTGCCCAACTTCTCGCTGATTGCCTTTTCATCGGGCATTGAACCTTTGCGTATGGCTAACTGGGTAACCGGTGAAGAGTGCTACGAGACCGTACTGATCAGTCATGACGGTGGCGCAGTGGCCAGTAGCTTCGGGGTACAAACGCTGGTGGACTGCAGCCTGCAGGATATCCCCCCGCTGGATGCTATTTTTGTATGCGGTGCCAGTCCGATTGCCCGTACGGGCAACGAGATGGTGCTCGGCTGGCTGCGCCGCCAGTCCCGCTCGGCGATGGCGCTGGGTGGTATTGGTACCGGCTCGTACCTGCTGGCCTGTGCTGGCTTGCTCAACGGTTATCGAGCCACGATCCACTGGTGGGATGTGGCCAGCCTGCGTGACGAGTTCCCCGAGACCCAGGTCACCAATAATCTGTTTGAAATTGATGGTAATCGCTACACCTGCAGCGGTGGAACCGCGGCCATGGATATGATGCTATTCATCATCGGTAAGCACTATGACATGAATCTGGCGGCGTCGATTTCCGAACAGTTTATTTGTGAGCGTATGCGCTCAGGCTCTGATCAGCAGAGAATTCCGTTGAAGACCCGTATCGGTGCCAGTCAGCCCAAGTTGATTGAGGCAGTGACCCTGATGGAAGCCAATATTGAAGAGCCTTTGAGTACTGAGGATCTGGCATTTCACGTCGGGGTGTCGCGGCGTCACCTGGAGCGCCTGTTCAAGAAGCACTTGCAGACGGTCCCTTCAAAATACTACCTCGAACTACGCCTGGAAATGGCCCGTCAGTTGTTGCGCCAGAGTGACAAACCCGCACTGCAGGTGGGTTTGGCCTGCGGTTTTTCCAGTGCTTCCTATTTCAGTACGGCCTACCGTAACCATTATGGTCTGACCCCCAGGGAAGAACGTAAACGAGAGTCGGAAACTTCAGAAGCTGGTTCTTCCAGTGTACAGCTTGGTCGTTCAACCTTGTTAAGAAGTTGAAATTCTGAGACATTTCTTTCGGGATGGTCGCTAAAAACGGTCGTTTCTTGTCATTTTTACTCCAAATCCAAGCAGTCCAAGTCGCCATGAGTGAAGTGGATGGCCGATTTTCAAAATATCCATTGCCGCTAATTTGTTACTTTGAAATCCGCACTGTTAACGCTGGCGAGTGTTGCTACTTAGACATGAGCCTGACTTTCTATATGAACTTTTTATAGTGGGTGTGTTTGCAGTGACCAGCACGTCTGGTTGACGATCATCCCCGCAGGAGCGGTGGCTGAAAGTGACTTTAACACGGTAAGTCTTACACGGCCTGTCTTGATCTCTGATTAAGACCGCCCGGGAATAATTCATGGCGAAATAGAGAATAATAAAATGCCTGAGAATAGTGCTATCTGGCTGAAGAATATTCATAAATCTTTCGGCGACCTCGAAGTCCTTAAAGGGATTGATCTGCAAGCCCATGACCACGATGTAATTTCGATCATCGGCTCCAGCGGATCAGGTAAAAGTACCTTTTTACGCTGCATCAATCTTCTGGAAACTCCGACCGAAGGGGAAATTTACATTTCCGGTGAAAAACTTAATTTGAAACGCAACAAGCAGGGCGACCTGGATGCATCCGATGCACGGCAGTTGGCTGCTATGCGTGCCCGTGTAGGCTTTGTATTTCAAAATTTCAATTTATGGCCTCACAAAACGTTAATGGAAAATGTCATTGAAGGGCCGGTCCAGGTATTGGGCAAAACCCGAGATGAAGCGATTGCCCATGCCGAAGAGCTGCTGCTGAAAGTCGGCTTGTCCGATCGCAAAGATTTCTATCCGAATCAGCTTTCCGGTGGCCAGCAGCAGCGCGTAGCCATCGCACGTACCCTGGCGATGGATCCACAAGTACTGTTGTTTGATGAGCCGACATCGGCACTGGACCCTGAATTAGTCGGTGAAGTGCTTAATGTTATGCGCGATCTGGCGGCAGAAGGGCGCACCATGCTGGTGGTGACCCATGAAATGTCGTTTGCCCGGGAAGTTTCCAACAAAGTGATGTTTCTTCATCAGGGGCAGGTGGAAGAGTTTGGCCCGCCGGAGCAGGTATTCGGCAATCCGACATCTGAGCGATGTCGCGAGTTCATCTCCAGTATTTTCTGATGCTTTGGAGTTTGTCGGATTTTTCGCTGTAGAGACAGTGCCAAGCCCGACACGCTCCTTACATCTGAGAACTTTAACTGCCCGAGTGCGGGCAGCCTCAGTAAAAAGTAAATAAACAGCAAGCCTAAAAAAATAACAAAGGATCTGCGTAATGAAACTGAAAACAACTCTGATGAGTGGTCTGTTGGCCGCAACAATTGCTACAACTGCCGTGCTGACAGCGGGTATTGCCCAAGCGGGCGATAAAATCCGTATCGCGACAGAAGGTGCATATGCGCCTTTTAATATGGTTGACGCCAATGGCCAGCTGCAGGGCTTCGATGTGGATGTCGCTAAGGCCCTTTGCAGCGAAATGAAGGCCGATTGTGAAATTGTCGCGCAGGATTGGGACGGTATTATCCCTGGCTTACGGGCACGCAAGTACGACGCTATTATCGCTTCGATGTCAATCACCGAAGAGCGTCAGCGGGTGGTGGATTTTACTGATCCGTACTACCACAACGTACTGGCCTTTGCGGGTGCCAAAGGTGCTGCACTGGATATTTCCGAAGCGGGTCTTAAAGGTCTGACCGTGGGTGCTCAGCGCGCTACCATTGCAGGCCAGTATCTGGAAGATAACCTCGGCAATGTTGTTAACGTTAAGCTGTACGATACTCAGGATAACGCTTACCTGGATCTTACAGCCGGCCGTCTGGATGCGCTGCTATCGGATAAATTCCCGGCGTATGACTGGCTGAACTCCGATGCCGGTAGTAAGTTCGAGTTCAAGGGCAATGATATCGATATCAATGACAAAATCGGTATTGCCGTACGTAAGGGCGATGCGCTGACGGTCAAGCTTAATACAGCCATTAAGGCGATCATGGCTAACGGTACCTACGCCGAAATTAACGCCCGTTACTTCCCGTTCTCTATCAATCAATAATGATGGCTTTCCCGCCGGCCTTGGGGGCTGGCGGGAGTATGCTCTCTTTGTGTTGAGGTTTTCCGATGTTTGATATGAGAGGATTCGGCGACCAGCTATGGGCCGGGACGTTGATAACGATTGAGCTGGCAATGGCCAGTCTGCTTCTAGGCCTGTTGCTCGGTCTATTGGGAGCAACCGCTCGCCTGTCTGGTAACCCTGTTGCACGGGCTATTTCTACTGGCTATACCACGGTGATTCGAGGCATTCCTGAGCTGCTCACCGTACTGATTATCTACTTCGGGGCAACCACGGCTCTGATGAGCATTGCCAGTCTGTTTGGTTATGACGAGTATATCGAAGTAGGGCCGTTTGCTGCCGGAGTGATTGCTCTGGGTCTGACTTTCGGTGCCTATGCCAGTGAAGTCTTTCGCGGTGCCATTATCGCAATTCCCGCAGGTCAGCGCGAAGCCGGTCTGGTGATCGGCATGAGCAACTTTAAAATTTTCTGGCGTATCACCCTGCCGCAGTTATGGCGCCTGGCATTGCCCGGCCTTGGCAACCTGTTTCTGGTGTTGCTCAAAGATACGGCACTGGTATCAGTGGTTGGCCTGAGTGACATCATGCTTAAAACCCGTGACGCGGTGAGCTATACCAAAGAGCCTTTTCTGTTCTATATGGCGGCGGCCTGTATCTATTTGAGCCTGACCATCATTTCAATGGTGTTTATCCACTTCATGGAAAAACGTAATAACCGCTGGGTGGGGAGAGCCTGATGAGTTTCGAAGTTGTTGTTGAGTATTTTCCCCGTTTGCTGGAAGGGGTGAAGACCACCATTGAGCTGGTGGTGGTTTCCGGATTGATTGGATCGATGCTGGCCCTGCCGATTGGCCTGGCCCGACACTCTCATCGCTGGTGGCTGAGCGCGATTCCCTACGCTTATATATTCTTTTTTCGTGGCACCCCGCTGCTGGTGCAAATATTCCTGGTGTACTACGGTCTGGCTCAGTTTGATGCGGTTAGGGAAAGTGCATTCTGGCCCTATCTGCGCGAACCCTATTGGTGTGCCATCATCGCCTTTTCCCTGAATACGGCGGCGTATACTGCCGAGATACTGCGCGGTGCGCTGGCGGCAATTCCACGTGGTGAGATTGAAGCGGCTAAAACCATCGGTATGCGCCAACCGGTGCTGTATCGCCGGATTATGTTACCGCGTGCCTTTGGCATGATTTTGCCCGCTTACGGCAATGAAGTGATCCTGATGCTGAAAGGCAGTGCGCTGGCATCAACCATTACGCTGCTGGACATAACCGGCACCGCGCGTACTATTATTGCCCGCACCTACACCCCGATTGAAATTTTCCTCGCGGCAGGTGGGCTTTATTTATTGATAAGCATGGTAATTATTCTGGCCTTCCGCCAGCTTGAGCGCAGGCATAATCGTCATTTGCAACCCATTAATAGGTAGTTACTTTCTGTCCCTGAGAGAGTAGCTTTAAGCACGGTTGATGATAGTAAACACCGTAACCGTGCGTACATAAATATGAATATCCAGGCAGCTTCGGCTGTCTGGCTCCTATATACAGATGAATCAGGATAACGAAAATGTCCAAGCATCGTAGTCGTAAACAGAATATTATTAGCCAGCTCTCAGAGCAGTTTCAGGCAAATCTGCCTGCTGATGTGGCTACTCGTGTCAATGGCTTTGTCGAGCAGTATTATCAATTCTCGCCGGATGAAGAACTGCTGGAACGCCCTCTGGATAATCTTTATGCTGCCACGCTGTCCTGCTGGGAGTTTATCCAACAGCATGATTTTAAGACCCCCAAAATGCGCGTGTTAAACCCGGACATGGAGCAGCACGGTTGGCATTGTAATCATACGGTGATCCAGATTCTGTTTACCGATATGCCTTTCCTGGTCGATTCTGTGAGGATGGAGCTGAATCGTCAGGGCGTCTCTATCCATGACATTCACAATTCTGTCTTATCTGTGCAGCGTGAGGGCGAAACGTTGCAGGAGTTTTCGCCACAGGGGCAGGCGGAATCCTTTATTTACCTTGAAATCGACCGGCACAGTGACCCGCAATGGCTGAAATCTCTCAGCAGCGCATTGGTTGAAGTGATTGCTATCGTTGATACTGCCGTCAGTGATTATAAGCCGATGCAGATCAAAGCGGTTGAGCTGATTGCCGAGTTGAGTCAGGCGGATAATGCCGCGAATAAGACTGATGCCAGAGAAGCTGCTGCATTTCTGGAGTGGTTGCTGGATGATCACTTTACCTTCCTGGCCTATGATGAACTGATCTTTGAGCGTAGCGCTGAGCACTTTCAGGCTACTCAAGTGGAAGATAGTGTTCTAGGCACTTTACGTCTGGATCAGGCGCAGGGATCGGCCAGACGTTTTGACGCTTTGAGTACCGATGAATGCAATTCAATGCAGGATTCGGCGCCATTACTACTGGCTAAATACAGTACCCGCTCCCGGGTGCACCGGCCGGAATATCTTGATCTGATCGTAGTTAAGCGCTTTGACACTGAAGGCCAGGTAATTGGCGAGCGGCGTTTTTACGGTATGTTTACCTCGCCGGTGTATAGCGAGCGGCTGCGACGTATCCCGATGATCCGCAGTAAGGTTGAGCGGGTGCTCAGCAGCGCCGGTTTTGCGGCTAATGGTTATAGTGGCAAAACCCTGCGGGCGATCCTCAATGATCTGCCACGTGATGAGCTGTTCCTGTCCTCGGATAGCGAGCTGCTGGAGATGGCGATGGCGATCTTCAATCTTCAGGTACGGCGTAAAGCCCGTCTGCTGATGCGGCGTGATCGTTGCGGCAAGTTCTGTTCATTCCTGTATTACGTGCCGCGCGATGTTTTCAATTCTGCGTTGCGTCAGCAGGTACAGGATATAATCGCGACGGCATTGCAGGCCGAAGATTCGGAATTCACCACCACGTTTGCCGGCGCTGTGCTGGCACGGGTGCATTTTGTAATGCGAATCGATCCACACAAGAATGCCCGCATCGATTTCAACGCTATAGAAGCCGAAGTAGTGCGGACTTCTCACTCCTGGAGCGATGAGCTGCATCATGCCTTGATTGAGTCTTCAGGTGAGGAGCAGGGCAACCATCTGGTGAATCACTACCGCCATTCCTTCAACTCAGCTTATCGTGAGCATTTCTCACCCAGCAGTGCGGTGTATGATATTCAGCGCATAGAAGCCATTTCTGATGATAATCCGGTGACGATGAGTTTTTACCGGGTGCTGGAGCAAAGTCCTGATAAGTTGCGTTTTAAACTGTTCAGCGCCGGTGAACCACTGATACTGTCCGATGTGATTCCGGTACTGGAAAACCTCGGTATGCAGGTGGTGGGTGAGCACCCTTATGAAGTGCGCCGAGGCGATGAGAATGCCTTCTGGATTCAAGACTTTAGCCTGGTTTATCAGCAGGGTGAAACCGTGGAGATGGAGGCGGCAAAACAGGTTTTCCAGGAGGCTTTCGCCAATATCTGGAGCGGTCGTGCCGAGAACGACGAATTCAATCATCTGGTTATCGGCGCTAATTTGAGCTGGCGTGAAGTGGCAATGCTGCGTGCTTATGCGCGTTACAGTAAACAGATCCGTTTCGGCTTCTCCCAGCCCTATATCGCAGGCACACTGGCACGCCATATCCATGTAACCAAGTTGCTGGTGGCATTGTTTCGGGCGCGTTTCGAGCCCAACCGTCAGGGTAGCGATAAGGTCGCAGCACTGGCCGAGCGCATCGAAAGCAGCATTGTCGATGCCCTGGACAAGGTGGATAACCTCAATGAAGACCAGATTCTGCGCCGCTTCCTGGAGCTGATTAAAGCGACCCTGCGTACCAGCTATTTCCAGCATGACGCTGCCGATGAGCTGAAGGATTATTTCTCCTTTAAACTCAATCCTCGGGCGATTGCCGGTATTCCAGAGCCTAGGCCGATGTTTGAAGTGTTTGTCTATTCGGCGCGGGTTGAAGGTGTTCACCTGCGTGGCGGTAAAGTCGCTCGCGGCGGTTTGCGCTGGTCTGATCGACTGGAAGATTACCGTACCGAAGTGCTGGGGCTGGTGAAGGCGCAGCAGGTTAAGAACTCGGTGATCGTACCGGTGGGTGCCAAGGGCGGTTTCGTCGCCAAGAAGCTGCCGACAACCGGTGGGCGGGAAGCCTTCCAGGCAGAAGGCATTGCCAGCTACCAGATCTTTATCAGTGCGTTGCTGGATATCACCGACAATCTGGTTGGGGGTGAAGTGGTGCCGCCGATCGATGTGGTGCGCCACGATGAAGACGACCCGTATTTCGTGGTTGCTGCCGATAAAGGCACTGCAACCTTCTCCGATATTGCCAATGCCATCGCTGAAGAGCGTAGTTTCTGGCTGGGTGATGCGTTTGCCTCCGGTGGCTCGCAAGGCTATGACCATAAAGGCATGGGGATCACTGCGCGTGGTGTCTGGGAGTCGGTCAAACTGCATTTCCGCGAGCTGGGGCTGGATACCCAGTCTGAAGAGTTCAGCGTCATCGCCATCGGCGATATGGCAGGGGACGTGTTCGGCAACGGCATGCTGCTGTCTGAGCATATTCAGTTGTGTGCGGCGTTTAACCACCTGCACATCTTTATCGATCCAACCCCCGATGCGGCCAGCAGCTTTATCGAGCGCAAGCGTCTGTTCGAGCTGCCGCGTTCAAGCTGGGAGGATTACAGCACCGAGCTGATCTCCGCCGGTGGCGGGATCTTCTCCCGGGCGGCCAAGTGGCTGGATATAAGCCCGCAGATGCAGGCGCGTTTCGATATTAAGGAGGAACGTCTGTCGCCCAATGATCTGCTCACAGCATTGTTAAAAGCACCGGTAGACCTGATCTGGAACGGCGGCATCGGTACCTACGTCAAAGCCAGTCATGAAAGCCACGCTGAGGTGGGTGACAAGGCGAACGACAGCCTGCGTATCAACGGCAACCAGTTGCGTTGTCGCGTGTTAGGTGAGGGCGGTAATCTGGGTTTTACTCAGCTGGGCCGCATCGAATTCTGTGCCAACGGCGGTAAATCCAACACCGACTTTATCGATAATGCCGGCGGCGTGGATTGCTCCGACCACGAGGTCAACATCAAGATCCTGCTTAACGAAGTGGTTGCCAATGGCGACATGACCGTCAAGCAACGTAACGCACTGTTACGTGAGATGACCGATGAAGTGGCGGATCTGGTACTGCAGAACAACTATAAGCAGGCACAGGCGATCAGTGTCGCACATGGCCATGCGCGTCAATCCATCGACGAGTACATCCGCCTGATCAACCGTTTGGAAGATGACGGTAAGCTGGATCGTGAACTTGAGTTTATCCCCGCAGATGACGCTCTGCAGGAGCGCAAGGCGCAGCAGCTGGGTCTGACCCGTCCGGAACTGTCGGTGCTGATCTCCTACGCCAAAGCTGAGCTGAAAGAAGCGCTAAGCGAGACCTGGATCACCGACGATGCTCATCTGAGTCGTGAGATAGTGACCGCCTTCCCGCAGCGACTGGTGAATGAATTTGGCAGCGAGGTGGAACAGCACCGTCTACGCCGTGAAATCATCGCCACCCAGATTGCCAACGGCATGGTAAACACCATGGGAATCACCTTTGTCGAGCGCTTATGCCAGAGCAGTGGTGCCGATCTGGCAGCTGTCTCTGCGGCCTTTGTGATCGCGCGTGATGTGTTTGATATCGAGGGATTGTGGAGTGAGATTGAAGCGCTGGATAATCAGGTGCCTTCAGCTTTGCAGCAGCAGATGATGGCTGATTTGATTCGTCTCATTCGTCGCGCTGTCTTCTGGTTCCTGCGTAACCGCCGCCAGGATATGGACGTCGCGGATACCGTGGCGCAGTTCCGTCCCGGAGTGATGAAAATCGGCAGTATGCTGGCTGAGCTGATAAAGGGCGAGCCGCGGGCGAGCTGGAAACAAAAGCATCACGCCCTGATCGAAGCCAATGTGCCGGATGGCCTGGCGGGGGTTGTAGCGGGAGCTGACAGCCTGTATTCACTGCTAAGTATTATTCAGGCATCTGAACAGACCGGCCAGCCATTGGAGCATGTCGCACAGGTCTACTTTGATCTGGGTGAGCAGTTGGAACTGCATTGGTTCGATCAGCAGGTAAAAGATATCGAAGTGAGCAACCACTGGCAGTCGATGGCCCGTGATGGCTGTCGGGAGGATCTGACCAGTCATCAGCAGGCAATTGCAGTTGCTGTGCTAAGTTGCGAGGAAACCGCTGCTCAGGCGGAGAGTTCTGCCCGGACGCAACACTGGTTGAGCCAGCGTGTGCCGATGTTGCAGCGTTGGCAACGCTTGTTGGCTGAGATCCGCAGCAGCAACAGTAACGATATCTCCATTTTCAGTGTGGCGATCCGTGAGTTGTTGGAGTTGGGTCGCGCTGAAGGCACGGCAAATAGCCTGTAAGGCAGGTGCCAGATAGATAACAGGAGCCCCTGCCGGGGCTCATTAAATACAACTTATTCGATAGAGGATACTCAGAATGACCACTATGATCGCCCACGAAGCGTTTGCACCGATTCGTGGCGTTTACAGAATTCATCAGGCCGCCGCCGATAGCTTTTGGTTATACCTGCAGAACGTAGGACCTAATGGCAGTCTTCGCTCAGCCTCCAGGGTGGTTTTTTTCGCTACCAGCCGTGAGCAGGTGAATAACTGGATTCAGAGCAGGAACGAAGAGAACTGCTTTGTGCTGTAAAGCTTGGTGCGGTTCGTGCCTCACCAGCACCCTACATATTCGATAAAAATCGTAGGGTGTCGGTTTGCATGCCCCGCGAAGCGTTCAGCGTAGCCCACGAAGTGCTCAGCGTGGCCCACGAAGTGCTCAGCGTGGCCCACGAAGTGTTTTGGCCATTGGCTATTGAGTAGAGTTTACGAACCGCACCGATCCATATTGAATGACACGGCAAAAATTAATTTTTGGGCTTGCTAATTTAGGGATGCCCAGAAATTGGTTGTTGGTGAGTAGTATCTCAGTAAGCTACCGGCTCTGGTGGTTAAATACGAAAAGGCTACTCTGTTCCGGCTTGCTGATAGGTAAGTGCCTCCTCAGGGGGTTTTCATCATACCACCCGCTCTGCGGGTTGTTGAATATTGCGCGGCGAAAGCAGGTATTAACAATAGGTATAACACGGCGCTGTTGAAAATAATCTAAGCCCTATGCCGGAGATCTTCCAGTGACAGAGTCCTTCCAGTGCGCTGTGAACTAAGCTATTACTGAGGGAGTGGGGAATTGTTACCACTTATTTTTGCAGTTCTGGAGTAGGTGATCATGAAAACGATTATTGTCCCAGTCAGTTTTTCACAGAATACCGAGCAACTATTAGAAAGCGCAGTGCCACTAGCAAAAGCCTTTACCAGTACCGTTTATCTGTTGCATGTCGTGCTGCCCAATGAGGACAGTAGCTACAAGGATAAAAAAGCGATGGGGCAAGAGTTCGCAGAGGAATCACAGGCACTTAACCGCCTGGCGCAGCAGATGCGTGATGCAAGTATTGATACCCACGCGTTGCTGGTTGAAGGTATCGCTGCCACGGTTATTCTTGAAGAAGCCGAAAAGCTGAATGCAGATCTGATTATATTGGGTAGCCACGGACAGCGTCCCTTAACTCAGGCGCTAGTAACGGATGTCACCCAGGATATAATCAAACAGCTGCATTGTCCGGCTCTGCTGATACCAAGCCTCGCATAGATGTTAATGCCGCTGAAGTGCTGCAATAATCCAAATACAGGCAACTGACTCCTGCAACTAGCTCCTGCAACTAGCGCCTGCCATTAATTACGGTTAACTCATCAATGGGTGACTGCAGGGCATCTGCATAGCGCTATTGCAAACTCATTTTCTTGAGCTTTGCGGGCACCAGGAGTATTATTTCGAGTAGTCTTATCAGGTATATAAAACCGTTTTTTTATTTCTTTTGGTTACAAGCTTGTAACCTGTAGGTGACGTTATGAGTGTGCAGTTTCCGACCATTGAAGATTATGTGGGTAATACGCCGTTGGTGCGTTTGCAGCGACTGGAAGTAGGTCGGGGCAACACTATCCTGTGTAAGCTGGAAGGTAATAATCCGGCAGGTTCTGTCAAAGACCGCCCAGCGCTGAGCATGATTCAACTGGCTGAGGATCGTGGCGCAATTAAACCCGGTGATACCCTGATAGAAGCTACCTCGGGAAATACCGGTATCGCCTTGGCAATGGCTGCGGCAATCAAAGGCTATCGGATGATACTGATCATGCCGGATAACAGCAGTGAAGAACGTAAAAGTGCGATGACTGCTTACGGTGCCGAATTGATTCCCGTGACCCAGGAAGAAGGCATGGAAGGTGCGCGGGATTTAGCCCTGGCGATGCAGGCCGAAGATAAAGGTATTGTCCTGGATCAGTTTGCTAACCTGGACAACCCTGAAGCGCATTACAACGGTACCGGGCCGGAGATCTGGCAGCAAACTCAAGGGACGGTGACCCATTTCGTCAGCTCAATGGGAACCACCGGCACTATCATGGGGACCTCGCGTTACCTGAAAGAGCAAAATGCCGATATCCAGATTGTTGGGCTTCAGCCAAGTGAAGGCGCGTCAATACCGGGTATCCGTCGTTGGCCTGAGGAATATCTGCCAGAAATCTTTGATGCTTCCCGGGTCGATCAGGTGATCGATATCGATCAGGATGAAGCGGAAAATACCATGCGTGATTTAGCTCAGCAGGAAGGGATTTTCTGCGGCGTCTCATCCGGTGGTGCTGTTGCTGGTGCGCTGCGCCTGGCTCAGCAAGTTGAAAATGCCATTATTGTCTGCATTATTTGCGACCGCGGTGACCGCTACCTTTCTACAGGTGTTTTCAACAAATAGGCTATAATTGAGGCTTATTAAATCAATTTAACAGGGAGCCTATTGGCTCCCTTTCTTTTATGTACAGGATGTACGGTATGTCACGGGCACAGGGATGTGCAGGAGTGACGTGCAGGTAAATATTTTTCCACATAATAGTGGGAAACTTACGTGCCAAAATGAACTTGCTCGCTATTGAATGTCATAGGGTCTAGAATATCCGCGCCTGTTAATAGGGAGTATTAATGGCTGTTTCAATTTTTGTTTTGCCCATGAATAACAGTAATAAGCTGCGTCAACGCAGTCAGGCTATAGTGGGGAGTGGCATCTTGCCATGGTAAAAGTACGTGAAGATCATCCTATCCATGAAGATGGGAGTGTTGATCTGGAGCTGTGGCTGGAAAGGCTGCAGGAACAGGTCGAGATAAAGAATATAGAGACTGTGCGTCAGGTGTGCGTGTATGCACGGGAACTTAAAGCCGCTATTGAACCGGGCGAAGGTGCATGGCACGACAGTACTGATAGTTATGTTACCGGCCTGGAGATGGCCCAGATTCTGGCTGAATTGAATCAGGATCAGGATGCTCTGGTGGCCGCCATTCTGTACCGCAGTGTGCGTGAGAGAAAAACCACACTGGAAGATATTGCCCGCCGTTTTGGTAAAGAGATCGCCAAGCTGATTGAAGGTGTGCTGCAGATGGCTTTCATCGGCAGCCGTCAGAATCCCCGCCGTGAGAATGTCCTCGGCCAAAGCGGCAATCCACTGGATAACGTACGCAAGATGTTGGTCTCCATGATCGATGATGTACGCGTGGTATTAATCAAAATCGCCGAGCGCACCTGCGCAATTCGCGGAGTAAAAGAGAGCTCCCGTAAGAAACGTTATATCGTCTCCCGTGAAGTATTTGATGTCTATGCGCCATTGGCTCATCGCCTGGGTATCGGGCATATCAAATGGGAGTTGGAAGACCTATCCTTCCGCTATCTTAAGCCTAATGATTACAAACAGATCGCATCTTTTCTGGATGAAAAACGTCTGGACCGTCAGCAGTTTATCGATGAGGTGCTGGAGCACCTGCGTGCCGAGCTCAGCAACGTCAATATCGACGGTGAGGTCATGGGGCGCGCCAAGCATATCTACAGTATCTGGCGTAAAATGCAGAACAAGAATATCGATTTCAATCAGGTTTATGATATTCGCGCGGTGCGTATACTGGTGCCCGAAATTCGTGATTGCTACACCGTTCTGGGCATCGTGCACGGTTTATGGCGCAACATTCCGCACGAATTTGATGACTATATAGCATCGCCCAAGCCCAACGGCTATCGCTCGCTGCATACTGCCGTATTCGGTCCTGCCGGAAAGGTCCTGGAAATTCAGATTCGCACCTATGCGATGCATGAAGAAGCCGAGCTGGGCGTGTGTGCTCACTGGCTGTATAAGGGGACTGACACTGGTTCCCAGAGTAACAGCTATGAGGAAAAAATTGCCTGGTTGAGACAGGTTCTGGAGTGGCATGAGGATCTGGGGGGCTCGGAAGAGTTTTCCGATATGATCAATAGCGATGTAACCCATGACCGTGTGTATGTCTTTACCCCCGATGGCCATGTAGTGGATATGCCAACCGGATCGACACCGGTAGATTTTGCTTATCGGGTACATACCGAGGTAGGGCACCGTTGCCGTGGCGCCAAGGTGAACAGTCGTATTGTGCCGCTGACGCGACAACTGAAGACCGGAGATCAGGTCGAGATCCTTACTTCCAATACCGAGCATCCGCGGCGTGACTGGCTGAACCCGAATCTGGGGTATATCAGTAGTTCGCGCTCCAGAGCCAAGGTACAGCAGTGGTTTAAGCTTCAGGATAAGGATAAGAATGCGGCGGCTGGTCGCAAAATCGTCGAACGTGAATTCCGTCGTCTGGCGCTTGATCTGCATGAAATCAACTTTGACATCGTGGCAGAGCTGGTGAATTACCGCAATGTTGAGGATATGTATGCCGCATTGGGAGCCGGTGATATACGCCTCTCCCAAGTGATCAATGCAGCCCAGCGGCAGGTTGAAGTCGACCATCATGATGAGCAGCTGGATCTGGCATTGCCCGTCAGTGCGGATAAACCCCGTGGTGAGCTTGAAGGTATCAATATTCGAGGTGTCGGCAACCTGTTGACTTCGATTGCGTCCTGTTGCCGCCCGGTGCCGGGGGATCCGATTATCGGCTATATCACCATGGGCCGCGGGGTATCGATTCATCGTGAAGATTGTACCAATGCTTTTCAGCTGCGTGAGCACGAAGCTGAACGCATGATTGAAGTCAGCTGGAGTGAGGAAGCCGGTAGCACCTATCCTGTGGATATCTTTATCGAGGCGTTTGACCGTTCCGGTTTGTTGCGTGATGTGATGATGGTGCTGGCGAACGAGAATATCAATGTGCTGGCGGCGAATACCCAATCTGATAAGAAGAGTAACGTCGCTCGCCTGACATTAACCGTCGAGATTAGTCGTCTCGATCTGCTGGGTAAGATTATGGATAAGATCAACCAGGTGCAGAATGTTACTGATGTGCACCGCCAGCGCAGTGGAACCGCTTAAATGGCTCAATATACTCTGGATGATCTGCTTTACCTGATGGCCCGCTTGCGGGAACCCGAAACCGGTTGTCCCTGGGATCTGAAGCAGAGCTTTGCCAGCATCGTGCCGCATACACTGGAAGAAGCCTATGAAGTGGCGGATACCATCGAGCGGCAGGACTGGGATCACCTCAAGGGTGAGCTGGGTGATCTGCTGTTTCAGGTTGTTTTCTATGCCCAGCTGGGGAAAGAGGAGCAGCGTTTCGAGTTTTCCGCAATCGTCGACACCCTGGTGGAAAAGCTGATTCGACGTCATCCCCATGTATTCCCGCAAGGTACCCTGCAGAGCAAACGGGATGCGGGCGTTATAGATGATGCGCAGATCAAGGCAAATTGGGAAGCGATCAAGCAACAGGAACGGCAGGATAAACCGCAACCTACAGAGGCGCGGGTGCTGGATGATATCCCAGCGGCGCTGCCGGCGATCAATCGCGCCGACAAACTGCAGAAACGGGCTTCTCAGGTTGGTTTTGATTGGGGCGACCCGATGCCGGTACTGGACAAGATCGAAGAGGAGATTGCCGAGCTGCGCGAAGCGATTGCCGCCGGTGATAAGCAGGAAATGGAACACGAGCTGGGTGACCTGTTATTCGCGCAGGTGAATCTGGCGCGCCATTTTGGTATTAATCCGGAATCCGCCCTGCGCTATACCAATCAGAAGTTTACTAACCGCTTCAACTATATCGAAGATCGGGTACGTGAAGCGGGTAAGGATTGGCAGAGTTTCAGCCTGGATGAGCTGGATCACTGGTGGGATGAAGCCAAGTTGAAAGGTCTGTAATAAAGAGAAGTTTGTAAAAGAAAAGTTTGTAAAAGAGAGAACTGTAAATGGCTCCACGGCAGTTGTTCTTGCTGGCTTTGATCGTGATGGCGGGGCTGGCTTACTGGAATCATCAGCGTAGCGATACCCAGCAGCAGGTGTTGCAGGAGGCCGGGTTTGTGCTGTCCGATGAGCTACAGGGAAATCCAAACCTACTGGCCAGTCGCTCGCAGAAACAGATCGCCGTGGTGTTCCCTGAGGGCTATTTGCGGGCAGACTTTACACAGATTACGGCTGCTGAAGTACGTTTCGACGCACTGGCCAAGCAGGATCAGAACTACCGTATCCACATCAGCCTGAAAGGCAGCGAGCGTGCGTCTGTTGAAGTGCGCTATCAGAATGAATCGATGGCCCGTCAGGCCCTAAAGCAACTCGATCTACTGCTAAAAGACTAATTTACGTAGCGTTTGCCTCTTGTTCCCCGGCTTTTCCCCCTGTTATGGTATTAGTAGCCTATTAAACATCTCATTAATTCTACGCCGGAAAAACCGCACAGGATTAAGTCTAATAAGCTGTTGATACTGGATTGTGCTGTGTATAAGTACTGTGCGTAAGTGCTGTGCATAAGTACTGTTGTATCGGTTAGATAACGATCAGAAAAACAGAGGGATCGGGTATGACCAGTTTGCACGAAGATCTGCGTGATGATGTCCGGATGCTGGGGGAGTGTCTGGGGGAAACGATTGCCGCGCATAAGGGCCCTGAGTTTCTCGAAAAAATTGAGAAGATTCGAACGCTTTCCAAAGCAGGGCGTTCATCGGGGCATCCCGCTGAGAATGAACTGCTGCAAACACTCAGCGAATTGCCTGATGATGAATTGTTGCCGGTTGCCCGGGCGTTTACCCAGTTTCTCAATCTGGCCAACATAGCCGAAGAGCATCACCGGGTGCGGCGCCGCTCCGGCATCATGGATGTATGTACCAGCGATTCCTTCTGTGGCCTGTTGGGACGCTTGCTGCAACAGGGCGTTAGCCAGGAGAATCTGGCCCAGGCCGTTGCGGATATGGATGTCGAGCTGGTATTAACGGCCCATCCTACCGAAGTAAATCGCCGCACGCTGATTCAGAAGTTTGATGCCATTACCGATTGTCTGCAACGTATCGATAGCGGCGAAAATCTGCGTCACCGACTGCATGAACTGATCAGTCAGGCCTGGCATACGGATACCATCCGTAAGCATCGACCCACCCCTGTTGATGAAGCCAAGTGGGGGTTTGCCGTCATCGAGAATTCTCTGTGGGAGGCTGTGCCGGTATTCTTGCGACACATTGATCGCCAGTTGTTTGATGCCACCGGGCAGCACCTGCCTTTGGACCGCTCACCGGTACGCTTTGCTTCCTGGATGGGCGGTGACCGTGACGGTAACCCGAATGTGACCGCCGATGTCACCGAGAAAGTATTATTGCTGTCACGCTGGATGGCGGCCGATCTCTACCTTCAGGATATCGAACTGCTACGCGGCGAGTTATCGATGTATCACTGCTCGGCTGAATTACGTCAAAGGGTTCGGGACCACGCTGAGCCTTATCGTGAGTTGCTACGTGAAGTACGCAACGCGTTGCGCAAGACAAAGCAGTGGGCAACTCAGCGCCTGGATAGCGAACCGGCCGATATGCGTGGTGTGTATTTACTGCCCGAACACCTGCTGCAGCCGCTATTATTGATCGATCGCTCCTTGCGTGCCGGTGGCATGGAAGTGATCGCCGAAGGTCTGCTCAGCGATACGATTCGCCGTGTCGCCTGCTTTGGCATGACACTGGTGAATCTGGATATCCGACAGAACTCTGATCGCCACGCCGAAGTGTTCGATGAGCTCACCGATTACTATGAGCTGGGTCATTATAGCGACTGGAGCGAAGCGGAGAAGCAGGCCTTTTTGTTGAAGGAGTTGCAGGAAAAGCGGCCACTACTGCCACGTGACTGGGAACCCTCCGCCAATGTCCAGGAAGTGCTGGATACCTGCCAGGTGGTGGCCAGCGAAGAACAGAATTCATTTGGTTCCTATGTTATTTCGATGGCCAGCGTGCCTTCCGATGTACTGGCGGTGATTCTGTTACTCAAAGAGATGGGTATTGGTCACAATATGCGGGTGGCGCCGCTGTTTGAAACCCTCGACGATCTGGATAATGCTGAAGACTGTATTCGCCAGTTGCTGACGATTCCCTGGTATAAAGCCTATACCCAGGGGCATCAGGAAGTAATGATCGGTTATTCAGATTCCTCCAAGGATGCCGGACAACTGGCGGCGGCCTGGGGACAGTACCGCGCCCAGGAAGCGCTCACCCAGGCTTGTAAAGACCACGGTGTTCATCTGACCCTGTTTCATGGTCGAGGTGGCACCGTCGGCCGTGGTGGCGGCCCAAGTCATACGGCTATTCTGGCGCAACCACCGGGCTCGGTGGATGGCAGCTTGCGGGTAACCGAGCAGGGCGAGATGATCCGCTTCAAGTTCGGAGTGCCGGAAATAGCCGTGCGCAACCTGGAGCTGTATACCTCGGCGACGCTTGAGGCGACGCTGGCGCCAGCGCCAGGGCCTGAACCGCAGTGGCGTGAGTTGATGGATAGCCTGTCTGACTGCGGTCTGAAGGAGTACCGTGCAGTGGTTCGCCATGATCCACAATTTGTTGCCTATTTCCGTGCCGCCACACCGGAGCAGGAACTGGCCAAGCTCCCCTTGGGCAGTAGGCCGGCAAAGCGTCGCGCCGATGGCGGCGTCGAGAGCCTGCGGGCAATTCCCTGGATCTTTGCCTGGACGCAGATTCGCCTGATGCTGCCCGCCTGGCTGGGTAGCGATGTTGCCCTGCAGCAGGCGCTTGATAAACAGCAGTTTGAGCTGGTCCAGACGATGCGTCGTGAGTGGCCATTCTTCACCTCCTATATCGATATGCTGGAGATGGTGGTGGCCAAGGCGGATGTCAATATTGCTGCTTACTATGATAAGCGGCTGGTATCGCCGGAGCTGAGAGTACTTGGGGAGGATCTGCGCAGCCGTCTGGCCCATACTGTCGAGTTGGTGAAACAGATCAAGCAACAGGATGAACTGCTTGAAGAGAATCCGGTGATCCGCCAGTCCATTGATGTGCGTAATCCCTATATTGATCCGCTGCACTTTTTGCAGGCGGAACTGCTTTATCGGGACCGTAATCAGCCCGATGAGAGGCTGGAGCACGCATTGATGATTACCATGGCGGGGATATCGGCTGGCATGCGTAATACGGGTTAATTGATACTACCAGCTTACTGATTACCGGGTTATAAAGTGGCCTTAACCGATGTCTTACAGCAGTAGTCGCTGGTTTTGGCCTCTTCTTTATCTGTACCAAGGAGTCTCTGGGTTACAGTATTGTCGCTTTCAGGTGTTAATTGACTAAAAGGGCCAATGCTGGCGATCTTATCCTTTTAGGGGGTTGAACCTGAGGACGCTTTTGACTAGCCTTGAGCGTTCGTCTTTTAAAGTTTGATGGTAATGAACCATCGTGAGTCGAAAAGCCGTGAGCAGAAGTCGCTCCCCTTAAGGGTTATTACGGTGTTGTTGCGGACGGTATTTTTGTCGGCAGTACAAGTTGTTCGATGCTGGAATTAGGCCAAATGTCCAATTGTTAGGTAGATGGGCTTGGCTGTATGCTCATTATCTATATTTGCCCTGATAGAGAATTCAGGCGTGTTGCTACCCACAACAGAGCAGCAGGCCAAGTTTTTTAGCTTTTACACTTTTAAAATTAGAAATGGAGCAATCCTGATATGCGTATTATTCTTTTGGGTGCACCGGGTGCCGGTAAAGGTACTCAGGCGCAATTTATTTGCGAAAAGTATGGTATTCCACAGATCTCTACAGGCGACATGCTGCGTGCAGCGGTTAAAGAAGGAACACCTTTGGGTATTCAGGCGAAAAAAGTAATGGATGAAGGCGGCCTGGTTTCTGATGAAATCATCATCGGTCTGGTGAAAGAACGGATTACCGAATCTGATTGCGCCAATGGCTGCCTGTTTGACGGTTTCCCACGTACCATCCCTCAGGCTGATGCCATGAAAGAGGCCTGTGTTGATATTGATGCCGTGGTTGAGATCGATGTTGCCGATGAAGAGATCATCAAGCGCATGAGCGGTCGTCGTGTACATCCGGGTTCAGGCCGTACTTACCATGTGATCTTTAATCCACCTAAAGAAGAAGGTAAGGACGATGTCACTGGCGAAGAGCTGGTGCAGCGTGCCGACGATCAGGAAGCGACCGTACGTCAGCGTCTGGAAATTTACCATGACCAGACTGCACCACTGATTACTTACTACAAGGGCTGGGCTGAAGAAAATGCAGCTAATGCGCCTAAGTACAACTACATCCCAGGTGTAGGCAGCGTTAACGATATTCGTGATGCGGTGTTTGCCTCACTGGAAAAATAAGCTGCAGAGACTGTGTTAAAACTATTATGCTAGGCTAATCGGCGTTAAAAATTGACTAAAATTGCTCACTTACAACTTGTAAGCTCCGCTTTTTCGTCAATTTTTGCCTTGCTTAGCCGTCGCTCATGACGTTTTTACAAAGTCCCCGGAGTGTAATTTGTACCTTGATTGTACAACGCTCCTCGCTTGATTAAAAAACCGCTCCCTGAGCGGTTTTTTATTGCCTGATATTCCGGGATAATGGGCGCTTTCGAATCTTCGAGTAAGCATAAGCTGATGAGTCTGCAAAAAACAGCAGTACTTCTGGTTAATCTGGGAACCCCGGATGAGCCAACACCCAGTGCCGTCAGACGTTATCTAAAAGAATTTCTTTCCGATCGACGTGTCGTTGAAGGCAATGGCATTAGACGGTTGTTCTGGCTGGCGGTATTAAACGGCATTATCCTCAATATCCGTCCGGGCCGGGTGGCTAAACTATATAAGTCGGTGTGGGAAGAAGATTCGCCCATTCGCCGGGTACTCAATCAGCAGGTAGCGGGACTGGATCTGGCATTACAGTCAGAGCTGTCTGATGCCTCTGTTCAGGTATTCGCGGCGATGACCTACGGTGCGCCGGGGCTGACACCACGGCTACAGGAGCTGGCAGACTGTGGCTACAACAAGATTGTGGTGCTGCCGTTGTATCCACAATACTCGGCAACAACAACCGCATCGATCTATGATCAGGTATACCGTTTTCAGCAGGCACGCCGTGAAGTGCTCGATGTGCGGATTGTAAAAGACTATCACGATCATCCATTGTACATTGCCGCGCTGGCCGATTCGGTGCGCCAGTATCGCGCCGAGCATGGCAGTGGCGATAAGCTGATCCTTTCCTATCACGGTATTCCCCAGGAATATGCCGAGCGGGGCGATCCTTATCCACAGCACTGCACGCGCACCTCAGAGCTGCTGGCGAAAGCCCTTGGATTGGCGGATGATGAATGGCTGATGACCTACCAGTCGCGTTTTGGTCCCAAGGCATGGCTGCAACCCTACACCGATAAAACCCTTGAGACGTTACCCGCGAAAGGGGTTAATAATGTCGATCTTATCTCGCCGGCTTTTGCGGCCGACTGTCTGGAAACCCTGGAAGAGATAGCGGTTGAAAATCGCGATGTATTTAAAGCGGCTGGTGGGCAGAACTATCACTATATCCCGGCGCTGAATGCAGATCCGGGCATGATCCGGCTGCTGGTGGCGCTGGTAAAAGAACACACAGCCGGTTGGCTGACAACGGAGAATACAGATGCGTCCTGAGTATATTTTTGGTATCCATGCGGTGAATACCGCGTTGCAACGTGATGCCAAGCGCCTGCGGGGTATGTGGGTGCTGAAAGGCCGCACCGATGAGCGTATCCAAAAATTGCTCGATCTGGCTGCCCAGTATAAGGTTCGTGTTGAGTTTGCCAGCCGCAAAGAGCTGGATGATTTCGCCGAAGGTGGCGTGCATCAGGGTATTGTCGTTGCTTGTGAACCGATACAGGCAAAGAATGAGCAGTTCCTGTCCAGCCTGCTGGAGCGCCTGGAAGAGCCCGCCTTTATACTGGTGCTGGATGGTATAACCGATCCACATAACCTGGGTGCCTGCCTGCGTACGGCTGATGCCGCCGGCGTACATGCGGTTATCGCCCCGAAAGATAAATCTGCGCCGCTGAACTCAACGGTTAGCAAGGTTGCCTGTGGTGCCGCTGAGGTGGTGCCTTATGTGCAGGTAACTAACCTGGCGCGTACCCTGAAGGATATGCAACAACGTGGTATCTGGATTACCGGTACCGCCGGCGAAGCCGACGTGCTGGTATCGGATGCGGATTTGAAAGGCCCGATGGCACTGGTAATGGGGGCCGAAGGCAAAGGTATGCGTCGCCTTACCCGCGAGCATTGCGATCACCTGATCAAGATCCCGATGGCCGGCGAAGTCAGCAGCCTGAATGTTTCCGTCGCGGCGGGTGTATGTTTGTTTGAAGCCGTGCGGCAGAGGAAAGCGTAGCTTTTCTCTGTGGCGAGACCGCCGAACAAGTTCGGCTAGCTAGACGTCGCAAAAATCACGACTTGCTAGTTGCTAGAAAAAGCATAAGAAAAGGAGGCAATATTGTCTCCTTTATTGTTTTTCTAGCCACTAGCCACTAGCCACTGGCTTGGCTTGGCTTGGCCAGCAGCTCTTCGATATGCTTGGCTATGCCAGCAACTCTTCGATATGCAGGGCGATCATCGCCTCTTCATTGGTCGGAATCACCCGCACTGTAATCCGGCTATCAGCGTGGCTGATCACATCGTTGTTGGCGTCATTGGCAGCCGCATCCAGCTCGATACCCATCCAGCGTAGCTGCTCGCAGATACGCTGGCGTACATCGGCATCGTTTTCGCCAACACCGCCGGTGAACACCAGTTGCTCCAGTCCCTGCAAAGCGGCGCTAAGGCGGCCGACTTCCAGCGCTGCGCGGTAGCAGAACATGGCAATTGCCTCTTCCGCTTCGGGTTTGTCGCTGTGGTGCAGCTCCAGCATATCGGAGCTGATACCGGACACGCCCAGCCAGCCACTCTGCTTATACAGGAAGCGTTCCAGCTGGTCGGCATCCATGTGGTAGTGACGTTGCAGATACAGCAGTACACCCGGGTCCAGATTGCCGCAGCGGCTGCCCATCGGCAGGCCATCGACAGCGGTAAAGCCCATGGTGGAGGCGATCGAGCGGCCGTTTTTCACCGCACACATACTGGCACCGGCGCCGAGGTGGCAGATAATAGTGTTTTTATCAGAACAATCCTGATCCAGCGCCTGCAGGCTCTGCTGGATAAACTCGTATGACAGACCATGAAAGCCGTATTTCTGGATACCGGCCTCGGTAAATTCACGGGGGATCGCATAGTGGCGTTCCACCGCTGGCTGGCCGGCATGGAACATGGTATCGAAACAGACGATCTGCGGCAGTTCCGGCTCCAGCTGCTGGCAGGCTTCTATCAGCTTCAGGTTATAGGGCTGATGCAGCGGCGCCAGTGGAATCAGCTGCTTCAACTGCGCCATGATCATCGGAGTAACGATGACCGGCTGACTGAAAGTATCGCCGCCATGCACCACTCGGTGGCCGAAGGCGCTCAGGCGGCAATCGGGCAGCTGGGTGTGTACCCAGTGGATAACCCGGTCGAGGCAGGCCTGGTGACGCTCTTCGGGACCGACGTTATCCAGCTGCAGCTGATGTTTTTCCAGTTTTTGGCCGGAACCGCTGTATACCGTCATTTTGGCGTCATTGAGGATGTTGCCCAGCTTGAAACGGTACAGACAGGCTTCATGTTCCTCATGACGGGAGAAAACCGCACACTTCAGGCTGGAAGATCCGCCATTAACGGTCAGAATCAAACTCATTTTATTTCACTTGCTCCGGATGCAGAACCATATGGGAGGCCAACGCGCAGGATGCCAGGCGCGCCAGCGTACCATCGGAACGGCTGTTAAGAATAATGGGGGCTTTGGCGCCCAGGGCGATACCGGCTGATTTGGCATTTGCCAGATACATCAACTGCTTGGCCATCATGTTGGCTGACTCCAGATCCGGCGCCAGCAGAATGTCCGCGTCTCCCGAGACCGGGGAGGATATATGCTTATCGATAGCCGCCTGCAGAGAGATCGCATTATCAAACGCCAGTGGGCCATCAAGGATAGCGCCGCGGATCTGGCCTCGATCGGCCATCTTGCATAACGCCGCAGCGTCGATGGTACTTTGCATCGAAGGCTTCACTTTTTCCACCGCCGCCAGGATCGCCACCTTGGGTGTCGAATTGCCTAAGGCATGGCAGAAGTCGATCGCATTCTGCAGAATATCTTTTTTCACCAACAGATCAGGGGTTACGTTGATCGCCGCATCGGTAATAAACAGCGGCTTGTGATAGTTAGGCACATCCAGCACAAACACATGGCTTAGACGGCGTTCAGTGCGGATGCCGCGAGTTTTATGAATCACTGCGCCTAACAATTCTGCAGTGGCTAAATCACCCTTCATCAATGTTTCAGCACGGGTGTCGCGAATCATCTCTACCGCCATTTCAGCGGCGGCATGGCTGTGGGCAACGTCAATCAGCTCATAAGGGGAGATATCCAGCCCCTGTTGCTCGGCGGCGGCGAGAATCTTATCCCTGGGACCAACCAGAATAGGTTCAATCAGGCCGCGCTGAGCGGCCTCTACTGCGCCTAGCAGACCATTCTGGGCCACCGGGTGCACCACGGCGGTACGTACCGGACGCGCCTTAACGGCTTCTTCAATGAAGAATTCCAGCTGGTTTTGCTGAGGAGGTGTTGCTGTGATGATCATGGGGGTATCTCCAGAGTGCCTGTTGTACGTCCTGTTTGCCTATTGTACAGGCTATGGCACGCTGTTTCTGGTCTGACAAAAATTCTAAGACATAAGTATGACGTGCTTATGACGCAGTGCAACAGTTGGAGGTCTTAAATTGGTGCTGTATGCTCGAAAATATAAGGTTTGTGGATCTATGTTGCGGGTGCGGGATAGGCGGGCATTTTTAGTGGCGAGAGGCTCGCTTCGCGACAGTTGCGAGTGGCTAGACCGAAACGCTTCGCGCTGCTAGCTAGTTCCCATCCATAAACGTAACGTACTGATATATAGACAAAAAACAGGC
>JBALVQ010000031.1:0-56678 GCA_036960915.1 Amphritea sp.
GCAAGAAACATACTATGAGCATAGCTCACCAACTGCTAACCCCAACAGAGCCGACTGGGTACGAGTAAGTCTTTATTGGCAGCCGCTGTCTGTTTGATTATGGCGAGTCAGGCGCAGGCAATACAACTGGATTTTGATGAAGACAGTGAGCTATCCGGTAATCTTGATATAACACTGGGCTATGCGGCAGCAATCCGCGCCACGGATGCTGATCGTGCTGGCTGGGTGACGGCACCTAACGTTGCGTCAGATATGCGGGTGCCTGATGCCGGTGACTTGATCTCGAATGTCTTTAAAGCCAACGCGGAGCTGGGGATCGATTGGCGCAACTACGGTCTGGTGAGTAATTTTGCTTACCAGTACGATACCGAAATCATGGACGGTGACCAGGCGGATATCGGCCTGGCGAATGGCAGTAACTGGACCGATGCGGCGGAGGATTACTCCGGTAGCGCATCTGATGTGCTGGATTTGTATGTCTACGGTACCTTTGACATCGGGGAAAACCCGCTGGAACTGCGCGTCGGCAAGCAGGTGATTAACTGGGGGGAAGGGCTGTTCTTCCTGGACGGCGTGTCTACCCAGGTACCACTGAATATCAACAAGTTGGTTACCCCGGGCTCCGAGCTCAAAGAAGCCTATATCGGCGTGGAAGGTATCTATGCCCAGATGGGTGTCGGTGACGTGTCCTCCCTGGAAGCCTATGTGCAGACCAATTGGCGCCGCACGGAGTTTCCACCGCACGCTACTTTCTACGGTGACGATGCCTTCTTCCGTGGCGGTCAGGAAACCGGCCTGCGTGACGGCGATATCGAAGCGGATGAGATGGGCCAGTGGGGCATCTCCGGACGCACCACGGTGGGTGAAGATACCGAAGTGGGCCTCTACTACTCCCGTTATCACGAAACCTTCCCGTTTGTTCAGCTTACTACCCCGGGTAGCGGGACCGATCTGGGCTCCATATTGGGCCTGCAGCAGATTTGGCCGGAAGATCTGGATATGATCGGCGCCAGTGTGGCCACGACATTGGGTACCTGGTCGGTGAACGGTGAAATTGCCTACCGTCCGGACCGTCCGCTGTTCAAGGACATCGGCGGAGCCAATGGCTTCAGCAACGGCCTCAACAACGTTGAGGAGCACGACACTGTCAGTGCCTCGGTGCACGGTATCTGGCTAGGTGGCGCTTTGCCATTGGGTATCGACTCTCAATTGGCGCTGGTACAGTTTGGCGCCGATTACATCGACGGTAATCTGTCGAATTTGGCAGCAAACGCATCGATCACTAAAGAGCCCGGGCTGACGCCGGATGATTTGGCCTACGGTGTGGCAGTGGAGTGGATCGGTACCTGGCAGGCACTTCGCCCGGGTGTTGATCTGTCACTGGATATCTTCCTGCAATACGATATCGATGGTAACTCCCACTTCTGGGGCAACTTTGCCGAAGACCGTTGGCTCGGGTCGACTACCCTGATCGCCAATATCGGCAACGAGTGGGAAGCGAGTGCGGGTTACTCCTGGATCGATCAGGATAACTCCCATTTCGAGACTCAGGATGTTTACAATCTGTCTGTTAACTACAAATTCTGAGCTGCACACTGCGAGGTGAAGGAAAGGAAAGGAAAGGAAAGGAAAGGAAAGGAGAGTAGAGTAGAGGGGTGTAACAATGTTTAGCAAAACTACTCTGTGCGCAGCAGTTGCGGCCCTGGTTGCGACCATGGCCCTGAGCGCACCGGGTACGTTTGCCGCCATCAGTGCGGAAGAAGTAGAACGTCTGCAAGCAGATCTGACCCCGGTTGGTGCCGAGCGTGCCGGTAATGCTGAGGGTACTATTCCGCAGTGGAGTGGTGGACTGACTGAGTCATTACCGGGTTGGCCGAACAAAAATAACTATCGCCCGAATCCTTATGCGGACGACAAGGTTCAATTCACAATCACGGCGGAAAACCTGGATCAGTATGCTGATCGTCTGCCAGAAGCCGCGAAGGCGATGCTGAAAGCCTATCCCGACAGTTTCAAAATGAATGTCTATCCAACTCGACGTACTGCCGCGTATCCGCAATGGTATTATGACAACATCAAAAAAAATGCGACAACCGCAAATCTAAACAACAACGGTAACTCCATCGAGGGCGTTTGGGCAGCCATCCCATTTCCTATTCCGAAAAACGGCCATGAGGTGATCTGGAACCACTTGTTACGTTTTCAGGGAATCGCCCGTGAAGCATCTGCGAACGAAGGGGTTGTGTATGCAAGTGGTCAGCGTCTCGACTGGTCAGTCGACGTTAAAATACATCATACCTTCTACGATCCAGATGTTTCACCCAAAGATAAACAGGACGGGGTGATCTTCAAGTACTCATCTCTGGTGACCGCGCCTGCACGTGATGCGGGAGACGGCACATTGGCGCTGGACAATATCGATATGGCCGGTAAGCCACGTAAAGCCTGGACTTACGATCCTGGTGAGCGGCGTGTGCGGCGGGCACCAAACCTGGCCTTCGATACGCCGGACCGTCCCATTAATGTTATCGACGACTACGAGTTGTTCAGTGGATCGCCCGAGCGGTACGACTTCAAATTAAGGGGTAAAAAGGAGATGTATATCCCCTACAACAACAATGAACTTAATTCACCGGTGGCTGATTATAAGTTGATCACTGCGCCGGGGTTCTACAAGCCAGAACAGATTAGATACGAACTGCACCGTGTGTGGGTTGTTGAGGCAACGGTGAAAGCAGGCCAACGTCATGTTTACTCCAAACGCCGCTTCTATGTGGATGAGGATACCTGGATCATCATGGTGACCGATAAGTATGACGGCAAGGGCAACCTGTGGCGTGCCGGTTTCTATTATCCAGTAGTAGCATCCGAGGTGCCGCTTACCGGTGCGGGTACCTATGTCCATATAGATCTGAAAAAGAATGGCTATTACTACTTCCCGATGAAACTGGGTGCTGGTAAAGGCTGGAACTTTGAAGCGGAGCCGCCGAAGTCAAGCTACTACACTCCGGCTGCATTGCGTCGCCGCGGTAGGTAAGCTCACCTTCCGGCCTGTAATCTGATAGCGAGTTCAGGCAAGGCAAAGCGCTAAGGTTTTATTATGAAAACAATAGCTAACAACTCTCAGAAGCGTTTAGATTTCTTTCCAATCGCCAGTCTGATAGCGGCACTGCTTATCACTGTTAGCAGCAGTTGTGTACTGGCTGATTATCAGGATCCGCTGGATCTGCCGTCCCAACCGATGGCGTCGGCGTCAAAGTCTCTACTGCTGGATGTCACGCAAGCAGGGGATCGCCTGGTGGCGGTGGGGGAGCGCGGTCACATCCTCTACTCCGATGATCAGGGGACTAACTGGACCCAGGCAGAGGTGGCGGTCCGTTTACAGCTTAATGCGGTGTACTTCATCGATGACCAGCGCGGCTGGGCGGTGGGGGAGGATGCGGTGATCCTGCATACCACCGATGGTGGACTTAACTGGCAGAAGCAGTTCGATGCCCGCGATGCTGATCTGAAAGGCCCGTTGTTGGATCTGTATTTTAAAAACGCCGACGAAGGCTTCGCCGTCGGCGTGTTTAACAAGCTCTATCGCACTGTCAATGGTGGTAAAAATTGGGATGAGTGGCAAGAGCATGCAGATAACCTGGATGAGTGGCACTTCTTAGCCCTGGCATCGCCGATTGACGGCACAATTTACGTAGCCTCCGAGTCAGGCTTGCTGTTCCGCTCGCTGGATGGTGGTGAAAGCTTTATCCCGATGCACACCGACCATGATGGTTCCTTCCACGGTGTGCTGGCCAGGCGTGGCACGGACGGTCTGGATCGACTGGTTCTGTCCGGCGTCGGTGGCAAGCTGTTTACCAGTGTTGATGGCGGCGAGAGCTGGCTCGAGCTGGATAGCCAAACTGAAGCAGGCCTGTCAGGTGGTATCTGGCTGGATGATGGTTCCGCGCTGGTTGTTGGTGCTGATGGCGTGATGCTGCATATATCCGCTGATCTTTCGTCCGTCAACAAATTTCAACGCGAAAACGGCCTGCCGCTGAGCAGCGTGATGATTATATCCGAGGATAAACTTGTGCTGGTCGGAATGGGCGGTATCCAGACCCTGAACGTAGGGGAGGTAACACAGCATGATTGACACTAACGAGACCCTGAAATTTTCCGCCTTAACCAACGCCATTTTCCGTTACCGCTTTGCCATTATTGTGTTCAGTCTGCTGGTGACCTTGTTGTTAGCCTGGCAGGCGAGTTATGTGCGTCCCGATACCCGCCTGGAGCGGTTGATTCCCGGCAGCCATGAGTTTGTACTCAATGCTAAACAATTTTTAGATGAAGAGTCCGCTGGCGGCAGTAGCGTGATCCGGGTGGCAGTCGCCCGTAAAGAGGGCACTATCTTCGATTATCATCACCTGGTAACCCTGCAGAAGATCAGCGATGAGCTGTCACTGCTGGACGGGGTAGATACCGGCAGCATCAACTCCCTCTGGGCACCGGGTATGCTGTGGTTTGGCATAACGCCAGAAGGTTTCGACAGCGGTCCGGTGATTGATAACGCCACCTTTAACGACTCGCCGGAGTCGATGGATATTATCCGCACCAACGTCTTCCGTGCCGGCCTGGTTGGCAGTTATGTTGCCAACGACTTCAAGGCCAGCATGATCGATTTTGAGGTGTTGCCGATCAATCCGGCAACTCGCCAACCGATCGATTTTAACGAGTTCTCTGCCCGCCTTGAGGAGGTGCGCCAAAAATACCAGGACGATGACCTGAGTATCCATGTGATCGGCGATGTTAAGAAAGTCGCCGACCTGGTGGATGGCTTTGGCAAGATCGCACTGTTTTTCCTGGCCGCGTTTTTGATTACCGCGATGCTGCTGTTTAACTATTCGCGCTGCTACAAATCCACCCTGATTCCGCTGCTGTGCTCAGTGGTGGCGGTGATCTGGCAGTTGGGCGTATTGAATCTGATGGGCTACGGCCTGGGTGTTTTCTCGGTATTGGTACCTTTTCTGGTGTTTGCCATCGCGGTAAGCCACGGGGTACAGGTGATCAACGCCATCGCCCACGAAACCGCTAAGGGAGAAGACCGTTTAGACGCCGCCCGGATAACTTTTCACCTTCTGCACAAAGCCGGGCTGGTAGCATTGATCAGTGACGGTATAGGCTTCGCCACTCTGTTGGTGATCGATATCGGCGGTATCAAGGATCTGGCACTGGTTGCCAGTGTCGGTGTTGCCCTGGTGATTTTTACCAACCTGATATTGCTGCCGGTGCTGATGTCTTACGTGGGTGTAACCCAGGGTTGTGTGGATCACGCCCAACACAAGCTGGAGCACAAGACCGCCTTGTGGGACTCACTGTCGCACTTTGCCGAGCCGCGCCTGGCCAGTGCTGCAGTCATTGTCGCATTGATACTGGTCGGTGTTGGCAGCTGGTACAGCCAGGGGCTGAAGATCGGCGATCTTGATAAAGGTGCACCGGAGTTGCGCGCCGAATCCCGCTACAACCAGGATAACAACTACATCACTGGCAACTTCACCACCAGTACTGATCTGATGACGGTGTTTGTCGGTATGCCGGAAGGTCTCTGCGAGACTTACAAGGCGATCGATCTGACCGACCGTTTGGGCTGGCAGCTGGAGAACACTGCGGGCGTAAAATCCGTCAATTCACCTGCAACCCGCGCCAAGCTTAACCGATACCTGGGAAACGAGGGTAACCTCAAGCTGCTTTCCCTGCCGCGGGATGAGCGGGTGCTGTCTCGGGCTATCGCCATGACCGGCTTTTCCACCACCGGTGGCAGTGCCACCTGTGATCAGCAGCAGCTGAACCTGGAACTGACCGACCACCGCCAGGAAACCCTGCAGCTGGTGGTATCGGTGGTGCGTGAATTTGCCGTTGCCAATGACGATGCCGAAATCTGGTTCCGCCTGGGCGATGGTAACGCCGCCTATGAGGCCGCTACCAATGAAGTGATCGAGCGTGCTCAATATGAGATCCTCGCCTATGTCTACGGTATCGTGGCGCTGATGATTCTGCTGATGTTCCGTTCGGTGAAAGCGGTGATCTGTATTCTGCTGCCGCTGGCGCTAACCTCGCTGCTGTGCCAGGCATTAATGGCCGTGCTGGGCATAGGCGTGAAAGTCTCGACCCTGCCGGTCATCGCCCTGGGCGTTGGCATCGGGGTCGACTACGGCATCTATATTTACAGCCGCCTGCACTCCTATCTGGAGATGGGGCATCCACTACGCCTGGCATACCTGGAAGCGCTGAAAACCACCGGTAAGGCGGTGTCGTTCACCGGTATGACGCTGGCCATTGGCGTCGCCACCTGGATGCTGTCACCGATCAAATTCCAGGCGGACATGGGTATCCTGCTGACCTTCATGTTCCTGTGGAATATGCTGGGTGCACTGACACTGTTGCCGGCGCTGACGCATTTTCTGATGCGAAAAAAACCGTTGTCAGTACAGAGTGAGACTTAAGAGGTTACCACAGCAAAATATATCTGTATCAGCTCTCATTGCAGCTCCAATCGCCTGCATTTCATTTGTTCTTGTTAACTTATTCGATACATCGATCTTCCTGACCAATCAGAAGGGGGGGATCTATTGTCTGCGTTAAAAGTCATCCTTCATTCATCCCTTCGGTCTATAGCTGCTTTTTGCTGCAACTCCAATACTAGTGCTAACGCTACCGATTATTAAAAGCGGAGCGTACCGAGTGATCGTCAGTGAAAATCTGGAACCACTTAATACTGCTTGTTACTGATAAGGAGAATAAAAAAATGGTATCGGTACAAAGAAATAAAGGGCTGTGTACGAGTAAGTCTTTGTTGGCAGCCGCTGTCTGTTTGGTAATGGCGAGTCAGGCGCAGGCATTACAACTTGATTTTGGCGAAGACAGCGAGCTGTCCGGTAATCTGGATATGACGCTGGGCTACGCGGCTTCAATCCGCGCAACGGATGCTGATTTGTCTCCGGGGGCTCTGGCAACTGCACCCAATGTGGCGTCCGATCTGCGGGTGCCGGATGCCGGCGATCTGATTTCGAATGTCTTTAAAGTCAACGCGGAGCTGGGGATCGATTGGCGCAACTACGGTCTGGTGAGTAATTTTGCTTACCAGTACGATACCGAAATCATGGACGGTGACCAGGCGGATATCGGCCTGGCGAATGGCAGTAACTGGACCCGGGGAGCGGAGAGTTACTCAGGTAGTGCATTCGATGTACTGGATGCGTATGTCTACGGTACCTTCGATGTCGGCGAAAGCCCACTGGAACTGCGCGTCGGTAAACAGGTGATCAACTGGGGTGAAGGACTGTTCTTTCTGGACGGTGTATCCACCCAGGTACCACTGAATATCAACAAGTTGGTTACCCCGGGCTCTGAACTGAAAGAAGCCTATATCGGCGTGGAAGGTATCTATGCGCAGATGGGTGTCGGTGATGCATCTTCCCTTGAAGCCTATGTGCAGACCAACTGGCGCCGCACCGAGTTTCCACCCCATGCTACTTTTTACGGTGACGATGCCTTCTTCCGCGGTGGTCAGGAGACCGGCCTGCGCGATTCCGATATCGAAGCAGATGAGAAGGGGCAGTGGGGTATCTCCGGACGCACCACAGTGGGTGACGATACCGAAGTGGGCCTGTACTACTCACGCTATCACGAGACCTTCCCGTTTGTGCAGATCACCACTCCGGGTAGTGCATCCGATCTGGGTTCCATACTCGGCCTGCAGCAGGTCTATCCGGAAGATCTGGAGATGATCGGCGCAAGTATGGCCACCACGCTGGGTGACTGGTCGGTGAACGGTGAGATTGCTTACCGTCCGGACCGTCCATTGTTTACTAACCTGGCAACCTTTAATGCCGCCGGCCGTAATATCGAAGAGCACGATACTGTTAGTGCTTCGGTACACGGTATCTGGTTGGGTGGCGCTTTGCCATTGGGCATCGATTCCCAGGTAGCGCTGGTGCAGTTTGGTGCCGATTACATCGACGGTGATCTTTCCAACCTGCAGGCCAACAGTTCAATCACAAAGGAAGTGCTGACGCCGGATGATCTGGCTTATGGCGTGGCGGTAGAGTGGATTGGTACCTGGCAGGCAATTCGCCCGGGTGTTGATCTGTCGCTGGATCTGTTCCTGCAGCACGATATCGAAGGTAACTCCCATTTCTGGGGCAACTTTGCCGAAGATCGCTGGTTGGGCGCAGCAACGCTGACTGCCAATATCGGCAACGAGTGGGAAGCAAGCGCGGGGTACTCCTGGATCGATCAGGATAACTCCCATTACGAGACTCAGGATGTCTACAACCTTTCTGTTAACTACAAGTTCTGAGCCACAGTGCTAAGAGGAGTGTAATTATGTTTAACAAATCTATTCTGTGCGCCGCGGTTGCGACCCTGACGCTTATCACCACCAGCGCCTTTGCCGCCATCGGTGCGGAAGAAGTAAAACGTCTGCAGGGGGATCTGACGCCAGTGGGCGCAGAGCGTGCCGGCAATGCCGGTGGCACTATACCGGAGTGGACCGGTGGCCTGAATGGAGCACTGCCGGGCTGGCCGAACAAGGACAACTACCGTCCTAATCCCCATGCCGATGATAAAGCTAAATTCACCATCACCGCCGCTAATATGGATCAGCATGCAGATAAGCTGACCGAAGGTACCAAGGCGATGCTGAAAGCCCATCCGGATGCGTTTCAGATGAATGTCTATCCGACTCACCGTACAGCTGCTTACCCTCAATCCTATTACGATGCGATTGCTAAAAACGCTACTACTGCCGAGTTAATCGAAGAGGGTAACGGTGTAACCGGAGTGCAGGGCAGTGTTGGTTTCCCGATTCCGAAGAACGGTAACGAGGTTATATGGAATCATCTGCTGCGTTACCAGGGGATGTTTCGTGAAGGCGAAGTAACGGAAAATATTATCTATGGCAATGGCTCACGACTGGATTACACTTTCGGGCTGAAAATTCACCATGTATTCCATGATCCTGACGCATCTGCGAAAGACAGGGATGCGGGAATTATCTTCAAATACGCTTCGACAATAAACACTCCAGCGCGTGATGCCGGTGAAGGTATTCTGGCGCTGGAAAATATCAATCCGAAGAAAACGCCGCGTAAGGCCTGGACCTATGACCCGGGTGAGCGCCGTGTACGCCGTGCGCCAAACCTGGCGTTCGATACTCCAGACCGCCCGATCAACGTGGTCGATGATTACGAGTTGTTCAGTGGCTCGCCTGAGCGTTACGACTTTAATTTGTTGGGTAAAAAAGAGATGTATATCCCTTACAACAATAATGAAGTGAACTCGCCACGTCAGGATCTTAAGGCATCTACACCGCCGGGTTATATTAAGCCGGATCTTATCCGTTACGAGCTGCACCGGGTGTGGGTTGTTGAAGCAACACTTAAAGAAGGTCAGCGCCATATCTATGCCAAGCGCACCTTCTACATTGATGAAGATACCTGGATGATCATGGCTACCGATAAGTACGATGGTAACGGCGGCCTGTGGCGTATCGGATTTTACTATCCGCACGTGGCACCGGAAGTACCGGTAACCGGTGGTGGCAGCTATGTTCATATCGACCTGAAAAAAGATGCTTACTACATCGCTTTCGGTAGCCTGGGTAAAGGCAATAAGGCATGGACATTTAATGGTAAGGCACCTAAGTCCAGCTATTACACGGCAGCCGCAATGCGTCGTCGCGGTCGCTAAGTTAGCGCAACATCAGGCCCGGACCTCCCCTTCCCGGGCCTGTTAATCCCGTCTGTAACACTGCAAAAATAAAGCGTTTCAGTCTAGACGCACGGGAACGTTAAGGTTTTATTATGAAAAAAATAACAAGAGTTAACTTAAAGAAATTAGCCGTCAAACCCGTGGTATCCGCTTTGTTCGCGGCCTCTGTGTTTGTCTGTGGAGCAAACAGCTCTGCTGCAGGCTATGAAGATCCGCTGGATCTTCCTGCGGTAGCGATGGCATCCGCGCCTCATTCGTTATTGCTGGATGTTACTCAGGCTGGTAATCGTCTGGTTGCAGTAGGTGAGCGTGGCCATATCCTATTCTCTGATAATAAAGGCGAGAGCTGGATTCAGGCCGAAGTTAGCGCCAGTACACAGTTGAATGCCATCTTTTTTTCCGATGCGCAACGCGGTTGGGTGGTTGGGGAAGATGCGCTGATTATGAATACTATTGATGGCGGTCAAAGCTGGCAGAAACAGTTTGATGCCCGCGATGCTGAAATGAAAGGGCCGTTGCTGGATCTTTATTTTAAAAATGCCGACGAGGGCTTTGCTATAGGCGTGTTTAACAAGCTTTATCACACCGTCGATGGCGGTAAAAGCTGGCAAGAATGGCAGGAGCATGCCGATAATCTGGATGAATGGCACTTTTTCGCCATGGCATCCCCGGCTGAAAATACCCTTTATATTACCTCCGAATCTGGCTTGTTGTTTCGTTCCCTCAATGGGGGCGATAGTTTTGTAGCGCTGCAGACCGACCATGAAGGCTCGTTCCATGGAGTGCTGACTAAGCGCGGTGGCGATGGCCTGGATCGAATAATTCTGTCGGGTGTCGGCGGTAAGCTGTTTACCAGTGTGGATGGTGGTGACAGCTGGAAAGAACTGGATACCCACACTGATGCAGGTTTATCTGGTGGTACCTGGCTGGCTGACGGATCTGCGTTGATTGTTGGTGCAGATGGCATATTACTGCATATAACTGCAGATCTTGACAGTGTTAGAAAGTCCCAGCGTGATAACGGTTTGCCACTGAGTGGTGTCACTGTGACAGAAAACGGTGGGCTGATATTAGTGGGGCTGGGTGGTATTCAGACCCTGAAAGCAGGGGAGGTGAAGTAACATGATTAACACTAATGATAGCCTGAAATTTTCCGCCTTAACGAATGCCATTTTTCGTTATCGCTTCGCTATTATCCTATTTAGCTTATTAGCCACTTTCTATCTGGCGTGGCAGGCCAGTTTTGTTCGCCCCGATACCCGCCTGGAACGTCTGATTCCCGGTAGCCATGAATTCGTCGTTAACGCAAAACAATTTCTTGGCGAAGAGAGCGCCGGTGGCAGCAGCGTAATCCGAGTGGCGGTGGCCCGTAAAGAGGGCTCAATTTTTGATTACGATCATCTGGTGACACTGCAGAAGATTAGCGATGAATTGTCTCTGGTTGATGGCGTGGATACCGGCAGCATCAACTCACTGTGGGCGCCGGGCATGCTCTGGTTTGGGATTACGCCAGAAGGTTTTGATAGTGGTCCGGTGATCGATAACGCCACCTTTAATGACTCGCCCGAGTCGATGGACATTATCCGTACCAATGTATTCCGTGCAGGCCTGGTGGGTAGTTATGTCTCCAACGACTTTAAAGCAAGCATGATAGATTTTGCAGTGTTGCCGATCAACCCGGCGACCCGTCAACCGATCGATTTCAACGAGTTTTCGGCCCGCCTTGAACAGGTACGGCAGAAGTACCAGAACGAAGACCTCAGTCTGCACGTAATTGGTGATGTCAAGAAAGTGGCCGATCTGGTGGAGGGATTCAGCCAGATTGCATTGTTTTTCCTAGCCGCGTTTGTGATTACCGCGGTACTGCTGTTTAACTACTCGCGCTGCTATAAATCCACCCTGATTCCACTACTGTGTTCCGTGGTGGCGGTGATCTGGCAGTTGGGAATATTGAACATGATGGGCTACGGTCTGGGTGTATTCTCGGTACTGGTACCTTTTCTGGTGTTTGCCATCGCGGTAAGCCATGGGGTACAGGTAATCAACGCCATCGCCCACGAAACCGCTAAGGGAGAAGACCGTTTAAACGCCGCCCGGATAACTTTTCACCATCTGCATAAAGCCGGTCTGGTAGCGCTGATCAGTGACGGTATCGGCTTTGCCACCCTGTTTGTAATCGATATCGGCGGTATCCAGGATCTGGCACTTGTGGCCAGTATCGGCGTAGCTCTGGTTATTTTTACCAATCTGGTACTGCTGCCGGTATTGATGTCTTATGTCGGTGTGACTAAGGGCTGCGTTGAGCATGCCCAGCACAAGCTGGAGCATAAAACAGCGGTCTGGGATGCGCTGTCGCACTTTGCCGAGCCTCGCCTGGCGCGCATTGCAGTTATCGCTGCGCTGGTATTGGTCGGTGTTGGCAGCTGGTACAGCCAGGGGCTGAAGATCGGCGATCTGGATAAAGGTGCGCCGGAGCTGCTGGCCGATTCCCGCTATAATCTGGATAACAACTACATCACCGGCAACTTCACCACCAGTACCGACCTTATGACGGTGTTTGTCGGTATGCCGGAGGGCCTTTGTGAGACCTACAAAGCGATCGATCTGACCGACCGCCTGGGTTGGCAGCTGGAGAACACCGCAGGTGTGAAATCTGTCAATTCGCCGGCAACCCGAGCAAAGCTTAACCGTTACCTGGGTAATGAGGGAAATCTCAAGCTACTCTCATTACCGCGGGATGAGCGGGTACTGTCCCGAGCCATCGCCATGACCGGTTTTTCGACCACCGGAGCCAGCGCTACCTGTGATCAGCAACAGCTGAATCTGGAGCTGACCGACCACCGCCAGGAAACCCTGCAGCGCGTTGTATCAGTAGTTCGCGAGTTTGCCACTACGAACGATGATGCGGAGATCAAGTTCCGCCTGGGTGATGGCAATGCGGCTTACGAGGCTGCTACGAACGAGGTAATCGATCGTGCCCAATACGAAATCCTCGCCTATGTCTACGGTATCGTGGCGTTGATGATTCTGCTGATGTTCCGTTCAGTCAAAGCGGTGATCTGTATCCTGCTGCCACTGGCGCTGACTTCCCTGCTGTGTCAGGGACTGATGGCGGTGCTGGGGATCGGTGTGAAAATCGCAACCCTGCCGGTAATCGCGCTGGGTGTGGGCATCGGTGTCGATTACGGTATCTATATCTACTCGCGTATGCACTCCTATATGGAGATGGGCCATCCGTTACGTCTGGCTTATCTGGAAGCGCTGAAAACAACCGGCAAGGCGGTGTCTTTCACCGGTATGACCCTGGCTATTGGTGTGGCGACCTGGATTCTGTCACCAATCAAGTTTCAGGCGGATATGGGTATTTTGCTGACATTCATGTTCCTGTTGAACATGGTGGGCGCATTGACCCTGCTGCCGGCGCTGACGCATTTTTTGCTGCGAGAAAAACAACCAGTGGCTCAGCCTGAAGCTGTAGCTGCGAAGTAACCTACACTACCGACAGGAGAACAATAACATGACTGATACGGTGGGTATTGCGATGACTGACAGCCTCGAGCAGACTGAGCACTTCGGCAGGAAATCCGTATGGGCCGGGATTGTGCTGGGCAGTTTCGTGTTAATGGTATTCCTGATCCAGCCGCTGCTGATCGGCGCACTGGCAGGGCAGGGTTTCAGTGAGGCTGACCTGGGATTGCTGGCGGCCTCTGATCTGCTGGGGATGGCGATTGCCAGTGTGTTGGGCCTGTTCTGGGTTAAACGTTTACCCTGGCGCCCGGTGGCGCTGGTAGGACTGCTTGCAGTAATCGGCGGCAACTTGCTGTGTATCGGTCAAAATGATTTTGCTTCACTGATCGCGTTACGCCTGCTTGCAGGCTTAGGCGCGGGCAGTGTGGTGGTGCTGACGTTCTCGATTATTGCCCGTACCTCGCACCCGGACCGTTATACCTCGTTCTTTATCGCGTTTGAGGTTTTTTCCCAGGCGATCGCTTTTACCCTGATGGCTAATATAGTCACAACCCAGGGTATAAATAGCCTTTATTACCTGTTTGCCGGTTTAGCGGCAGTGGGTGTGTTATTAGTTGCTTTTGTTCCTCATAGCGGTGCCAGTGAAGCGCTGGATGAATCAGGCTCAGCGGTGACCGAGCCGGTTGGCCGAAGTGTATTGCTGCTGATCCTGGCGGCGATGGCCATCTTCTTCCTGGCACAAAGTGCACTCTGGGCATTCTCTGAACGGATCGGTGCGGATGCAGGCCTGGATGCTGAATCGATTGGCAATGTACTGGCAATCACCTCGTTGTTTGCAGTTGCTGGCGCGCTACTGGCCGGCTGGCTGGACCTGCGATTTGGCCGTGTACTACCGATCGCAATTGCCGCTATCGCCCAGATCGTATTGCTTGCGCTGTTCCAGGGCGAGATGTCACTGGTCCACTATGCAATAGTTTTCGGCTTGTTCGGATTTTTCTGGAATCTGGGTATCCCCTATCAGGTGGGCGTCCTGGTCAGTCACGATAAAGAGCTTCGCTTTGCCGCCCTGATTCCGGCATTCCAGGGGATCGGTTTAGCGCTGGGGCCGGCAATGGCAGGCGCTTTCCTGGGGGATGGCAGCTATCTACCAGTAAATATTATTGCTGGTGCAGCACTGTTGCTTTATCTGGTGATGATTATTCCCTTTGCTCGCAGTAGCCGCTAACAGGGGATTTCAACGATGATCCGTCAGACCCTGAAGAGTATCTGGCCCCTGTTTTTCGGTTTGGGCACCATTGGCCTGTGCATCGGCGCCCAGGGCTCACTGCTCGGAATTCGTGCCGAGCTGGAGGGGTTCGATACCCGCATGACGGGCCTGGTGATGTCCACTTATTTTGCCGGGTTCCTTGTGGGATCAATACGGGCCCCCAGGATTATCCAGCGGGTCGGGCATATTCGCGCCTTCGCTGCCCTGACCGCGCTGGCGTCCATCGCTATTCTGGTGCATGCCGTGATCATTGATCCCTGGGTGTGGATGCTGATGCGCTTTTTTACCGGGTTTGCCGTTTCAGCAATTTACGTGGTTGCCGAAAGCTGGCTTAACCAGGCGGCCGATAATCGCAGCCGGGGGCAGTTGTTGTCGTTGTATATGATTACCATGTTGGCCGGACTTTCCGGCGGCCAGTTCTTACTCAATGTAGCCGATCCCCAGAGTTTTGAACTCTTCACCTTGATATCGGTACTGATCAGCCTGGCGGCCATCCCCATATTGATCACGGCGACACCCATGCCTCCCATTCAAGTGGTTCAGCCGGTGAGCATCGCATATCTCTATCGTTGTGCCCCTACGGGATTGATCGGTTCGTTCCTGATTAACACCTGCTATGCGGTAGTATTCGGTATGGGCGCCGTTTACGCCAGCCGCCTGGGGATGGCGATCGATCAGGTGGCGCTGTTTATGGCGGTGCTGGTGTTCGGCGGCATGTTGCTGCAATGGCCCTTAGGCAAACTCTCTGATCGTATGGATAGACGTAATGTCGTTGCCATCGCGGCCGGAGGTGCCTGTTTTTTTGCCCTGGTGTGCGGTTACACAGGACTCACGGATAATTATCTTTACCTGTTGCTGGCTTTGCTGTTCGGCGGTTGCTGCTTTCCCTTGCTTGCACTCTACCTGGCGCTGACCAACGACGAGTTGGAAGCGGACCAGGCTGCGGGTGCCAGCAGTTCGCTGCTGCTCGCAGGCGGGGTGGGCTCGGTGATCGGCCCACTGTTAGCGTCGACGGTGATGGAGGAATGGGGCACGGCAAGCTTTTTCTGGATACTTGCTGTCTTGACCGCGCTGATGGCCGCGCATGCCTTCTATCGACGGTGGGTAGATCCCCTGTCGGCACCCGACAATCAGTCTAGCTTTCAAATGCAGGCACCGTCTCCGATTGGCTCGGTACTGATGGAAGCTGTACAGCAGGATGTCGAAACAGAAAGCAGGCTACACGACTTAAAATGACAACGACTGGATGGTAGCTACCGCTGATGAATCTAATCGTTGCAGTGGCGCTGCTTCTTAATCTGGTGGTGATTCAGCCTTTAGCCCGTAGTAAACATACTGGAAATCAGCTTTAAAAATTAAATAATAATTAATGAGGGTTAAACCCATGTCTGAGGCAAAAATTTTCGAATTTATTGAAGATGCACCGCATATCGAGTTAAACCAGAACGGCTCAACTATTGATCTTTCGAATTGGCATGAACCTGCAAATCGTAACTGGAGTTACCGCCATACGGTCGAGTTGTTCCCCTACACGCAAAAAATATCTCCTGGCGAAGGGGCGGTGTATGAACTGGGAGAAAAACCGGTTGATCTCTCAGCGGTTACTGTTAATTACCGTAACCGGGAGATGCAGTTAGAGGAGTATCTCAAGGAGAGCCACTGCGACGGTTTCCTGGTGCTCAAGGGTGACGATATTGTTTATCAAAACTATCGGCGCATGGATTCGCACGAGCGCCACCTGTGTCAGTCGATCAGTAAAACTACCGTCTGCTCGGTAATCGGTGAGCTGATCTCGAATGGCACCATTGATCCTGAAAAAACGGTTGATCAGTATATTTCCGGTGTAGCCAGTGGCTATGCCGGGGTTAAGGTACAGGATCTGCTGGATATGAATGTAGCGTTGAGATTCAGTGAGGATTTTACCGATCCGGATGCTGAAATACACGATTACGAAATGATTACTGGTTGGCACCCTGACAAGGGAGGACAGGCAGATGGCACGCTCTCCTATTTGAAAAAAATCGGGCATGATCCCGATCTCCAGCTTGATGACGTGACCAATTACCTGTGCCCGAATACCGATATGTTGGGTGCTATTATTGAAAAAGTAACCGGTAAGCGTTTCACCGAGCTTTTTCAGGAAACAATCTATCGCCATATAGGGGCTGAGGCCGATGCCTATTTTTCCACCGATGCAACCGGTATGGCTGTATGCAGCGGCAGTTTAATGATTCGCTTGCGTGACTTGGCCCGCTACGGCCAGCTCTTTGCCAATAAAGGGCTAGCCAATGACGGCACCCAGGTGATTCCCCAAAGTTGGATTAATGAGTGTTTGGATACCAGTAAGGGAACAAACTACTACCTGGGGCAGGGTTATCAATACCATAATCAGATGACATCCAATGGCAAGGCTTTCTGCCATCTTGGAGTCGGTGGCCAGATGTTGTATGCCAACACTGAAACCAAGGTGGTGGTGGTGCAGTTTTCCACGCTCACTTCACTATCCAACGGCGATCTGGATGTGGCCAATGCGCTGTATAATATTGCCGATGCAATCAATGAGCTGCTGAGTTAATCGTTTTTACACACCTTGCCAGGTGCAATACCTGGCAAGGATTAAACCTGTTGCTATCTGAATTGATCCTGTCGATAACGGTTGGGAGAATAGCCAGTCAACCGCTTAAACGCGCGCACAAATACACTGGCCTCGGCATAACCCAGCTCCAGCGCGATATCGGTGATGCTTAGGCGTGTCTTTTCAAGATAGTACCTGGCCCGCGATAATCTGATTTCATCCATTAACACCTGAAAACTGGTACCTTCCTCTTTGAGTCGACGCTGCAGGGTGCGCGGTTCCATACCGATTTCAGCGGCAATATGTTCAAGTGTGGCGGTTCCCTGAGTCAGGCCGCGGCCGATATTATTGCGTACCACATGATGCAACTGATCTTGCTCAACCTCTGCTTCGATTAGGTCGCGCATATGCCTTTTTAATACCTTGTAGAGCTCAGGGTTGGCATTGTGTGGTTGGCGGATTGCAAGGCTTGCGGGATAAATAATAGCGGTGTTTGCAGCCCCAAACCCGGGGGTAACACCCAGCCAACGCTTATAGGTTTTAATATCACTGAGGGGCTGATGTTCAAACTGAATCTGTGTCGGAATAACCGTCGACCCGGTCAGTACGTTGACAATATTCATGACAAGCGCAATGGTGATCTCGTTATCAAACTCCCAACCCACCAGTTCCGGGTGATTGGAGGTGTACTCAATGCCAAAACGCTCACCATTGTCTATCAATTGAAAGCCCGCCTGGCTTTGCAGAACTGCTCCATAGCGGCACAAATCTTTAAACGCTTCGCCGACCGTCGGTGCATTGGTAAACAGAAAAAAGAACGGCCCCCAGCCTTCAAGTTGTTGTGTTAGACCCAGCTCCAGACCGATATCGTTACGTCCGGTGACTTCGGCCGCTTTCTTGAATGCTTTAAGCATCGCAGTCAGTTCGACTTTCCGATAAGGGTCGAAGGCCTCTGCGACACGCATTCCCTCGGAGCCAACCACTGTAACCGGGTCAAGCCCTGACTGTTCCAGAAAACTGACAATCGCGTTCATCGCCCCTGATCGCATCCAGGGCGGGGGAGACGTTGACCGCAGTCTGTTTTTCATATTTTTAACTCTAGGTAATGGGGTTTCTATACTAAACAGAGATTGTCGTAAATTGTCAATTCTGTGTCTGGAGACGTCGATACATCTGTAGGGCTTAGCTCCATGATAAGGGGACATAAAGATAATTAAGTCCTAAAAATTCAGGAGAATTACTATGTCTGACCCTAAACGCAACGGTCCTACCGCTCAGGAATACATCGAACAATATTCCAAGTACTGGGGTGGTCGCCTAGAAGGTATTGAGGGCATGGGTTACATGTTTATCGAAAAGGATGGAGAAGGTCCTTTTGTCATTGATACTGAAGGCCGTAAAGTGATGGACTTCTTCGTGGCCGGTGGGGTGTTTAACCTGGGGCACAAAAACCCGGTGATTAAGGCTGAATATTTGAAAGCCGTTGAGGAGGAAGATTTCGGCACCTTCTTCTGGCCAAGCGAAGCCAAAGGTGAGCTGATGGCTACCATGGCGCGAACTGCGCCAACTGAACGACTTACCTGTTCCCTGGGTGCTGTTACCGGGTCTGAAGCCGTGGATGAAGCGCTTAAACTAGCGCGTGGTGCTACTGGCCGTTACGAAATTCTTTATGCCAAGCACGCTTATCACGGCCATACAGGCCTTTCCCTGACCATGATGGCTGCCGATGATATGCGTAGCTGGGCTGAGCCTCTGGTGCCGGGATTCCGTTCTTTCGATTTCGATGATGCCAGCTCACTGGCCGCCATCATCAGTAACCGTACTGCAGCGGTCATTCTGGAGCCGGTACAAACTGACTGGAGTGGTCGCAAGTCGGCTGATCCTGAATTTTGGCAGGAGGTGCGTCGCCTGTGTGATGAAAACGGTGCCAAGCTGATTATCGATGAGGTGATCACGGGTATGGGCCGTCTGGGTACCGTTTGGGGTTGTGAAGCCCTGGGTATCGATCCTGATGCGATCTGTGTGGGTAAAGGGTTCTCCGGCGGTGCCGTGCCGATGGCAGGTGTGATCTGCACTAAAGAGATGCTTGAGTTCTGGGGAGCGAATCCTTACCGCAGTGTATCTTCTTACGCCTGGTCTAACGTCGGTTGCCGCACCACCAAGAAAGCGATTGAAGAAACCGAGCGTCTGTTGCCGCAAGCCCTGAAAGTGGGTGATCTGCTCGAGCAGGTGATTCTTGATTCCGTAGAGAAATACCCGGGTTACATCGATAGCCTTGAGCGCACCGGCCTAATTTTCTCTATCAAACTGAACGAAGACAAGTTCAATGCCCTGGAAGCATTTGGCGGCATGTGGGAGAACAATGTCAACATCTACCCAAGCTCACAACACGGCCCGATCGTAAAAGTGATGCCGCCGCTGATCTTCACTGAAGAGCACGTAGGCATCTTCGTCGAAGCCTGGGATAAAACCATGGCTGCTGCCGAAGGCGGTGGCCACCAGCAGTGGTTCTGATTAACTCTTTAGCTATTGCTTGCTGAAGAACGCGGGTGTCTCAGGAGCCCGCGTTTTTATTAAAAATTTCAAAAAGGAGATAGATATGTCTCGCAGAAATATTCGACCGGATTCAAGCAAAGTTGACTTGAATGACCTGGAAACCTGGCTGCCGGTTTACGACTTCATCGATTACGACCGCCTGGGCGCTCTGGTTGAAGAAGAGTTTGTTAAGTTCATGGAGAAAACGCCGAAAAGTGCCGAGATGCACAAACGCGCCAGCAAGCACCTGCTAAACGGTGTAGCGACTCAATGGCATGCAAATGATTGGCATACCGCTCACCCTTTCTATACCGCTAAATCAAAGGGTAACAGCATTGTTGACGTTGATGGCAATGAGTATATCGACTTCAACTTTGGTGATACGCCTGACATGTTTGGTCACGCCCCTGATGGCGAAGCGATGGATCGCATTACTAATGAAATTAAGACCAATGGTGCTAACACCATGACCTCGACTGAGGCGGCTATTGAAGCGTCTCTGTTACTGCAGGATCGTTTCGGTCAGCACATGGGGTTGAAATACTGGTCTTCAGCGTTTACCGCGTCGGATGCCAACCGTTTTGTAATCAAAATGGCGCGCATTATCACCCGGCGTCCGAAAACGTTGATGTTCAATTTCGCTTATCACGGCACAGTCGATGAAACCCTCAAACACATGCCTGAGCCGGGTAAAATTGAAGCCCGTGTCAGTATGGACATCTTTGCCGGCCAAGACTTGAGTGCAGATACGGCCATCGTAGAATTTAACGATCTGGAAGCGGTCGAAGCTGCACTGAAAACCGGCGATATCGCATTGGTGATTGCTGAGCCTGTGTTTACTAACGGTGGCTGGTTGTTCCCGAAAGAGGGCTTCTGGGACTCCGTTGCTGAGCTGTGTGAAAAGTATCGTACTTACCTGTGCTTCGATGAAACGCACACCCTGTCGGTTGGTCCATCCGGCTATGCCGGGGAATGGAAACTCAAGTGTGACTTCTGGACTGCCGGTAAGTCTGTCGGTGGTGGATTACCTGCGGCTGTTTACGGCTTTAGTGAAGAGGTGGGTGAGAAGTTTAGTCATGAAATCCATAACTCCGGTGGTATTGTCGGTGCAGGCACTTACGGTGTAGGCACTCTGTGTACCGGTAACCATATTCAAATGACAGGCATCGCCGCGGTGATGAAACAGTTCTTCACTCAGGAAACTTACGCCACCATGATCGAGCCGATGACGTTTATCGTCGATGAGCTGAACAAGGCGATGGAAGCGCGCGATGTGCCGTTCTACTGGACGCAGATGGGTAACCGCTGTCAGGTTTCTTTTGCCCCGACGCCAACCACGACCAGAGAAATGGTGGTGTCCTGTGGTTACGGTGGCTTCCATGAATATCTGCTGTTCCATGGATTGAACAACGGCATAATGAATATGCCTTACTTCCCGATGTACATGACCTCGCCGCAAACCACGATGGCGCAGGCGCAGAAGTTTATCGATGTGAAAATAGAAGCGATCGATAATGTCCTTGGCAAGTAACAGGTTAATCCCTTGTTTAATAAGAAAGGCTTCTCAATTGAGAAGCCTTTTTTTGGCTATGTCTGAACTAACTGTTGCGTTATCCATTCAATGTGTAGGGTGTCGGTTTGCATGCCCCAACCTGTCTCTCACATGTGGGCGGGACTTTTTCGTAGGGCTGAGTCCCGCCAAAAGGCTGTGCACTAAAGTGTGGCGCCCCAGGTGGCGCCCTACGATGCGATGGACACACAGTTGCTATCCATCGTCATGACACCCGGATTGCCGGTGTAGTCGCGAGCCAGACGCAGGGCTAACTCATTGGCTTCGGTGCCACTACAATTAAAGGGTGCAGTATCTAACGTATCTTCAAAACTGGCCAGCAGACGCTCAGCGTAATCAGGATAGTGTCGTGCAGTACGTTGCGACGGTTTTTGGACTTAAAAGCCCTATTGACAGGTGCTGTTAACCGGCCTATAAGTGGGCTATATGCTTATATGGTGACCCCTATGCAAACCAAGTTTTCTGAAGATGTTGTGCCTCTCTCTGATCTTAAAGCTAACCCTGGGAAGGTAGTCAAGCGCACAAAAGATACCCACAGGCCTATATTGCTCACCAGTCGAGGGCGTGGCGTTGCTGTCGTTCAAGACTTGGGTGAGTATGAAAAAAATCAAGAAGAGCTGGCTTTTGTGAAAGCGGTAGCACAGGGGTTGATTGATATTAAAGAGGGCCAAACTTTAAGTATTGATGAGGCTAGGGAAAAGCTAGGTATCTGATCCGTGAGAATTACCCTGTCAAGCTCAGCCTTCGAGGATCTTGAAGGAATCAAAGCGTATTACCTGGAGCAAGGCGTTCCCTATATTGGTATAGATTTCGTAACAGCAATCTTCGAACACATCCAGCGGCTGGCCGAGCATCCCGATAGCGGTAGAGTGGTTCCTGAGTTCGGGGAAAGTCATATTCGAGAAATTATCCATCCACCTTTCCGGGTCGTCTACCTGCGGGATGGCTCAGCTATTCAGATTATCCGGGTTTGGCGAAGCGAAAGACTTCTTTCTCTTCCAGAAGATTGATGGCGGTTAAGACATTCTGTGCTGCCCCTGAAAACATGCTCACTCAAGGGTTTCTTACTTCAGTCAGCACGCAGTAAACTCGGCAAACGTTTCTAATAAAGCATTCCACCTTCGACATCTCCGCATTTATTGGCTACAGCAGCTCGTAGGGAATAGTCAGTTGTGTTAGGACATACCCGGCCTGAAAACAGCTCAGGTCACTGGACAGTGGTTCGCGGGCAGCATCGCCCCGCCGGTTCGGCGCACAGGGCGTCAAGCAAGGCTTCAAAACCTTGGCAGTGCCAGCGATAGGGGGGGGAATATGATTAAGGGTGTAGATATTATCGATGCTGGAGTGGGCCGAGTTGGCAATCCGGTTTCCACACCAGATCACCGTCATCTGGTTGTCGGTTTGCTGAAAATCAAAATCGAGTAATTCCAGGCGACCTTTGAGTTATCGTCCCTGGCGGTCAGGCCTGAGAGGTCGCTAAGCGGTGATCAATTACAGCGCCGCGCGTATGGAGTTGACTTAATCGTAGGTTCCATAGGCCACTCCACTTGCTATTTCACTGAATATACCTTGCCAGGCTGAGCTATGCTGTTAATTGAGGTTTGGCAGGCACCGAATGTGCCGGCTAAGGGAGCCGGACTCGAACGGCAGTAAACGAATTCAGGAGGCCTTATGCGTTGCGCCAGCTGCGGGTTCGAGAACCCGCCAGGAGCCAAGTTTTGCAATCAGTGTGGTGAAGCGCTGGCGCGGACCTGCCCGGGCTGTGGCCAGACGGTGCGTCCGGAGGCCAAGTTCTGTGATCAATGTGGCACGTCCTTAACGGCGTCTTCAGCGACGGCGATCACCCCGACAGAAGCAGTCGCGCCTATTCACTACACGCCCCAGCATCTGGCCGAACGCATCCTGGCCGAGCAGGCTGCACTGCAGGCGAGGGGCGCAGAGGCTGGCGAGCGCAAGATCGTGACCGCGCTATTTGCCGATACAGCCGGTTCCACTGCGCTGATCCAGAATCTCGATCCGGAAGAGGTCCGCAGTCTGATCGACCCGATACTGGCGCTGATGATGGAGGCGGTGCACCACTACGAGGGCTATGTCGCCAAGTCGCTGGGGGATGGCATTCTGGCTCTATTTGGAGCTCCCATTGCCCATGAGGACCATCCACAGCGCGCGCTCTATGCGGCCCTGCGTATGCAGGAAACCATGCGTCGCTATGCCGACCGGGTCCGTCTGGAGAAGGAGGTGCCGCTGCAGATCCGGGTAGGTATCCATACCGGAGAGGTGGTGGTGCGCTCTATCCGTACCGAAGATTTGCGTACCGACTATGATCCGGTCGGACAGTCCATTCATCTGGCCTCGAGGATGGAGGGTATTGCGCCCCCCGGCTCCATCGTTGTCAGCGAGGCTACCTACCGGCTGGTCGAAGGGTATTTCGAGTTCAAGGCCCTGGGGGCTATCCCGATCAAGGGCGTTTCAGAGCCGCTCACCGTCTACGAAGTAGTAGGCAACGGGCCCTTGCGCACGCGGCTGCAAGTGGCGGCCCGTCGTGGACTTGCACCTTTTGTTGGCCGCCAGCGCGAGCTTGAGCAGATCTCCAGTGCCCTGGAGCAGGCCCGGGCCGAGCACGGGCAAATCGTCGGAGTGGTGGGTGAGCCGGGGGTCGGCAAATCGCGTTTGTTTTACGAGTTCAAGCAGCATTTACAACAGGACTGTCTGGTATTGGAAACCTTCTCGGTATCCCACGGCAAGGCATTTGCCTATCTGCCGCTGATCGAGTTACTCAAGGCCTATCTGCAGATCAGTCCCCAGGACGATGATCGCCGGCGTCGCGAAAAAGTGACTGGAAAGCTGCTGACCCTGGACCGCAGCCTCGAAGACAGCTTGCCGTATCTGTTCTATCTGCTGGGGATAGCGGAGGCTGATTCGCCACTGCAGTCGATGGATTCGCAGCTGCGGCGTCAGCGCACTTTTGAGGCTATCAAGCGGCTGTTGATGCGCGAGAGCCTCGACCAGCCCCTGGTCGTGATCTTCGAGGACCTGCAATGGCTGGACAGCGAAACGGAGTCGTTTATCGAATTTTTCGTCGATGGAGTCGCCAGCGCCCGTGTTCTGTTGCTGGTGAACTACCGGCCCGAATATCAGCATGAATGGGGGCACAGGAGCTACTATACCCAGTTACGGCTGGATCCGCTGGGTGAAGCTGAAGCAGGGGAATTACTCGGCTCCCTGCTGGGCGAGGATAAGACACTGGCACCTCTTAAACAGCTGGTCATGGCGCAGACCGAAGGCAATCCATTTTTCCTCGAAGAGGTGGTGCAGACACTGGTTGAGGAGCAGGTGCTCAGTGGTTCGGCCGGCCATTACCGCCTCGAGCAGGCGCCGACTGCGCTGCACATTCCGGCAACAGTACAGGGCGTGCTGACCGCGCGCATTGATCGTCTGTCGGTAGATGAGAAGGAGCTGCTGCAGACCCTGGCGGTTATTGGCAAGGAATTTCCCCTGAGTCTCGTGCAGCAGGTGGTGGATCGGCCCGAGAATGAACTACGCCGGTTGCTGTCCCGCCTACAGACCGGGGAGTTCCTCTACGAGCGGCCGGCCTTTCCCGAGGTGGAGTTCACCTTCAAGCACGGTCTGACCCAGGAGGTGTCTTACGGATCGCTGTTAAGCGGGCGGCGTAATGCATTGCATGAGCGGACGGCCCGGGCGATTGAGGTGCTGTTCAGCGGCAACCTTGAAGACCGCTGCAGCGAACTGGCTCATCATTACAGTTGCAGCGGTAATATTCCAAAGGCGGTGGAGTACCTGAAACGCGCTGGCGAGCAGGCCGTTTACCGCTGTGCCAATGTTGAGGCTGCCGATCACCTGGGGGCTGCCCTGAAGCTGCTCAAACGCCTGCCCGACACACCCCAACGGATCCGGCAGGAACTGGAGCTGCAGCTTATCCTTGGGCTGGTCTGGGTGGCTCTCAAGGGTTTCGCGGCCAGTGACGTGGTGACAATCTACAATCGAGCCCTGTCACTCTGTCGGCAGATCGGTACGATGCCCGAACTATTCACCACCCTCGACGGGTTGTTTGGCTATTATTTTGTACGGGGCGAGCTGGAGGTCGCACGTGAGATGGCCGAACGGCTACTCAAGCTGGCCGAGGACTCGGCGGACCCTGGCTTGTTGCTGGAGGCGCACAGTACAGTTGGGGTGGTGTTGTTTGCTGCCGGCGAGCTGGAGCAGGCGCAGACCCATCTGGAACAAGTCAGTGACCAGTATGATCCCAAGCAACACCGCTCCCTCGCCTATCTCTATGCGCTGGATCCGGGAGTAGTCTGTCTATCCTTTTCAAGCCTTACACTAGCGCTGATGGGCGATTCGACCGGGGCGTTGAGCAGAGGCGATAAGGCGCTCGATCTGGCTCAGCAGCTGTCCCACCCTGCTAGCCTGGCGTTTGCCCTGGATTTCGCCGCTGCACAGCATCAGTACCACGGAGAAGCGTTTGAGGTTCAGACACGCGCCGATGCGGCGATAAATCTATCGACTGAGCAGGGGCTTTCGTACTGGCTGGCCTATGGCAGAGTGCTGCATGGCTGGGCACTGACGGGGGAGGATCAGAGTGATATTGGGATCGAACAGATTCGACAGGGGATTATGGCATACCGCGCTACAGGCGCGGTATTGTTTTTGACGCATTTTCTTGGGCTACTGGCCGATGCCTTGATCCGGGCCAGTAATATAAGCGAAGCGCTGGCGGTGCTGAGTGAAGCGTTGGATCTAGTTGAGGAAACAGGGGAGCGTTACTATGAGGCCGAACTTTACCGACTCAAGGGGGAGTGCCTGATCAGGCAGACTGAAGCTCTGGAGACCGAAGCCCTTGAGACAGAGGACCAGGCGGTTGAGGCGGATGTTCAGCAAGAGGCAGAAGGCTGTTTTCAGCAAGCCCTCGAAATTGCCCGTCGGCAAAGCGCAAATTTAATGATGTGGCGGGTGATGTTATCCCTTGCACAACTGAGGATACAGCAGGGCAGTACCATAGATGCCCGTCAGCTGTTGAGTGACGTCTGCAGCGCCTCAACCGAGGGCATTGAATCGGCAACCATCAAGTCCGCAAAAGCGTTACTCGCCCGGTTAAATAACAATGGTTCATCGTCAGATAACGTAGAACCTGTTCCTTAGGGATTGAGTGAGCGAATCGCATCTCTGTATCTTTGACAGGCAGATTGAATTGGTATGTAGAAGGTTCGTCGTTTCGCAATGCACGCGTTGCGGTTTAGGCTTCACTGGCACTGACAGTGCTGACGATTACCACTTTAAGCACTCAACAGGGTTATCAACCGATCCATGATGAAGCGCTCCACTTCTGATTGCGCCGAGTTTTTCTGCCACAGCAGCTCGTACTGCATGGCTAGATTCTTCATGGCGAACTCGGGATTGATGCGTGTTAAGCCCTGAGGTAAGTCATCGCCCGGAAAGAGCGGTAGCATGGCCCAGCCGATATCTGCACGAACTGCTTCCAAAAGGGCTTCGTAGCCTTGGCAGGCCCAGCGGTCGGGCGACATCTGGTTGATCGCATAAAGGCTATCGTTCGATGAATTCGGCACTACCTGGGTAGTCTGCATCAGGTCGTCGTTACTGATAGTGCGTTTGCTGGCAAATTTATGCTGCTTTCCGCAAACGATCACTAGTTCAACCAGTCCCGCTATCCTGAATTCGTAGAAATTGGAACTGCTCTCCAGCGTCGGAATCAACGCGAGCTCGATCGAATCATTCTTGATTAGCTCAATCAACCTGGTCCCCGATTCACGCAGTATTATAAGTTGCAGATGGGGATACGCAGAGCGAATCTCCCGCAACAACAACTGTAGTGGGCCAATTGGCAGGTCTTCATCCAAGCCTATGGTGATTGAAATTGGTTCTCCGGCTGACAACAGCGACGCGTTGTTGGCGAAGCGCTCGGTACTCTCTACAGCCTGTTTAGCACTGTCGTAAAGCGCTGCACCGGCCTCTGATAGTTGCGGGTATTTACCGCTGCGTGAGAATAACACCACTCCCAGGATATCTTCGAGTCGGGATATGTTGCTGCTGATGGTGCTCTGTTGCCGCCCCAGAAGGCGGCCGGCAGCACTGAACGAACCGGTATCGGCAGCAGCGACAAAACTTTTTAGCAGGTCAGGATTTATCATTTGTGAAGTATAGATGATATCGATGGAAAGTAGTTTTTTGTTTTTGTTTTGTCGATGGATAATGCAGTGGTACGCCCAACCTCAGAGGACTCATTCAGAGGCTCCAAAAATAATTAGCACAAATAAGGAGAACACCATGTCCGTAAGCGAATTCAATGCCCTTAGTATTGATAACTGGCAATCAACCCGTGCCGAAGGGATGATCAATCTACAGCGCATTATCCCGAACCTGATGACCGTCAACGCCCAGGATGTGTACCCACTCAACCATCAGGTCAGAAATTACGATCTGCACGAAATTCCCAGTGTCGCCCGGTTGCTGAATCATCCAGCGGTCGCTGGCATGGTCGTGATGAAGGCTTGTGGGAAGGTGTTGCTTGAGCACTATAAAAACGGCAATGACCGCAATACCACTTTTTCCATTCAGTCCTCGACCAAGGCGATCGGCTACCTGTTGCTCAATCATGCGCTTAAGGCCGGTAAAATATCTCTGGAAGATAACGTTGAGCAATATATTCCCAGGATCGGTTCAGGTTTTAGAGGACGTAGTGTGGCCGATGTTGCAGCGATGGCGGTGCATCACAATGTCGCTGAACTGGCTGCCTATACTGGCGATCCAGAGGCAATGGAGATGTATGATCGTGATGAGCGAATCATCGGCCTGGCGCGTAACGATGAACAGGAAACATTGCGGCAGTTTATTTTGCAGATTGCGGCTGCGGGTGACGATGGCTCTAACCAGTGGCAGGGCGAGATCGCCAATTACGCCACCATCAATACCAGTGTGCTGGGCCTGATACTTGAAAATGCGATGCAAGTGCCGCTAATGGTTCAGGTACGAGCCCTGCTGCATGAGATCGGCGGTGAAAATCCGGTCCATATTGGTACCGACTTCGAGGGTACGCCGGTGATGGGGGCAAGCATGCTGATGTCCACTGTCGATTTTGCCCGCTATGGTCGACTGCTGATTGCCGACAAGGAACAGGTACTCAGCGACCGGGAAGCTGCAAGTGTATATGGAGAGCTGGTTCCGGCCGATCTCACCTATGTCGAATCGCGCTACTACAAGTCGGCCATCCATAATGAATTTGGCATTGGTCACAGCGGTTGGGCTGGGCAGCTGGTGTGGGTGGACCCTGAAAGCGATGTGGTTATTGCTGTCAATGGCCAGCTGGCAAGCGAACTACCGGCCCCGTTCGATCACTTTTTAAAGCTCTATCAGGGCGCGATTGATGTTGTTAAATACTGCCGTTCTGAAACGCTTGCTGAATGAAAAAAGGCGGCCAGATGTCGCGTGATTTGATTAATTAACTTCGTTTTTGCCCCGCTTGATCAGCGGGGCACTCTTTTTCGATGCCTTCTTTACGGCCTTAGTTTACGACTTTTCTTTACGCCTTTTTTTTCGATACAGGGCGGGAGTTTCCCCCGTCCATTTCTTAAACGCTTTAATAAAAGCACTGGTATCGCTAAAGCCCAGCAGATAACTAATCTCCTTGATCTCCATCGTTGATGCATCGATATGCTGGATGGCCAGCTCACGCCGGGTGTTATCCAGCACTTTTGCAAAGCTGGTTCCTTGCTCTTTTAACTGCCTTTGTAATGTTCTTGGTCCAATGGCCATGATATTGGCCACGTTTTCGAGCCGGCTTTGGCCGCCGGGCAGCGTTTGGCGAACATGGTAGGAAACCGATGCGATCAGGTCGAAATCGTCGGGAGCCGAATTAATCAAATCAATCAAATGCTTTTTGATGATTGGGAAAAGCTTTAAATCTGCTGAAGGCACCGGCTTGTCTTCCAGGGTCACAGGGTAAGTGATGGTGTTGACTGGCTGGTCGAAGTAGGGGGTGATGCCGAGGACCTTTTGATAGATTGATATATCGCCCAGCGGATCATGTTCAAAATACACCGCAGCAGGTGCCACACCATGCCCACAGAGCTGATCGACAACGTGCTTAACATAGGCCATCGCAAATTCGGCATCCTGATTTTTATGTACCACCTTAGGATGCAATATTGAATACTCGATACCGAATCTGTCACCGCGGTTGATATAGGCCATCCGGGTTCCTCCCTGTGACGATTTCAGAAAGGTGGCCATATTGTACAAAGCAGCACCTACAGTCGGGGAGTTGAGTACCACATAACCAAAGGCCCCCCATTTTGCCGGATTTTGCTGAGCGCCCAGTTCAAGGCCAAGCATCGGACGTTTGGTTAGCAAGGCAGCGAGTTCTAACAGGTGGGTGAAATGATCCAGCCTGACCATCTGATAGGGGTCATCTATGGCCTTGAGATCGATGCCGGCCTGATCAAACAGCGGCTGCGGATCGAAACCCTCGCGTCTTAAAAGGGCAGCCAGATCAACTGCCACCGGCGCGCTGACAGTGGCTATATCGGAAGGGGTTTTATTCAGCATCTAACTACTCCTTTCAGATTGAAGATCAAATGATATATCATTTATTAGCCGCCGAGAATGACGTGATTATACTATCAATTGTCGCCAATCTTCTATGCACGTTAGCCCAATCCGGGTGACGATGGCAACTCAGAATAATTACAAACTATCAGAAATACAGGAGTTGGATTATGTCTAGTCCTCACCGTAAAGGCCCAACCCAGGAAGCATTTATGGATAAATACGCTCAGTACTTCGGTATTGATCGTGTTAAAGCCACTCAGGATATGGGTTTTTACTTTATAGAAGACGGTGGCGAAGGTGCCTATGTATGGGATACCGAAGGCCGTAAGGTGCTCGATTTCTGGGGCGTAGGTGGGGTTAACAACCTCGGACACCGCAACCCCGTAGTTATGGCTGAATTTGAAAAAGCCATGAAAGAAGAGGATTTTGGCTCGCTGTTCTGGTTCTCAGAAGCTAAGGGTGAACTGGTTAAGAAACTAGCGGAAACCACGCCTGAGCGCCTGAAAATCACCTTGCCTTGTGTGACCGGTTCTGAAGCTGTGGATGAGGCGATCAAGCTGGCGCGTGGTGCGACAGGTCGGGTGGAAACGCTGTACTGCTCCAACGCCTACCATGGTCATACTGGCATCTCTTTGTCGATGATGACAGCCGATGATTGCCGCGCCTGGTGTGAGCCACTGGTGCCTGGCTTCCGTCAGTTCGATTACGACGATGTTAGCTCGCTGGCTAAGCTCATCTCCAATCGTACCGCAGCGGTTATTGTCGAAGTGGTCCAGACCGATTTCAGCGGTCTGCCTTCAAAAGATGCAAACTTCTGGTCTGAAGTGCGTCGCCTGTGTGATGAGAATGGCGCCAAGCTGATCATTGACGAAGTGGTAACAGGTATGGGACGCCTGGGTGAAGTATGGGGCTGTAATCTGTGGGATATCGACCCGGATATGATCTGCGTGGGTAAAGGCTTCTCCGGTGGTGTATTCCCAATGGCTGCGGTTATCTGCGCCGAAGATGTGCTGGACTTCTGGGGTGTTAATCCGTATCGCTCGATGTCTTCTTATGCGTGGTCAAACGTTGGCTGTCGCACCACCAAGGTGGCTATTGAAGAAACTGAGCGTCTATTGCCAAGTGCCATGAAGGCCGGTGATAAGCTGGAGCAAGCAATTCTGGATATTCAGGAGCAGTACCCGGACCATATCACCAACTTGAATCGCACCGGTATGCTGTTCTCCATTGAACTGAATGAGCAAAACTTCACCTCGTTGGAAGCCTTCGGTGGTATGTGGCAGCGTGATGTCGCTGTGGTTGCCAGCTCTCAGCACGCGCCGATCTTTAAGCTTTACCCACCGATGATCCTTAATGACGATCATGTGGCTGAGTTTGCTAACAAGTTTGAAGACTGTACCAGGAATGCTCAGGGCGGCGGTCACCAGGGTTGGTTTGATTAAGCGATCCCCGCACCAGTTGAGGGTGGGGCGCCAGGATGCGCCTTACATGCTGGCTGACCATCCAGCCAATCAGAAATCATCCAAGGCTTTAAAATTACTCCGAGGTAATACGCAATGAGCATCTTTACGCCCGTCATTCCCGAAGGGATGGAAACCTATTACAACGACTATCAGTTTGCCCCGGCTGTGCGCAGCAGTGACCTGATGATCATCTCCGGTCAGCTGGGCTTTAATCCCGATGGTTCGCTACCGGATGAGCCGGCCACCCAGATCAATAATGCCTTTCAGGCAATCGGCTATATCCTCCAGAGCGAAGGCCTGGATTTTAGCCATATCATCGCTATCGACAGTTTCCATGTCGGCGATATGCATAAGCACTTTGAACTGATGATCGGTGAGAAGGCCAAGTTCATCGCTGAACCCCATCCGGCCTGGACCGCGGTGGGTGTTGCCAGCCTGGCGATGCCGGAGGCCGTGGTGGAGATTAAAGTGACGGCGCGGATTTCAGACTAGTCTAGCGCTGTAATTGGTTGCTTAATGACTGCTCACGGGGCTGGTTTATCGAAGAGGTATAAAACGACAATGAACAGCAAAGCTTTGTTGCTAGCCTGATGATTTAATGCCCTGGCGCCAGGGCATTAAAACGATCAGGGGGCGATTGTTGGTTTATAAACGCACTACTTACCCATCAGGATACGTACGATGTCATCCCATACCGGCAACCATTTTACGGTGTCTTCCTGAGTATGCACCGGCGTTACGATCAGCATATTGAAGTACGGCATGATCATGATGCCGCGGTTCCAGGCGTAGGTGTGGCTGAACTCAAATAAGCCACCAAAGCCGATACCTACCGAGGCTGAGATAGGATCGTGGCAGCGTTCCGGGATGAAAGTGTAGCTGATGCGGTTACCCATGGTTTCGATCAGGAACGGGGCATTATATTTTTTGATCGAAGCGTTCATGCCGTCGACAATATCCTGCACATGTTCGCCAACCAGTCCGTAGACCTCGTCGATTAGCACTTCTTCCAGTGTCACGCGTAGTGCTTTGGCGGACACGGTGTTGCCGGAGAGCAGGGTGCCCAGTTGGCCAAACGCCGCTTCACCGAACAGGCCTGCCGCTTCGGTCTGACGGTGCAGCTCGTGGGCTACCTCTTCGGTCATACCGAACACTCCGGTGGGGACTCCGCTGGCAATTGCTTTACCGCAGGCCCAGAAATCATAGTAGCCATGCAGGCCCAGTTCGCCACAGGCACCGGCGGGTCCTGCAGACAGGGTGTGGGTTTCATCGTAAGACAGCTTAGTGCCGTATTTCTGGCACAGGGCATAGGCTTTTTTGTTCCAATCATCTTTCGGCCAGGCCCAGCCGAAGTTGCTCATGATCGGTTCCATCATCACACAGGCCACCTGACCATCTTTAAGTACAGCTTCAAGGGAATCCAGGTCGTTATAATTGAAGATCCGCGTGCGGTCGCCCACGTCAGCGTGCTGATAAACGTTCATTTCGTGCACGCGGGTCACAACACCGACCTCTGGCATGATTTTCTGGGTTTCATCGATATTGCCGTGGTAAGTGAAGTTTGGAATGGCAATGATATTACGACCAGTTACCTGACGCGCAATTGCCAGTATCGCACGGTTAGAGTCTGAGGCTGATAGATTGGCCATCCAGTGGGATAGGCCAAATTTTTGTGCCATTAATTCACAACAAACTACGCCGTCTTCATTGCCCGACATGGTGTGGATGCCATTTTCCAACATTGAGGCTGCTGCAGCTTTAATAGCTGGGTTGAGGCCTCCATGACCATACATGTCCGGTGTATCACCCAAACAGAAGTCGAGGTATTCATTGCCGTCTAAGTCCCAGTATTTATTGCCATATGCGTGGTCGCAATAGATGTTCTGCGGCATGTTGTTCCAGTCTTTCTGGTGATTGCCGAGCACGCCAAACGGCGAGGATTGTTTAGCGCGTTCGGTCATGGCTTTGCTTTTTGGCTGATTAGCCAGCCAGGTTGCCAGTTCCTGTTCCGCCAGTTTCATCACTTCTTCGCGGGGTATTACACCGGGCAGGTTGGTGGGGTAGGAGTCCTCAACGGTTGCGTTGGGAGAGTATTTCAGTGCCGTTGGGGTCATAATGCTGCCGCCTGCAGCTGCCGCTACCCTGGCCGGAATAGTCGTTGCCATGGTGCCGATACCGGCTAGCCCCGCCATTTTTACCAGCGGTAGTGCTCCGGTTAACTTCATGAAATCTCGACGATTGGTCTTCATAGGGCAACTCCTGAAATAGCATCACTTGTGTTTATTATTGAGGCTGTTGTTCTTGACGAGCCTGTATTCAAGGTAGCGTTGAAAACGACGCGATCACAGATCAATAACGCTCAATTAGCAGGTGAATTGAAGTCAGGATGGAGAGGTAAGAATCAGTCGCCACCTTGTTTGCGGTAGTAACTCGGTGGATGGCCGGTCCAGCGTTTGAAGGCGCGGCGGAAGTTACTGCTTTCGCTGAAGCCTGCCAGCTGGCTGATCTCCTCCAGGGAAAGATTGGTGCTTTCGAGATATTCTACGGCCAGGGTTGCACGAACATCATCCAGCACCTGTTGGTAGCTAAGCCCTTTGTGTTGCAGATGCCGCCGCATTGAACTGGCGCTGGTACCTAATTCTTCCGCAACAGAGTCCATGCCGGGAAAGCGTCCCGGGCTACGCAGCAGTATACGCCGGACATTGCGGACTAAATCGTTGCTCTGGCCTTGTTCGATGATCTGGTTTTCCAGGTATTTCTGGCACTGTTTCGCGGTGAGCGGGTCAGCCTGGAGCAGGGGTTTTTCCAGGTAGGAAGTATCGAAGACCATGTCATTGGTGGGGCAGTTGAAGTACACCGGGCAATCAAACAGCTTGTCATAGAGGGCGGCATACCCCGGGCGGTCGTATGCCAGCCTGACTTCTTGAAGGCGTAGCGGGGCTTCGAGCCAGGATGCAAAAACCAGATAAATGCTGGCGAGGGCGTCTTCCACCACGAATTGCAGCAGCTCACCCACGGGGTAGGGTGGGAAACAGCGCAGCAGTGTGTTGCCATCTTCCTGCAGAAAATCCAGATCAACAAGAGCTTCCGAGGTCTGGTAATAGCGTTTGCCTATCTCGATGGCATCACCCAGGGTGGCGCAGCTTGCCATGGTAAAGCCAAGAATACCCCAGCTGCTGGTTTTTTCCCGCTGACCGACTTTTAGCCCGAGCCCAGGCTGTTTGCTGAGCTGCATCGCATTGTCGACCATCCGCAGTGCTTGCTGATAGCTGATATAGCTGTTTTGTTGGCGAATATCATTGGGCCGAAGGCTGGTGCCTGCCAGGACATCCGCTTCCTGAATACCTTCCTCTTTTAACAGGTCGAGCAGGATTACCGATATATGGGTCGGTAAAACATAGTCATCAAGTCGGCCTGTAGGTTGGGAGCGATTCACCTTGTATTCCTGTTGTTGGGGTTCTGTCTCCTTTTTATATATACCAGCAATCAGACTCGATGTCTGGTTGCTTAATGTCGGGACTCAGTAGTTCTGTTTTGTCGTTTTGAAAAGTCATCCCTATTTCATCCCTTAGGTCGATACCGCTAATTTACGCTCATCCCGATACTGGTTACATCAACAAAAGATTCCTAAAAAACAATCAGAGCTAGGGAGCCGCACATGTCTGCAAGCGAACATAAATCACCCATGGTTATTCTGCCACCTACCGGTGCTGAAATAGGCCTCAATGAAATGGAACAGTCTATTCAGGACACCGTACGGCGGTTTGCAACCGATGTGGTACGCCCTGCAGGTATCAAGCTGGATGAGATGACGCCCGAGGAAGCTATTACTGAGGGGTCTCCCTATTGGCAGGTGCTTGCGCAATTTTCTGAACTGGGTTTGACGCCAAGCGTAATGGCAGAAATGTCCCGTGAAGAGCAGGGACGCCTGATTCCAATCGTTTACGAAGAGTTGGGCTATGGAGATTCTGGTATTGCTATCTCTCTGGCTGCGGGCTCCCTAGCCTCGTTAATGGCGCACCACTATCAGAATCAGAAAATGATCGAGCTTACCGAAGGTAAGCTGGGGTGCTGGGCAATTACGGAACCGGACCACGGTTCCGATATTCTCGACTATAACCGCCAGAACATCTATCCGGGCAGTGAATACAGCCGTCCTAACTGTACGGTAACTATCACGGATGATGAGCTGGTGATTAACGGCCAGAAGTCTGCATGGGTTTCAAACGGGGTCACCGCCCAGGTAGCGGTGCTCTTTGCGGCCTGCGATGCTGGTGACGGTGTTGATGCTCGTAATGGTGCGATTGTTATCGTACCGCTTGATGTGCCCGGTGTGAGCCGGGGCAAGTCCCTCGACAAGGTGGGACAGCGGGCTCTGAATCAGGGCGAAGTGTACTTCGACAATGTGCGTATCTCTAAAGACCACCTGTTGGTGGGGCCTGAAGGTTATGAAACCGGTACTTACGGGATTTTGGCCGAAGCTAACATGGTGATGGGCGCTATTTTCACCGGTCAGGCGCGTGCCGCCTATGAGCTGGCGGTGCAGTATACCAATGAGCGCAAGGTTGGCGGTACGTTGCTTAAGAACCACCAGTACACCAAGCATCGTATTTTTGAAATGTTCCGCAAAATTGAGGCTTCACGGGCGCTGAACCGCCGGGCGTACACCTACAACTTCAATGCACCCGTCCCTGCAATCCAGATCTCTATTGCTTCTAAAGTCACGGCAACCCAGACCGCTCTGGATGTGTGCAATGAAGCGATGCAGGTATTCGGTGGTAACGGCCTGAGCAAAGAGTACCCGCTGGAGAAAATGTGGCGCGATGCCCGGGCTTCGCTGATCGAAGACGGCTGTAACGAAATGCTGGGGATGAAAGCCGGCGGTTATCTAACAAACATCGAGGCATAGGCATGAAACAGAACGCTTATATCGCCAAAACTGATATGACCCAATTCGGCAAATGCATTGATCGAAGGCTGAAAAATTGTACTGACGAAGCAATTATTGGGGCTTTTGTGGTTAATGCAGCGGCAGGCACTATCACTGTAACAAACATCGAGGCATAGGCATGAAACAGAACGCTTATATCGCCGGGATTGGCATGACCAAATTCGGCAAACATATGGATCGTGGACTCAAGAGCCTTGCGGGTGAAGCTATAACAGCAGCCCTGAAGGATGCTGGGATCGATAAATCACAGCTGGATGCTGCCTATGTGGGGAATGCTGCCGCAGGCACTATCACCGGGCAGGTATGCATTCCTGGCCAGTCGGTGTTGCGTGAGTTGGGCATTGGGCGTATTCCAGTGGTGAACATGGAAAACGCCTGCGCCTCTTCTTCCTCCGCGTTTGTCCAGGCTTGCTCTATGGTCACCGCAGGGTTCCACGATGTGGTTTTGGTGGTCGGGATGGAGAAACTCTATCACCAGGATAAGGAGCGTATTTTTTCGGTCTTCGGCGGTTGTATCGATAAGGAAAATGAAGCGGGTGTCATCACCCAGCTGGCAGAGAATGCCAAGCGTCATGGGGCGCAGGTGGATCTCAGTGCTGCCGGTGGAACACGCTCTGTGTTTATGGATATCTACGCGACTATGGCGCGGGATTATATGGCCCGCAGTGGTGCCAACGTCGAGCATTTCGCCCAGGTATCTGTAAAAAATTCACGCCACGGAAGCCTGAATCCAAACGCCCAGTTTCGTAACGAACTTACTCTTGAAGAGGTGCTTAATGCGCCGTTGATCGCCGATCCTCTGACACTACCAATGTGTTCCCCAATCGGTGATGGTGCTGCAGCACTGGTGCTGGTTAGTCCGAAAAAAGCCCGCGAGTTGGGTCTTGCACGCACCGTTAAGGTGTCATCGGCGCTGATTGCCAGTGGCTGGGATTATGAGGAGGGAGATGAAACTGTTGCGGAGTTTGCTTCTAAGCAAGCCTATGAGGCAGCTGAAGTCGGTCCTGAAGATCTTAGCTGTATCGAACTGCATGATGCCGCTGTACCTGCCGAGTTGATGTATTACGAGTATCTGGGCCTCTGTGGGAAGAATGAGGGTGTCAATCTGCTGATGGCTGGCGAGACCGCTCTTGGTGGCCGCATTCCTGTTAATACTTCCGGCGGTTTAGTGCGCAAGGGGCATCCAATCGGTGCCACCGGTGTCGCGCAGATTGTAGAGCTGGTGGAGCAGTTACGAGGCGAAGCCGGTAAGCGCCAGGTTGAGGGAGCGCGAATCGGATTGGCCGAGAATGGTGGTGGTTATATCGGCACCGATGCCGCTGCCATGACCATGACCATACTTTCAAAGTGAGATAGACATTATGGCTGACAGAGATTTAATGATTCTTGCCAATATCATTCTCGATAAAGTTGATGCGACTCCGGATCTGGATGTGCTGACTTTCGTTAATGTCGAGAAAGATGACAGTTTGTCCGAAGAGATACGCACCTACAGACAATTACTGGAAAACGGTAGTCGCATCGCTGCAGCTCTTGAAGAAGAGGGCATGGGATCGGGTGACACCTTTGGTCTGCTGATGCAGAACCACCCGGAGTTCGTTGATGCGATGGTGGGTTCCTCAATCGAGAATACCTGCTTTGTACCAATCGATCCCCGTACCAAGGGCGATAAATTGACATACATGCTCGATTTTGCCGGCTGCCGCGGAGTGATAGTGGCGGACTATGCGCTTGCCAACTTAACGGCGGTTTTGGATCAGCTACCGCAGTTAGAGTGGATCTGGCTGATCGGCTCTGATGCAACTGCTGAGAATGTTTCCAACAAACATCGGGTGAAGCATGTTGCGACAATACTGCAGCGTCCTTACATCGCACGTGAAGTTAAGGCGACTGATGCCAATGCGCCGATGCAGTATCTGTACACCTCAGGTACGACCGGTGATCCGAAGGCAATTCTTGGCTCCTATGCACGCTTTGGTTCCATTGCTACGTTAGGGCCGGTTGTGGGATTGCAAGACGGCGACCGACCTTATACCGGACTGTCACTGACCCATGCTAATGCACAGCTGATTACGCTGGGTAACACTCTTCGCCAGGGTTTGCGCGGTGTAGTCAGTCGTAAATTCACCAAGTCTCGTTTATGGGATATTACCCGTAAGTACGGTTGTACTATGTTTAACCTGCTTGGCGGTATGACCACGGCTATCTTTGCCGATCCGGCAAAGCCGGATGATGCGGATAATCCGGTGCGTTATGTGTTCAGCGCAGGTATGCCCAAAGCGATCTGGAAAGATTTTTCCCGGCGCTTCAATGTCGAGATATTCGAGTTCTATGGTGCTGCAGAAGGCGGTCTGACACTGAACAATCCAGGTGCGGGACCTGCTGGAAGCATCGGCAAGGCGCCTCCCTCCATGATCTGCACGATCCGTGATGAGGACGACAATGAATGTCCACGGGGTGTCGCCGGCGAAATTTGTTTCCAGAATGCGGACGGTTCAGCCCCTGAGGTCATCTATCACAAAAACCCCCAGGCATCCGCGAAGAAAACTTTTGACGGCTGGCTGCGTATGGGCGATATCGGTCATATGGATGCGGAGGGTTGGATTTTTTTCCACTATCGCACAGGTGGCGGCATCAGGGTTAATGGCGATTTCGTTAATCCGGCGTTTGTTGAGAAGGAGATTGCCGATCACCCGTATATTGATGATGTGTTTGTCTATGGTGTGCCCGCCGCAAACGGCGTTCCCGGGGAAAAAGATGTGGTGGCAGCGGTGGTCGCTACTGACGCAGAAGCCTTTGATTATCAAGCGTTGTTTTTTCACTGTCGCGCCCATCTTGAATCGAATTTTGTACCTAAATATCTGCAGTTGATGGACGAGATCCCAAAAACTGCTTCAGAAAAACCCCAGGAGCGTTTTTGTCTGGAGGCGTTTGATGCAAACCCCGGGCGTATATTCGCCGAGACAACGCTTACGAGTAAAATAGCAGGAGAATAATAATGAATTCCGCAGAAGTTATTGTATATGGTGCAAGTGGTTATACCGGTAAGCTAATCAGCTGGCATCTTGCTGAGCGAGGTATTCCATTTGTCGCCGCAGGGCGTAATAAACAGCGTCTTGAAGAGCAGATGAGCAAGCTGCCTGAGTTGGCTAAAGCACAATATGAATGCGCCCAGGTAGATCACAGCGAAGCAGCTCTGGTCGAACTGTTCCGGGGTAAAAAAGTTGTGGTGAATGTGGTTGGACCGTTTATGCAGTATGGCGAGCCGGTAGTGCGTGCCGCCCTGGAAGCCGGTTGTCACTATCTGGATACTACCGGTGAGCAGGACTGGATTCTGCATCTGAAAAAAGAGTACGGTGCCGCCTTTGAAGAGAAAGGCCTGCTGCTGGCGCCTGCAACATCCTGGATGTGGACCGGCGGTCAGATGGCTACCGAATTAGCGCTGGAAACGGCCGGTGTCGATACGCTGGATGTGGCATATCTCGGTGATTCCAATACCAGTGTGGCCTCTACTGCCTCGTTCCTGCGGATGTGCTGCAGTGATCAGAAATACCTCAGTAACCACCAGCTGGAAGTATGGCCGCATACCGATGCGTACGATGTGTCTATTCCAGGGGAGCACCGTGTCTATAAAGCGCTGCCATGGGGTGGTGCTGCCGAGCCGGTATGGTATGAGAACGATCATCGCGTACGTAACTGTTCTGTCTTGGTGGCGTTCAAGAATCAGGCAGTTGCAAACTGGGTAATCGGGCGGATTTCCGATTGGTTCGATAATTACCGTTCTCTGCCACGTCAAGATCAGGAGAAGGCATTCGTAGAATGGGGGGCTTCGCTAGTCAGTGAGGAGCCCGCCCGTGAAAATCCGGATGAGAACCGCAGTGTTATATCTTGTCATGGGCGTGGTAATACGGCATCTGTTAACGTCGTTTTGCGTGGCAACTCGCCTTACATTCAGACTGGGGTGATGGCTGCTGAAGCAGTGCGTCGTATCCTGATTGGCCGTTTGTATGCCACCGGCTTTGCCTCTGCTTGTGAAGCTTTCGGGCATCGTGAATTGATTTCGGCGATGGCAGAAGAGGGCTATCTAACCTGGGAAGCGACTCAGGGCTGATCATATTCAAACACTATGCGCTTGTTTATCTAAGGGACCAATTTAAGGTCCCTTTTTTTGGTTCATCGTCGAACACCGGGGAATCCATTACCGGTGTAGGAGGCGCGCCTCGCGGCGATTGTTTTTCATCATTATTCAATAGAGCTTCTAAATCCAAACAGCATCCCACATGGAATAATCTCTGATCGATTTAACTAAACCGCCTCTAACCGGGTTCATCACTACATATCTGGCCAGATTCACTACATCTTCATATTTACGAACGGCATGATCATGAAAACCATCCTGCCAGAATCGACCTGAACGTCCCAGCATCCGGTTAATACGATACGCCGAAATAGACTTAACATCATGAACTGTTTGATTTAATGGCTTTTTATTAAGTTGTACCAGCCAATGTACATGATCTGGCATAACTACAAACGCAAGTGTGTCAGCGAATTGAGATTCGTTTTTCATAACAGAAACAACAATACGCCCTAGCTCAAAGCTGTTAAACCAAGGCGACCTGCCCTCTGTTACAAAAGTAACCAGATAAATTCTTCCTTTTTCAGAAAATCGCCCTTTTCTAAGTGCGGATGCATTCCCTATCCCCATAATAAAGCACCTCCTGTGCTATACCTTTTTCGCCGCGGGGGCGCGCCTCCTACAGAACTATGGCAAATTGTAGGAGGGGTAATCCTACAACTGAATATCCTAATACATAAATCATATTGTAATGACAGGAAGTCGGATCCACGCTATTTAACGATGAACCTTTTTTTGCCGGGTCGGTTACCCTTCAGTGGGTAGTTGTTACTACAGCTGATTTCGACTAAAGTCGCGGCAATTGTGGTGCTGTAGGCAGAGACTGTTGGGAAGGGTTGCTATGTTGTTCGATATTACCGCCGTAGTGAATATCATGGGGTTGTCTGCTGTGGCAGTCTTTGCAATCTCGGGCGCGCTCGATGCGGCTCGTCAGAGAATGGATATTCTAGGTTTTATGCTGATCGGTACGGCTACCGGAATTGGCGGGGGGACACTTCGCGATGTTCTGCTGGGTAATGTACCGGTGTTCTGGATTCGCGAGCCGGTATGGATGGTCATCTGCCTGGTTGCTTCAGCAATAACCTATTTTATCGCACCAAAACTGGCCTCTCTTACGCGCGCACTGATCTGGATGGATGCGGTCGGCATTGCGTTATTTGCAGTTGTTGGAACAGAGATCGCGTTAGAGTCCGGAACTTCGCCGTTAATCGCGATTTGTATGGGGGTGATGACGGCTACATTTGGCGGTATCGCCCGCGATGTGCTTTGTGGCAGCAACCTGACACTGATGAACGAAGAGTTTTATATCACCACGACGCTGGCTGGTTCAGTTGTCTATCTCTTGCTTAGTACCTTAAATCTTCCCTATAGTTATGATTTGATTGGTGGTTTCCTGGTCGCTTTCATGCTGCGTGCACTGGCGATTCGATTCCATCTGAAGCTGCCAAATCCCTATAGAAAGGAGTGATGAACTTCCCACGTGGTGGTAGGGTTTGTTGCTGTGTATTTCTGATGGCATTCAGTCCTTAATCGACCAGATTTTGCTGTCGAGCAATCATTACGGCTTCCGTACGGTTCTTAGCTCCCAGCTTGCTGTTGATGTTTCTTAGGTGGGTTTTTACTGTAGGCAGCGAGACAAACAGTTTGTCAGAAATGGCCTGGTTGCTGTAGCCGAGCGCCAGTAACTGGAGGACATCAAACTCGCGTTTTGTCAGGGTTTCGTTACCGGCATCTACTACTGCTGATTGTGTGGCTTCTTCGGCCTTTGCCGGGGTAAGCGCTTTAAGGAAGGACGCAGGCACGGCATCTCCGGAGACCGCCCGGCACTCTTTGACTGCTACCATTGTATTCTCACCGGCATCAATAAAGGGACGTAACAGATTTTCTCGCTGTGCAAAAGAGATTGCTTTAAGCAGTTCCTTTTGCGACTTGCGGTGTTCCCGGGTCAGGTTGAGGGCTTCACTAAGTAAAATACGCAGTTCAAGTACGTAACGCAGCTTGCCCTCATGTTCAGCATCGCGCAGCTCCTTGTTCAATTGCGATAGAGCCTCTGTGAATCGTTCCTGCGCGAGCAGCAGGCGGATTGAGGTAGGAAACAAAAGTTCTGTGCCGTACCTGCGTAGCTGCTCTGAGCCCTCACTAAGAGATAAGTATCGGGAGGCAGCATTGATGTCGCCATGTTGAATTGCCATCCGTGCCTGCTCGCACCAGGCGCTGGCGACCATTCGGGAGTGTTTGATCTGTTGGCCGTGCTGGCGTAATTCGTTAAGTACCTGACAAGCCTGGGAGTATCCTTCTGTTTGCAGTGCAATACGCGCGCGTACCAGCTGGGTTGAGATGACCTGCCCGGGAATCCCCAGTTGGGTGATCATGGTGCCGTACTCATTCAGCAAGCGCTGAACCTCTTCGATCTGGTTCGCATCGTACTGCGCGGCAATAAGATAAGCCGCAGCTGCAGCCGCAGGTACGCAGCGGGCATGGCCACTCTCATTGGCCAGAGTCAGCGCGCCACGCAGAATAGCCAAAGCACTCTGTAAACGACCCTGGAGAAGCTCCGTTAATCCCGAGAAGCTGTCGGCATAGACCTGACCGTAAACAGAAGCGCTTTGATTATGGGCTTCACGGGCAGCTGCGGCCGCTTGCTCGGCATCGCTCAAATTGCCTATATGGGTCAAGACATAAGCACTGATATTTTTTAATACACCACGAACAAAAGGCCGGGCCGTAGGGTGTTCTTTGAGGTGCTTGTTACAGAGTTTGAGGCTCTCTTCAAACTGATCCTGTAACACAGTATTAATTGGGCCGAGCATCAATACTTCGTCGCGGACATCTTCGTCAGCCTTATTAAATACTGCTGGGTCGCTAAGTCTTTGTATCAGTTTGTCTACCTGCTCCTGGTCCCGGTTCAGCCAGACCAGACACCAGGCGTAATACACCAGAATTTTGGGGTGTTGGTTCAGCTCTGATTCCGGCAACAGATCGATCCATTCGGTCAGTGTTGTAAGGCGCCCGGCGTAGAAGAAAGGCTCAACTACCTTGGCGATGATTTCGGCCGCCAGATGGGTGTTGCCTGAGTTCAGGGCGTGCTGTACCGCAGAGGCGGGACGATTATGCTCGGCATACCAGTAAGCTGCAGCCAGGTGGAGCTCTGCTATGCGTTCATCAGGGTAGTAGGTGTTGAGCTGCGACCGCAGGAAATCCTTAAACAGGTTGTGGTAGCGGAACCACTCTTTCTGATCATCCAGGACAAACAGGAACAGGTTGTTCTGCTCCATTTGGCGGAGCATCTTGTCGCTGTCTTGTTGTTTACAGATAGCAGTACACAGCGAAGCGTTAAAGGATTCCAGGATGCTGGTCTGCATCAGGAACGTGCGTACAATTTCAGGCTGACGTGCCAGCAAATCCTCGGCGAGGTAATCCACCAGTGCGGTATTGGTGCCGGAAAAAGACTGGATATAACTTGAGGCATCCCTACCGATGACCAGAGACATGGCAACAAATTGCAGGGAAGTCACCCAGCCTTCGGTGGTTTCGTAAAGGTGAGCTAGCAAGGAATCATCCAGATCTGAGACTCCCTGGTTGGACAGGAAATGGTCAGTTTCCTCGCGTGAAAAACGCAGATGTTCAGGTCCGATTTCCAGCAACCGGCCGTGAGCTCTTAAGCGACCTACTGACAGCTTGGGTTTTTCACGACAGCCGATAACCAGTTTGGCGCCCGGTGGGAGGGCTTGTATCAGGTTTTCAACAGTTCCCAGTACTTTTTCATTATGGATGGTTTCGAAATCATCCAAAAACAGAACTTGCTCTGGTGCCAACTCGAGCACTTTTTCGAAGACTTTAGCAGTCGTTTCACCAATGGAATTGATAGAGCTGTGGAAGCTACCGACGTTACTGGCAGGCTGAGCGCTTTCTTCTACTGTAGTAAGGGTTGCGAGCAGGTGGAACAGGAAGCGTCCCAGGTCATTGTCAGCGTCATCCAGAGTCAGCCAGCAGCCTTTACCTTCGGCACAGCTTTGGTAGGCATTACGTAATAAGGTTGTCTTGCCAAAACCAGCCGGGCTGTGTACCACAATCAGGCTTGCGCCTTTATTTTGCTGGAACAGCTGTAGTAGCTGAGGACGTTCAATGAGTTTCGAGCTTGACTGAGGTGGGCGAAGTTTTCCTGGCAGCAGGATAGGAAGCCACTGCGAATCGGCCTTCTCGCTCGGGTTACGATTGGATTGGGCGCTTTCCTGATAGTGAGATGAGTTCTGCATGGGTATCTCTTGTTCGCCATCTTATTATTTTTAAACAGTATATAGATCTTTTCTATTTGTCGATTCATCCCTCAATTCATCCTTTAAGATGATTCGTAAAAATCGAATAATCGCTACTTTTATAGCAATAGGAACACATGAAGTAAAAAGCTCAATCTATCTATCGCAGTGAGAAGTGTGAGGTAAGCGGATTTTATGGCGCAGTTTTCGGCTGAAGTAGCTTAAATGTCTTTGGGTAATTGTTAAGCAGAGCTTTTAGTAAATTTAAGTTTTTGTGTTGAAACGGGACCGTTTTTAACACTTCTCTAGTAACAGCCAAGCTTGGATATACGACCTCCCGCCTTGCCAGGTTGTCTTGTTAGTTCTGTTACTAGACTTTCAGGCTCAAGGGTTGACGGACCCTTGAGCCTTTTTTTTCAGAAAACGAATTATGGGTTGTTGCTGGATCATCAGACAAGCTTCTGGCGCGCCATGTAAGCAGGAGATGAGTATGGATATTTCAGGTCAGGTTGCCGTCGTTGTTGGCGGTGCTTCAGGTTTAGGTGAAGGGGTCGCCAGAGAACTCGCGGCAGCTGATGCCCGGGTTGCGGTATTGGATATTAATATCAATGCTGCTGAGCAATTAGCGGCAGAGATTGGGGGGATTGCAGTCGCATGCAACGTGGCAAATTCGGACAGTGCCGAATTCGCTTTCGCTGAGATACGCGAGCGATTGGGTTACTGTGCGGTGGCGGTGAACTGCGCTGGTATTGCACCCCCGGGGCGCATTGTCGGCAAAGAAGGGCCATTACCCCTGGAAGAGTTCAGTAAGGTTATTCAGGTGAACCTGATAGGTAACTTCAATATCCTGCGCCTGGCTGCAGCCGACATGGCCCGGCGTGATGCTAATGAGGAAGGCGAGCGCGGTGTGTTCATTGCTACTGCCTCGATTGCCGGGTACGAAGGTCAGATCGGTCAGTCCGCCTATTCAGCTTCTAAAGCCGGGGTGATTGGGATGACCTTGCAGGCCGCCCGCGAACTGGCCCGTGACGGCATCAGGGTCAACACCATTGCGCCTGGTCTGTTCCTGACGCCGATGATGGCTACACTGCCACAGGAAAAGCAGGATCAGCTGGCCGCCACGGTAGTGTTTCCACAACGACTTGGTAAGCCACAGGATTACGCCCTGCTGGTAGAGCAAATCGTACGTAATCCGATGCTTAATGGTGAGGTGATTCGCCTTGACGCGGCGCTACGCATGCAGCCTCGCTAGGAGAGGTATGCAGCGAGTTTAAACAACTTCCGCGCCGTGGCTTAAGGGTTTACCAACCCTTAAGCCATTGTGTTTTTCCTATTCAAGCGGGGTGGTTACCCCTCTTCAGGCTCATAGCCCAGGTTAGGTGCCAGCCAGCGCTCAGCTTCAGCCTTTTCCATGCCGGTACGCTTGGCATAGGATTCGACCTGATCTTCACCGATCTTGGCGACACCAAAGTACTGCGACTGTGGATGGCTGAAGTACCAGCCGCTAACGGAGGCGGTTGGCAGCATCGCGTAGCTATCGGTAATTGTCATGCCTGTGTTGGCTTCCACCTCGAGCAGCTCCCATAACAGGCCCTTCTCGGTATGTTCCGGACACGCGGGATAACCTGGAGCAGGGCGTATACCCTGGTACTTCTCCTTGATCAGGTCGTCATTACCCAGCGTCTCTTCAGCCGCATAGCCCCAGTACTCTTTGCGGGTGCGAGCATGCATGTATTCGGCAAAGGCTTCGGCAAGACGGTCTGCCAGGGCTTTCACCATGATGCTGTGGTAGTCATCATGATCTGCTTCATATTCTGCAACTAGCTTATCCGTATCGATACCGGCAGTGACGGCAAAGGCACCGAAGTAATCCTGCTTACCGCTCTCTTTAGGCGCGATAAAGTCAGCCAGACACATGTTAGCCTTGCCATCGGTCTTCTCAACTTGCTGGCGCAGGTGGTGCAGGGTGGTGAGTACTTCGCTGCGGCTGTCATCGGTATACAGTTCAATATCATCGTGATTGATGCTGTTGGCAGGGAACAGGCCGATCACCGCTTTAGCCTTAAGCAGTTTTTGCTCAACAATATTCTTGAGCATTGCCTGGGCATCGGCAAACAGCTTGGTGGCTTCCTCACCGATGATTTCGTCATTGAGGATGCGTGGGTAGCGACCCGCAAGCTCCCAGGTGTGGAAGAACGGCGTCCAGTCGATATAGTCGACGAGTTCATTCAGATCAAAATCGTCAAATACCTGAATACCTGGTTGTGCCGGTACAGGTGGCGTGTATTCAGCCCAATCGATGCTGAATTTATTTGCCCGTGCCAGATCGAGATTCACCCGTCGAGCTTGAGTCTGACGCTCTGCAAAGCGTTCACGTACAGCTTGATAATCATCCTGGATCTCTTTGATATAGTTGGCTTTTCTTTCCTTTGAAAGCAGGCTGCTGGCGACATTTACTGCACGTGAAGCGTTGCTGACATGCACCACCTGATCGCGATTGTAGCCCTTATCAATCTTCACTGCGGTATGCGCTTTAGAAGTTGTTGCGCCGCCGATCATCAAGGGAATATCAAAACCCTGCCGCTCCATCTCCTTGGCGACATGGACCATTTCATCAAGCGATGGTGTGATCAAACCGGACAAGCCGATGATGTCTACGTTCTCTTCCCGCGCCGTACGCAGGATGGTTTCAGCGGGCACCATTACGCCCAGATCGATAATCTCGTAGTTGTTACACTGCAACACGACACCGACAATATTTTTGCCAATGTCGTGTACATCACCTTTAACCGTGGCCATCAGTATCTTGCCGTTACTACCGCCCGGTGCACCTTGCTTTTCTTCCTCGATGAAAGGCATCAGATAAGCCACGGCTTTTTTCATCACGCGGGCAGACTTAACCACCTGTGGCAGGAACATCTTGCCGGCACCAAACAGGTCACCAACGATCCCCATACCATCCATTAACGGCCCTTCGATTACTTCAATAGGGCGAGCATATTCGTGGCGGCACTCTTCGACATCTTCAACGATGAACTCGGCAATACCTTTAACCAGGGCGTAAGATAGACGCTCTTTAACCGGAAGATTGCGCCATTCCTGGGTAACTTCTTCTACTTTGCTACCATCACCGCGATATTTCTCGGCGATTGCCAGCAGATTTTCGGTCGCCTCATCGCTGGTATTGAGAATTACCGCTTCTACTGCTTCTTTAAGTTCTGCGGGCAGGCCATCGTAGATCGCCAGCTGACCGGCGTTAACGATAGCCATATCCATGCCTTGCTGAATGGCATGGTAGAGAAACACAGAGTGGATCGCCTCGCGTACCGGATTGTTGCCGCGGAAGGAGAACGATACGTTGGAGACACCGCCGGAGATCATCGCGTGCGGCAGGTTTTGTTTAATCCAGCCAGTCGCCTGAATGAAATCCAGTGCGTAGTTGTTGTGCTCATCAATACCGGTAGCAACCGCAAAGATATTCGGATCGAAGATGATGTCTTCCGGTGGGAAGCCAACTTTTTCTGTAAGTACTTTATAGGAACGTGCGCAGATCTCTTTCTTGCGTTTTACCGTATCAGCCTGGCCTGTTTCATCGAACGCCATAACGACTACGGCAGCACCGTAACGGCGCAATGTGTTGGCTTGCTGAATGAACTTCTCTTCGCCTTCTTTCAGGCTGATGGAGTTCACCACGCCTTTACCCTGGATACATTTCAGTCCCGCTTCGATCACCTCCCACTTGGAGGAGTCGATCATGATCGGTACCCGTGAAATATCTGGTTCAGAAGCTATCAGCTTTAGAAAACGCTCCATTGCCGCTTCAGAATCAAGCATGCCCTCATCCATGTTGATATCGATGATCTGCGCACCGTTTTCAACCTGTTGGCGGGCTACATTCAGTGCTGTTTCATAGTCGCCTTCTTTAATAAGGCGCTTAAACATGGCAGAGCCGGTTACATTAGTACGCTCACCGACGTTGACAAACAACGTATCCTTGCCGATGTTCTGTGGCTCAAGACCGGACAGGCGACACTCTACCGCTATTTCAGGAATTACCCGAGGAGCTGATTGATTTGCCGCATCGCCCATCGCTTTAACGTGAGCAGGTGTGGTACCGCAGCAACCGCCGATAATGTTAAGGAATCCAGACTGGGCCCATTCACCGATCTCGGCCGCCATCTCGCGCGGGGTTTCGTCATATTCACCAAAGGCGTTAGGCAGTCCCGCATTAGGGTGAGCTGATACATAGGTATTTGCAATTCGCGATAGCTCTTCAACATATTGGCGTAATTCCTTTGGCCCCAAAGCACAGTTAAGACCAATGGATATTGGCTTAATATGGCGCACGGAGTTCCAGAAGGCTTCGGTGGTTTGGCCTGAAAGGGTACGGCCAGAGGCATCGGTTATTGTGCCGGAGATCATCACCGGCAGTTTAATGCCCTGATCTTCGAAATATTTGTCAACCGCATAGATTGCCGCTTTGGCATTGAGGGTGTCGAAGATAGTTTCAATCAGGATGATGTCGCTGCCACCGCAAACCAGTCCATCGACAGCCTCGGTGTATGCTTCCACCAGCTGGTCGAAGCTGACATTACGAAAGGCAGGGTCATTTACATCCGGTGAAATAGAGCAGGTGCGGTTGGTTGGGCCCAGAACACCAGCCACATAGCGAGGCTGGTCCGGTGTTTTTGAGCTGTATTCTTCTGCCGCTGCTTTGGCCAGTTGAGCGGCAACCAGATTGAGCTCACGGCTAACAGACTCCATCCCGTAGTCAGCCATAGCGATGCTGGTGGAATTGAACGTATTTGTTTCAATGATATCAGCACCGGCATCCAGATAGGCACGGTGAATATTTGAGATTACCTCAGGTTTGGTGAGCACCAGCAGATCGTTATTGCCTTGCAGGTCGATATTCCAGTCGGCAAAGCGCGCGCCACGAAAGTCAGCCTCTTTCAGCTTGCAATCCTGGATCATGGTACCCATACCACCATCCAATACCAGGATGCGTTGTGACATGGCTTGTTGCAACTGAGCTGTTTTATCTACTGAATTATTTACCGACACGGACCTGACCTACCAATAACCTATTGTAAAGGAAGCTATTTTAACGAAATTATTCGTCCCGTGGGTGAGTTACTCTCATCTATGGATGAATAGAATTCGTATTGCCCCTGTAACACGCATTAAAAGGGCTTCATAGAGCGGATCATCAGCAAAAAAATACCCGATGAACAGTGCTAATAGGCCTAATTTGCCGAATGCGCCTTAATTTTTTCAGAGAAACTGGTACAATTCCGGCTCTGCAACGGAAGCGCTGAGTGATAAATCAATATTCACTTTAGCGTTTTTTTTTGTATTATGTGCAGCGCAGCATGTTAGGAGATAGCCTTTCATGCTGAAATTTTAGCTGATAATTCACAATGTGGTTATCCAGCGCACCCTGGCATTTTTATGCCGGGTATTAGTGTCAGAACTGACAAATAGTCCGTTCTGATTGGGAGAGCTGAAACCGCCTGCGGGCAGGCTTCAGCATGGGAAAAGTCCGGTGAGTCCGGCAATATAGAGACGCAGGTTTATATTTATGCTGCAAACATTCTTGAAGGCTAAATTGCATCGAGTAACGGTCACCCACGCAGAGCTTCACTATGAAGGCTCCTGTGCTATTGATGGTGTTTTGCTCGAACGCTCCGGCATTAAGGAGTACGAGCAGGTACATATCTACAACATCAATAATGGTGAGCGTTTCAGTACTTACGCAATTCGTGCAGAAGATAACAGCGGTGTTATCTCTGTTAATGGCGCAGCAGCGCATAAGGCATCTAAAGGTGATCTGTTGATTATCTGTGCCTATGTGGGACTGGATGAGAGGGAAGCAGAAACCTTCCAGCCAACGCTGTGTTATTTCGAAAATGCTAAAAATGAAAATGATGCCGCGCGCATTAGCGACGAAGAGTTGCACCGTCGCAACGTAATGACAGGAATTAAAGACAGCATTCCGGTGCAGAAGGATAACTGATCCCCCCCTGTGTCAGGATAGTTGTGACTGTTGTAATACAAGCTGCCCAAGGGCAGCTTTTTTTATACATGGATGTATTTATCCTGCGTGCGCATGGACGCGCAAAAGCAGGGTTATGTCCAGGGATGGACTGTATGCTGCAAGGAGCCATGGATGACGGTGCAGCGATATATCCAGGGATGGATGTGCTCTAACAAACTCTCTAATAAGAAAGGGGGCTGCAAAGAGCCATGGATGGCAGTGCATCGATGCCTGTAGAAACAATATTTGATGGATTTAAACATAAGCTAAGAAACAGGTATTGTCGACAATCCTGATGTTTGTCTAGCTAATAGAGATCGAAAACCGGCTAAATGCCAGTAATCGTGAATAGGAATTCATATATCGTAGACAATTTAGCCTTTTGTAGTAGTTCCTTTCCTTTTTAACTCGGTTAGAGTGTTATCTATCGAGCGGGGTTGCTGCTGAACAAAAACAAGAGAGGCTTAATCAAACCTCCATTAGCAATCCGTAATCTTACTTTTCAACGGTTACAGTGAAGGGCCAGTGCAATGTCCTATATAGACGAATATAAAAAATCGATCGAAACTCCTGAAGCTTTCTGGGCAGAAAGAGCCGAGGCTATCGAGTGGTTTAAAAAGCCTGAAATCATTTTGAGCAAGGATGAAAACGGTATCGACCGCTGGTATGCCGATGGCGAAATGAACACCGCTTATCTGGCACTTGATTACCATGTTGAGAATGGTCGTGCCGACCAGGACGCGCTGATCTTTGACTCGCCTGTAACCGAAACTAAAGTTCGCTACACCTATCGCCAGTTACGTGATGAAGTGGCTAAATTTGCTGGCGTATTAAAATCACAAGGCGTCAAGAAGGGCGACCGTGTTGTTATTTACATGCCGATGGTACCTGAAGCTGTCATCGCAATGCTGGCCGTTGCTCGTCTGGGTGCGATCCACTCTGTGGTATTCGGTGGCTTTGCGCCACAAGAATTGGCCGTGCGTATCGATGATGCCGAACCAAAAGTCATTGTTTCCAGTTCCTGCGGTATCGAGATCAGCAAGGTAATCAAGTATAAGCCCTTGCTGGATGAGGCGATCGAAAAATCTGCACACAAGCCAACATCCTGTATTATCCTGCAGCGCCCGCAAGCCGAAGCAAGCCTGATAGAAGGTCGTGATCTTGATTGGGTTGAGGCAATGGCTAGCGCTGAGCCGGCAGACTGCGTACCTGTTAAAGCAACAGATCCTCTGTATATTCTGTATACATCCGGAACCACCGGTAAGCCTAAAGGTGTTGTGCGTGATAATGGTGGCCATGCGGTTGCTTTGAAATACAGTATGAAAGCGATCTACAACATGGAGCCGGGCGAGATCTTCTGGGCGGCTTCTGATGTGGGTTGGGTGGTTGGTCACTCCTACATTGTTTATGGCCCGCTGCTGGCTGGCTGTACTACCGTTGTGTATGAAGGTAAGCCGATCAGAACTCCGGATGCCGGCGCTTTCTGGCGGGTATGCGAAGAATATAAAGTTAAAGCGCTGTTTGCTGCACCTACCGCTTTCCGTGCGATCAAGAAAGAAGACCCTGACTCCGAGCTGTTGAAGAATTATGATCTAAGTGCTCTTAAAACGGTATTTATGGCCGGTGAGCGCCTTGATCCGCCAACTTACCACTGGACTAAAGATACTCTGGGCAAGCCGGTAATCGATCACTGGTGGCAGACTGAAACCGGCTGGGCGATTTGCGGTAACCTCACAGGTGTAGAGTTGCTGGAGCCTAAGCCTGGTTCATCAACTGTACCCGTAACTGGCTTCAACGTGCAGATTCTTGACCACGAGGGTAATGAATTGCCAAACGGCGAGCAGGGCAGCATTGCAATTAAATTGCCACTGCCTCCTAGCTGTCTACCGACGGTTTGGGGTGACTTTGAGCGTTTCCGCACCGGTTACCTGTCTGAATTCCCAGGCTACTACAGCTCCGGTGATGGCGGCTATAAGGATGACGACGGTTACGTATTCATCATGGGACGTACCGATGACGTTATTAACGTTGCTGGTCACCGCCTGTCTACCGGTGAGATGGAAGAGATCGTAGCCGATCACCCCGTCGTCGCCGAGTGTGCCGTGATCGGTATCAATGATCCATTGAAAGGTCAGCAGCCTGTCGGCCTGGTTCTGTTGAAGAACGGTGTCGATATTGAAGAGTCCCAACTGGAAGCTGAGCTGGTTGCGATGGTCCGCAAAGAGATCGGTGCAGTTGCCTGCTTCAAGAAAGCGGTGGTTGTACAGCGTCTACCTAAGACCCGCTCCGGCAAGATCCTGCGTAAGCTGCTGCGTCAGATTGCTGATGGTCATGAATACACTGTACCTTCAACCATCGATGATCCAGCGAGCCTGCCTGAGATAGAAGAGATCATGGGCCGCCACGGTCTGGTGAGCTAAGTACCAAATCGGAGCCCTCAATCCGGGCTTCAAATTTTGCTAGCGTTTTATCTTAGCTTGTTTAGGCAGCCGCATGGCTGCCTTTTTTTTTGTTCTTCGCGCGGGTTAGCGTGAAACCAACTTAATTTTCAGGATCATACTTTACCGGCACCATACCACGATGGATGCTGAGAGTTGTTTTATAGGATAAGCGACCTGCTACAGCCCTGTAGGTGGGCTCCTCGCCGCGAATGGTCTAGCAATCAGACCAGCAATCGCCGCGGGGCGCGCCTCCCACATGATTATCCGACACCGCATCGTCTTTATGATTAACAAGACTGCATTTCCCGGTGTGCAAGGGTGACCCTTTTTTTTACTGTTCTACCCGAAGAGTGTATAGGGTAAACGATCTGCCACCCTTTGTAGGAGGGGCGCCTCGCCGCGAATCGTTTGGCAATCGGACCAGCAATCGCAACGGGGGGGCACCTCTCAAAGAATGCAGTTATTATTCTATTTCCCAGAACCTGCGAAGAACCTTTTTTTATTACAATTAATAAAATAAACATCCCCGGGGCAAGTCCTTCTGCTAACGCAGAACTCACTTCGTGAGCGGGGTATTCTGATTAGTTACTATCCACAAAAGATTTACGCCGCAAGCGGCGGGGAATAGAACCCGAAGAGATTAAATAGCAAATTAAGGTTATTTGTTTTCAGATTTAGATGCTTTCACCAGCAATCGATCAAGCATCTTGGTAGAGAGAATCCGTCGCAGGTACCCAAACAGGTAAGTGGGAACGGTAACATAGTAACGGGGTTTCGGCCGCTTGCTTTCCAGCGCATGGATAACCTTTTTCAATACCGCTTCAGGCCCCAGTGTAAAAATATCATCACTGTCCTGATCATTACTCAAGCGTTGCTCGACGGCTTCATAAGTTGCCTTAAACGGACTGTTTTCGCTGGACACGTTTTGCTTGAACATCCGGTATGCATTATCACGAAACCGACTGGTTACCGGACCGGGCTCAATCAGAGATACACGTATGTTGGTATCAACCAACTCCTGCCGTAGCGTGTCTGTATAGCCTTCCAGTGCAAATTTGCTGGTGTTATAGGCACCGCGAAAGCGCAACGTAATAAGCCCCAGCACAGAGCTGTTCTGAATTATTCGCCCATAACCCTGCTTGCGCATCAGCGGCAGAACGCGACAAGTCAGCTCATGCCAGCCAAGTAGATTGGTCTCCATCTGCTGGCGCAATACGTCCCGACTGAGGTCTTCCAGCGCACCGGGCTGACCATAGGCTCCATTGTTGAACAGGGCGTATAGCTCAGAGCCGGTTTGCTCTTCTACCCAATCCATTGCCTGCTGAATCGATTCACTGCTATCCAGATCAAGCTGCGTGCTTTCCAGGCCCTCATTGCGAAGGCGCTCAACATCTTTAAGTTGGCGAGCTGTAGCGAATACTCGATAGCCTCGAGCTTTAAGGCCATGGGCAACATGATAGCCAATACCGCTTGAGCAACCGGTGATCAGGACGGATTTCATTAATTACTGACCTATTTTTCATTAAGTAGGCCAAGTCTAATGATTCAGTTATCAAATGCCTAGGGTCTGATTTTAATGAAATCAGGTATTTAGGTTTTGCTGGTGGAATTACAGAATCGAAGCAATATCAGGTTGGCTGTATTAAAGTATTAATTAATACGGACGACAAGCATCGACTATTCTTTACTATTTGGAATCAATTAATTTACCAACGATGAATTGAAGATCGATGGGGTTCTTGTAATCTAGCGCACTGGAATAATCTATATTTGGGTGTTCGCGAATACCCAGACCCGCTGTAGGTAATCTGAAGTGTACGAGTAACAGTTCTATGCCGTTTGTAGAGATGCAAACAATACTCGGGACAACAATCAATAACGATGCCTGCTGTTATTATAAGTTTTTAATTTTCGTGCCCATGCTATCTGATCTAATGTAGGGCATGAGACAGAAAAATATACCAGGAATAAAAATCATGCCTGTATTGAATGAAACCCACGACCTGAGCCTTTGCAGCTGGGTTGAATCGGCTAATGCCGCCGGAACAGACTTTCCTATCCAGAACCTGCCGTTCGCTGTATTTCGTCGCAAGGGTAGTGATGAAGCATTCCGTGGCGGGGTGGCGATAGGTGATCAGGTTGTAGATCTGGCTTCTGTTGCTTCTAAAGTCATCTTCAGCGGTGAGGCGGTAACGGCAACTCAGGCATGTGCGCAAACAACACTGAATGAATTTATGGGGATGGGTGAGTCTTCATGGTCTGCTTTGCGCCTGGCGCTGTCTCGTGGACTTCGTGAGGGAGCTGCTGAACAGGCTGCATTGTCAGATTGCCTGATCGCACAGTCAGAGATTGAGTACAGTCTGCCGTGTACGATAGGTGATTACACTGACTTCTACACTTCGGTTCATCACGCAACCCGCGTTGGTAAACTGTTCCGTCCTGATAACCCATTGCTGCCGAACTACAAGTGGGTGCCGATCGGTTACCACGGCCGTAGTTCTTCGATTGATGTTTCCGGTCAGGAATTTAAGCGTCCATGCGGCCAGACTAAGGCGCCAGATGCAGCAGAACCAAGTCTTGGGCCTTGTAAGCGCCTGGATTATGAGCTGGAAGTTGGAATCTATATTGGTAAAGGCAACGAGCTGGGATCTCCGATCGCTCTGGATGACAGCGATAAGCATGTTTTTGGCATGTGCCTGTTCAACGACTGGTCTGCCCGGGATATTCAGGCCTGGGAATATCAGCCGTTAGGCCCTTTCCTGGCGAAAAACTTCGCATCGACGGTTTCTCCCTGGATTGTCACTACTGAAGCCCTGGCGCCGTTCCGTGTTGATTTCAGTCGTGATCCGGCCGACCCGCAACCACTGCCATACCTGTCTTCAGAGCTGAATACCAAGCAGGGGGCATTGGATATCAAGCTGGAAGTCTTGTTGCAAACTGAAACCATGCGTGCAAACGGGGAAGCTGCAGCACGGGTATCTGAATCGAACTTCAGCTACTCTTACTGGACGGTTGCACAGATGGTGGCTCACCATACGGTAAACGGCTGTAACCTTAAGCCTGGCGATTTCTTCGGCAGCGGCACGCAGTCGGGCCCTGAAGAAGCAGAGGGTGGCTCTTTACTTGAGCTAAGCAAAGGCGGTAAGCAGTCGATTACCCTGGCGAATGGCGAACAGCGCACTTTCCTGGAAGATGGTGATGCCGTAGTCATGCGCGGCTGGTGTGAAAAAGCCGGCGCTGCGCGGATTGGTTTTGGCGAAGTGGTTAGTACAGTGCTGCCAGCTAATAGTTAATTGGTCCTATAGAACTACCCAAAAGGCAGCCTTGGCTGCCTTTTTTATTACTTTTTATTGGTAAAAAGGGTTCTTCGTTAAATAGCGTGGAGCCGACTTCCTGTCATTGCATTATGATTTATGTATCAGGATATTCAGTTGTAGGAGGCGCGCCCCCGCGGCGAAAGAAAGGTATAGCACAGGAGGTGCTTTATCATGCTGTTCGTCAATATGAAGATGTAGTGGATCTGGCCAGATATGTAGTGATGAACCCGATTAGAGATTACTCCATGTGGGATTCTGTTTGGATTTAGAATATCTATTGAATAATGATGAAAATCAATCGCCGCTCGCAGCGCGCCGCGAGGCGCG
>JBALVQ010000032.1:0-55182 GCA_036960915.1 Amphritea sp.
TTTGCGGATTGCATCCAGCACGCGGTCATCAAGTCGCTCTTTTGCCAGAAACTCGTGACTTAGCACGATATCAGCTTTAATACGCTCGACTAATTGATCACGTTGTTGCTGGTAGGTGATGTCGGCAATAACATAGCCTGAGCAGCAGATTAGAAACAAACTGACGATAATTGCTTGATAAACAGGACGTTGTATTGTTTTCAACTTGATAACCTCCTGTTTTGACCAGGTGACGACCAGCTGTTATTAACTAAACTTAAGGGCTAAATTCAATCCTAACAATACTTGGGTGAAAAGACTGTTAGTCTGCTCTGGAATGCCATCGTGGACAGGCATCTGATAACCCTTAACAACTTCGGACACTGACTGCAAGATCAAGTCTGGGTAATTACATAATTACATATATAATGCTTTTCATCTAATACAGCCGCGTCCTTTGCGAATCCCTTGCCTAGCTTTCAACATTGCACTTATAGCGCCTCTCGGGCCTGCCCACACTGCCATAACTCACCTCGGCTGAGAGCTCATTATTGCTAACCAGGTATTCCAGATAGCGACGCGCCGTGGTGCGACTGGCGCCGATATGCAGCCCCACTTCTTCGGCGTTTAAAGAGTCGGGCTTTGATTGGGAGAGTGTACTGAAAACGTTCCTTACTTTATCCAGCGTCAGGGCATCGACACCTTTAGGAAGACGAGCCTCCTGAGTCTCACTTGTCGTTGTTGTGCTGCCGCGGGGCAGTACAGTATCGACATCACTTTGTGCGATAGATTGCATGGCCTGGAGTTTTTGCAGGTGTTTGAAATAGTTCTCCAGGGTTTCTTTCAAGCGCTCGAATACCAACGGCTTGAGAATATAATCAAATACACCACCGTGCAGGGCTTCGCGCAGGGTCTCAACCTCCTTGGCAGCGGTAACCAGGATCACATCCACACTGCTGTTTCTGGCGCGCAGCTTGCGCAACAGATCAAGGCCTGTACCAGTTGGGAAATGTATATCCAGCAATAGCAGTTCGGGTTGCAGAACATCAATCAGGTCTTCGGCGTCTTCCAGACTATGGGCGAGGCCAACCAATTCGAAGCCCTCAATGCGCTCTAGAAATCGCTTTTGTATCTCTGCTATCTGTTGGTCATCTTCAGCGATGACGACTCGTATGGGATTCATATTTTATTCTTGTTCTTATTTGTATTCATATTTGTATTCTTGGGTATGTAAACAATAAAGCGGCAGCCCTTTTCGTCCCCGGGTTCCAGGGTGATAGTGCCACCCATATTGTCCAACAAGCCCTTCACCAGATGCAGGCCAATTCCGTGTCCGGCTTCAGTTTTGCTGGTGACGCCTTTTTCAAAAATCCGTTGCTGCTGGCTTTTAGAGATACCCGGCCCCTGATCCTCCACCTCAAAGATTAAATCATTACCCAGGTCGGTCATAGACAGTTTAACCTCGCCCCCCGCTCCGCTGTGTAACAGGGTGGCTTCCAGGGCATTATCGATCAGGTTACCGAGAATACTGACCAGCTGCTCGCGGGGCAACTGGTCGGGCAGTTCGGTCATGTGGCTGTCTGGATCAATAGTCAGCTGTAACCCCAATTCCCGGGCGCGATTATATTTACCCAACAAGCAACCCGCCAGAATGGGATCAGGCACCGACTCCACCAGCAGATGAATCAACTCCTGATGGGCCTGCGTTTCCTGGCCAATCAACGCCAGTGCCTCGTTTTTTGCATCGATCTGAATCAAGCCGGCAATGGTGTGCAGCTTATTAGAATACTCATGCGCCTGGCTGCGCAGGCTATCGGCGTACTGTTGAATCCGGGTTAGCTTTTTACTCACCAGGTCGAGTTCATCTTTACGCCGGAAACTGGATACTACGCCGGTAATAGTATCCCCCTGCTGCAAGGGGATGCGGTTGACAATAAAGCTATGGTTCTGCAGCCATACTTCCTGGTCAAACTGGGGTTCCCCGGTCTCTAACACCTCCAGCATTGCGCTTTCGGGTAACACTTCATCGATAGGCCTGCCGGTAAGTCGGGTGTTATCAGATAACCCTAGCGTATCAATTGCTGTACGATTTATGGTGGTAATTTCACCCTGATTGTTGATCGCAATAATGCCTTCACGCACAGACTCCAATGTAGCTTTTTGCTCGTCAAACAGGCGAGCGATCTGTTCCGGCTCCAAACCAAAGATGGCTCTCTTAAAGTGATTGGCAAACCAGATTGCGATCAACGCACTGAGCAGGAAAGAGAGTGCGATAACGGCAAGCAACGTCAAGCGGTAGCGGTTGATTATCTGATCTACCCGGTCCAGTTGATAACCTACCGAAACCACCCCGATGACCGACTGGTCATTAGCGGCAAATATAGGGACCTTGCCGCGCATAGACCAGCCCAGGTGACCCAGCGCCTTGGATATGTAGCCTTTGCCCCGTACCAGAGCTTCGGCATTATCATCCCCGTCATCGTCTGACATGGGCCGACCGACATTTTCCGGATTCGGATGGGCCAGGCGGATGCCCTGCGCATCTCCGATAACAACGAACAGTGCCTGGGTTTTCTCCGCTAATGACAGGCCAAGAAGCTGCAGATAGCTCGTATCTCTCTGTTCTACAGCGTCAATAACTTGTGGTATCGCAGCTATAGTTTTTGCTACATGCAATGCACGCTGGCCAATCTGTTCATCCAGAGACTGGTTCAGGTAGTGCACAGCAAACAGGCCGATAAAACCGGTTTGCACCAGGGCCATCAGTCCGAGAATCAGGATCATCCTGTCTTTAAGTTTTAAGCGACGCAGTAGATTCATTATCTTTAGCTTAGCAACCGAGCTTTCTGCAGTTGCTTAGATAGTAGCCAACTATGACCTTAAATACCCGTGAATAATATGAACTTAATGAATTTTAAGTTTTAAAAACCCTTTAAATTCATAAGCTTTTATATAAAGACCTAAACAACTACCTTGGAGTCATCGCAACAATAAAGACAACAACCGTGAGGTAACTTCCATGTTCTGTAAATCTGTTTCCCGTAAACGTACTGGTCTGATGGCTGCCGTATTAACCACCTGCCTGACCGCTGGTGCGTCATTCAGCGTGTCAGCTGTAGAAAGCATTCACTTTTTGATTCCCGGCGGTGCCGGCGGTGGCTGGGATTCAACTGCCCGCGGTACCGGTGAGGCGCTGTCCAAGGCAGGACTGGTTTCCACTATCTCTTATGAAAATATGTCTGGTGGTGGCGGCGGAAAAGCGATTGCCCACCTGATTGAAACCGCCAATCAAAAGCAAGACACTCTGATGGTGAATTCAACACCTATCGTGATCCGCTCCCTGTCTAAAGTGTTCCCGCAGTCGTTCCGCGACCTGACGCCAATTGCCGCGACTATCGGTGATTTCGGCGCTTTCGTAGTGAAGAAAGATTCCAAATACACTAGCTTTGAGCAGGTTGCTGCCGACTTTAAAGCAGACCCGCGTGCGATAAAAATTGCTGGAGGTTCTTCCCGTGGAGGTATGGACCACCTGGTTGCTGCGATGGCTTTTAAAGCCGCAGGTGGTGATGCCCGTAAAGTGCGCTATGTGGCTTATGATGCCGGTGGTAAAGCAATGGCGGGCTTGCTCTCAGGCGAGACTCAATTGCTGTCGACCGGATTCAGCGAAGCACTGACCCTGGCAGAAGCCGGTGAGGTTCGCATTCTGGTGATGACCGGCGAAGAGCGTAATGAAGCCGCGCCCGACGTACCAACCCTGAAAGAGCTTGGTTACGACGCTACCTTTGTTAACTGGCGTGGATTCTTTGCCGCTCCAGGCGTGTCTGACAGCCAGAAAGCCGAGTTTGTCAGCACACTGGAGAAAATGTATCAGACCGATGAATGGGAAACTGTTCGCTCACGTAACGGTTGGGTTGAAATCTTTAAGCCGGATGCTCAGTTCATCAGCTTCCTTGATCAGCAGGAGAAAGAAGTAGGCGACCTGATGCGCGAGCTTGGTTTCCTGAAGTAACTCGCTTGATTTTATTAACTTAACTTAATTTCGCTTAGCTTAGTTATTAGCTTTTCTCCGGGTCTGGCTTGTCTGTCTCTTTGCCTCTCTTACTTTCAGACCCTTTGTCTTTAAAGAAGACCCGGAGCTTTTTTGATCGACAGGGCGGGTTATTCCACCGTCCAGGAGCGTCCCATGATTATTACTAAAGACCACATTGGTGGACTGGTATTTCTGTGTTTATCCGTTGTCTACGGTTATTACGCAGGCGATATTGCGTTGCTGCCAGGTGACGAATACGAACCTTTCCACGCGCAGACACTGCCTATTGCGCTGGCGTTCCTTGGAGGAATCCTATCCCTTGGATTGTTATTTACTGCTGACAAGGGTGCCGAAAACAAACTCAAACTGAAGGGCTATGACTTTTTACTGGTCGCCAAGTTGTTAGTAATGGTGGTGTTGTTTGCCCTGGCGCTGGACTGGGTGGGCTTCATGCTGGCAACCGTGTTTTTCCTTATCTCTGGATACTGGCTGTTAGGTGAGCGTCGACCAAAAATGCTGCTGCTTGCCTCGGTGCCATTTGCTGCCGGTATCTGGTTTGTCCTGACTCAGTTGCTGGATATTTATCTGGCACCAGGACAACTGATAACTCAACTGTTCGGAGGATAAGCGTATGTTAGACGGAATTTTCACCGGGCTATCAACCGCTGTGATGCCCTTTAACCTGATGATGGTGGTGGTTGGCTGTTTCGCCGGTACCTTCATCGGCATGCTGCCCGGCCTTGGACCTATCTCTGCCGTGGCTCTGATGATCCCAATTACCTACGGCCTGGATCCATCATCGGGAATTATCCTGATGGCCGGGGTTTACTACGGTGCGGTATTTGGTGGCTCAACTTCATCAATTCTGATCAATGCACCGGGTTGCGCCAGCACTGTTGTAACCTCTTTTGACGGTTATCCACTGGCCCAGCAAAACCAGGCCGGTAAGGCTCTGGCTCTAGCAGCTTACTCATCATTTACCGGTGGTACTGTGGCGGCCATTGCCCTGCTGGTCGCGGCTCCCGCACTGGCGTCGGTATCACTGAGTTTTCAGTCAACTGATTACTTTGCCCTGATGATTCTCGGCCTTACGGCCGTGGCGGCGTTCTCGGGTAAAGGACAGGTGATCAAGGCACTGATGATGACCGTATTTGGTCTGATGATTGCCACTGTCGGCACAGATACAACCTCCGGAGCAACCCGCTTTACCTTTGGCAACGTTGATCTGATCGATGGGGTCAGCTTCCTGTTACTGGCGATGGCTACTTTTGCCCTGACTGAAGTGGTGATGACCGTATTGAATGGCCAGCATAAAGAGGAAGAGCAGCAAGTCGATATGAGCAAGCTTGGCAGCATGAAGCTGAGTAAAGCAGAGGTGATGCACGTGGCTCCGACCGTTGCCCGCTCTTCGGTGTTTGGCTTTATTGTCGGCGTTCTTCCCGGTGCCGGTGCCACTATCGCTTCTTTCCTGGCCTATGGCATGGAGCGCAATTTGGCGTCGGCTAAGGAAAAACTGAAATTTGGTAAGGGTGCTCTGCGTGGTTTGGCTGCGCCTGAAGCGGCGAATAATGCAGCCTCTACCGGCTCATTCGTACCACTACTGACATTAGGCATTCCTGGTTCCGGTACTACCGCGATTATGCTCGGTGCTTTGATTGCCTATGGTATTCAGCCTGGTCCGCGGTTGTTCATCGATAATCCTGATGTATTCTGGTCAGTCATTATCTCCATGTACTTCGGTAATCTGGTACTGCTGATCCTGAACCTGCCGCTGATTCCGTATATATCAAAATTGTTGATTATTCCGCGGCCTATTTTAATTCCGCTAATTTTGTTCTTCTCAATTACCGGGGTTTATCTGGTCAGCTTTAACAGTTTTGATATCCATATGATGGCAATTATTACGATGATCGCGATCTTCCTGAAGCTGCTGGAATTCCCAATGGCACCGATGCTGCTTGGTTTTATTCTCGGTGGCATGTTGGAGACAAACTTGAGCCGGGCACTGGTTATAAACGATGGTAGCTTTGCCTTCCTGTGGGAGCGACCACTGACCCTGAGTATCATTCTGATCGCAATCATTGCGCTGTGTTTACCTCCGATTCTGGAATTCATCCGAGGCCGTAAATCGGTTAAAGGCCCTGAAGTTGCAGTGAATGAAGGTGAAGGATAATACCCCTTGGGGATAAACTGACTACCAGCAGACAATAAAATAGCCCCGCAATGCGGGGCTATTTACTGAACCTGAAACCGCTCACATAAAACTGAGTGGTTTTTCTGCCTATAGATGTATCAGCATTCCTCTTTCATGTCTGTAATCCACAGATTTCAGATTTAAAGATAACGCCGCGTTAACGAGCTGGAGCGACGTAGTAGCGAAAGTCCATGACCTGTGAAGCAGGGCTTAAAGTGCAACGCCTTGTTATACGTATTAGGCACGAAAGTTAACATTGAACTCTAGTACCTTAAGCTGCGGCTCTAGATCTGGATATACCTCAAGAGCTATTGAATTACAACAAGATGCACATAGTGGACACATCACATATTTTAACGGTAAGCCTCGAAGTCTCAGAATTTCTTTTGTTTCTTCATAAGAATGCCCAATAGCAACATCTAGCTCAGCAAATTCCCAAGGATAGTGATAATAAAACGACTCCTTTTTACCACCCTTGTTTTCACAAGCCACACAGAGCTTTCTTCCTGGTATATGATGAAAACCATCATACTTGCCATTTTCTATAGTAGAGAATTTTTTTCTTTTCTTGAATCTTGAGCATGACAGCCATTTAAAAATGTTTGTTTGTCATTAATCCTAATATTTGCTTGGAGTGAGCATATTTCACCTGTTAGTTTGCAGCACCACATGTCAATTGGAAGTTTTATAGCACCTTCAGGGCAATTAATATTGCCTTCACTGCCTTTCCAATAATCAATCCATGGTCGTCCTTCAACATCTATGGTATCAGTACAAATTTTTCTAGCCACTTCGATTGCATGGTCAACGTTTTTAGCAGCATAAGGCAAGGAGAAAGATGGCCTAAAAAAAGACAGGTGAATACCTCCATCGATTCCTTCTATAACTTTAACTAAACTTTTTAATTTCATTTTAGTCTACGCTTTGTGTACGTATAACGCCGGTATAAATTGTGTAGTTCGTGTAGTGTAGTTTTGCGGTAAAGTGGCATAGCCACCGCAAAACGAAGCGTAGAAAACTGCATCAATTTGATACACTTTTTAGGCCTACAGTTGATAGTGATACATCACTGTTGAAAGCCACTCAAAATAATCGTTATCTTCTATATTGATCTCTCGTTTACCTTCCCCTACGTCAATTTCAATACCACCTTTTTCTATAATTATCTTTACTCCGATTGATTTAGGCAAACACAAACTGACGTCGTATTCTTCATCCTCCATGAGATCAAAGGTTATATTTGACGGAAATCTATCTAATAGATTCTTAGTTGCAAATATAAACAGCTCTATTATATCAACATAATCTTCAGCTTCTTCTAGAGTAGGAAAATAGTAATCATGCTCTACTTTGTTACGAATTCGGTTAAGTTTAGAGAGAATTGCTGGGCTAACAATACCGCACTTTTGTAAGTAATCTAATTTTGGCGGAAAACGTGTACTCTTCTTACTTAGTACCTCAGAACCAAAAACTAAACATATTTGCTCAACTTGTAGGTGCAATGCCCTCTTCGCATTACTTACAGCATTCACCCATGATCTTGTTAAATCTTCATCAGATAAGTCTTTTCTTGCAAACTCTAGATAGGAGGAAGGCATAGGTCCTTTAGGTTGCAAGTAATATTCATACGAACCGCCAGACTCGCAATACTCTTTCAAATGCTCTATTTTAAAATTCTTTGGATTCATATAGGAGCCTAACAACTTATTCAGACGACAGCCTCCCACTATCACAATGGATAGCGAAGCCAGGAACATGCCATATGTTTATTAATTACAAGGAGTTAGCTGTTTTTTGATACCACAGCTCAGTGGTGAAGATGAGACCAACTGAAGATATAAGCAATTCCCTTTCCCCTGATCATATATTTTTATGTTTTATATTTCAAAGCGTTAGAGGGCTGCTGGGTGATAGTGGGAACGTGGCCACTGATTTCGGGTCATTGACCTATTTTTTTGAAGGTGAGGAGAGGGGGAAGGATCTCCCCCTCTCCTTACTGTTCGCCTACTGCCTGAAGGCCTGGTGCTGATCAGTACCAGGCTGACATTTACCAATTCATTAGCGATGATTCTGTCGAAGGTTTCCGCTAGCATGCAGGCTTCTCCTGGAACAGGTTGCTACGCTTCTGTTCGTTCAGTGCCGATTTCCCGGAGATTAACTGGCATTGAAAAATCGGCCTGTTTGTCCAGGGCCAGTGGGATAAGCCATTTAAGGTTTGGAATTAAGTTATCAGGAAGTTCACTGACTTTGAAAATGTGAACCTCTTCCTTTTCTATTGTTCTCGCTTCATATGCACGCTCTGAGTGTGCAAAGTAAAGATCCAGGTCATAATGGTTTGGACGAATAATTTTGGCATAGTGTGTCCATAACTCATTTCTGATTGTTACACCTGTCTCTTCCTCAAACTCTCTTACCATGGCTTCAGACGACAACTCATTTTCTTCAATTTTCCCACCGACACCATTAAACAGCCCCCTTTGCCACTGCGGGTTTAGTTTCTTGATCAATACAACATGCGTGGAATCTTTTGAAAACAGAAAACCTGTTACATATCTTTTCACTGAATTCGCCCTGATTTTTTAACGCTACAATACATTTACAGCCTCTTGATAAAAGCCCAGCCCAACACTTTTTGTTGCCAATACTTAAGACCCTCTATTCTCACCGTACTTCTATCATGACAATGGGTGAAAAACGAGATCAGGCAAGCCTCAATTATGTATTAGCTAGTGCTATTGGATGTTCAAAAAAAGGTTCATTGTCGAATACCTAGGAATACATTACCGGCGTAGGAGGCGCGCCTCGCGGCGATTGCTTTTCATCATTATTCAATCGATCTTCTAAATCCAAACAGCACCTCACATGGAATAATCTCTGATCGATTTAACTAAACCGTCTCTAATCGGATTCATCACCACATATCTGACCAGATCCACTACATCTTCATATTGACGAACAGCATGATAAAGCACCTCCTGCGCTATACCTTTCTTTCGCCGCGAGGGCGCGCCTCCTACAACTGAACATCCGATACATAAATCATATTGCAATGACAGGAAGTCGGCTCCACGCTATTTAACGAAGAACCCAAAAAAAGCCCCAACGTGGGGCTTTTCAATTAAACACTGAATATCAAAGATGCTCTCGTCCGTGAGGCTGATCAAACTTCAGCTCAGGTCCCAAAGGGACTATTCGGGTGGGATTGATCATATCGTGGCTGTAGTAATAGTGCTGTTTGATATGCGCCATATCGACGGTCTCGGCAACGCCCGGCACCTGATACAACTCTCGGACATAGCCACTGATATTAGGAAACTCAGCCAGCATTTTCAGATTACATTTAAAGTGACCATGATAGACCGCATCGAAGCGTACCAGCGTGGTAAACAAACGCCAATCGGCTTCGGTTAGCTGACTACCCGCCAGGTAGCGTTTTTCCGCCAGCAGATCTTCAATTTTCTCGAGACTATCAAACAACGCCTGTACGTTGAGTTCATAAGCCTCCTGAGTGGTGGCAAACCCGGCACGGTAAACACCGTTGTTGACGCTGTCATAAATCCAGTCGTTCAACTCGTTAATCCGCCCTGCCAGAGCCTGCGGATAGAAATCAGTCTGATTGCCTGTGAGGTCATTAAACGCGCTGTTAAACATGCGAATAATCTCGGAAGACTCATTACTGACGATTGTCTGCTGCTGTTTATCCCACAGCACCGGCACCGTTACCCGGCCGGTGTAGTCCGCTTTCGCACGGGTGTAGATCTGATGCATAAACTCGCTGTTATAGAGTGAATCACCGGTTGAGCCGGTTTCAGTATCGAAGCTCCAGCCCTCGCCCATCATCAACGGACTGACAACCGATACGCCGATCAAATCTTCCAGCCCCAGCAGCTTGCGGAAGATCAGCGTGCGGTGCGCCCAGGGACAGGCCAGCGACACATACAGATGATAGCGCCCTGCAGTGGCCTTGAATCCACCCACGCCACTGGAGCCCGCCTCACCATCCGCGGTTACCCAGTTCCTGAAGCCCGCACTCTCACGGATAAACTCACCATCCGAGTCTGCAGTTTCATACCATTGGTCCTGCCACTGCCCTTTTACCAGAAGTCCCATCGCTCAATCCTCACCGTCAAAGCTGTTCTAAGAAAGTTGTCATAATGTTAGTAATTACGCGGTTATTACTCACGTCCCATCCGGGCATCAACACTGTACGCACCGGCTCCGTTGGCCATCAGGAGCAGAAAGCCACCGGTAATCGCGATATTTTTCCAGAACAGGATAAATTGCATCTGGTCATTCAGGTTAAAGTGAAATAACAGCGCGGTTAGAATACAAAAAACCGCCAGGCCGAAGGCCGCCAGTCGGGTTAAAAAGCCTACCACGATAGCTGCGCCGCCCAGCACTTCAAGTGCAATCACCGCAGGCAGCAGCATGCCGGGAACGCCCATACTTTCCATATAGGCTACGGTACCTTCATAGCCGCCGATTTTACTCAAACCGGCCATTATGAAGATCACCGCCAGTCCCAGCCGTGCCAGCAAGGAAAGGGTTACGGAAAAGTTCATGACGAACACCTCAAATCATATCAATTACTCTATACCTCCATTCTAAGTTCTATTTTTTAGGGAAAAAATTAGTAAATATCGTTAACTATCTTCGAATAATTAGAACTGTCATCACTGCAATAACGATGTAACAGCTGGGCTAAATGCTTTACACCCGGGCCACAGCTTTCATGTTTGGCATAATACAGTTGCAACATACCGTTCCTTTGCCCGCCGCTCTCAAGCGCCAATGGCAGCAGTTCGCCGCTGCTCAGTAACTCTTTAATACGAGTCACCGGTAACCAGGCAAAACCGACGCCACGGCGAATCATATCGACCGAGGTATCAATATTGCTCACCGTCCAGCGCTCCTCCGCCTCCAGCCAACCGGAGTCGACACTCTGCTTGAGTGCCGAATCCCGGGTAACCAGCTGCCGATACGGCGTAAGATCCTCAATCGCAAGCTCCCTGCCTAGCTGATGTAAGGGATGTGATGGACTGGCCACAGCAATAAAATCGACGGCAAATAACGGCTCAGCAAGGAAATGGGCAGCACCAGAGCCTGCAATTGCCAGATCGACCTGGCCTTGCATCAGCGCTTCACTGGCGCCGGACAGTACCGTTTCATACAGTTGAATACGGGTGTTGGGATAATCCTGGGAAAACTGCACCAATAATTCGGTGATGTAGTCGGCGGGAAAAATCTGGTCAACGGCAATCGATATTTCCGCCTCCTCACCGGCCTGAAGACTAACCGCCAGGGCGTCGATGTTAGAGGCACTCTCCAGCAGCCGCTCGGCCCTGCGCAGTAACAACTCTCCGGCGTCAGTAAGGTGTGCTTTGCGGCCCTTTACCTGCAGCAACTTAACACCCAGCAGATCCTCCATCTTATGGATGGCATGGTTGATACTGGATTGGCTTTTATGCACCGCTTCCGCAGCCTGGGCAAAGCCGCCATGATCGACAACCGCCTTGAGCATGCGCCACTGTTCAAGTGTAACTTTCATAATAATGTCCGATGTGAATACCTGAAGCCCGATAAAGATTCTATTTTTTAGAAAAGAATAGCCCATTTATAGCGATTTTTATTTCGAATAAAAAGAATAATATGAAGATAGTTTTCACTTATTAATGATTTTAGAAGCAGATTTGAAAGCGTTATGAGCGAAGGTATGACAAGGCGAAAATTTGCGCAATGCGCAATTTACATTTGTAAATGAGCACATTAAGCAGATTTTCAACGCAGGCAGACCGAGCGCAATAGCTTTCAGAGTGGAGTAAATAATGGCTATCCAGATTCTACCCAGTCGCCCCTCCTCCGATGGTGCCGGGGTTAAAATACAACGTGTACACGGCTTTCAGAACAACGGCCTCGATCCGTTTCTGATGCTCGATGAGATCCGTTCGGATAATCCGGATGATTATGGTGCCGGCTTTCCCTCACACCCGCACCGCGGCATCGAAACCCTGACCTATATGCTCCACGGCGCCTTTGAGCATAAAGACCACATGGGCAACGTTGGCAAAATTGAGAGTGGTGAATCCCAGTGGATGTCGGCCGGCAAAGGCGTGATTCATTCCGAGATGCCGTTGCAAAAAGACGGCCTGATGCACGGTTTCCAGCTATGGATTAACCTGCCGGCGGCGAACAAAATGCAACCCGCCGCCTACCGAGATATTACCCAGGCGGAATTGCCCTGGCAGCAGCTCGCAAGTGCAGAGCTAAAAATTATTGCTGGCAGCTTTACCCTGGACAGCGAGACATACACCGGACCACTGCAGAATGTGCCTGCTGAAGCGTCGGTGGCCGATCTGAAACTGGCTGAAAACGCAGTAATCAACGCCAGTGCCTTAACGGACAAGAAACTGCTGATCTATGTGTACGAAGGAGAGATCAGCGTTGACGGAGAAGCGGTCACAACCCGCTCACTGGTGAAACTCACGGAGCTTGAGGATATTACGATCAGCAGCAAACAAGGCGCAGGCGTCCTGCTACTGTCCGGTAGACCGATCAATGAGCCGGTCGCCCATTATGGTCCCTTTGTAATGAATACCCAGGCAGAGATCGATCAGGCGATCCGCGACTACCAACAGGGCACGCTGACCGATTAAACGCTCAGCGTCTCTCACATGTGTAGGGCGGGACTTTTTTCGAAGGGCTGAGTCCCGCCACAAGGCTGTGCACCATAGATGTGGCGCCCCAGGTGGCGCCCTTGTATGCTAGAATCGCCTTGGGGTAAGACTGCCTGAGAGAAAAAGATGCCAGTCAGAAGGTTTATGAGGCTCTCCCCGATTATCAACGATGAGCCTTATCAAAGTGGCCCCACACCGGAATAGGCAATGCCGGACAGATGCGTCAGTTCACGATTCCAGGTTGCCAGATCATCCAGTACAAACTGATTCAGGTGGTTGTGCCCACAGGCACGGGCCATCACCTGCATCAGTTCGGTGGATGCCTGGAAGAAGTTAGCCAACTGCTGCGCCGACTTATCCACATTCAAGCGCTGACGCAGATCCTTGTGCTGCGTAGCAATACCGGCCGGGCAATTATTGGTGTTGCAAATTCGTGCTGCGACACAGCCAATCGATTGCATCGCACTATTTGCTACGGCTATGCCATCGGCCCCCAGCGCCAGTGCCTTGATGAAATCACTGGGCACCCGCAAACCTCCGGTAATAATTAACGTGACTTTTCCACTGGCGCCTTTCGAATCCAGATAGCACCGTGCTCTGGCCAGTGCCGGAATCGTCGGCACACTGATATGATCGCGAAACAACAGCGGTGCTGCCCCCGTGCCACCACCGCGGCCATCGAGAATGATGTAATCAGCACCTGCCCTGAGAGCAAACTCTATATCCCGTTCGATATGGTTGGCACTGAGTTTAAAGCCTATTGGAATACCGCCGGTAACCTCCCGAACCCGGTCCGCAAAGCGGGCAAAATCGGCAATATCCACAAGGTCCTCAAAGGTGGGTGGCGATACTGCCGGGGTGCCTTCGGGTAAGCAGCGAACCTGCGAAATTCTACCGACGTTTTTATTAGCAGACAGATGGCCTCCGGTGCCGGTTTTAGCCCCCTGCCCGCCTTTGAAGTGAAACGCCTGCACCCGGGTTAACAACTCTTCGTGATAGCCAAACCTGGCGCTGGCTAGTTCATAGAAATAACGGCTATTAGCCTGCTGCTCTTCCGGTAACATGCCGCCTTCGCCGGAGCAGATACCGGTGCCTGCCAGCTCGGCACCTTTTGCCAGTGCGGTTTTGGCTTCTTCAGAGAGTGCGCCAAAACTCATATCGGACACAAACAGCGGTATATCCAACTTGAGTGGCTGCTTTGCTTCGGGTCCGATAATCAGTTCGGTACCAACGTCTATGCTCTCCTGTAGAGGCTTGCTGGCCATCTGCGCCACCATAATCTGGATATCATCCCAGTTTGGCAGCTGATTTCTAGGAACGCCCATCGCCGCCATTGGCCCGTGGTGCCCCAGTTTCTCCAGTCCCTCGCGCGCCAGTTGATGAATAAACTCGACTTCTGACTCTTCCTGCGTATTAACAGCAACCGGTTGCTCATCCGGTTTGGCGCTCACACCGGGACCTTGCTTGCCAACCGCATCATTGGCGAACTGTTTATGGGTGCCATCACAGTAGGGTGGGTTTGCCGTGTGTTTACAGACACAGAGCCAGGCATCTCCTGACTGCTCTGCTTGAAAGGCTTTAGGCTTAAACCCACTGCCGGCATGCGAGCCGTCGCAGAAGGGTTGATTGGCCGAACGGCCGCAGGTACAGAAAAAGTAATCCTTACCGGTTTCAAGGGTAACCTTGGCCGGTTTGTTATTGGCAACAACGGGCTTATTCATAGTGTTCTCCTTCGCTTCCCGGTAACTGCAAAGGTTGCAGCAAAATCCATTTATTACGCGCTTGTCCGGGAAACGTGCCTATGAATTAAAGCATAAGTTTCAAGCCAACCACCAGTAGCATGATCAGAATGATGCGGTAGAACAACTGATCATTCAGCCGTTTTTGAATAACCAGTCCCAGCCGCACACCCACCCAGGCAACCGGCGCCAGAATTAACCCCAGGCTTAGATTTTCAGTATTGATCTGTCCCAGCGCGGAATAGGCCACCAGTTTAACCAGATTGACCACTGCCAGAAAAACAACCGCCGTTCCCAGGAACTGCTCGCGTGGTAATTTCAGTGGAATCAGATAGAAGTTCATCGGTGGACCGCCCGCATGCGCCAGAAAGCTGGTAAAACCGGCAACGGTGCCGGCAAGCGTGCCGACAATACGCCCCATCAGAGGCGAAGCTGCACGTCCCGGACGAGCACCACTGAGCAAGCCCCATACTGCAAAACTGATCGACAGCACACCCAAAGCGATCCGCAGGATCTCATCATCGAGATAATCAAACAACAGATAACCGATAAAGATTCCCGCTACCGCCCCCGGCAACATGGTTTTAAGCAGATCATTACGGCGTTTATGCCACCAGGCCCGAACACTAAAAAAATCCATCATGATCAGCAGGGGCAACATGATGGCAGCGGCCTGTATCGGCCCGATATACAGGGACATCAGCGGCACGGTAATCACCCCGACACCGCCGGCAAAACCGGACTTGGATATCCCGGTCAGCAGCACACCAATCGTTGCCAGTATCCAGAAGGTTATATCGAAGGATTGAATCAGTTCCACAGCGGCTCCATAGCTTTACAAATTGTTTTGCAAATAGCGAAACAGACATGATAACCATAACAGTATAGAAATTAAGCAGTTTTATTTACTCTCAGGGCCATTAGGGGTACAACTGACTGTACATAAACTGGCCACAATGGATATTGCATGATTCAGATAAGACGCAGTGCAGACCGCGGTTTTTCTCATTTTGGCTGGCTGGAATCCCGGCATACATTCTCATTTGGTAGCTACTTTGATCCCCAGCAGATGGGTATCTCCGAGCTCAGGGTCGTCAATGAAGACAAGGTACAACCCAGTGCCGGCCTGGATCCCAATACGCATCAGGATATAGAGATCATCAGCTACATTATTGATGGTAAAGCACTGCATAAAGACTCACTGGGCAATCAGAAGATTCTGGAAGCACGCAGTATCCAGCTGCTAAGCGCCGGCACCGGTGTGGAGTTCAGCGAACAAAACCCCTCAGTGGATAAAGCCCTTCACCTGATGCAAATCTGGATCGTGCCTAACACGCTTGCCGCGCCGCCCTCCTACCAGTCAGCGAAAGTCGCTTTGAAAGAGGGGCTGAGCCTGCTGATATCCCCTGATGGCAGGGAAAACTCACTGCAAATTAACCAGCAAGTTTGCGCCTATCAGCTGAAACTCAAAAACACCGCCTGTGGATTACCGGAAGGAAACTGCGCCTTCTTGCACGTTATCAAAGGCGAACTGGAAGTAAACGGCAGCTATTTACAGCCCGGTGATGGCGCTCTGTTTGAGGATGAACCTTTCATCTCGGTGCGCACCTCTGGAAAAATCGAAGCGTTGTATTTCACCTTACCCTAAGCGCAAAGACCGTTATAGGTTGCCACCCGATAGCCTCCATTTTTCACTCATGCCTTTAACGACATCGTAAAACGCGCCTTAAAGCGTACTTTGAATGTCGCTTTCAAACAGCGTAACAAAAAATTCACGTTATTTGTTTTGCATTGCAGCAAAAACGCGGTATATTTAACCAGCACTTTGTTTTAGAGCCACTGATTTGGCTGTTTTTTTGACCCGGCGCCCGCCGGGTCTTTTTTTATGCACTGCAGCATAAATATCAGAATCCGTAAAACATATATGACACTCAGCCCTGATATACCGAAATCCCATCGGCCAATTGTTGCAGATTCTGCACAATCATATCCGGCGTAATACCCCAGGGATCAAATATCGAGGAACTGCTACGTTGTACCCAGGCAGCCTTTAAACCAGCATTTTTAGCCCCCATCACATCCCAGGCATTGCTGGAAATTAGCCAGGTATTCTCTGCCGTACTCGCGGTTCGTGACACTAGATGGTGATAAACAATGGGATTCGGTTTAAAGGTTTTGATCTCATCGACACTGACCACATCACTGAGATGCTCCAGCACGGCGGCGTTTTCCAGCAGGGTTTTAACCTTTTCAGCCGGTCCGTTGGAAAAGGCCACGCACTGATGTCCCTGGGCATTCAATGACTCAATTCCGGGCAGAACATCCTCATAGGCTTTGAGTTGCTGATATTGCGCCATCAGGAACTGCTGCTGCTCTTCACTGAGCATGACACCCAGCGAATCCATCGCAAAATGCAGCGCCTGCTGAGTACAAACACCAAAGTTCTCATAGCGCTCCATCAAGCCACGGCGAAACGCATACTCCACCTGCTTCTCACGCCAAAGCCGCGACAGTTCAGTTGCCTTATCGCCGACCATTGCCTGAAGGTGCTGACTCATATCCAGCGGATCAACCAAGGTGCCATAGACATCAAAACCAAAGGTAAATTTTTTCATAGACAGGACCTGTTTAATAAACTTTAAGTGGCGCAAGAGACCTGATAATAGGCTCTCTAAAGAATAGCCTAGCTGGGTGAGCGTATAAGTATGTATATAAGCTTTTCAATCCACATTGCCTTACTCAGAACTAAATTCTGCACTGTATTTGGCACTGAACTGCGCAGCCAGTGAGGCGCCAAATAAAGGGTGAGGTACTGGTGCTACTGCCAACACGATATCTACCGCCGGTAACGCTGGCAAACTGGTGGTTTCTACAATGGTTAAATCCGCTGCCACGCTGGAGCGCGCCAGGGCACTGATCCCCAGTCCCTTTCTCAACAGGCTTTTAATCGCCGTCGCACTCGAAGATGAACACACCAGATGGTAGGCCTGATCCTGCTTCTCCATGCCATCAACCGCCGTACTGTGAAACTTGCAATCCGCTTCATACAAAATTAGCGGGAGCACCGGTTGGTCGAGCAATTCAGGAAAACCACCGTGCACCCACACCCCGGTATCATGCTGTAGCAGGTAACCCTCTTCCTTTTCTGGGGATCGGGTAAGAATCGCCAGATCGATATCACCGCTGTCCAGCAATAAGCGCAGACTGGTACTGCAATCGCAGTGCACCCGAATAGCCTGGTTCGGATAATGCTGGAGTATTAATTCAACAATCTGCGGTAACACCGATTCGGCATAGTCATCCGGACAGCCGATGACCAAGGGCGGATGGCCATCACTGCCAGACAGCTCCCCCAACACCTCATCATGCAACGCTAGAATACGCCGCGCGTAACTGACCAACATGCGCCCGTGATCGGTTAACGTCAGGTTGCGTCCCTGCTTCACAAACAGGGTCTGCCCGGTTTCCTCTTCAAGCTTCTTCATCTGCATGCTGATAGCGCTTTGCGTGCGGAAAGTCTGCTTCGCCGCGCGGGTAAAACTGCCGGTATCCACAAAGGCAATAAAACTGCGCAACGCATCGACATCCATAATGGCCAACTCCTCTCAAACATATAACGAAATCAAATAGGTTGCATCAAAACTATTCGTTAGTCACGCACAAAGCAAGCCGGCAGAATGACCACTCGTCATTAACAAATATGGAGCCTAACGATGCACTTAATTATCGGCAATAAAAACTATTCATCCTGGTCATTACGCGGCTGGTTTATGCTCAAAGCCTATAATCTGTCGTTCACTGAAACCCGGCTCCCCCTGTTAGAAGACGACTTTTATACCAAGATCGTTGACTACTCCCCGGCAGGAAAAGTCCCGGTATTGATTGATAATGGCATCAACGTCTGGGATTCGCTGGCGATTTGCGAATATATCAACGAAACTCACCTTAACAATACAGCCTGGCCAGCCGATCCTGCAGATAGGGCTACGGCGCGTGCAATTGCCTGTGAAATGCACTCGGGATTTTTTGGCGTGCGCAATGAAATGCCGATGAATTGCCGCGCTAAACGACTGATTGAGTTCTCCGCAGATGCGCTAAAAGATATCGCAAGAATTGATCAGATGTGGGCCGATTTGAGAGCTAGTCATGCCGATCGGGGGCCCTGGCTGTTTGGTGACTTCAGTATTGCTGATGTGATGTATGCACCTGTCGCCCTGCGGTTTCATACTTACAACCCTGCTATTTCTGAACTCAGCCAGCAATATGTCGATACTGTACTGGTACACCCGGCGATTCAACACTGGGTTAAGGATGCCAAACAGGAGACTGAAGTGGTTCAGGAGGATGAAGCCGGTACGCCGGTTACTTGAATCCAGCGGGCAATTAAACACTGGACGATGCCCATAAAAAAGCAGAAAGCCCCGCGCTAGCGGGGCTACATGTATCATGCTAATAACTATCTTTTTTTATCGTGGCCCCAACTTATTGAGGCTAAGTAATCTCTGATTACTCAGAGTACTATAAGACTAGTACAGCATCGCATCTTATGACTTGAAAAGAATTTGCATATGCTTATTTCTAAGTGTGTTTTTTTCGCTTGATTCCACTCATCGGAGCCGCAGCCTGCGGATCATCCGGCCAGTAATGCTTGGGATAGCGGCCTTTCATATCTTTCTGAACATCGCGATAACTGTTTTTCCAGAAGCTGGCCAGATCCTGGGTTACCTGTAGCGGCCGCATCGCCGGCGAGAGTAAATGTATTTTCAGGGCGACACCGTTCGCAATACGCGGGGTTTCAGTACAACCAAACATCTCCTGCATCTTTACCGCCAGCACCGGGGGCGATTCAGAATAGTCTATTTTTACTCTATTCCCCGTGGGCAATAACAAGCGCTCGGGCGCCTGTTCGTCCAGCTCCTTCGGTAACGGCCATGGCAGTAACCCTTGCAGGATTGCAGACAGATCCAGCCTGGCAAAATGATTCAGATGGCTGACCTGATCCAGATACGGTGCCAGCCACTCTTCAAGTGTATCCAGCAACGCCGCATCGGAAAGGTCCGGCCAACGGGATTCTTGCGTCTTATTTTGATCAAGACTGAGCCTATCCAGGTCCGCCTGGCGTAAGAACATTACCCGCCCACGCCAGCGTTGAATCGCATCATTCCAGGGAAGCATCGCCAATCCCCGGCTGCGGATCATTTTAATCAGGGCATCGCGTTTCGCCTGCTCGGGAATCTCACTCATCTCCTCACGATTTATCACCAGCACGCCAATTTTGCTCTGTTTCTCACAACGCAAGCGGCCGGCCTTGGCATCCCAGGCCACAATATCGTGCCTAACGACCAGCTCATCTAGCGCCTGCGTAAACAGCTCGGGATCCAGTTCACAGGCCAGATAGATCATATCGGTTGCATCCCCCTGCCGCCCCCCCGTCTGGGCCACGGCCAGCCAGGATGATTTATGCAGGTTATCTCCTTCACGCAGCCGCGCAGCACGGCCATTACTCAACTGAAAATCATAACCGTCTTCTCGACGGCGCGAGGCAATACGATCCGGGTAGGCCTGGGCAAGTAAAACACTGACAGCCTGGGACTCAGTCAATGCAACGCTGACTTCGCTGACCTGCTGCAATCGCTGGGCCGTAATTCGGGCAAACTGCTGACACAGCTGTCGGATACGATAAAGCGCGCCCTTATCCCGCTCACTGCTCTTTATTTTTCCCCTTAGCCAGTCGATACGTCGCACCAGATCAGCATCGCCACCCAGCGGATCGCGCTCGGTAAGCAGCGCTGAAATTTCCGCGGCCAGTTGCCCCTGCCCAAGCTTCTGCCCCACCACCAGCAAGTGAGCGAGCCGGGGATGTACCGGCAAATCGGCCATGAGCTCACCCGCGCGGGTCAGCTGATACCCGCCACTGGCGTTTTTCTGCAGGGCTCCCAGCTGCTCTAATAAGCCCAGGGCCTGCCCATAAGCTCCAACCGGCGGCTGATTCAGCCATGTCAGTTCAGCAGGATCATCGACTCCCCAACGATGCAATTGCAGAGCCAGGGGAGCCAGATCCGCATTGAGTATCTCGGGATCCGTGAACGGCGCCAGCTGATCCTGCTGGGATTCTGACCAGAGGCGATAACAGCAACCGGACTCTACCCGCCCGGCGCGGCCCATACGCTGCACACTGGCAGCCCGTGACAATTTGCGGGTAGTCAGGCGTGTCATCCCGGTGGCCGGATCAAAGCGCGCTTCCCGGCTCAGTCCGGCATCAATAACAACCCGAACACCGCCAATGGTCAGGCTGGTTTCGGCAATACTGGTCGCCAGGACAATTTTTCGCCAGCCCGCTTCGCTGGGTAAAATTGCCCGCTGCTGATCAGCCAGTGACAGATCACCATACAGAGGAGTGATTTGAATCTGCTCAGCGTCGAGCTGTTTAACCTCAGTCGTATTGAAGGACTGTTTATCATCAAACAAGAGCTGCTTTAGTGTCTGTTCAACACGACGAATCTCGCGCTGCCCGGGCAGAAACACCAGCAAGCTGCCAGCTTCCTCTTCAAGGGCTTGCAACACCGCCTGGCCAACACGATTTTCCAGCCTTTCTTCCCGCTTTACTTCACCCAGATATTTCAGACCAACGGGATACATCCGCCCCTCGCTCTGAATCAGTGGCGCATCAGACAGCAACGTCTGAATGTTGGCGCCATCCAGGGTCGCAGACATCAATAGCAGCTTTAACGGCGCTTCATCCCGAAACAGGTCTCGCCCCTGCAGACACAGCGCCAGACCAAGATCCGCATCCAGACTACGCTCATGAAACTCATCGAAGATCACCAGTCCGATGCCTTCCAGGCTGGGATCCTGTTGCAACATGCGGGTCAGGATGCCTTCGGTAATCACCTCGATACGGGTTTTCGGCCCCACTTTAGAATCCAGCCGGATACGGTAGCCAACAGTCTCTCCCACCTTTTCACCCAGCAGGAATGCCATCCGCTCTGCCGCAGCACGGGCCGCCAGCCGACGCGGCTCCAGCATCAGTATTTTCTGGTTTCCCAGCCACGCTTCCTGCAGCAGCGCAATCGGTACCGTGGTGGTTTTACCAGCCCCCGGAGGGGCTTGCAGCACCACTTCATCGTGGTTATGCAACGCCGCTTTAAGTTGATCAAGAATGGCAAATACAGGCAGGGAGTTCATCAACAGGGTAACTTCATATAAATAACGTCGGGCAATTGTAACAGGACCACGGTCATATCAGGGAACTGCCGTTATAAGCTTTAAAGTCGCTCAGCGTATTAGATGGCTTCGAGCGGGAATCGATAGCGTTTGTAAGGATTATTTGGAGTGCTCATTATGCCATTATCGCCCAGCAGCAGTTAACGTCTCAGTACAGCCTCTTGCGTACGACAACCCGTACTATTCAGTTGCATCCGTAAAACCCAACAACTGTTCTTTCAATATTGATATGAATTTTGTGGCCGGTTTAGATAATTGATGAAACTTGGAATAAGTTATAGCGATATCATAGGTAATATCCGGACAAAAAGGTCTCACAACACACCCCTGGCTCTCATAAAAACTGGCACTAATCGGGTCGACAATCGCGACACCTAATCCCGTAGATACCATTTCACAGGCAGAAGCAAAATATTGTACCTCTGCTACTATGTTGAGGTTTGAGTTAGATCGCTCAAATATATTTAGTATTTGATGGTAAATAATGTGTTCTCTGAAAAGAATAATGTAAGGCAACCCATCCAAATCTTCAGGTGTAATAACGGCCTTTGTTTGTAAATCAGAATCCATAGGCAAAATACATACACACTTAAATGAAAACTTTTCTGTATATGCGGCGGGGTTGTTAGCAGGCAGTTCTAAAATACCGATATCGTATTCCTGACTCGGCATCATGTCTCTTACTAAACGAGAACTGTGAGATAAAATTTTAACTGATAGTTCAGGCTTTTCTTTAATAAAATTTGCGACCAGCCTTGGCAGGAATTTTATCGAGATCCCCGGGTAAGCTGCAACCGTTATAATACCAGCCCTTCCCTGCTTTATTTCATCTGCAACATAAGCAATATTGTCGAATCCATTCAGAGCAGTTTTAACCGTCTCATACAGCTGATGAGCCTCTGGCGTAGGAATCAAACGCCCTTTTTCCCGGTTGAATAGTATGAATCCCAGTTGATGCTCAAGGTTGCTGATCGCCATGCTTGCGGCAGGCTGTGACATATTCAGTATTTTGGCTGCACTTTTAGTTGTACCAGTGGTTAACACTGCCTGAAAACACATCAACTGACGTAAGTTTATCTGCATAATTTTTACTTATACTTTTTAATATGTATTATTTTCATCTTTAAAAAATATACACAAAACCGAATTTATTCAAATATTTCCTTTAAAAAACAGTAACTAAAAAGCGTATAACTTCAGCTTATTCATGATCGAAAATTCTTTATTTGAAAAACTATCTCCTGAAGATAATGATGAATATCGATGCTATCAGCTGCTCAAACAGCGAGATTGCAAACAGTCTAAAAAAGTTCATTTATAAGAATAAATTGGAGAACTTAGTAATGAAGAAGATCATCAGAGCCGCTGGAATGATTGCAGGTGTCGCTGGAGTTGCTGCATCTGTATACACCCCTATTGCAAATGCTGCCTGGCCCGAGAAGCCAATTTCTATCGTCGTACCCTATAGAGCAGGCGGTATTACCGATTTAACCGCTCGACGTATGGAGCCTGCACTGGAGGAGGTGCTCAAACAAGAAGTAGTCGTTTTCAATAACACAGGCCACAGCTCAGTAGGCACTCGACGAGTGATTGACGCGGCCCCTAATGGCTATGAGTTTCTCTGGACTGAGACCGGCATCATCACCACTGAAGCGGCAGGTGTTACTGATTTTGGTTACAAAAACCTGAAGCCTGTTGCAGCAGTAAGCAACATCTGCTCGGTCACAATGATGCAGAACAAACCTGGTCAAAACGATCTGACAGACCTGTTTACCGAAGCTAAGAAAAATGATCGCGAGCTGATTGCGGGAGTTTCTATCGGTGGTCTCAGCCATATGTCAATTCTAGCGCTTACAAATGCGGCAGATGTCAAAGTGCGTTTTGTACAAATTGGCGGCAGTGCAGATACTTATTCAGCCTTGCTAGGGGAGCAGATCGATATGAGTTGGGCTACCTCAGGCACCGCCATGAAGTATACCCGCGATGAAAATGGCAAAATTCTTGATAGCGTCAAAGTCAAAGCCGGCCTCTATTCAGGTCCAGAACGTTTCGCAGGATTACCCGAAGTACCAACCGCCCGCGAGAAGAATATGGACGTAGAAGTCTGTATGCCTCATATACTGTTCGCGCCTAAAAACACACCTGATGCGCTAGTTTCCAAGATGGCTGTTGCTGTCGAAGACGCCTACAACAACTCTGAAGTTCAAGACTTTATGGGTGAAATTGGCGCTACTCAATTCTTCTTAAAGGGTAAAGAGCTACAAACTTACCTCGATTCACAATGGGATTTATTATCACCATTGGCTCAGCAAGCTACTGCTAAGAAGTAATTTGAGAACAGAGCATGCTCCTTATCCGAGCATGCTCCACTTTCAAGCTTTGATTCTTGGTAAAGGTGCTTTTTATGAAAAAATTAATGATGAAACGCGAATTCTGGGAGCTCTCCTTTTTGTTCGCACTAGTCGGCGGTTCACTGATAGTGTTATCAGCGGCTAGCAAAATACCTCCATCTTATTTTGATCAACTAGGATCATCTTTTTTTCCTACGCTGATTGCCTGGCTGATCATCGGGCTATCCTGCCCCTTGATTTTGAAAAACAGTAAAGAGCTATACACCACATATTCGAAAGACACTTTGCCACTAGATACAGAAGATAGAACCCGCCTTATTCAAGTCATTCTAATTTCGATCCTTTCTGTAGCCTACATAGTGGGCATCTCGTTAAAAACGATTCCTTATTCTCTACTGACTGGCCTTTTCGTGAGCCTTGCAGTTTTCTGCCTGAAAGAGAATCGAAAGCAGCACATGCATTGGATCATCCTTGCTGCGTTCATCGGTGGCGGTTTCCTGGAATATCTGTTTACCCAGGTGTTCGTTATGGATCTCCCCCGATTCTATTTTTGAGGTTGTATTATGTTTGAGAATCTACTTTCCGGTTTCGGTCATGCACTTTCACTCTATGCCTTAGGGTTTGCATTACTGGGCACCTTTGCTGGCGTATTTGTCGGAGCTATTCCTGGGCTTTCCGGCGCTATGCTCATTGCACTTTTGCTTCCTGTTACCTTTTATATGGACCCCCTTAATGCACTTTCCTTTATCGTAGGAATTTACGTGGGGGCCGTCAGTGGAGGTCTGATCAGTGCGACCTTGTTACGTATTCCCGGCACAATCTCAAGCCTGGTAACTACTTTTGATGGTTATCCTATGGCGGCTAAAGGAAAACCTGGCCGAGCCTTGGGTTTAGGTATTTATGCCTCTCTATTCGGCGGCGTGGTTTCCTGGTTCTTCCTCATATCGATTGCGGAGCCACTCTCGATTTGGGCTACAAAATTTACACCGTTTAATTTCTTCGCGTTAATAATGGTCGCTTTCATGCTGATCTCTTCTCTCAGTGAGGGGAATCTACTTAAAGGTTTGATCAGTGCTGCACTGGGCTTCCTGCTCGCGTTACCCGGCATTGATCCGTCATCCGCGCAAGCAAGATTGACCTTCGGCTTTGTTGATCTGAACGCAGGCTTACCGATGCTGCCTTTTTTCGTTGGTATGTTCGCCTTTGGTACAGTGCTAAGCGATATTTTCTCCTCACATAAGGGAGAAGGTAGCAAAGAGGTAGCGGCAAGCACCGAAGGTATCTGGATTAGTCTAGCTGACCAGAAAAAACACTTTGGCAATAATATGCGCTCATCGTTAACAGGTGTTGGTATAGGGATATTACCTGGCATTGGTTCTAATATCGCATCAATAGCTTCGTATATTTTGGCCAAAGCAATGTCCAAGGAACCGAAGAAATTTGGTACTGGATCTGAGGAAGGAATTGTTGCCTCTGAAGCATCTAATAATGCAGCGGTAGGTGGTGCATTAATTCCCACGCTGGCAATCGGTGTGCCGGGCAGCTTTATCGATGTATTGTTGCTGGCAGCATTTTTGATCCATAACCTACAGCCGGGCCCCTTACTCTTTGCTAGTCATCCTGACATCGTTTATGGGGTGATCGTCGGTTATCTTGTCGCTAATATAATGATGTTCTTAATCATGATAAGTACGGTTAAGTACACTGCCAAAATTGCACATGTACCACGCGCCTATCTATTCCCGATCGTAATTGTATTTTCAACGATCGGTGCATTTGCCCTGGACAACTCAGTCTGGTCGCTATGGGTCATGCTTATTTTCGGTTTTGCCGGTTTTTTCCTGGAACAGCTGAAATATCCACTTGCTCCGTTTGCCGTCGCTTTTGTATTAGGCCCCTTAGCCGAACAAAAATTGCGTACGGGATTGCAGATGACCGCTGGCTCATTTGATCCTCTCTATACAGATCCAGTGAATGTATTCCTTTTAGGACTGGTCGCCCTTTTGACATTGATGCCTCTCATTAAAAAAGTAGCATCCAAAACCTTCAACTCAAAGACTGAAAGCTGCTAGCGACCAGTCACATTTTCGAGGAATTCATTATGAACGATTCATTTCGCTCACTGATCATGGACGAACTAAACAATGCGCAACAATCACTACTCAACGATTGCCGCCGGCTGGTTCAAGTTCCAAGCCCTAATCCATCAGGGGACACCAGGGCCATCGCAGCTTTAGTTAAAGAAATGGTGCAGGATATTCCTGGATTAAAAGTTGAGTCACACAGTTGTGAAGCAACAATCCAGAACTTAGTACTGCGGTTGGACTCAGGTAAACCTGGGAAACGATTAGTATTTAATGGCCACCTCGATACTTTCCCGGTAGGGGACGAGTCTCTCTGGAGCTACGATCCGTTCGGTGGTGAGTGTGTCGATGGCAAGCTTTATGGCCGTGGTGCATGCGACATGAAAGGCGGTATCGCCAGTTCTTTACAGGTTCTTCGTCTACTCGCCAAGTATCGAGACAACTGGCAGGGTGAGGTTGTAATGACTCTCGCTGGTGATGAAGAGTCTATGGGTAAACGGGGAACCTTATACCTGCTTGAGAACGTTGAGAATACTACAGGTGATGCCATGATCTGTGCGGATGTGGGCTCTCCTCAGGTATTAAGGTTTGGTGAGAAAGGGATGATATGGCTAGATCTTTTTGCTACCGGAAAAGCATCGCATGGTGCCCACGTACATAAAGGCATCAATGCTATTGAACGTTTAACTGAAGCAATGAGACGTCTGAAAACAGTTGAAAGTATGCCGGTTCAGACGCCTGATGCTATCAAAGCGGCGATAGCCAAAGCCGCGCCTGTTTCAGAGCCACTGGGAGGCGCTGGTGAATCAGAAGTATTACAAAAGGTCACTGTCAACTTCGGACACATACAGGGCGGTGTCAGCCCTAACTTAGTCGCCGATAAAGCTCTCTTAGGTATCGATATACGCATCCCTGTAGGAGTGAAGGTAGCGGCTATAGAGTCCTGGATAGAAGAGATTATTTCTCCACTTGAAGGCGTAGGTTACGAAATTACTCGACGCTATGAAGCCAACTGGAGCAACCCGGAGCATGAAATTTTTACAATCATGCAACAGCATTCGCAAAATCAGCTTGATCAACCCGCGGTCTGCAACATGAGAGTAGGTGCGTCAGACGCACGACTGTATCGACTATTCAACATTCCTACCGTCGTCAGTGGACTGAGTCCTCACAACTTGGGTGGTGCCGATGAATATGTTGATATTCAGGAATTGAACGACTTGACGGTAATCCATGCCTTAACCGCTTTCGATTTCCTTAATCAAGCACAGTAAATACTCCATTTTAGTAACCTCCTCCCTGGAGTTTCAGGTGTTTTGGACATAAACATCTCTTCGCACAAGGATGTGTGCTTTTTAGGTGGCATATAATGACTCATATTCTCAGGCTCTTTATTCCATTTGCCCTCGGCTATTTCCTTTCCTTTCTTTATCGCGTCGTTAACTCCGTCATAGCGACGGATCTGATAACGGAACTAGGTCTGACTGCTTCTGAATTGGGGTTAATAAGTAGCGCTTATTTTTTTACTTTTGCTGTTTTCCAAATTCCACTGGGAATTCTGTTAGACCGATACGGGCCGAGAAGAGTTGAAGCCAGCCTGCTGCTCTTTGCGGTTGCAGGCGCTGTTGTTTTTGCTCAAGCAAGTGATCTCTCAGAATTAATCCTTGGTCGAGCCTTGATAGGCCTCGGTGTCTCCGCATGTCTAATGGCGGCTTTTAAAGCCTATGTAGTCTGGTTCGACGTATCACGTTTAGCGCTGGTCAACGGGCTACAGCTGGCCGCCGGTGGCTTGGGGGCTCTAATGGGAACTGTTCCTGTGCAGGCGGCGATGGCGTTTACCGACTGGCGTGGAATATTTATGTTTTTGGCGGTGATGACCGCGATCATTGCTGTTCTGGTTTTTGTTGCGGTTCCTAAAGGCGAGCAAGAGGGGCATTCAGAACCGCTGAAAGAACAGTTCAATGGTATGTTAAAAGTTATACACAGCCCTGTATTTTGGCGTATTGCACCACTATCAATCATTGCCCAGGCAGTACTTCTCGCAATACAGACTTTATGGATCGGGCCGTGGCTACAGGATGTTGCCGGGTTATCCCAACAACAGGCCGCAATTGAACTGTTATGGATTGCAGGTGCCTTGACCGCAGGCTTTCTGTTAAATGGCCTCATTACCATGCGCTTGGGGAAATGGGGGATTCAACCCATGGCCGTAGCGATTGGCGGCATGCTGATTTTTATGCTGATTCAGTGCGGCATTTTACTGATCAATACCTCTGAGATCACAAATGCATGGCTGCTATTCGCTTTCTTTGGCACTTTTTGCATGATTCCCTATGCGGCACTTTCAAAGGAGTTTCCTAAACACCTCAATGGCCGCTTGATAACGCTCCTTAACTTACAGGTCTTTATATTAGCGTTTGTGATGCAGTGGTTGTTTGGCGTCATTCTCGATTTCTTCCTGGCGAACGAAGCGAGCGGTTATCCACCCGAAGGGTATCAGGCTGCTATGGCAATATTCCTAGTGTTGCAAGCACTCGCGGTTGTCTGGCTAATTTTTTTCCGAAAAGGCACACTTAGTTTGTATACCCCTTTTCGTGAAACACGTACGTCCTCTTAAAGGCATTCTCTTAAAGGCAAAGCCAATCAGTTCATTGTAAACAGGGTGTTAAATGCATAATTCACAGAGCAGTCTGTCTAATCTCAGATTTGATATTATGGGAGGGCTAACCGCTGCAATCATTGCCTTGCCGTTAGCCCTGGCCTTCGGTGTATCGTCAGGTGCTGGTGCAACCGCAGGCCTATATGGAGCCATCTGTGTCGGTTTCTTTGCTGCGCTTTTTGGAGGAACTCCGACACAGATATCAGGGCCTACAGGCCCGATGACTGTCGTGATGGCATCTATCTTTACCCAATTTGTAGCAAAGGATCCTGATCAGGGAATTTATCTCGCCTTCAGCGTCGTAGTTCTGGCGGGATTGCTGCAAATAGCTCTGGGATTCTTAAAACTGGGAAGGTATATCACCATGGTACCTTTTCCCGTAATCTCTGGATTCATGACGGGTATTGGCACCATCATTATTTTGTTACAACTCCCGCCTCTTTTAGGCTATCCAGCACAGAGTGGCGTTATTGAAATATTGATACAGCTACCTCAAATGCTAAATGCTATGAACCCAATAGCGCTGGGCCTTGGTATCTTAACTATCACCGTCACACTGTTCTATCCCTCTGCTGTGGGTCGTATTATTCCCGCTCCGCTGTTCGCGTTAATCTTGGGTGTTTTACTGTACGTCGTTTTTTTGCAGGAAAATAGCGTTGCCGTGATTGGTGAAATACCTGTTGCACTACCCCGACCAACATGGCCATTGATAGACCCTTCGTTACTTTGGGAGATGTTAAGTTCGGCTATGGTTCTGGCACTGCTAGGTTCTATCGATTCTTTACTGACCTCTTTAGTCGCCGATACTATGACCCGAACAGAGCACGACTCAGACAGAGAATTAATTGGTCAGGGAATCGGAAATATTGTGGCGGGCCTGGTTGGAGGTTTGCCTGGTGCCGGTGCCACCATGCGCACAGTTGCAAATATTAAGGCGGGTGGCCGCACACGTTTATCCGGCGTATGCCATTCAGTAGTTCTGATGACCCTCATGCTAGGCGCAGCACCTTTAGCCGAAGATATACCCCATGCCGTACTAGCAGGGCTCCTGCTTAAAGTAGGACTGGATATTATTGATTGGCAAACGCTGAGGCGCTTACATAAACTTCCCCCTCTTATCGTTTTCCTACTACTGTCTGTATTGTTATTAACGGTTTTTGTGGACTTAGTGACCGCCGTTGCTGCCGGTGTATTTTTGGCGAATATAATCACCGTTAAACGTCTTGCTGATATTCAAGCATCAGAGATGCAGGTGATTTCCAGCGATGAAAAAACGCATCAAAGGCTTACCCCTCCCGAGCGAAAGCTTATGCAAGAAGCAGAAGGGAAAATTTTAGTCTTACACTTTAATGGACCTATTAGCTATGCAGCTGCGAAAACTATCTATAGTAAGGTTCAGCGGATACCCAGTCATAAAGCGATCATCTTAGATTTTTCAGATGTACCGATTATCGATATTACGACGGCTATGACTATAGGTCATTTACTAGAAGATGCCGACGAAATGGGACGAGATGCATTTGTCGCAGGAACAAATAATACGGTCGCGCATATTCTTTCAACGGCAGGAATCTCTGATCTAATAGCACCACATAATCGTCACTCAGCCCGAAACGAAGCCATACATTGTGCGTTTAATCGTATCAACCTATACAAAGGCTGAAGAAGGTAGGAATCACTTAAATGGCGGCTATCCACTTACTTAATCGGTCCTGCCCTAAAAGTGAAAATATTGGTTTATCAAAGGGAAGCCTAGGAATTACCTCTTAATAGTCTGTGCTGATTCAATGCTCATTATGGGCAATAACTCGGTAGACATAATAATACAGCTCGGCTAATGTCTTTATACTTTAGTATTGGCTCACTGGTCTTACCAATTAAAGCCATGAAACCTAATAGAAAATCAGTTCTAAGTACCAATTTAAAGCATTTATGTCAGGACGCCTTTGAGACTTACACGCACATGAGGATAAAAGTCATTATTTTCAATATTGCGATTAAATCCCTTACCCTGCCATCAATTAGAAGGAATAGCTGCAGTATCTTCTCATAAACTTTCATAATCATTACCGCCATAGATCAGGCTGCTGACTGCACTCCCGATCTATGCTCGTTGCTTTCATTAAATAACTATAAAAAGTAGGCAGGAACGGATGTTGCGCTATCAACTTGGCTTTAAAAACAAACTTCGGATCGTTATCACCCTGGCATTGATTGGCTTTACTGTACTCTCTGCTATCTCCTTCAATGCACTACAGGTATTGGGGGAAGCATCCAAGCGCGTCGACAGCATCAATCACAATGCAAACCTGCTAAAAGACTTGCAACTACAGGTGTTGCACCTGAGTGCGCAACCCAACGTCGAATCTCTGCAACAATTACTGCCGCAGTACGGCGATCAACTCACCCAGCTGGCGCAACAGCTACCTGCCGAACAGGCGGAAACGATCACCGGGATTCATTCATCGCTGCAGGACTGGGTCAGTAATCACCTGCTGTGGATCAATGAGCGTCAGCGCATCGGTTTAGACATTGATCAGGGCTACCGTAGTGAGCTGGGCAGTAAAATGTCAGCTCTGGAAGCGGATCTGTTCTCCAATCTTCGTAAGTCCTTCAATGAGTTTAAGCAAAAAGTCGATGCCTTTATTGAGCATCGCGGCACAGTTCAGTATCAGCAGGCAACTGCTGCTCTGGAGGCCCATAATCAGCAAATTATCGATCTGGATTTTGCCGACTTTTACGGCCCAAAGATTAACGACGTAGAAGCAGCCTTCAAGGTGTTATCAGAATCTGTGTTTGCAATGAATAGCCAGGGAGAAAATGCAGCCCAGGCATACCAATCTCTTGCAGCCGGTGTTGAAAGCTCAAATGTATATTTGCAACAGCAACTGATGGCAGCCAAGCAGGATGCAGAAGCGGCCAGCGGGCAAACACAGAGCCTTATTCTCGGCGTCTGCATCGCCGTTGCCCTGCTGGTTGTCGGCTTACTGATTCGTATCAGTCACGACGTAGTATCGACACTGGAAAACATGTCCCGGGTACTGCATAAACTTGCCGGTGGCGATTTAACTCAGCGGTTACACGTCAATGAAGCCCGCGGCGATGAGCTGGATAAAGTCGGCCTGGCGGTCAATGAAATGACGGCGTCCCTGAGCCAGGTGCTCACCCGGGTTACCCACAGCAGTCAAACCCTTGATAAAGGTGCGGCAGATCTGTCGGTCAATCTATCGGCCATGGTAACCAATAACTCGCAGACCGATGAACAAGCCGCTTCCGTAGCTGCAGCGACTGAGCAAATCAGCTCGAGTATTCGTGATATGGCCAGTGCCACCGATGTCGCCCACCAGCAGGCGCAACAGGCACAGCTATCTGCAGATCAGGGCGGAGCCGTCATTACCAGCGCCATTGACAGCTTAGGCAAACTGGCCACCGTATTCGATGATCTGAACCGTCAGGTAGGAGAGCTGGAAACCGCATCAGGCAAGGTTGATGGCGTCACAGATATGATCAACGGCCTAGCAGAACAAACCAACTTACTCGCCCTGAATGCTGCGATCGAAGCGGCACGGGCAGGTGATGCCGGACGCGGCTTCTCGGTTGTTGCCGATGAGGTAAGAAGCCTTGCTGGAAAAACAGTACAGGCAACCCGGGATATCACCGACATCATCGGGGCGATGCATAACGGTATTCAGGCATTGCTGAAGGCAATGCAGGAAGGCAATGCAGGAAGGCAGCAGCCACGTACACAGTGGCCGCGAACTGGGTGATAAAGCCGCTACGGCGGTGGAACAGATCAAACTTCTGGTACTCGATGTAACAGACCGTAATCAGGAGCTGAGCGTCAACATCGAAGACGTTTCCAAATCGACCCAGATGATTTCTGAAAGTATGGATCAGGTAGCGGGTAACGTCTCGCAAAACAAAACCCAGAGCCAGGAAATTCAGCAATATGTGAATGAAGCCAGCGAGAAAGCGACCGAGTTATTAACCATGACAGAGCGTTTTCGCTGCAGTACTGAGGGTAATACACAGTTAACCTAGCCCGGGAACCCCGAGTAGAAAAATCCTACTCGGGGCAGCGCCCTTCACATTATCCAGATAGATTTCAATCGCTGCTATTAATTCCTCTGCTTTCCAACTGCTGCTTTGGGCCTGATCGCTCGCCTTCAAACAGCCCCTGCTTCTGCCCCAGTGCCTGTAATAGAAACTCTCGGCAGCGTTGCACGCGCGCTGTCTTACGCAGATCCACGTGATTGAGCACCCACACCGACCAGTCGGACCGAGGCACGGAAACAGGCAGCCGGACAATGCTGCCATCAGCAATGCTATCGGGCATATAACAAGGCATACGGGCGATACCAAAACCGGCTTTCACCGCGGCATACATGCTGGAAAGATCATCCACCCGCAGGGCGATATAGGCATCAGGAAAATGCTCGCAGGCCCACTCAGGCAGATGCTCTTCACCACTCCATAAAACCACACCAACCGGTCCGTTTGCGTTCAGAGAATTAAGGCTCTCAATCTTGCCGATATGACTGGCGGCATACAGGCCGTGCTGCAATCCGGCCACCTCCCGGCCAACCAGATAGTCTGGCGGTGATGGAGTCAGGCGGATTGCGAGGTCGGCTTCTCGGCTGGCCAGATTGCGCAGTCCCTGCGTAACCATCAGATTCAATTGAATACCCGGATGCTGCTGGCGAAACCGGGCAAGCTCGTCGGCCAGACAATGCTCGAAAATGTCATGCGGCATAGTCAGGTTAACAAGGCCTTCCAGCCGGGTATCCTGGCCAAACAGAGTGCGTGAAATTTGCTGGCTTTGCGCTTCTATAGCCAGCGCCTGATCAAAGATAGCATCGGCCGACTCGCTCATCTCATAGCCATCACGCTGGCGATTGAACAGGCGTACACCGTGCTTACCCTCCAGACCCTGAATGCGGCGGGAGACTGTCGAGTGATTAACGCCCAGCACTTTAGCTGCACCTGAGACGCTACCCTCCCGAGCGACGGCGAGAAAAAAACGGATATCGTCCCAGTCATTCATATGGCTTACCTATTTATGCATTTATGTGCATTTACGTGTCTGTGCATTTATGCACAGCTGATTTGCATTTAATGTGAATTTATTGCCAGACTAAAGCATCCTAGAATACTTGTCGAACCTAAGGAACCTCTGAACAAGTCCCTTGCGCCTCTGGCTTATCAGAGCGGGCTGAGATCAAGGCAACGTACCCAGAGGGCATGCTAATTACAGGCATACTGGTTATCTCAGGAACGCCTGCCGGACGAAAATCGTTAACACAGATATCGGTTCGCTCTGAAAGCCCCCTTCTTTAAAAGAAAATGAGGGCGGACTCTATAACGGCCACCTGCTTTGTCAGCCAGTTTGAAAAGGTCTAGACATTTCACTGCACTGTCTTTCGCGCATCTGGCCGTTCTATAGCCCGCAGAGAAAGTAATGGACTAATTCAGCGGTTCCCCTAAAAATCTCTCACAGCGACAAGGAATAAATAGCATGACGTCACTTTTTGACCCCATCAGCCTGGGTGGCAGGCAACTGAAAAACCGTATCATCATGGCCCCCCTAACGCGGGGACGCGCCGGTGCTGACGGTGTGCCCAATGAATTAATGGCACAGTATTACCGTCAGCGAGCAGGTGCCGGTTTAATTATTGCCGAGGCGACAGCCATCAGTCCGCAAGGCCGCGGCTGGTTAAACTCTCCGGGGTTGTATAACGACGCGCAACAGGCTGGCTGGCAACAGGTTGCCAATGCGGTGCATCAGGAAGGCGGTACTATCTTTTTGCAGCTTTGGCATATGGGTGCGGCGGTACACCCAGACTTTATCGGTGGAGAAAAACCCGTATCCGCCTCTGCCGTGCAACTGACCGGCCAGCTGCCAACCCCCAAAGGCCGAGACCGCGAATTTGTAACGGCCCGTCCCCTATCCAGCGCGGAAATACAGGAGCAGATAGGCAGCTTTGCCGCCGCTGCGCGCCGAGCAGTGGATGCTGGACTGGATGGCGTGGAGATACACGCCGCCAACGGTTTTCTGATCGATCAATTCACCCGCGATAGCAGCAATAGTCGTAGCGATGAATACGGCGGCAGCATCGATAAGCGGTTGCGCTTTATGCTGGAAGTGGTTGCCGCTGTCTGTAGTGAGATCGGTGCCAACAAGGTAGGCATCAGGTTATCGCCTACCAATCAGGTATGGGGGATTGCCGACAGCCGGTATCGCGATACGTTTACTCGCGCAGTGGATCAGTTAAACAGTTTTGGGCTGGCATACCTGCATCTGCTGGAACCCACTCCGGATAGCGATCACGCCATGGCAACCATCGACTATCTAACGCCACTACTACGCGAGCAATATAACGGAGTGCTGCTGGTAAACGGTGGTTATAACAAGGACTCGGGAGAAGCCGCCCTGACCAGTGGTCTGGCCGATGCTATCGCTTACGGACTGCCATTTATAGCCAACCCGGATCTGGTTGAGCGCTATACGACAGGAGCCACATTGGCCGAGCCGGATAGTAGCCGCTTTTATAGCGAAGGCGCTGCCGGCTATGTGGATTACCCGCCGCTGGCAGCGCAGGCACTCTCCAGATAAAAAGACACATAAAAAATGTACTACGCCATGAGAGTCATCACACTAACAGAAACATAAGCATAATCAGGGATTGAGTAAAGTTGGCCGTTTATTTTACTCAACCCCTATTTATTTTCTGCGTAACCCCGCGTTTACGGAAAATTGGGAGCAAAGCGGAATGTTTATCAAGCAACAGCGCTGCCAGGTGACTTGGTGAGAATTTCTCTTAGTTAGTTGGATTCTGATTGCCCCATAAAAAGCGTCTATTAGAGGGCTGTCTTTGGGTGCCATGGGAAAGGCCCCATGTGGTCATCCAATAGGATGCGCCATGCATTTAATGGCAACCATGCATCGTACATAGCCCAATCTTTATATTTAGGTAGCTGGACTTTGTTGGGTATCATCATAGGATTAGTACCCTTTTTGAACTCGGCATGGATGGCATGACGTAGGTCATTTGTATATTGGCGGACATCAGCGATATCTTGTTTGGTACCAACAGGACTGCCAGGACTGTGGGAGAAAACCGCTTTATTGAATTCCAGTTGCTCGATTTCTCTCAGACTGCGTTGTGTTTCTTTGATATTAAAATCAGGCACGATTGTAAAAAGGGCTCTTTTTGGCGTCACTACGTCAACGATATAGACAACCTTTTGCTTAGGAAGCCTGAAAACGGTCATTCCCATGCCGTGATTCATGCCCAGGTAATGTAGCTCAACCGTCTCCCCACCCAGTTCAATGTCTTTGCGTGATCCACTCCAAAATCGATCAGGCAAGCTCACATCCGGATGAGGATTGGCTTTAAGCCATATGTAAGCTTCTTCATGTGCAAGGGTTTGCGCGCCTACAGTTTGGAACACCTGGCCTCCTGCTGCGTGATCCCAGTGGTTATGGCTATGCAATAGATAACGTACTGGCTGCGTGATCCCAGTGGTTATGGCTATGCAATAGATAACGTACTGGCTGCGTGGTCACTTCATTAATTGCGTTTAATAGACCCGTTGCATGCCGTGAATTGACTGACTCAATGGCGATAACACCCTCTGTTGTAACAACAAACATTGAGTAATAGCCCTTTTCTGGATCACCGTAGCTGTACACGCCGTCAGCAATTTTCTGGGTATATTCTGGCAGAGTTGCTGCCCACAAAGATTGATGGAAGCAGAGGCTGAGTACTGCAATCAATATTGTTTGTAACCCGGCCTTGTGTTTTTTAAGCATGCGCTCACCTGTTCGATGGTATTCGATTAACGTCTTAAAAGTATTTATATTCTTCACAAGAATGTATATATGAAATAATGAATACCATGATTTCCAAAATAGAATAGATATGACGCTTTGGGGAATGAAATGGATAGACTTACCGCGATGCGAATTTTTGTACGTGTTGTGCAAACAGAGAGTTTTTCAGCGGTAGCTGAAGAGATGAGAATCTCCCAGTCATCAGTCAGTAAGAAAATTTCGGCACTTGAAAGTTATATCGGTAGTCGTTTATTAACTCGCAGCAGTCGGAAGATAATGCTCTCCGAAGTGGGTAGCGGCTACTATGAACACTGCCTTTCTATTTTAGCGGATGTAGAGAAGGCGGAAGTACAGGCCAAAGGGCTTACTGCAGATCCAGCAGGTACTTTGAGAATTAGTATTCCCACAATATTCGGTCGTCTTTACATTGTTCCTCATATTAGTCGTTTTATGGATACCTATCCCAATATAAAAGTGGATATGAAACTGCTCGACAGCCGTGTTGACCTGGTAGGAGAAGGTATTGATGTGGCTATTCGAATTGGCCAGCTGGCAGATTCAACGCTCGTTGCTCGTACTCTTGGCGTCGCTTACCGAACTCTGGTTGCCAGCGATGAGTATCTGAAGCGGCATGGAACTCCCCAGCATCCTTCGGAGTTAAGACAGCATAACTGTTTAGTGTACAGCTTGCTGTCGACGCAAAACGATTGGCATTTCATCGAAAAAGGTAAAGAGATTACTGTGCAGGTTGATGGCTACTTTCAGGCCAATAGCGGGGATGTGGTGCAGCAAATGGTATTAGCCGATCAAGGTATAGCTTTTTTACCTCGTTGGCTTGTGCAGGAAGATATCGATGCCGGACGAATGTTGGAAGTGTTACCCGAATACGCGCCAGATGCCATGCCGATCAACGCGATTTATCCGCACAATCGCTATACCCCTTTGAAAGTGAGCTGCTTTATTGATTTTATCCAGGCGCTTTTCCAAGATAAGGATGTTTTGCAAAGGCGCGGTTAGTGAAGCCGCTAAACCTAGGTTAATTATCTTATTCTTCTGCCCGGTTAAGCTAGCGACTTAGTTAATCCACGGAGCCCACATAATGACATTAGCTGACATCAAACAGGCATACCTGGCTGATCTTGATATCACACAAGAGCGCGTTAATCTGGAATTAATCAAACAGATTCAAAGCCGCCATATCGCCCGATACTGTTTCAATAGTCTGGCGGTTGTGCTTTCTCAGGAGATTCCTATAGACAGTGAATCGGTGTTCCAGAAAATAGTGGAACAGGGGCGCGGCGGTTATTGCTTTGAGCATAACAAGCTGGTGTTTGATGTGCTGACCGAGCTTGCCCTTGATGTGCGTATCTTGCTGGCGCGTGTGGTCTACAACAAAGAGGTGGAGGCACCCAGAACCCATCGGATTACATTATTAAAGCTCGACGGTGAAGACTATATCGTCGATACCGGTTTTGGCCACTATGGAGCCCGCTATCCGGTGAAATTGAAGCTTGGCCTGGATCAGGATCAGGGCGATGTCTGCTACCGGATTATCCAAAATAAGCAGGGTGATTATTGCTATCAAATATTTAAAGATAATGAGTTTTTTACCCTGTATACCTTTGATTTAAATACCTACACTGAAGCGGATTGCATGACCGGGCATTTTTATTCACACAAATTTCCACAAGCGGGCTTTGTGAATAACCTTGTCGTGTCCCGGAAACACTTTAACAACATTCAGTCACTACGTAATAACGAGTTCCACCAAACTGAAAATGGTGAAACGCAAATTACACCGATCAAAGATGTTGCCGACTTACATGACAAGCTGACCCGGGTATTTGAGCTCGATGTAGACGGCGCCATATCCGAATTCCTGTTTAATAAATTTGCTAAATAAACCAAATGACTTCAATGGCTTAGCCTGGCACAGGCAAGACATACACTGGCGTTTATGGCATTGTATTTACCCATTGGTAAATGGATGCTACTAAATAAGGTGTAGACGTGAACAAGCAACAGGCAGAGCAGGATTTTTTAGAGTATTTCTCCCGTGCTTACGGCGTCCTTGAGGCCAGTAGTTTTGCCGACTTAGGTATACAGGGGGAGCTTCGCTATTACCAAAAAGGTGAGTGGCTGATCCGCCAGGGTGAAACAGCTCCCCAGCTGTTTTATTTGATCTCAGGATTAGCACGTTACTTAAGCGTTTCCCCCGAAGGTAAGGAGTTTACCCAGTCTTTTGCCTTAGCCCCCGGCCTTGCGGGCTCTACTAGGGCGATGGTAAGGAAAACGCCAGCTATGTTCAGCATAGAAGCCCTGGAAGACATCATCTGTCTGGAGTTTGACTGGCAACATCTTTTTAACTGCATTAAACAGGATATCGGCTTCCTGGAAACCTATGCCCACATGATGGAAACACTGTTCATCGGCAAGGAAGAAAGAGAAAACTCATTTGTACACCAGAGTGCTGAGCAGCGCTATTTATACTTTATTGAGCAAAAAGGGGAACTGCTGGACCGAGTACCTCTGCAATACATCGCCTCCTATATCGGTATAACTCCGGTGGCTTTGAGCCGAATCCGTAAGAAGCTGAAATAAAATAGTATCTAGGAGCCTGTCGGACTTAACACTAATCTACTGCGGAAAAGTCGAATTTGGTCATATTTTCCGATCTTTGGCGTTAAATAGCTGGCTATTCGCCACAAAAGATCGAAAAATCTGCCTCAAATCGCCTTCCCCTCGCTACGATCGGCCAAGCCCGACAGGCTCCTAGGCCCAAAATAAGCACTAAATTACGCATTTGTGTGAGTTGGTTCCAGAGTTTTTGAATTTTGAGAGAACCTAAAAACTGCCTGTTTAAGGCTGCTTAAGCCGCCTGCCTGGATTTTCTTTCACAAGGTAAAACGCTCTGCCTGAAATAATTCAACCTTTAAGTTCAATACTTTACCATAGAGATAAATCAAAACTATTAATACAATATTTATAGTTAATTTTATATATACATGGTTATTCTCCTAAGCTGGTTCTGTAGACAAAGATCATCCCCACCAGCAGGAGACGACCATGAATAAGAAATTGACTACGGCAACCGGCTGCCCGGTATCAGACAATCAGAATGTGGCAACCGCAGGCCCGCACGGACCACAATTACTGCAAGACGTTTGGTTCCTGGAAAAACTGGCGCACTTTGATCGCGAAGTTATTCCAGAGCGACGCATGCACGCTAAAGGTTCAGGCGCTTATGGCACCTTCACCGTCACCAACGATATTACACAATATACCCGCGCCAGGATTTTCTCAGAGGTAGGCAAACAAACTGAAATGTTCGCGCGTTTTACTACCGTCGCGGGAGAACGTGGAGCTGCCGATGCAGAACGCGATATTCGTGGTTTTGCGTTGAAATTCTATACCGAAGAAGGCAACTGGGATCTGGTCGGGAATAATACACCGGTATTTTTCTTGCGCGACCCTCTCAAGTTCCCCGACCTGAATCACGCCGTTAAACGCGATCCGCGTACCAATATGCGCAGTGCACAAAATAATTGGGACTTCTGGACGTTACTACCCGAAGCCTTACACCAGATCACTATAGTCATGAGTGATCGCGGCATTCCAGCGTCCTACCGACAGATGCACGGATTTGGTAGTCATACCTTCAGCATGATTAATGCGAACAATGCGCGCACCTGGGTAAAATTCCATTTCAAATCCAATCAAGGTATTAAAAACCTGACCGATGAAGAAGCGCAACAGCTGGTTGGTAAAGACAGAGAAAGTCACCAACGCGACCTTTATGAGTCTATCGATAATGGCGATTACCCTTCCTGGACAATGAGCATCCAGGTGATGACCGAAGAGCAAGCCGAAAACAGTGCATTCAATCCGTTCGACTTAACCAAGATATGGCCAAAAGCAGATTATCCTCTAATTGAAGTCGGCACGATGGAGCTTAATAGCAACCCGGCAAACTTCTTTGCTGAAGTTGAGCAATCAGCATTCAACCCTGCCAGTGTCGTGCCCGGCATCAGTTTCTCGCCGGATAAAATGCTGCAAGGCCGTCTGTTCTCTTACGGCGATGCGCAACGCTATCGTCTGGGCGTAAATCACCACCAGATTCCGGTAAATGCACCGCGCTGTCCGGTACATAGCTATCACCGCGATGGTGCTATGCGCGTTGACGATAACTACGGTGGAACTATCGGTTATGAACCAAATAGCCAGAACGAATGGCAACAACAGCCTGAATACGCAGAACCGCCATTGCCCGTAACAGGTGCAGCATCACGTTGGAATCACCGTGATGATGATGACTACTACTCACAACCCGGTGCATTGTTCCGCCTGATGAGCCCGGAGCAGCAGCAAGTGTTGTTTGAAAACACCGCACGGTCAGTGGGAGGGGCATCTGTTGATATCCAAAGCCGGCATATAGCCAACTGCCTGAAAGCAGATCCGGCTTACGGTGCTGGCGTTGCAAAGGCATTGGGTATATCACTGGAATAACCTGAGTTGCTAACCCATGTGTTGATTCAGGACACCGCTGTCCTGAATCAACACACACCTTTAATTCTAATACGCGAGGCCAATCATGAAACTATTCTATAAGGCCGCCGGTTTTGTCTCCTTAGGGCTTGGTACGCTGGGGATTTTCTTACCACTCATGCCAACAACTTGTTTTGTATTGCTATCCGCATGGTGTTTTGCAAAGTCATCACCGCAACTGCACGCAAGACTGGCCAGCAACAAGCTGTTTGGCACCATAATCAGGCAATGGGAATGCCAGCGTTGTATCCCGGAAAAGGCTAAATATATTGCGATAGGCTCGATGCTAATTGCTGGCAGCTATGCCTTTTTTGCTGTCGATGACCTGGTTTTCAGATTGATCGTAGTCATCACAATTGCGACGAGTATCTTCATTGTGAAGTCGATCCAAAGCTGCAAGGTAGTCAATAAAGCTATTGCTGCCAGATGTGAAAATAAGGGTAAAAATAGCTGTAAAAATAAGGGGGGCATAGGAAAATTCAGTGGGGTTAAACGGTCGTTAGCCAGGCAGTAAGCAGAACCGACCGTCACTACCCAATGAATACAAATCGTCCAGCAGTTTATCGGGCCGCAGCCAATGGCTTAAATTTGGTTATCCAACAAACGATTTTTTGAGAACCCCCACTGTCTCTGGCCAATAAACAAGCCTGTCACGATCAGTACCGCAGCAATAATTTGCGCCTGGGTAATGACTTCACTGTAGAAAAGATGTCCGCCCAGTAAACCGAATATAGGCACAAGTAACGTCAGAGGCGCAACGCTTGAAAGCGAATACTTTACGATAAGCCGGTTCCAGACCCAGTAGCCAAGCAAAGTGGTGGGATACGCCTGGAATAGAATCGAAAACCACGTGAACTCATTAAATTGTTGGAAGAAGCCACTAAAAATTTGGCCGCCATGGGTTATCCAGGCTAACGCCACTAGAGGAACCGGCGCGAACAACATCGACCATAAATTAAAGGCAAATACGGACTGAGTTTTCGCCGCTTTAAGAATCACGCCGTTGATACTCCAGAACAGAGAACCCAACAATACAAAGACCAGCCCTAACCAGCTCATCGTACTGCCCTCCTGCCCTATCTCTTGCGAAATGATCACCCCTAGCCCGGCAAGAGCCAGGGAGGCACCAATGGCTTTTGGCGCGGTGATGGACTCTTTCAGATACAACCAACCGATCAATAAACTGAAAATCACACTCAGTTGTAACAGCAGCGAAGCCATGCCTGCAGATATCCCGACATCAATCGACCAGGTGACCATCCCCCAGACACCCACGCCAAAACTCAGGCCGTAAGCGATGAGATAGCGCCATGGCACAGCCGGCTTCTTAATAAAAAACACCAGCGGCAGCACCGCGAAGAAAAATCGTGACGCCGTTAGCAATAGAGGGTCCATACCTGCGACCCCCAGCTTGATGACGCGAAAGTTAAATCCCCATAAACACATGATAGCGATACCGATTAATAAATCCCGAATTTTCATAGCCTGCCCTACCGCATTGTTCTACTGAATTGTTCTACTGAATTGTTCTGCACTATTTTGCACATTGGATGAGGTCTAATTGTCGGCTGAGATAAAATTAGAATACAGTATCAATTTTTGATGTTTTTTAGAGTACAATCTTTAAGATACAGGTTTTGAAGTACAGCTTTTAAAGTACAAGAATTGTGAGACATGGCTCAATGAAACTCTATCAATCCCTTGCTGAACATTATGTCGATGATATTCAGGCAGGACGTTTACCCACGGGCTCACGCTTGCCAGCATTACGCCGGGTGGCGGATCAACATGGCATCAGCCTGACAACCGCGGTAAAAGCATATCAGTACCTCGAACAATGCGGCTGGATTATCGCGCAACCCCAATCAGGCTTTTTTGTCGCAGAGAAAAAACCGACATCGAAAAGTCCGCTCCTACCCAGTTTTAAAGCCGAACCCCATGACCCTAAAGCCTGTGCGCCAGCGGCTGGATACAATCCAATTGTCGGCTTTTCCAGCCCTCTGGGAACCTCCATGCTATCGCCAGAGTTGTTACCCACACAGGGCCTGCAACTCAGTATCAAGCGAGCCGCTGCTCGCGCAGGACGTTCCCTGCATTATTATCCCGAGCCACAAGGCGATGCCGGGCTACGCGCTTGCCTTGCACAGCATTTTCTAAAGTACGACTTTGCCTTTTTAGATACCGATCTGGTGATCACTAATGGCTGTCTGCATGCGATTCAAATAGCCATAAACACAGTTAGTAAAGAAGGTGATGCCCTGGCGATAAGTTCGCCCTGCTTTAGCGGTTTGCTGGATCTTTTATCCAACATGTCACGCAAGATTATTGAGATTCCCTGTACCGAAGAGGGCCTGGATCTTGATCAGCTGGAAGCGCATATGCGGGAGAAGACTATTGTCGCCGGACTATTTAGTACCTCGCACATGAACCCAACGGGGACTAGCCTGAGCACCGAACAAAAGCAGAAGCTTGCGGCGCTTGCCGCTGAATATCAGATTCCCGTTATCGAAGACGACATTTATCTCGAATTAGGCCATTACAGAAAGCCACCGTTGCCGGCCAAGCACTGGGATAAAGCCGGATACATCATCTGGTGCGGTTCGGTTTCTAAAACCCTGGCCGCAGGGTTTCGATTGGGATGGTGTTTGCCCGGCCGACATATTGATGCTTATGTAACGCAGCACAAAACCACCAGCTTTGGCGTAAATACCTTATTGCAATCGAGCTTAACGGATTTCATTAATAGCGGTCTGTATCTCAGCCACCTCAATAAAGTCAGGCGAGCTTTGCAGCAACAGGCGCTTCAATATCAGCAGTATTTAAGTGAGCATCTACCGGACACCGCCAGAATAAGTCAACCGGTTGGCGGACTGGTGCTTTGGGTACAAATTCCCAACCTGGATGCTGAAGCGCTAACCCAACAAGCCTGGTGCGAAAAAATCGACATTCGCTCCGGCATCAGTTTTAGCACCCAGGATTATTATCGTGACTGTTTTCGTGTCAATTTTGGCTGGGCTTTAGATAAAGAGGAGGGAGGCAATAAACAAGGAGCACCAAGTGCTGTTCAACAATTGGCACGTGTGTGTGAATTGGTGTCGCAGGCTTTTTCAAAAAACAGCCCCGATAAAAAAATCAGATAAATAGACCCTGTACCGCGAGAGTCATAGCACTAACAGCAATATTACTAACGGGATCAAAACTAGTTTTTGCCGTATCTCTTGAAGGCTAATAGCCCCATAGACAGTGCTAAAACTTGTTTAGCAAAAGAGAAAACCTGACCTCAGGTTTCTCTCTGCTAATCACTCATGTCAGTTTAAAACTTGATTAAATAAGAACGACTAAATAGGAACGACGTTGTTGGCGCAGGGCCCTTTTTGACCTTGGCCTACTTCAAACTCAACCGCCTGACCATCATTAAGCGTAGCGTAACCGCCACCACTCTTGATTTCAGAATGGTGTACAAAAAGGTCTTTACCGCCATCATCTGGCGTAATGAAACCAAAACCTTTGTCGGCATTAAACCACTTTACAGTACCCTTACTCATACAATTCTCTTTCGTTAAAGTGTGTAGATTCATCGCAGCATTCTGCATACACATTATAACGTCTAAAACGGCACAACGTGGAAATATACGAATATTGGTGGTTTACACATAACTCCGGCCATCAGCCGCCAATTTTAAGTTGATACTACGGCGGCTTCGGTTGCATGACGATGTGTGTTTAGTCTGGTAAAAAGCAGGGTCTATAGGGTCAGAAGCTAGAGCAGAATATATAACAGAGCGGATAGAGTCAGGAGTTACCTTTTGCCAATATTGAATAGAGTTCAAACAAGCAAAAGGCAAGTCCTCAGTTGCTAGGGCTCCTAGGCTACGCCACTTTAGAAACGGCTGCCTGGCTCGCCAGGTATTCATCAAAGGTGCCCGGGAAATTAATCACTTCCTGGTCCTTGATCTCAATTATTCGCGTCGCCAGTGATGATACAAACGCGCGGTCGTGGCTGACGAAGATCAGGGTGCCGTCAAACGCTTCCAGCGCGTTGTTCAATGCTTCGATTGCTTCCATATCCATATGGTTGGTCGGCTCATCCATGATCAGCACATTGATGTCCATCATCATCAGCTTGCCAAATAGCAGCCGGTTCTTTTCCCCACCGGAACAGACTTTCGCCTTCTTGTTAAAGTCATCCGCAGTAAATAACAGACGTCCAAGCATCGCCCGAACTTTTAAGTCATCATGCTTGGGGGTACGCCATTGGGACATCCACTCAAACAACGTCAGATCACAGTCAAAATCAGCCGTACTATCCTGAGGGCAATAGCCTATAGTGGCATTCTCAGACCATTTAATGGTGCCCTCGTTGGCTTGGATTCGATCCATCAGGCAGCGTAGAAAGGTGGTTTTACCCGCGCCGTTCTCACCGATTACTGCAAGCTTGGCACCGGCTTCCAGAATCAGGTTACCGTTGGTGAATAGAGTTTCACCATCGAAACCATGGCCCATCTCTTCCAGTATCAACGCCTGACGATGGAGCCTTTTGTCCTGCTTCAGAGTGATGGAAGGCGACTGCCGGCTGGATGTTTTAACCTCATCCAATTCAATCTTATCCATTTTCTTGGCGCGTGAACTTGCCTGCTTGGCTTTAGATGCATTAGCAGAGAAACGATTAACAAATGCCTGTAAATCGTCGAGCTCGGCACTCTTCTTGGCATTCTCTGTCAGCAGCTGTTCACGGATCAGCGAGGAAGCCTCCATGAAGTACTCATAGTTACCCGGATAAACACGCAGCTCGCCATAATCGATATCTGCCATATGGGTGCATACCGCGTTTAGGAAGTGTCGGTCGTGGGAAATAATGATCATGGTGCATTTACGCTGGTTAAGCACAGTCTCAAGCCAGCTGATTGTATGGATATCCAGGTTGTTGGTCGGCTCATCCAGCAGCAGAATATCCGGGTTGGCGAACAGCGCTTGCGCCAGCAATACCCGCAGCTTCCAGCCAGGAGCAACCTGGCTCATCAAGCCAAAGTGATACTCTTCTGCGATACCCGCCTCCAGCAGTATGTCACCGGCACGGCTTTCGGCGCTGTAACCATCCATCTCTGCGAACTCGGTTTCCAGGTGAGCGACCTTCATGCCATCTTCTTCAGACATCTCAGGCAGTGCGTAAATACGCTCTCGCTCCTGCTTCACCTTCCACAGTTCAGCATCGCCCATAATCACCGCATCGACCACGCTGTATTCTTCAAAGGCAAACTGGTCCTGACTCAGGGTACCGACCCTTTCTCCAGGGGTAATGGAGATATTACCTGAAGTGGGTACTAGCTCACCGCTGAGGATTTTCATAAAGGTCGACTTGCCACAACCATTCGCACCAATCAGGCCGTAGCGATTGCCGTTACCGAATTTTGCGGAAATATTTTCAAACAAAGGCTCAGCGCCAAACTGCATGGTGATGTTCGCGGTGGATATCAAGGGAGTGTTCCTGGGAGCTTACAAATTAGGGTGTGAAGATAGCGCCTCAAAAGGCGAATTCACTGGAGCGCGAACTTTAAAGAGTTGCGGCCCCAATGTCGAGGGCAACTGTACAATAAATACACAAAAGTTGTGCTAAAGCGGTAACCGGGGCTAGCCCCGATCACTTAGCGCCTCTAGTAGAATCAAGTTGCGGGTGTCCCTTTTATTGTTAGCTATAACTGTTGTCACAAGGTTCCGGATTCAGGTACACCTTGTCCCCATCCAGACGAATGGCATGAGTTTTAGCGCAGCCTTTATCATGCCCCTTAGCTTCACCGTCATCCAGGCCGATAACCCAGTTATGCAGAGGGCAGGTTACCGCTTTGCCATGCACGATCCCCTGGGATAACGCGCCTTTCTTATGCGGGCACTCATCACGCAGGGCGAAAACCTCATTTTCGGCGTTTCGAAAAACCGCAATGTCCCCCTCGGGAGTGTTTACAACACGTGAACCCAGCTTAGGTATATCGGTAATCAAACCTATTTCGATCCAGTTACTCATCATCTATTCACTCTTTAATGATCTTGTTGTTATTGAGAGGCTTGCCACTTAAAGGCTTTTCAAAGGGATAAAGCTCTCGCTATCAAAACCTTCAACGCGCTGTTTCCATGGGTCAATCTGAGCGTACTTCTGTGATTCCAGAAAACGCTCATGATATGCCTGACGCTTCTCTGTATTTTCTACAATCTCATCTTTGATGTAAGCCAGTCCAACCCGCTCAATCCAGGGCGCGGTACGCTCATTATGGTGCCCCTGCTCACGGTACATCTGCATAAAGGCCCCGGTGTATTCCAACACGTCCTCTTCAGTCTGAACCTTGGTCAGGAAATCACACACCCGTACTTTCATCCCGCCGTTACCTGCAACGTAGATCTCCCACCCGGAATCCACGGCAACAACACCCAGGTCCTTAATGGTGGCTTCGGCGCAGTTACGCGGGCAGCCGGATACGGCAATCTTAAATTTTGCCGGAGTCCAGGAGCCCCAGGTCATGTGTTCTATCTGTACCCCCATACCGGTGGAGTCCTGGGTACCAAAACGACAAAACTGGCTTCCCACACAGGTTTTAACCGTGCGCAGGGATTTACCGTAGGCATGACCAGATACCATGCCGGCATCATTGAGGTCTTTCCACATAGGCAGCAGATCGTCTTTTTTAACACCTAACAGATCGATTCGCTGGCCACCGGTCACCTTCACCATAGGTACTTCAAACTTTTCGGCCACATCAGCGATGGCTCGTAGATCTTTTGGCGTAGTGATGCCGCCAAACATCCGCGGCACCACACTGTAAGTATTGTCTTTCTGGATGTTGGCGTGTACCCGCTCGTTAATGAAACGCGAACGCATATCATCTTCATACTCGCCAGGCCAGGCAGCGACGAGGTAGTAGTTAATCGCCGGACGGCAGATATGACAGCCGTCGGCATTTTTAAACTCCAGGTATTCGCTCGTTTCATGAAAGGATTTAAGCTGCTGCTTTCTGATCGCGTCCCGTACATTGTCATGGCTTGAATCGGTACAGCCACACAGGGGCTTTTCTGTATTCGATGGCGTGTAAACACCACCCGCAGTAGCAATGAGTACCTGTTCCACCAATCCGGTACAGGAGCCACAGGATGCAGATGCCTTGGTCACCGCACGCACCTCATCCAGGGTGTAGAGGTTCTGCTCGGTGATCGCTTTAACCACATCCCCTTTGCAAACACCATTACAGCCACAGATTTCCGCATCATCCGGCAGGTTGGAAGCAGCATTGGCCTCACCATGTCCGGCATCGCCGATATAGGTCTGGCCAAATAGCATCGACTGGCGGATCTCTGATATATCAGTACCATCTTTCATCATCTGGAAATACCAGGAGCCATCCATGGTATCGCCGTACATTACTGCACCGATGATTCGATCGTTCTTCAGCACAACCTTTTTATAGACGCCACGCTTCAGGTCCTGATAGATAAGCTCTTCACTGTGCTCATCACCGGTAAAGTCACCGACAGAGAACAGATCTACACCGGTTACTTTCAACTTCATGGTGGTCGCCACACTACGGTAGTTGGCAATACCAAACTTAGCCAGGTGGTTAGCGCAGACCCTGGCCTGATCCCAGATCGGCGCTACCAGACCAAATACTTCACCACGGTGCTGCACACATTCACCAATAGCATAGATACGAGGATCAAAGCTCTGCATGGTGTCATTCACCACAACACCCCGTTCGCAGTGCAGGCCGATCGCCTGAGCCAGGTCGATATTAGGGCGAATGCCCACCGCCATGACCACCAGGTCAGACTTAATCTCATCGCCATCAGCAAAGCTGATTGCCGAGGCATGTCCCTGTGCATCTCCTTTTATTTTCGTTGTGCTGGCATTCATCTTGAATTTTATGCCACGTGACTCAAGCTCTGCCTGCAGCATTGTTGCCGCTACCTGATCCAGCTGACGGTTCATCAATACATCAATATTATGAACAACGGTGACATCCATTCCCTGAGCTTTAAGGCCATTTGCAGCTTCAAGGCCCAGCACACCACCACCAATGACCACTGCATGCTGTTTATTCTGTGCGGCATCCAGCATGGCATCAACATCAGCGACATCTCTGAACGCCACCACCCCTTTCAGGTCATGCCCTTTGACCGGAATCAAAAAAGGGTGGGCGCCGGTGGCCAGCAGCAAGCGGGTATAGTGAGCCTCAGTGCCGTCCTCAGCAATCACCACCTTATTGCGGCGATCAACGTTGACGACTTTTTTATCGGGGCCCGCATAAAGGGTAATATTGTTTGCCTTATACCAGTCGCGATCATTAATCATGATCTCTTCGAGCGTCTTTTCACCGGCCAGTACCGGAGAAAGCATAATCCGGTTATAGTTACCATAAGGTTCTGCGCCAAAGACAGTAATGTCATACATTTCAGGTGCAACCTTCAGTAGCTCCTCAACCGTACGCATTCCTGCCATACCGTTCCCGATTACTACCAGCTTCTCTTTCATTATGTGCACCACTCTTGCCCAGACAATTCATTCTCTACACTTTTAAAAGCATAATTCGAGCCAAACAATAAGCACTTATAACATATTGTTTTAAAGGCAGTATTTAGCGGATGCCTTGTTAAACAGTTTTTTATATGCACTCTTATTACTCTTCTACTCCAGATCTGCCCTGAAATGGTGAGCGTAAAAAATGCATTTGGAGACACCCTCTAGTTTCCAGGCTAACCGGTGAATAAGCCCTTGCGCCTCTCGCAAATTGCTACTCCATATGTAAAAAAGTAGCTATCCCCCCGTAAAACAGCTGCTACCTTTCTCCCCTTCCCTGCAAACCAGAATCTCTGCAGAGCCCGATTCGCCTGAGCTGTCAATAGCCCGCAACAAGCTATACTAAGCAGTATCGTATTTGACGCCGATCTGATCAGAAACAGGCGATCAGGCGCGAATGCCACCGCCTGCATAGTGAGCAGGTATTACGGGAAATCTTTTATCCCTTAATCCACAACCCCAACCGTCATCAGACGGTTGTCTCTGACGGGTCAGGTAGCATGGACGTTTCACCTTCAATAAGGTATTTGTTTCAGACCTGATCCGGACAGTCTCTGCAGAGCGGCAAACGCTCAGGTTATACCGAGGCCTCACAATGGATACCGCCCGTTCCATATCCCGTCGCGATCTGTTCCGGCTTGCCCGCCGCTATGGTGTTTGCTCTACCCTGCTGGCCGCGACTTCGCTGGGAGGCAGTATCAGTTTGAGTCGTCTGGCCCAGGCCACCGCAGACACCGCCGCCGCACGCAGCAAACAACCTGCCAAATACACCCTGCGCTATGGCGCATCTGACGTGACCCAAGCAGATCTGGAAGTGTCGCGCTCCGGTTGTCTTGAGTTCGTGCGCGACCTGGAAGAACGCACCGATGGCGTTATCCGGGTCGAGTTCTATGGCGATAACAGCATCTGTACCCAGCAGAACTGTGTAAAAAAAGCCATCAATGGCGACCTGGACCTGTTCACCTCATCGACCCAGAACGCCTCAGGTATCGCCCCCTACCTGAATGTCTGGGATTTTCCCTATCTGTTTCCCAGCAACGCCGCCCAGTATCACTTTCTGTATCACCCGGGCAGTGAGCGGATTATGCGTGAGCCGCTGCGACGCCGACACGGCCTGCACTTTCTGTTTAGCCTTTGCGAGTTGCGCAGCCTGTTTATGAGCTTGAAGTGGAAGGAGCGGCCGCTGATCACCCGACTGGAAGAACTTAAAGGTACCAAAAACCGCGCCACCAACTCCCAGTTCGGCCAGCTGGCGATGCAGTTGCTGGGCTTAAACCCATTACCGATCACCTGGAATGACACCCAGAAAGCCCTGCGTCTGGGATTGATCGATGGCGCAGAAACCTGGATGAGTGCCGCCGCCCTTGGCATGCCCGAAGTGATATCTCAGGTGGTGGATCTGCGCTTTTTCTGTGGCGCCGAAGCCACCCTGATGAATGCAGCCGTGTTTGACCGGATTGAACCGGAGCTGCAAACCGCCATTATGGAGTCGGCCTACCTGACACAGATACTGGTCCAGCATGCCAATGAAGCATCACTGGTTAAAACCGTTGGCGCAACCGCCCCACCGCTGCCCGGGACCCTGTTTGCGAAACATAATATTCGCCTGGCCAGCCTTTCCGACGAAGAGCGCCACAAAGCGGAGCAGAAATGTTCACCTGAGTTCAGAACCAACTACTGGGAGCCCTGGCGAGAGCGACTGTTTAAGTGGTCTGGTGGCATCGATACCTACGCCGAGATCCACCGCATTGCCCGGGAGATCCCGACAACGCTGAAAGCGGAAAACGTCACACCGCGGCGCTGGTGGAAAAGCGACCGGGCCTGAGCGATGTTTAATCCTCTGACGGTAATACTGGTCCTGCTGCTCTACATGGCACTGCTGTTTATGATCGCCTATTGGGCCGAACGTCGGGTACAACGCACCGGCAACACCCGTATCCACCCACTGATCTATGTTCTCTCGCTCACCGTGTTCACCACCAGCTGGGAGTTCTACGGCAGCGTAGGCTATGCCGTCAGAAAAGGTCCGCTGTTTGTCGCCATCCATATCGGCGCCCTGCTCGCCATCCTCAGCTGGGGGCTGTTGCTGCGCAAGATGGTGCATATAAAAGAAGCCCACCGTATCACCAGCATTGCCGACTTTATCTCAGCACGCTACAACCGCTCCCAGTGGATAGCAGCGCTTACCACCCTGATGGCATTATTTGGCATCGTGCCCTACATCGCTCTGCAGCTAAAAGCGATTGTCGGCACCTTTTCTATCATCTCCACCCACCAGAGCTTTGTGTTTGATATCAGCACGGGCAGCATGACACCGGTGCTGGACTGGCAGGGCGTCGGGCTGCTGCTGACCCTGTTTCTGATCCTGTTCACAGTGGTATTTGGCGTACGTCATCTGGACCCGACCGAACGCCATCAGGGGGTTATCACCGCGCTGGCGCTGGAGTGTGTGGTCAAACTGGTGGCAATGGGGGCGGTCTGTTACTACGTCAGTTTTAACCTCTACGATGGCTTTGCTGACCTGCAACGCCAACTGGTAAATGAAGGTTATGCGCAGATGTTCATCGCCGGAAGCAGCGGCGGATCCAGCTACGGCCTGTGGGTATCATTCATTATTCTGGGTGCCGCCGGGATCCAGTTCCTGCCCCGCCAGTTCCATGTGGCGGTAATCGAAAACTGCGATGAACGCCATATCCGCTGGGCGATGCTGTTCCTGCCACTTTATCTTGTCCTGATAAACCTGTTTGTCCTGCCAATCGCCGCCGGAGGAATTCTCACCGGCATCGCACCGGAGCTATCCGACTACTTTGTACTGCTGTTGCCGCAACAACATGGCGAACTGGGCTTAGCGCTGTTTGTGTTTATCGGCGGTTTCGCCGCTGCCACCGGGATGATTATCCTCAGCACCATGACCCTTTCCACCATGGTCACCAACCACCTGCTTCTCCCGGTGATCGAAAAGCTGCCACCGTTGCGCTTCCTGCGCCGTTACCTGCTGCAATGCCGCTGGCTGGCGGTAACGCTGATACTGTTGTTCAGCTTCGAGTTTGCCCAGATCCTCAGCGCCGGCTATCAACTTGTCACCATCGGCGTAATCTCACTGGTTGCCATACTGCAATTCACGCCAGCCATGCTCGGCGGTTTGTTATGGCGACACGGGAACCGCAGCGGAGCCCTACTGGGACTTCACGCTGGTATGCTGTTGTGGATCTATACCCTGATAGTGCCGCTGCTGATCGATCAGGGCCTGCTTCCCACCTCACTGTTAACCGAGGGACCTGGCGGCCTCGCCTGGCTGCGTCCCACTGCTCTGTTTGGCATAGAAATGGAATCACGGGTGCCTCATGCAGTGTTCTGGAGCATGTTATTTAACGGCGGTCTGTACTGGCTGGCAGGATTATGGGGGCATATGGGTACGGAAGAACGCAACCAGGCGTCAGAGTTTGTCGCAGCAAAAGCAGATCCTCTGGCCACGGTAAAACAGGTGCGCCCGCCAGGGTTACACGACTATATCAACCTGCAGGAGAAAATAGTCGAAGCCGAAGCACTGCTTTGCCAATATATCCGGCGTAGCAAAGTGGAAGAACAGATCGCCATGATGCTGGACGATCTACAGGTCAAAGAGAAACCCCACCTCACAATTATCGAACTGGTGGAGTTCCACCGCCTGCTGGAACGTATCCTCGCAGGCTCCCTTGGTGCTGCCAGCGCCCACCGTGCCATCGTATCCAGCATTCACTACTCAAAACGCGAGCTCCGAGACCTTGAACAGGTCTACAGCCATATTTGTCAGGAACTGGAACAAGCACCCGATCAGGAAGAGCAGCAACAGAAACTCGCCGAACTGACGCAACGTCTGCAAGCCCGCGAGACCAGCCTGCAACGCGATAGAGCCCTGCTGGAAGCTCAGGAGCAACATATACAGGCGCAGGAGAAACGAATTAAGGATCTGGAAGCGCAGATAAAGAGAAACAAAAACACCAGCTAAACGCTTCATCTCGATGAGTACTATCAACTTAACCACCCCAGACAGGGAAGCGATAGGCGTTGGATTAAGCGACATTACCGATGGGCTAATATAAAGGTGAATGCCTTACAGGCACGAGAAAGAGAATAACCTCTCTCCCTGAAAGAGGACGCTCTGCCATGATCAAACAAACCGGAAAGATGGTGGTATTAACAGAATTGGTCGGCCAGCAGGATGTCTTTGAGGATCGCAGGCATGCCGGTGCCATCCTGGCCGGAATGTTGGCCTCTTACTGTGACAGCAATGCCATTGTTTTCGCAATACCTGCCGGCGGCGTCCCGGTCGCAGCAGAAATTGCCCATCGATTACACTTACCCCTTGATGTCGCTATCGCCAGCAAGATGTTGTTTCCCTGGACAACTGAGGCAGGATTTGGTGCTATCGCCTTTGATGGGACGCAGTGGATCAATGAAAAGTACCGACGCTATCAGGGTTTGACGGATGCCGAGGCAGATGCCAGCCGCAAAGCTACCCTGCATAAGGTTGCCCGGCGTACTAGTCAGCTTCGCGGCTCCAGAGCCTTTCCCAGTCTCGCCGAACGCCCCGTCATCCTGGTCGATGATGGCATCGCCTCCGGCGCAACCATGCGCGTCGCTATTGCCGCGTTACGTAATCATGGCGCGAAATATCTGATAGTCGCGGTCCCCACTGGCTATCAGCAATCAATCGAACCGATATTGCCACTAGTGGATAGTCTATTTTGTCCTAATGCGCGTGGCGGCATGAGCTATGCCGTCGCAGATGCATATCGCCACTGGTCAGATGTTGATGACAACGAGGTGATTAGCCTAATGCAGCAGAAGGACTCAAGTTCTTAGGTTATTACCAGGAGCAACGCATACATCAAAAGAAGGCAGCTTAGGGGACGCTTAGCGACACGTTGAAGTCATTAAAGATCGATCGTCCAGAGCTCTTCCCCATCGACAAAAATACTCCAAAGCGGACACCGACTTGGGCTTCAGGGTGGGGCAGCCCTTAACAAAAGGAGTCTTATAGAGCCGGCTAATATTCGCTTTGGATCAGAAACCCGCAGACCGGAAAAGCGGACACTCGATGCACTGTTTTAAGCGTACGTCACCAGCAGGTCTCGGCACAAAACAGTCCCTCTGAGTACTGGTGTTTAAATTGACATGCAGCACTGGGTTGATCAGGCCGCCCCTAATCTTCCCAAGTGTAAAAACTGCGATTTAAAATCGTAACTTATAACCTCATAGGATTCCTTATAAAGCCGGAATCACTGTCTCACCTTTAGCCCTCGCCCCCCCGAGAACAGTCTTATCGTTCA
>JBALVQ010000033.1:0-54586 GCA_036960915.1 Amphritea sp.
TTATACATGGATGTATTTATCCTGCGTGCGCATGGACGCGCAAAAGCAGGGTTTTGTACAGGATGTACGGTATGTCGCGGGCACAGGGATGTGCAGGAGCGATGATGTCCCAGGATGGATGCTCTCTAAAAAGAAAGGTGCTGCAAAGAGCCATGGATGTCGGTGCAGCGTTGGTTGCACGCTATATATTGTTAACCAAAAGGAATTAATCTTGTTACTATAACAGACGGCTGGTAGTGTTGAATTACGATGAATAAGGGGTAGGGCGAAGCGATGGATGTACTTTCAGCAATGGGTGTCTATGTTCGAGTAGTTGACCTGAAGAGTTTCTCTCTGGCGGCTGCTGAATTGGGTATATCCAGCTCCTCTGTGAGTAAGCAAATCTCGCATTTGGAACAGCATGTGGGAGCAAGACTGATACAGCGTACAACACGTCGCTTGAGTGTGACCGAAGTGGGAGCTGCCTACTACGAAAAATGCCAGCAAATTATATTTGATGTTGAAGATGCTGAAAACCTGGTATCCCAACTACAAGGTAAGCCGCGCGGTGTTTTACGGATTAACTGCAATATGACATTTGGGCAGTTGTTGCTGGCTAAGGCAATTCCCGAATTTATGGAACAATATCCGGATATTCAGTTTGACGTAACTCTGGATGATGGTGAAGTCGATCTGATCCGCGACGGCTTTGATATGGCGCTACGCATTACCAATCCCCAACTGCCTGATTCAAGCCTTATCGCACGCGAGATAGCCTCGATACCCATGTTTATCTGCGCCAGTCCAGAATACCTGGCAGTCCATGGTTGCCCGAGTACGCCTGAAGACCTAAAGGATCATAACTGCCTGGTATTCATGCTGGCATCCAATGCTAACGCCTGGACATTGGCTGATGAAAACGGTCCGCAAACCATACTGGTCAATGGTGACTTGAAAGCCAATAACAGTCTGGTTGTGCGTCAGGCTGTATTGGCCCACCGCGGGGTGGCGAATTTAGCATCATTCGTTATCGAACGTTTTGTTGAAGCGGATCAGATCAAGGTATTGTTTAGCGGTTATGAACCCGAGCGACTCAGTCTGTTTGCCATTTATCCCGATAGAAAATATATGTCACCTAAAGTGGGGCTGTTTATCGAGTTCTTCAGGGACTGGTTAGAGATTAACCTGCAGCAGGAATTCCTGTTGTAAAGCGTTAATCTGTCTATGATTGAAAAAGATAATAGCAGTTTAGTAAAAAGTGATGAGCTCGAAATAGGTTCATCATCAGATAGCGTGGAGCTTTTGCAGGAGTCTGGCTTGCGTGTCCCGCGAAGCGTTCAGGGTGGCCCACGAAGTGTTCAGCGTGGCCCACGAAGTGTTTTGGCTATTGGCTATTGGCCATTGACCATTGGGTAGAGCGGAGCCTGTGGGAGCGGCGCCTCGCCGCGAATGATCTCCTAATCGGCGCGAGGCGCGCCTCCCACAAGATTCACCAGTACCCAACCAATCTTTCACATGTGTAGGGCGGGACCCGGCTGGGCCGCATTCGGCCCGCCAAAAGGCTGTGCACCATAGATGCGGCGCCCCAGGTGGCACCCTACAATTCATGTTATCCCAGTGGGAGGGCAGGATCTGCCTGAGGAAAAAAATACCAGTCAGGATATTTAAGAGGCGCTCACCCCGGTAATTAACGAAGATCCGTAAACAGACTGGTTATTGTCTAACTATTTGATTTGTATGGTTATAATGTAAATATCACTATTAATCCTACTGTTTCCATAAATGAAATAAAGTTATGCACTTTGTGTCGATTATCTCGCCAGTAAAATTAGCTATCTTGTAATTGTCTTATACAGGTTCCTTTGGCTTTGTTCGCCGAAGTAAAAAAAATTACAAGAGTGCGAAATAATGTTCAAGACATATACATTCCCAGAATTTGACTATGTCCGCTCTGCCGATCAGGATGCTGCATCGGCAGTACATCATCCTGTTATCGTTGTAGGTGCGGGCCCGATCGGTATGGCTGCGGCCATCGACTTTGCCCAGTATGGCGTTAATGTAGTCGTGCTGGATGATAACAACACAGTCAGTGTAGGTTCGCGTGCCGTTTGTTACGCGAAGCGCTTCCTGGATATATCTGACCGCTTAGGCTTAGGTCAACGTGCCGTTGATAAAGGCGTCACCTGGAATTTGGGGCGAGTCTTCTTCGAAGAGGAAGAGATCTATAATTTCAATATGCTTCCTGAAGAGCATCACCGTCGTCCGGGCTTTATCAACCTGCAGCAGTACTACCTCGAAGAGTACATGGTTGATCGCATTGATGAGCTGCCTGAAGCCGATCTGCGCTGGAAGAATAAGGTAGCTAAAGTCGATCAGACGGATGATCTGGTCCGCCTCACAGTGGAAACGCCTGAAGGCCCTTATGAGCTGACCTGTGATTACCTGATTGCTTGTGACGGAGCTAACAGTAATGTGCGTAAACAGTGTGGTCTGGAATCCAAAGGTCAGATCTTCCAAGATCGCTTCCTGATCGCAGACGTGGTCATGGATCCGAAAAAATTCCCACCCGAGCGCTGGTTCTGGTTTAACCCGCCTTTTCACGAAGGCCAATCAACGTTGCTGCACCGTCAGGCTGATAATGTATGGCGTATTGACTTCGATCTGGGTTGGGATGCTGACCCTGAAGAAGAGAAGAAGCCGGAAAACATTATTCCCCGTGTTAAGGCGTTCCTGGGTGAAGATGTTGAATTCGACCTGGAGTGGGCATCTGTTTATACCTTTACCTGCCGCCGGATGGATGAATTCCGCCAGGGGCGTATTTTCTTTGCCGGAGATGCTGCGCATCAGGTGTCGCCATTCGGTGCCCGTGGTGCCAACTCAGGGATTGAAGATACCGATAATCTTACCTGGAAGATAAAGGCGGTAATGGACGGTCTGGCGCCTGTCGATTTACTGGAGTCATACTCGGAAGAACGTACGTTTGCAGCCGATGAGAACATCCTTAACTCTACGCGCAGTACGGATTTCATTACGCCCAAGAATGACGCTAATAAAGCGTTTCGTGATGCGGTACTGAAGCTGGCCAGAGATTATACCTTTGCCCGTCCTCTGGTGAACAGTGGGCGCTTGTCAGTACCACCAATCCTGACTGAATCAGGCTTGAATACAGCGGACATTGATACCTTTAGCTGTAAGGTAGTTCCCGGTGCACCTTGTACGGATGGCCCTATTATCCGTAATGGTGAAGAGACTTTCATGCTGACGTCACTGGGCAATACGTTCAATGGTTTGTTGTTTATTGACAGCCGTTCAGAGCTTAATCAGAAAACCATTAATCAGCTGGCTGAGCTGGCACAGCAAACGCTGCCGATTAAGACGTTTATCGTCTCCAGCCACGAGGTTGATGTTGCCCTGCCGGAGGGTGTTGAGTTGGTAGTGGATACAAAGGGTGTTGTGAAGCAGCGCCTTGATGCCCAGGCAGGTACATTCTACCTGACCCGTCCTGATCAACTGGTTACTGCACGTATGCGTACGTTCGATAAGGCAGCCGTAGTTGCTGCCCAGAACAAGGCACTTGGTAAATAACTGCGAACATAGAGAGAATTTAGTATGGCTACTTTGATTACTGAGCCAAATCTGCCGGTTCCTGATGATTTTTACCAGGAATTAACAGATCTGCACCGTGACCTGAACGATGAGCAAAGCCGCGATGTTAATTCGCGTTTAATCCTCCTGCTTAGCAACCATATAGGCGACCAGGAAGTACTCTCAGAGGCAATGAAAATTGCCCGCGAGCATATTTCGCCACAAGGTAAATAAGCTATCAAACAACCCAGCCTGGTTATTACCCGGCTGGGTTGTTTCTGTTTGAGAGGGTATTGATTATGAAACTGGGGTCATTAAAGCATCGTCGTGACGGAGTGTTGGTTGTTGTATCGCGTGATTTGGCAAGCGCGGTGAAGGTCACAGAAATTGCACCGACCTTGCAGGCTGCGCTGGATGACTGGGATGTTCTGGAGCCGCAGTTACAGGCGGTCTATTCGCAGTTGAATAACGGCCAAATCGCTAGTTTTGAGCTTGATCTCAATGAACTAGCGGCGCCTTTGCCAAGGGCTTATCAGTGGGCTGATGGCTCTGCCTATCTGAATCATTCTGAATTAATGCGTAAGGCGCGTAATGCGGAGTTGCCACCGGCATTTCTGACCGATCCGTTGATGTATCAGGGGGGCTCTGATCACTTTATCTCGGCCCATGACGATATACAGGTTATTTCAGATAAATGGGGTGTTGATTTTGAAGGTGAGATCGCTGTAATTACCGGTGATGTGCCGATGGGGGCATCAGTCGAGCAGGCTTCACAGCAAATTAAGCTGTTGATGCTGGTTAACGATATCTCATTGCGAAACTTGATTCCCGCTGAATTAGCAAAGGGTTTTGGTTTTTTCCAGGGTAAGCCTGCCTGCTCATGCTCTCCAGTCGCAGTAACCCCTGATGAGCTGGATGGAGCCTGGCTGGATAATAAGGTGCATCTGCCTCTGGAGGTGAGTTATAACGGTCAATTGTTTGGCAACCCTGGTGCCGGTGTTGATATGCATTTCAATTTTGCTGAGCTTATTGCCCATATATCCCGAACCCGTTTTATTGGTGCAGGCACTATCGTTGGCTCGGGTACGGTTTCGAATAAGCAGCATCAAGAGACGGCGGTTGAAGAGGGCGGGGTGGGACATTCCTGTATCGCCGAATTAAGAATGATAGAAATGATCGATCATGGCCGCCCCAGCACGCCTTTTATGCGTTTTGGTGATCGGGTACAGATAGATATGAAGAACGCTGAAGGTGAAAGTGTCTTTGGAGCAATTGATCAAAAAGTTAGCCGTTACAGCGTTTGAAAGTTAATTGTAATCGATAAAACGTAATAGACCTGTTGTGAGATAAGGCTATTTGATTCTCATATGAGCGTGTTATATGAGCGTGTTATATTAGAAAGTTATATGAGCTTGTTATCAAAGCAAGAGTTAAGAGATTGAAAAATGATTCTGTTTGATTATTGCCGCTCTTCAGCGGCGTATCGTGTGCGTATTGCCTTGAACCTTAAAGCGCTACAGTATGAGCAGGTTCCGGTAAGCCTGTTGGCTGGGGAACAGTCCTCGCAAGCGCATCTGGCGCGTAATCCTCAGGGACTTGTTCCGGCATTGCAAGATGGCGACTTGATGCTGACGCAGTCGCTGGCAATTTGTGAATATCTGGATGAGGCCTATCCAGAGTCAGTACAACTGTTACCTGCAGGCGCATCTGGCAAAGCGCGGGTAAGAGCACTGTCACAGTTGGTCGCCTGTGATGTACACCCGGTTAATAATCTGCGCATACTTAAATATCTGGTTGCTGAGTTTGATGTTACAGACGAGCAGAAAACCAGTTGGTATCAGCATTGGATTTACCAGGGATTCGATGCATTGGAAGCGATGCTGGCTAATTCCGGGGAAACAGGTAAGTTCTGCCACGGTGATCTACCCACTCTGGCAGACACCTGCCTGGTACCACAGGTGTTCAATGCAAATCGCTTTAAATGTGATCTGAGCTGTTATCCAAATATTGTGCGCATTAATGACAACTGTCTGGCGTTACCGGCTTTTGCGCAAGCGCATCCGGATAATCAGCCGGGCGCCTAGGTTTAAGAAGGGCAATAAAAAAGGTTCTTCGTTGATTGCCGGGGAATACATTACCGGTGTAGGAGGCGCGCCTCGCGTCTCGCGGCGCGCTGCGCGCTGCGAGCGGCGATTGATTTTCATCATTATTCAATAGATCTTCTAAATCCAAACAGCATCCCACATGGAATAATCTCTGATCGCATGATTAGGCTCCTCCTGTGCTGTGCCTTTTTTCGCCGCGGGGGCGCGCCTCCTACAACTTCATATTTACGAACAGCATGATCATGAAAACCATCCTGCCAGAATCGACCTGAACGTCCCTGCATCGAGTTAATACGATGCGCCGAAATAGACTTAACATCATGAACTGTTTGATTTAATGGCTTTTTATCAAGTTGTACCAGCCAGTGTACATGATCTGGCATAACGACAAACGCAAGTGTTTCAGCGAATTGAGATTTGTTTTTCATAACAGAAACAATAATCCGCCCTAGCTCAAAGCTGTTAAACCAAGGCGACCTGCCCTCTGTTACAAAAGTAACCAGATAGATTCTTCCTTCTTCAGAAAATCGCCCTTTTCTAAGTGCGGATGCATTCCCTACTCCCATAATAAAGCACCTCCTGTGCTATATCTTTCTTTCGCCGCGGGGGCGCGCCTCCTACAACTGAATATCCTGATACATAAATCATATTGTAATGACAGGAAGTCGGCTCCACGCTATTTAACGAAGAACCATAAAAAAGGCCGCGACTGCGGCCTTTTTTATTTGAGTAACTGAATCATACATCATTGAGCGTTTGCATCGCTTCTTTACTCCAGTTGAGTGCTTTACGGTAGCAGGACTCATAGAGGGTGCCGTCAAAATCCGTCGGCAGCAGATCCCAGTCACCGGCTTCAAAATTACTCACGTTCATCAATACTTCACCCATATTACCTTCGTTCAGCAGGATCGCATCCTTGATGTCTTCGCCTAGTGGCACTTGCTCGAGCATGGTTTGGCGATCGATATCCAGCAATGTATGCAGATTAGACATCATGCCCGTCATGAAATAACTGCCGCCATTTTTCCGCCCTTGAGCTGTCGCCACCTCTTCGCACATGCGCCCTCTGACGAGCAGCGAGCGACAAATTTCTTCAGGTTTGCCGTTCTGATTAGTCAGCGCTATCAACGTCGCCCATTTGCGGATCTGTGCCATGCCCAGCATAACGACGGCTTCAGTAAGCGATTCCACCTTGCGCACCAGGGAGTAGGCAGCGGAGTTTACAATGCGCAGAAGCTTATAGGTCAGTACCGGGTCCCGAATGATGAGTTCTTCCAGTCGCTCCGGTGTTGTATTCGGGTTCTGCAATTCCTGTACTAACTCAAATAAAGCCGCCTGGTTTGGATCGACTTTTTTACCCTTGATTACCTTCGGCTTACTCAGGAAGTGACCCTGAAATAACTTAAACCCCAGCTTATTACACTCTTCAAGTACGTCGACCGATTCAATGTTTTCTGCCAGCAGGGTAACCTTAAAAGGCTTGAGTAGCTGAACCTGGCGTTTGATTTGGTCAAATGTCATACCCTTTACATCGACGTTGACGATGTGAACGAGCTTCAGTAGCGAGTCATAGCCGGATTTATAGTTAAAATCATCCAATGCGACCCGATAACCATCTTTGACTAGCCGTTTAGTTGATGCGATGACGTGATCATTGACAGTAATATCGCCGGGAATTTCAAACACGATGTTTTTACGCGGCAGTTCAGGGAAATCGTCAGAAATCAGGAGTTCGGGAGTCAGGCTAATAAAAGCAGGCACCCTTTTCAGCGAGCCCTGATCAGAGATGCTGGTATAGTTAAGGATAAGTTCGCTGGTAGCGCCGGAGTTTCGAAACAGGGAGTTTTCAGTAGCGTCATCATTTCGATACAATAATTCATAGGCAATGACTCTCTGGCTACGATCAAAGATCGGCTGTCGGGCCATTAAAACCTGCGAAGCTGCACTTTGAATATCCATTGTTAACCTATATCCATGTCTGAGAACGATGACGATTAGCAAGAGCATATAACGAAGCTAACTGCTTGTCAGTAGTCATAATTTAGATAACAGGCATAAGTCTTGCGAATAAATGGTAAAAGCAGTCGCCGTTTATTTCGCGACAGGTATAATGTGCCTCCCGTAATAGGTATAGATAGCGATTATGAGTATTAACTGGTTTCCCGGACACATGCACAAAGCACGCAAAGAGATCGCAGAGGTGATGGGCGATATCGATGTGGTGATTGAAGTGCTGGATGCCCGGCTGCCTTTTTCAAGCGAAAACCCAATGGTTTCAACGCTTCGCAAGGGAAAGCCTGTTATTAAACTGCTTAATAAAAGTGATCTGGCAGATCCCGTTCGCACGGCTGAATGGGTGGAGTATTTTAACAGCCTTGAGAATACCCATGCGATCACGCTGGACTATTCGCAGAAGAAGTTAATCAGCTCTATTCCTGAACTGTGCAAACAGCATGCACCCACGCGTGCCAAGCAAGGACGGCCTGTGCGAGCCATGATTATGGGAATACCCAATGTGGGTAAGTCCACCATGATCAATGCGTTACTGGGTAAGCGAATCGCTAAAGTAGGCAATGAGCCGGCGGTGACAAAAGGCCAGAAGCGTTTTACGCTTAAGAATGGTATGGCATTGTCAGATACCCCCGGTATTTTGTGGCCGAAGATCGAAGATAAAGATTCCGGTTATCGGCTTGCCGCCAGTGGCGCAATAAAAGATACCGCAATCGAGTATGAAGATGTGGCAGTGTATGCGGCTGGTTTTTTGCTTAAAGACTATCCGGATCTTCTTCGGGCTCGCTATAAATTGAAAGAATTGCCAGGGTCGGCAGAAGAGGTGCTTGATGCTATCGGTCGTAAAAGGGCTGGACTACGACCCGGCGGCGTTGTTGATCTACATAAAGCCTCAGAGATTTTAATAAACGAATTGCGATCAGGCCAGCTTGGCTTGATCAGTTATGAAACTGTTTCCGAGTGGCAGGCGAAATGGGAAGCTGCCCGCCTTGAAACGGAACGTCTTGCGGCAGAAGAAGCCGCAGAGCAAGAACGCAAGTAGCAGGAAGAGATATGTCTAGAAGTAAGAAAAAACGTACTGGTGGTCAGCCAGTTATCTGGCTGGACGAGAAGCGTCGCAGTGAGAAACTGGCCGATCCGGATAGTTACGAAAGCCGTAAGCAGAAGAATCTGGAAAAAAAGAAGAAGATTAAGTCTGTCTTTGAAAAGCACAAGGATGAAGAGAGTGAGGCAGGAAATAATTCTGAATCCCGCAAAACACCTTTGGCTGACAAAATTCGTCGCTTGAAAAAGAAGCAGGAAGATCAGGAAGAAAACCCACAGCAGGATTAATAATCCTGCCGTCAGGATGACTGCATATTAAGGTGCAGCGGGTAAAAGCTGCGCCTTAATCAAATCTAGTGAACCTACAGGGGTAAACAGTCCCAAAGTTCGCGTAATCTCTATTCTCAATAGAAAGTCATTTACTCATCTCGCTGGCCAATCTTTGCGTTATTAGAATCCATACACTAATTTTAGTGGTACCTGCAGGCGTAACTGTTGGCAATATCCGGAGATTAGTCTATGTCTCATGACTCTGTACATCGTGCCGGCGATGCCCCTATTAAAGTTGATCTGGTCGAAGGCGAAACCTACTGCTGGTGTGCCTGTGGTCGATCCAGTAATCAGCCTTTCTGTGACGGCTCCCATCAGGGGACAGGCCTTGATCCAGTGGTCTTTGTCGCCCGTAAATCAGAAACCGTGTTTCTATGTTGTTGTAAAGCTACCGGAACGCCCCCTCTGTGTGATGGCAGTCACAAGAAACCGCACGATTAATTCCTTCAATAGAATATTTCCTGCGAATAATTCACGCTAATAATAGTACGACGATACACTGTGTTCGGTGCTAGAATAGCGCCTTTTGTTTGGCAGGTTGAATCAGGTTGGAACAGGTAGACGTTGTAATTATTGGTGCAGGTGCTTCAGGCTTAATGTGTGCGGCAGCAGCAGGGTATCGTGGCCGTTCGGTCCTCGTACTGGAACATACCAGCAAAGTCGGTCGCAAGATTTTAATGTCCGGTGGCGGTCGCTGTAACTTTACCAATATGCATAATTCCCCGGATAATTTCCTGTCCGGTAACCTGCATTTTTGTAAGTCTGCCCTGAGCCGTTTCAGTGCGCAGGACTTTATCGAACTCGTCGAACGTCACGGGGTCGAGTATCACGAGAAGACTCTCGGTCAACTGTTTTGTAATGAGTCCAGCAAAGAGATGCTACAGCTGCTGCTCACCGAATGTGAGTGGGCCGGTGTTGAGATTCGAACAAATTCTGCCGTAGAAGAAGTAAAGAAGGGCGATAGCGGCTTCACCCTGACCACCGCAACAGGCGCGATAGACTGTGAATCACTGGTTATCGCAACCGGCGGACTGTCGATTCCCAATGGCGGCGCGACGTCGTTTGCCTATGATCTGGCCAAACAGTTCGACCTGACAGTGACACCGTTGCAGGCCGCACTGGTCCCCTTTACCCTGCAGCCAAATGATTTAGCCTACTTCAAACCCCTGGCCGGGGTTTCCCACCCGGTGTCGATCAGTATTGGCAAACAGTCTTTCAACGAAAGCATGCTGTTTACCCACCGTGGCCTCAGTGGCCCGGCGGTACTGCAAATTTCGTCATACTGGCAGCCAGGCCAGGAAATTGAGATTGATCTGTTTCCCGCACTTAACCTGGCTGACTGGTTACTGAAAGCGCGGGCAGAGCGGCCTAAGGCCGATATTACAACGCATTTGGCGCAACTGATGAGTAAACGTATGGCTCAGGTGTTTTGTGAGTTGTGGGTCCTCTCAGGATCTTTACAGCAGTATGATGATAAAAAACTGGCTGCAGTTGCCGAGCGCTTTCATCACTGGCGTATCAAACCCAGCGGCACCGAAGGCTACCGTACCGCCGAGGTTACACTGGGCGGCATCATCACCGATGAGATATCTTCAAAAACACTGACGGCAAAGAAAGTCGACGGGTTGTATTTCATCGGCGAATGCCTGGATGTCACTGGCCATCTGGGCGGTCATAACTTCCAGTGGGCATGGGCTTCCGGGTTCTGTGCCGGGCAGTATGTTTAGTATATTTCCGGAATTAAAAGGGCAGAGGACAAGACGTTTTTCTGTTGTATGTTGTTTCCTGACGTTTACTCATCCGGCACGTAATGTGCCAATTCCCCTACGTCACAATCAAAGTACTTACATAGGCGGTCCAGGTTCTCTGTGGTTGTGTTATGTCCGGTCGGACTCTGTAGTTTCGATAGTGTGGTTCGGTGAATGCCTGTCGCATCCGCTATCTCTTGTAGGTTTATTCGGCGTCCTTCTTTAAAAGACTTATCTGCAAGACGTTGGTGCACGGATCAGAACAGGCCGATAATTTGCCTTATTTCCAAGCCCTATGAACTTTTCAGCACACTGCGAACGGATTTAGGGCGTCCCGCTTCTAACATGCGATTGAGGACCGCCACGCCAATGGCAGCTTCGGTGCATTGTCCACTCAGGCAGCGTGCCCGCAGCTGTGGACCGATGATCGTCTTGTATCGCCCCATGGCGGTTTCCGCCAGCGATCGGCGGCCATAGCCAGTTTCCTTCTGCCAGCCCAACCGTCCATTTGCTACAAGCGAGGTGATATGACCGTCCCGTTGGGAGGGAGCCTGTTCGGAAGCGTCGCTGAGGACCGCAGTTACAGGCGGAGGAATCACCACCGTGATGTCCTTGCCTCGTTGCTCTACGAGCTGATAAGTCGGTGCCCCATCGTAAGCACCGTCTGCCGTCACCTTTTCAATTTCACCGGGTATCTGGTCGAGTAATGGCCCCACCTGGGATGGATCACCCTTATCCTGCTCGGTGAGTGTTGAAGCCACGATCATGCCGCTGTTGGCATCGACACCCAGATGCAGCTTGCGCCAAGTACGTCGTGCTCGCATGCCGTGTTTTTCCTGTAGCCATTCGCCAGCGCCATAGACTTTCAAGCCCGTGCTATCGATCAGCAGGTGTATGGGGCCTTCAGGCAACCGGCTTGGTGAAACCGAGGGCAGCGATGTAGCGCGACGGCTAAAGGTGGTGTGATCCGGTACTTCAATAGCAAGATCAAGTAGTTCGACAATCGAGCGCATGAATCCTTCCGTTTGGCGCAACGGAAGGTGAAAAGCCAACCGCAACATGAGGCCGGTTTCTATCGCTATATCCGAATAACGTGCTTGGCCACCGGGTGTCGGACGCGGTGCTGCCTGCCAGTTGGCAATGGCCTCATCGGTTACCCATAAGGTGAGGCTGCCGCGCTGGCGAAGCCCCGCCTCATACTCAGCCCAGTTCGTTACCTTGAATTTCATCTTCGGGATGTGGTGTCGACGCGCAGTGTTGTATTTATTGGGCATGAGGGGATTACCGATCGTTGGGAAGGGCAACATTTTATGTTAGATATTCCTCAACGAACTATCCATGCACCAACGCCGTCAAATGGGGTGTTGCGTAATTTTTCCAGTACCCTGATATCCGTACTGAGATGATGTAGTGGTAGTCAGATCACATTGATTCATTAGCCGTGAGCTGATCGATCCAATTATCAATATCACTCTCACGCCAACGGGCCACATTACCTATCTTGATCTGCGAGGGGAATTTGCCCTTCGCAATCTCTCTATAAATAAAGGATTTCTTTAAGCCGATCATATCTTCGACTTGCCTCATGCGTAGTAGCCTTGCCATATCTCACCTCATATAGTTGTTGATGTCGTTTTTTTAAAAAGACCGTCTTTGATCGAAAGCATGCGCTGTCTGTCACATCACGTCTGGACTAATGATCTTAAAGGCAAAGAAAAGAAAAAGCGTAGCTCCGTCTTTCCAGCCCTCACTTAGCGTAAGGAGACGGAGCTACATAGGTCTGTGGCGGAGCCCCCCCTTATCGGATACTACCGGTCTCTGCCTCAGCACGTGAGCTTAAGTATAGATACGGCTATGTGGGTAATTCGGTAGATGTAGAGCTTTTGTACCCATTTTGGGTTTTTGTGCCGGAAGGCGTTAAGAATGCTGTGTGATCCTGGCTCTATACACGATTAGGATGCGTATGGAGCGCATCGCTGGAAGCGTGGGGCGCGTACGTTTTGCCAGTAAATTCGGAATTTTTCCTATACAGGATAGGGCTCTGTTTCTGTATAGTGCGGCTCACTCAAAACATTGATGTTGAATTATGGAATATACCTGCAAGTGCCAAGAGGCAGAACGCTGTCCCTACTGAAAACCCAATCTGTGTAAAATGTCTATGATATTCAGACTTCGTTCGCTCGGTGGTGTGGAGACTTTTAGGTAAATGCACAAGGCTACAAGAATGCAGCAGTTTGCAGCAGAAGTTGAATAAAGTTTATCGACGCGCTTTAGGCTGCGCGCCGGATGTATCGGTGGTGAAGTCCTCCAACCTGGGGTAGGGCGACAATGTCGCCGGACTCGGCTGATTGAACGGGCCTGTTTTCCGGACAGTCCTTGCCGAGGGCCAGGTGGGTCCGTGACGCATGATAGTAGTCGAAGTAAGAGCGAAGGATCCTTCTCAGGTGACGTTCATTGATAACGACCACATGGTTCAAACACTCTCGGCGAATGGATCCGATGACCCGTTCGACGTAGGGCGATTGCCAGGGTGACCGTGGCGCGGAGAGGATCTGCTCTATTCCCATGCTTTGAACGCGCTTTCGAAAGGCTGAACCATAGATTGAATCGCGGTCGCGTAGGACAAAGCGCGGTGCTGTATCCCAAGGAAATGCCTCGATCATCTGCTGGGCAGTCCATTGCGCGCTGGGATGCTCAGTGACATTAAAATGCAGCACCCGGCGCCGGTCGTGGCTCAAGACAAGAAATACATAGAGAATACGGAAGGTCAGGGTTGGCACCACGAAGAAGTCGATCGAGACCAGTTCCTTCATGTGATTCTCAAGGAACGTTCGCCAGGTCTGTGACGGTGGTTTCACAGGCCTGTTCATATACTTGGCTACAGTGCTTTGCGACACCTCGATGCCGAGTTTAGTGAGTTCTCCGTGAAGGCGGGGTGCCCTCCAGAGGGGATTGGTTCGGTTCATCTGCCGAATGAGATCACGGACCTCCTTGGAAATACTTGGCCGCCCGCCGCCTCTACTGCGTGATTTCCAGGTCCAAAACAGCTTGAACCCTTTTCGGTGCCATTTCACAACTGTCTCTGGCCTAACGAAAACTAGGGTGTGTAGGCAGGCTGGCCATAGTCTCCAAAGCCAGGACCAGAAAATTCTATCGCTCTTGGTTATACGTGGGCGTTTTTGGTGGGTTCGTTGCAGAACTGCCAGTTGCTGACGCAGAGCGAGGATTTCCAGATGGAGTGTGGCGCGACTGCGTAAGAGAGAACGCAGTGTTGCGAGGAGGGGATATAGGACCGTTTTCATAGGGAAAACGCTACAGGGAGCGAGCTAAAAACACCAATGATTTCAACAGGGGCTAATTTTCGGTAGGAACACCGCAAAATCGTTTGATCTACGAAAGCCTTTATCGTTTGTATAACGAGCAACCAGCATTTGAGCTTCGTGCAATAGAAGGTCAACAAAGCCATGTAGCACACGGTTCTCATAGAGATCAGAGTTGGCCGCTAAGACAGGAAGCTGGAGTAAGTCTGCTTTATAATATCCAGACTCATAGTTTAAATGGGCTTCTTCAATGCTATCACATTCCTGTAATACTGAGAGGTTTGATAGCAACCACCCTAGGGATGAGTCATCGATCTCCTCCGTGCCGGTAGTGCTTACCAGCCTATATTCTGGCACTAAGCGTGTAATGGGGTGCAGAAGAATTAAAGGAATTCCTGTCTGTAGCATTGGTACAGATGCTGAAAATCTCAAATGGTGTATCTGTGATGGCTGGAATGCTCTTGGTGATCCTGCACGGCGGAGGTCAGAAGATGGGCAAAATTCCAAGGATTCAACAAGAATTTGCTGACTGTTTGCCGGAAGTGAAGCCCGCAACCTAAGGTGAGGAGTAGGTTGGGGAAAGATGGTTCTATGTGCGCTCAAGCCACGTGCTTCGGGGCTTCCAGATTGTCTTCGTTTTAATTCCACCATTCGTGTTAAAATGCCCGCCAAATCATGCGGCCTACAGTTTCACTTTGTCTGCGTTTTAAATACACCGTTACAGTTGTATTTATAAAAATACCTGATTACTTACGACTCTCAGCCATATTTACCCATAGCCTGAGTAATCCCAATGGTTGTGAGGCTTAGAGGCAATGCTTTTCATGTACAGCTATGACTTAGCAGACAGGAATAATGCCAGATAACGGCGTATCATATTGATTTTAAATGAAAATATCACCCTCCTTTAAAGTAGGCTGAAACTCATGGGTAATCAGGTAAAAATATAACGAAGCCAATTCGTCCTGGTTATACTCAACACCAATTTTGCATCTAACGATTTCGGAAAGAATATTCAAATGGAAATCAAAGTAAATTTTTTAGAAAACCTCAGACTCGAAGCAAAGTTTGATGATTTCACCGTCACCGCAGATCAACCTATTCGTTACAAAGGTGATGGCTCTGCACCCAGTCCGTTTGATTACTTCTTAGCTTCGTCGGCGCTGTGTGCCGCCTACTTTGTGAAGGTCTATTGTAAGGCGCGTGATATCCCGACAGAGGACATCAGACTCTCGCAGAACAATATTGTCGATCCGGAGAACCGCTACAATCAGATTTTTCAGATCCAGGTGGAGCTTCCGGACACTATTTCTGATCGCGACCGCGAGGGGATCCTGAGATCAATTGACCGCTGTACCGTTAAAAAAGTCGTTCAAACAGGCCCTGAGTTTAAAATTGAAACGGTAGCGAACCTGGACGAAGATGCCACGATTATGGCCATGGGTATGGCTGATGATGGCGCCAGTACTATGATTTTGGGTAAAGATCTACCGCTGGAAAATACCATTGCCAACATGACCGGTATGCTAGAAGAGCTGGGCATGAAAATCGAAATTTCGTCCTGGCGTAATATCGTTCCGAATGTCTGGTCCCTGCATATCCGTGATGCTGCCTCACCGATGTGTTTCACCAACGGTAAAGGCGCTTCAAAAGAGAGCGCGCTTTGCTCGGCCCTTGGGGAATTTATTGAGCGGGCAAGCTGCAACTTCTTCTACAACGACCAGTACTTGGGTGAAGAGATCGCCAATAGTGAATTCGTTCACTATCCCAACGAAGAGTGGTTCAAACTAACTCCGGATGATTCAATACCCGAAGGGCTGATGGATGAGCACTGTCTGGAAATATACGATCCGGATAACGAACTGAGAGGTTCGAATCTGATCGATACAAACTCCGGTAACGTGGAGCGGGGTATCTGTGCCTTGCCGTATGTGCGTCAGTCAGATCAGCAAACCGTGTACTTCCCATCCAATCTCATGGAAAACCTGTTTCTGAGTAATGGTATGAGTGCCGGCAATAATATTTACGAAGCTAAGGTACAGTGCCTTTCGGAAATATTTGAGCGGGCGGTTAAAAAGCAGATTATCGAACAAGAAATTGTTCTGCCTGATGTGCCGCAGCATATTTTAGAACAGTATCCTGGCATCCTTGCTGGCATCAAAGGGCTGGAAGAGCAGGGCTTTCCTGTTGTGGTTAAAGATGCCTCACTGGGTGGACAGTTCCCGGTAATGTGCGTCACTCTGATGAACCCAAGAACCGGCGGTGTGTTTGCATCTTTCGGTGCTCATCCAAGCTTTGAAGTGGCCCTGGAGCGCAGCCTTACCGAACTGTTGCAGGGCAGAAGCTTTGAGGGCTTGAATGATGTACCGAGGCCAACATTCAACAGCCTGGCGGTTACTGAGCCGCATAACTTTGTTGAACACTTTATTGATTCAACCGGTGTTATCTCCTGGCGCTTCTTCAGCGCCAAGCATGATTACGAATTCTGCGAATGGGATTTCTCCGGCACTAACGAAGAAGAAAATGCTAGCCTGATGGAGATTCTTAACGATCTGGGTAAAGAGGTGTATGTCGCCACGTTTGATGATTTCGGTGCCTCAGCATGCCGCATCCTGGTGCCGGGCTATTCCGAGGTTTACCCGGTTGAAGATCTGGTCTGGGATAACACCAACAAATCGATTCCGTTCAGATCAGACATCCTCAACATTCACTCACTGGATGATGATCAACTGGCAAGCCTGGTTGAACGTCTGGAAGAGAGCGAAGAGGATAACTATACCGAGATCAAAACCCTGATCGGCATAGAGTTTGATGAAAACACCGTCTGGGGGCAACTAACGATCCTTGAACTGAAGATTCTTATCTACCTCGCGTTGCAGCAGCATGAAGAGGCGATTGAGTTGGTAGAAAGCTTCCTGCAGTACAATGACAACACGGTAGAGCGTGGCTTGTTCTATCAAGCCGTGAATGCCGTTTTGGAGATTACTCTGGACGAAGAGTTAGAGTTGGAAGACTACCTGCATAACCTGCGCAGAATGTTTGGCGACGAGGTGATGGACAACGTTGTTGGCTCTATTACCGGTGAAGTTAAATTCTACGGCCTGACCAAGACCAGTATGAAACTTGAAGGGCTGGATAAGCACCTGAGGCTGATTGAGAACTATAAAAAGCTTCATAAAGCTAGAGCTACCAGGATGGCAAATTAGTCGGAATTGTCATGATATAAAACCCAGTTCTATCAGGCTGGGTTTTTTAAATCCCCAAGAATTCAACAGGACTATGCTGACTGGTTGCCGGAAATGAAGTCTGTAACCTAATAGAGAAGGGATGGTTGGGACAAGATACCTTCGGGTGTACTGAAACAGCGTGGTTCGCAGCTTTCGTTTTCATTGGCGAGATCCTTGAGTCACTCTTTCCAGTTTGAACCAGTGCTTCCTCTAGCATTTGCTGTAGATGCAAGTTTGGGTGTTGACCTGTCTATAAGTGTAAGCTTCACCATCCTTGTTCATTGTTACTCAATGATGGCGCTCGGATGTGTCTTATTTTCGCATTAAGTAGTTAAAATTCTAAGGCAAAAATTCAGATCTTTAGTTGGCAGTACCTGCTAGGTAATCATATTGCCGATCGGTGAGTAATTTAAATGGTTATATGCAAATAATTTGGCACGTATTTTTGATAAAAAGATATAGCATTGAGGGTGAGTAATGGCTATTGGCTTTGATTTTGGAACATCCAACTGCTCGGTTGCGCATGTTGTTAATAATAATGTTCAAACGATTTCTTTGTCGGGTAAGGAATCTTTTATCCTCTCAGCATTGTGTGCACCGACTCGTGAAACGGTATCAGAGTATCTTTTTAGCTGCCTTAATATTTTACCTATGAACAGTGTCGGTGAAGGAGTACTCAGACATGCGATTGCTGAGAACCGGGCAGAAGGTCTGAAGGTAAAATCAGATGACGTACTTTTTGGTCAGCAGGCTTTAGATTTATATCTGGAAGATCCCGATTTTGTCTACTATGTGAAATCACCAAAATCATTCTTAGGAACGCTACAGCTACGTGATCCTCAACTAGCGCTGTTTGAGGATATCGTCTGTGCCATGATGGCTAATATCAAAACCAGGGCGGAAGCAAACTTAGATCGGGAAATCACTGAAACGGTTATCGGGCGGCCCATTAATTTCAATACCCGGGGTGGAGAGAAATCCAATATTCAGGCTGAGGGAATACTGCGCAGAGCTGCTTCCAGGGCTGGATTCAAGCATATCGAGTTTCAATTTGAACCTGTAGCAGCGGGCCTGGATTTTGAATCAACCTTAACGTCGGAAAAAAATGTACTTGTGGTCGATATTGGTGGCGGTACGTCCGACTGCTCATTGATTCGTATGGGGCCAAAATGGCTGGCAAAGAAGGACCGTTCGGAGACGCTGTTAGCGCATGCCGGCAAGTCGGTGGGCGGTAACAATCTGGATATCTCTATAGCGTTTCAGCGATTTATGCCGGAATTTGGAAAGGAGACAGAATACAAATCCGGAGTGACGATACCAACGATGACGTTTTGGGATCCGGTTGCCACTAATGATGTTAATGCCCAGAGACGCTTCTATTCGTATGAAAACCTGGAAGTGCTGAAAAGAATACGTGTAGAAGCCAAGCACCCTGAAAAAATTGATAGGCTTATTCAGGTGCACCAGAAAGCCTTAGCTCACATGGTTGTTGGAGAGTCTGAAAAAGCAAAGATCGCACTATCAAATCAATCCCACTATACGGCAAATATCGACTTGTTATCAGAGAAGATTGATATACCTATGTTATCTGAGCAAATGGAAAAGTCGATTGCAGAGCCGATGCGCCAAATAAAAGGTTTGATTAAAGAGATATTGGTTCAAGGAGAGGTGGCACCTGACGTGGTATATATAACCGGTGGTTCAGCGCGTTCTCCCATTGTAAGAGATACGGTGAAATCAGTACTTCCCAATACGCCTATCGTAAGTGGAAATTATTTAAGCTCAGTAACTGAAGGCTTGGCACGATGGGCACACTTATGTTTTAGATAGGCGCGATTATCGATCTTAATCGAATGCCCATGATTTACTTTTCAATCTACCAGAAGCTCTATTTTTTTAGTGTATACAGTTTTCCATCAGATCGATGGCTGATGCATCAAACATATGATCCCGGAAAGCGCCAGTTTCTTTGCTGGTATAGCTTGACCTGTCTACAGGTGACGGCTTGATAATTGCGGCTTAGTTGATATGTGAGGTACGCAATGTTGATTCAAATGCTAACAAAACAACCATTCTATAGCCGTTTGGAATGCCTGTTTTCTGCAATTCCGTTACAGCAGCGAGGGATTTTGCTGGCGCTGGTATCCACTGGGCTGTTTGTATTGGTGGGTGTACTGGTGCGAATACTGAGTGAGCGGATCGACGTATTTCAGATTCTCCTGTTTCGTCAGCTGGTATTTGTTGCTCTGTTGATCCCGGCTATTGTGGTTTCAATTGATACGCTCATGAAGCCTCGACTGATTTATCTGCACTTTCTGCGGATCCTTGGTGCCTTTTTAGCACTGTATCTGGGGTTTATCACGGTCAGTAATATGCCGCTTGCCGATGCAACAGCGCTGGGCTTCACCCAGGTGCTGTTTGTCGCAATCATCTCCAGGTTATTCCTCTCAGAATCGGTGGGTATATCCAGATTGATTACTGTCCTGGTCGGTTTCTTTGGTGTGATGCTGGTGGTTCAGCCCGAGTTTGAAGGGACATCCGTTATCTATACCCTTGCGGGTATAGGTGGAGCATTAGGTGCTGCTATCGCTGTTGTCTGTGTAAGGCGTATGGCGCAAACCGAATCCCGGGTGGTTCTACTGAGCTATCAGGCGGTTTTCGTTGGCTTGATCGCGTTGATACCCAGCCTTATGGCCTGGCAGTGGCCGACTATGCAGGAGTTGATTCTGCTTCTGTTTGTGGGAGTGATCTCTTCAGTTGCACAGTGGATTGGGGTGACAGCATACAAGCTGGGTGAAGCGAATGTGATTGCCAATGTTGAGTATGCCAAGATCATCTACTCAGTGGTGTTTGGCTACTGGCTGTTCGCTGAAATTCCTAACAGTGTTGCAGCAATGGGTGTGCTGATCATTTTCGCCAGCGCATTTTTACCTCTGGTTTCAAAATACTGGTCAAAAAGGGCTAAACAGGGGGTTTAATGCTTTATTGCGGGTTACGGCCGAATGACATGGTCCCCAATATGCGTCAGCGGACTACTAATTCTGACTTGCTTAAGCTTATTTTTATTGCTGGTAGTTGATATTCACTGCTTCTGTTACCGGAGTGATTCAATGGAAACAGATTCAATTTTATTATTTTTTATAACGGTAATTCCTCTGATCTGTACCCCGGGGCCGGATATTATTTTTGTTGCCAGTCCAGGGCATGGCAAATAGTCGATGGGCTTCTTTGCTAGTGGTTTCCGGGGTATAAAGAGGTTTTCAACCTTAGCGAAAAAGCTGATTGGGAATCACAGCAGAATCACAGGCGCAGTAGTTTGCTGTGTCTGTATCATAATTACTTCTTGGTAAACCACCGCCTCCGCCGGTGAGACACAAATAGGCTCTGCCGGTCCTGCGTGCGTAGGGAAACGGGGGAGCTACAGGGCATTCATTAAATATTCTGCATTGGTGGTACTGTAAAGTTTGGTGCGGTTCGTGCCTCACCAGCACCCTACATGTTCGATAAAAATCGTAGGGTGCTGGTGAGCATGCCCCGCGAAGCGTTCAGCGTGGCCCACGAAGTGCTCAGCGTGGCCCACGAAGTGTTTTGGCCATTGGCCATTGGGTAGAGTTTACGAACCGCACCGATCCATTTTAATTTACACGGCAAAAATTAATAACACATCGGGAAACACCGCATCAGGCGGTTAAATACGCAAAGGCTACGCTATTCCGGCTTGCTGATGGGTAAGTAGCCCCCTCTGGGGGCTTTCATCATACCACCCGCTCTGTGGGTGGTTATTGATTTTCTTATTGATCGGGTATTAAGTAGCACGTGTATAATGACTGGATGACGAAGATTCATCTTACTCCTGCACCTTTAACCGATCCGCTTTACTATCTGCACAATGCCCGTCTGGTAATCGACTGGTGTCTTAAACATCACTGCGATCTTCTATTGCCGCAGGAGGCTTCAGCGCTATGCAAGGTGTTGTCTGTGGATACACAGTCACAAGCACTGCTGATCAGATTGGTGATGCGCAAGGGGGATCTGTTTCGTCTGGATTCACTGCATTACGCTGAAGTTGGCGACCTCGGTACTGCAATTGAGGGGTTTGCCACGACAGGGTTAGTCGATATCAACCCTGCGCTTTCAATAATGGAGGTATGCAATCTGCTCAGGCGGGCAGAATGTCTCGCGTTCGCGCGACACTATCTGCTTGATTCTGTTTTCAGGGCTTCAACAGGCAAAGCCGTCTTGGTTGATGCACTCTCAAAGATTTCAAATACTTCTGATCATCTCCAGCTCAATGAGTGGTGGCCTGAAGCACCATGTCAGGTTATTCGCTTGAATTGTATGCCTCTGTTCGACCTCCTACGGCTGATGTTTTTCGGCAATCTGCGTCAGGACTGGTCGGAATTCGTGCTAACGGAGCTCGGTTTGCAGCAGTACGAATCTGTACCTTTGAATACACAGTCCCGGGCTTTTCGCAGCCGAGATGAGCTCGACCATTATCTGTGTCTTCATCAGATACAATTGCGTTTAGCTGACGGCGAACCGGTAGCTGCACTGATAGACAATCTGCCCGGGACGATCGAATCCCCCTTGCTCGATAATAGACGCCAGCTTTTGTTATTTCAGATGGGCAGGGAGGCTGAACGCCAGAATAGCATCGACCAGGCGTTGCTCCTTTACACACTCAGCCAGCACCGGGAGGCACAAGTACGTGAGCTGAGACTATTGGAGAAGCTGGAGAAACCGGCAGAGGTTTTTGCCCGGGCGCAGAGAGCATTGGATCTGGTAGAGCACCCCGAAGCGAGGATCAGCCTCGAAAGGATCTGTCGGCGCAGTGCACGCAAAGCTGACCTGGCCTATCCAGCCAGGGTGCGAATTAATCTGCCCACCGAGAACCTTGTACTGACACGACCTGCCGAGGGAGGCGTCGAACAGGCTGTTATCAGACACCTGACGAAAGAGACGAGCCAGGCATTTCATGTCGAAAACCGTCTGTTGAACGGTTTATTCGCTCTTCTTTTCTGGTCAGCCCTATTTGCCCCGGTTCGGGGTGCTTTTTTCCATCCATTTCAGGATGGCCCAGCAGACCTGTATAGACCAGACTTCCCTGAGCTTCGTCCAGAGCTGATTGCGACTTGCTTCGCAAGTTTCGAGGACGGCAGCTACCGCACACGCATTATGGATAGATTGCGGGCCAAGAAGGGCATCAACTGCTCGCTGATCCACTGGCCTATGCTGGAGGAAGCATTTGTCGTTCAGGTACTTGAACTGATTCCTCCTGGCCATCTGAGGGCTATTTTTCATCACCTGTTGCTGGATCTTCGCCCCCATCGGCGGGGCATGCCAGACCTGATTTATCTGAATCCTCTGTTGGGGGAGTACTGTCTTATCGAAGTGAAAGGCCCTGGAGACCGATTGCAGGATCATCAACGGCTGTGGTTGGAGTTTTTTGTTACTCAGCAGATACCGGTCAGGCTCTGCCACGTGACCTGGAGTGAATCTCAATGATAATGGTGGTGTGCACAAAGGCTGATCTCTTCTAGCCTTTCAGGTCTTTAAGCAACGGCTTGTCGCTGGTGAGCAAAATCATGATCTTCATGCTTGTTTTCGAGATGCTTGGCCAAGTAGTCTTTATTGATAAAAACTGATCACTACAACACTATCTTTGAAAGCCTTTTATCGGCTAATTATTTGAAACTCTGCTTTACGTTAACGTAAAAGTAAGTTAAAACTATCCCCTTCACCTTATCCGGGTGGGTCTATATTGAAATGAACAATCCCCAAAAGGGATCAACGACTATCCACTTAGGGAGCCTCTAGCGATCAGAGGGTCCATAAAAACAATGAAAAGAGGAAGTTATGAAAACGGATACAAAAGACCGGGCGATTCATACGCTCAATTTTATCCGTGGTGACGAGCTCCAGATACCGACTTACAAAGTCCTTAAACAGGATGGTTCTCCTTACAAGGGAGCGAAACTGCCTGATCTGGAACAGAGCTCAGCACTCAGAATCTACAAGGCCATGGTCCGCACACGGGTGTTGGACGAACGTATGCTGGCGGCTCAACGCCAGGGACGCCTGAGCTTTTACATGCAGTCCACTGGTGAAGAGGCTACCACTGTCGGTTTTGCCGCGGCCCTGGATGATGAAGACATGATCATGGCTCAGTACCGCGAACAGGGCGCACTGGTCTATCGTGGCTTCACCCTGGAAGAGTTTATGAATCAGCTGTTCAGTAATGAGCGCGACTACGGCAAAGGCCGTCAGATGCCGATTCATTATGGCTCCAGCAAGCTGCATTACATGACTATTTCGTCTCCCCTGGCTACCCAAATTCCCCAGGCAACCGGTTACGCCTATGGCCAGAAATTGGCGGGTGAGGGTAAGTGTACCGTTACGGTATTTGGTGAGGGGGCAGCTTCCGAAGGGGATTTTCATGCCGCGCTCAATATGGCATCGGTGCTTAAAGTCCCGGTTATCTTTCTCTGTCGTAACAATGGCTACGCCATTTCCACCCCCTCTAGCGAGCAGTTCGCTGGCGATGGTATCGCACCGCGGGCGTTGGGTTACGGTATGCACACCATTCGTGTCGACGGTAACGATATCCTCGCCGTCTATGCTGCGACTCTCGAAGCGCGTCGTATCGCCGTCGAAGAGAACGAGCCGGTGTTGATCGAATCCATGAGCTATCGCCTGGCGGCTCACTCTTCATCTGACGACCCCTCAGGGTATCGCAGCAAGAAGGAAGAGGAGAACTGGGCCAGCAAAGATCCACTGACACGCATGAAACACTGGTTATTGCTACAGCAGTGGTGGAGCGAGGATGAGGACAAGAATTTATACGATATCGAGCGTCGAGATGTTCTGGCTATATTGAAAGAAGCTGAAAAGCACCCAATTTCAAAACTCGATGAGCTGATTACCGATGTCTACGACGTACCACCCCCGCTGCTCAAAGAGCAACTGGATCATCTTAAGGCTCATATACGCAAATACCCGGATGCCTATCCAAAGACCTCTGGGAGAATAGACCATGACTAAAATGAACCTGCTGCAGGCGGTTAACAATGCGCTGGATATCGCGATGGCGGATAACCCCAAAGTTATTTGTTTTGGCGAGGATGTCGGCAGCTTTGGCGGTGTTTTTCGGGCAACCAGCCATCTTCAGGAAAAATACGGTCGGGAGCGGTGTTTTAACACCCCTTTGGTCGAGCAAGGCATCATCGGTTTTGCCAACGGTCTGGCCTCTCAGGGATCAGTGCCGGTGGCTGAAATTCAGTTTGCCGATTACATTTTCCCGGCGTTCGACCAGATTGTTAATGAAGCGGCCAAGTTCCGCTATCGTTCCGGTAATTTATTTAACGTCGGCGGTCTGACAATTCGTACGCCTTATGGCGGTGGCATCGCCGGTGGTCATTATCATTCACAGTCTCCCGAGGCATATTTTGCCCAGACGCCGGGTTTGAAGGTTGTCGTTCCGCGCAACCCTCATCAGGCCAAAGGACTGTTGTTAGCCTCTATCCGTGATCCTAATCCGGTGATATTTTTCGAACCCAAGCGTATCTACAGGGCCTCGGTTGGTGAGGTGCCGGAAGAAGATTACCAGCTGCCGTTGGGCAGTGCTGAAGTCGTCAAGGAAGGCAGTGATATTACGCTGCTGGCCTGGGGCGCGCAGATGGACTATCTGGAAAAGGCTGACCAGTTAGCCGAGAAAGACGGTATCTCCTGCGAACTGATTGATCTGCGCACCATAGTGCCCTGGGACATCGATACCGTTGTGGCCTCCGTGAAGAAGACCGGACGATTGTTGATCACCCATGAAGCGCCGTATACCGGTGGTTTTGGCGGAGAAATCTCAGCCACTATTCAGGAACGCTGTTTCCTCCACCTCGAATCGCCGATTGCTCGGGTGACCGGAATGGATACGCCTTACCCGCTTGCGCTGGAGAAGGAGTACATTCCCGATCATCTGAAAATTTATGAAGCAATCAAGCAGAGTATCCATTTCTAGGGGATGAGAGCATGTTAAAAGATTTTATCCTGCCGGATATCGGCGAGGGAATTGTTGAGTGTGAGCTGGTTGAATGGTTGATCAATGAAGGTGATCTGATCGAAGAAGACCAGCCAGTAGTAGATGTCATGACTGACAAAGCATTGGTGCAGATTCCAGCACCACACGCTGGGCGTGTCACCAAGCTTTATTATCAGCAGGGGGATAGTGCCAAGGTGCATGAGCCGCTGTTTGAAATCGAATTAAACGGTGCCGAATCTGCACCGTCAGCAGAAATTATCAGCGCGAGTGCCGCCGCGGTCGATAACAGCCAGACTACCGTCGGTGCTGATAGTCCCAGCGAGGACTTTATTTTGCCGGACATCGGCGAAGGTATCGTCGAATGCGAGGTGGTTGAGTGGTTGATCGCTGAGGGTGACCATATCGAAGAGGATCAGCCAGTCGTCGATGTTATGACTGACAAGGCGGTGGTACAGATTCCCGCGCCTGTCGCAGGCACTGTCATTAAGCTCTATTATCCCCAAGGGGAGACTGCCAAGGTGCATCAGCCATTGTTTGCGATTATTCCGGATAATCAGGCGGATTCAGTCGCTGAGGTTGATGTTGCAAAGCCTGCAGTAAACACAACGGCGATGGCGACGGACAATGCTCAACCCAGCAACGCAGCAGCCACGTCGTCCACAGTAGTTACAAACAATGCTGGTGCTGTTAAATCCACCAAGGGCAAAGCACTGGCTGGCCCGGCGGTACGCCGTCTGTGCCGTGAATTTAAGCTGGATATCCAGATCATTCCCGGTAGCGGTAAAGACGGGCGGGTTCTGAAAGAGGATGTTTTTGCGTTCCAGAAACGTCTTGAAAGTGGTGAAGTCAGCCCGCAGGCCATTGAAACAGCACCAGTCACAGCCACAGCTATTTCTACGACAGGAACGACTGCTACTTCTGCTGCCAGCACGTCGGTTGCCGTCGCCGAGACAGGTGAAATCAGGGTAGAGCCGATTCGCGGCATCAAAGCAGCCATGGCACGACAGATGACCCTTTCGGCCAGCACTATTCCGCATTTCACCTTTGGTGATGAGGTGAATGTCAGTGCCTTGCTGGAGCTACGCCGGCAGCTGAAACCCAAGGCGGAACAGCTGGGTGTGCGCCTGACGCTGATGCCTTTTATCATGAAAGCGTTGGCGATGGCGATTCAGCAGTACCCGGTATTGAACAGCCGTGTCAATGAAGACTGTACCGAGATTCATTATCTGCCGGACTGCAATATCGGTATGGCAGTGGATTCAAAAATCGGCTTGCTGGTGCCTAACGTCAAGGGTGTCAATAAGCTGAGCATTCTGGAGATTGCCGCCGAGGTGCAGCGCTTGACGGAGGCAGCCCGTGAAGGGCGGGTAAGCCAGCAGGATCTGCAACATGGCACCATCACCATCTCGAATATCGGCGCCCTGGGCGGTACGTATGCGGTGCCGGTGGTCAATGCGCCGGAGGTGGCGATCGTCGCACTCGGCAAGGTGCAGCAATTGCCACGCTTTGATGATGAGGGCAATGTAGAGGCCCGCAGCATCATGAATATCAGCTGGTCCGGAGATCACCGCGTGATTGACGGCGGAACCATCGCCCGCTTCAGTGGCCTTTGGCAGTCCTACCTTGAAGATCCGGCATCCATGCTGCTGGATTTGAGCTGATCCGGCTCGCATCAGGTACTTGAACCGGGATAAGCTTGGGCTAGGAGGCTATTGGACTTGGCCGATCGTAGCGAGAATAAGTCGATTTGAGGCAGTTTTTTCAATCTTTTAAGGCAAATAGCCAGCTATTTAACGAGAAAGAGCGTGAAAAAATGACCGAATTCGAATTTGTCGCAGTAGATCAGTGTTAAGTCCGACAGTCTCCAGGTACCCGGTTTAAGGATCAAAACTACCACGATGGAATATCCCAACTTACAGCAGTTTTATATCCCTGAAGAGCAGTCCATCTATCTGCTAAGTCATGATGACGCCAAGAAGCTGAAGGACTGGATTAATCTCTGTCAGCAGCAATTGGAGCAGCTGGGATACACCGACATTGAAATGATCGGCAAAGGTGCTTTTGGTTTTGTGTTTGGCGGCACCAATGCTACCGGTCGTCGCCTGGTGTTCAAATTCTCCCGCATAACCCTGCCGCAGCATGTACAGGATCGCCTTGAAGAGGAGGCGTTTATGCTTGGCCAGGTTAAGCATGGCTGTGTTCCGCAGTTGATCGATTTTCAGCGCATCCGTCGTCAGGCCATACTGGTGATGGAGCGGGCTAACGGCATGGATCTGGAACAGTTCTCCCTGCAGCAAGGGCGATTATCGCCGCGCTTAGTGGTGCATATTGCAGCTCAGATGGTGGATATTCTGCAAGGCTTAAGAGCCGCTGCCATTAGCGCTGGCAGGCCATTGGTGCATGGCGATATCAAACCCTCCAACATCATGATTGATCCGGACAACGAAACCATAGGGTTGATCGATTGGGGTTCCTCGGTGTTCGCGCAGCTGGATCAGAACCAGCAGTTTGTTTCAAACAATGTCATGGAGCTGATGTCAGGGGATCTGCAGAACTCCAATGCGCGCCTGGGGGATGTCTATTTTATCGGTGAAGAGCAGCTTAACGGAGCACTCTCATCGCCACGGTTCGATGAGCAGGGCTTAGCTGGCACGCTCTATGCCTTGGCTTCTGGGCAATCCTGCCGCTTTGGTCATCGAGCCATACCGCCAACGTCTTTAGGGTTACCGCTTGAGTTCGCCCGGGTGTTGGAGCATCTGCTGGATGAAGATCCAGAGATTCGTGCCAAAGCAGGGGACTACTTGCTGAAAAATATGGCGTCGATAGCGCGAACGGTAATGATTGATCTGGAAGAGCCGCCGGAACATCATCTGATTCCCGTGTGGTCCCATACCGAGATTCGGGACATTGATACAGTGGCCTATACCTCACGAAAATCCTTCTTGAAGGAGGAAGGTGTTGAGGAGTCGTTGCAGGATATGGACGAAGTACAGTTTGACCGCTACTACAAGAACTTTCTGCAGGGAATGGGGGAGACGGAAAAGGCCTTTCTGGCGAGTATCAGTCGGCTGTCAAAATACCCGGTTGTTGGTGGCATAGCGGTGCGCTGGGAACCCAATGGAGTGTATATTGATTCCTGCCTGAACCTGCACGATGACCAGTTGAAGGATTCGTTTATCACCTCGGTCAACAACATGGTCAATCTGGCGCGGGCAATCTACCGGCAGGGCGTATTCAAAAGCTGCTTGTTCAACGCCAAAGCCACCCTGCATATCGAAAGAGATGACCCAGAGATTCCTTTCCAGCCGGAGGAGGGAATGTGCATTCCCTACGAAGTATCGGCAGCACCGGAGCTGGAAGATCAAAGCCGAATGCACTCCTACTTTGAAGACGGTAAGGATCCAGAGGAGTTTCTGGAACTGCCGCTGATGATTATGGGGGACCTTGCACGGCTCAATCAGATACATCATACCGGTTTGATCATCTTTGAAAGCCTGCCTACTCACCTTAAAATTCACAGCTATTACCGCCTGCTGGATCCTTCAAGGGAACAGGACTTTCGTGATTGCCTGGCGCGGATACTGGCAGCGGTGCCTCGAATCTCAGGCTTGGGTATCTCCGGCTACATGAAAATGCCCTATAGAGATACACGCTTTTTCAGCCACATCGATCGTCTGCCGGAGAAATACTATCCTAAGAACCCAAAACAGGTTTAGTTGGAGTATCGATTCGCATCGTCACCGATAAGTTATGTAACAGTTATGTAGTTATGTAGTTATGTAGTTATGTAGTTATGGAGCCGTGCGTAGTGAAATAGACAAGGCAGGGTGATGTAACGTTTTCTCTCCGCTCAGGCCCGATCAATAACCTGTATCGCGTTGCTCGTCATCTGTTTAAAGCAGCCTGCTATCGGCTGTTTCGGGACAGAGCTTTTGCTACTTGATTGCCGGTGACTTGGGCCATAATTTTGTATGAGAGTAGTTTTCATGACTGAATTATCGATTAACAGCACCTGCTTGTTATAAGTTGATAGTACCGTTTTAAACCCGGAAACGGCTATTCGGCACAAATAAGCCACTTAATCGTAGCTTCACAAGGTGTCTTTGATATTAAGACTGGCGTGCTCTTAGCCGAAATTCATGTTGCTTATAAATTTTTGTGGATAGGTTTATTTTTTCTTCATCCATCTACTATAGTTTAGTGATTCCAACGTTATTCAGTTTATCGTAAAACAGAATAGAATGGAGAAAGTTAAGTGAAAACAAAACAGTCCACGGCAATCGAAACCGCCATTCAAATTGGCTTGATTGCGCTTCTAGGCCTCTGGTGCTTTCAGATTGCAAGGCCTTTTATTGGCCCTGTGGTTTGGGCAGGGATCATTGCGATTGGTACTTATCCAGTATTTTTATGGTTAAAGGATAAAACAGGACTCGGTGCAGGCTGGACTGCGACCATAATAACGTTTGTCATGTTATTTATACTCATCACACCAACAGTGTTAATTTCTGGTGCGTTAATTGAAAATGCTGAGTCACTTTCAGGTCATATTGAAAATGATCAATTGGAAATCCCCCCCCCACCAGAAGGTGTTGCTGAGTGGCCGCTAATAGGAGAAAAGATCAATGAGCTTTGGGCTCAAGCTTCACAGGATCCTAAAGTAATGTTTGGCAGATATAACTCTGAAGTACAAGCCTTTATGAAATGGCTGCTGTCAACAGCAGCGGGGGCGAGTTTAAATATACTCATTTTTATATTTTCAATAATAATAGCAGCAGTTTTTATGGTTTCAGGCAATGGCGTTAAAGACACCTTTGTCGCTATTTTTGACCGGGTAGCTGGGGGTAGGGGCGCTGAGTTGACAGAGCTTTCATTATCAACGGTTAATAGTGTAGTGACAGGCATTCTTGGTATTGCACTTATTCAGTCGTTGTTGGCAGGTCTTGGTTTTATGGTTATGGATATCCCTGCCGCTGGAGTGCTCGCATTTATTTGTCTCATATTGGCAATTGTTCAAATTGATATACTGTTGATTTTAATACCCATTTCTATTTATGTGTTTTATGATCCGAGTACAGGCACTGGTGTAGCAATTGCGTTTTTAGCCTGGAATATAGCCGTGGGATTGGCTAATAATATATTGAAGCCCATCTTGCTGGCTAAAGGCGTGGATGCTCCAATGGCAATTATATTTATTGGTGCGATTGGAGGAATGATGCTTTCAGGTATCGTTGGTTTGTTTGTTGGGGCTGTTATAATGGTGTTGGGATATAACTTTTTTATGATTTGGCTGAAACTCGAGAAAACACTGTAAATCAGCTTTTGATTGATGGATGCGCTAATATCAATTAGTCTTCCTAGACTTGTTTTTTATGGAAAATGGCCAGTATCTATCAAGTACCTTTAATGCAAGAACGACATATACTCCTGCTAGCGATATCAACATAAGCCGCATTGCAAATATTGATGTAAAATCTTTGTCATCGCCCATGCTGCTATTAAATAAAATAATCATGGCGACCAGTGCCGCTGAGTAGTATTTCCCATTAATTTTGTCGAAAAAAATTCTCGAAGAAAAAACCAACACTACTAAAAAAAACAATAATATAAAAAAATAATATTCAGGAAACGCAACGAGCACCCAGTAAAAAACATAAGCAGTAACCCCGCCGATCAATGTTGATACCAGTGAGTTTCTGATTGCCTCTTTACCTTTGCTTAAATCAGGAGATAAGGTGAATATTGCTGCATTGATCATCACCAGTATAAAATCAGTTAATTGAAAGACGATAAATATAAGGGCAAGTGGAAAAGTGACCAATGTACTTTTCAGGGCTAGTTCAGCAGCCACAGGCATATAGCCTTTTTGGGTTGGAGGTCTTTTGGGTATTGCTTGAGACACAGGATCCGGAACAATAAAATAAGCCACAAAGATCAACCATACGGCCACCCACCCGGACCAAACAAACCCAACGGAAATACCGATAGCCAGGCCGCCATCAATATTGGCCATCATAGGCATTAAGAGTAAAGAGATAAGTAGCATCAATACAAACCAGAATGAACCACCCCGGTTTATAAGGTAGTAGGTATGGAATAATGCCAGGCATAACATCAGGGAAAACACCAGCGGAATGGGTAATAAATACAAAGCGAATAGCGCTCCAATGACAACGGCCACTAGCGTTTGCATCATATTTATAAACCCCTGCTGAAGGCTTGGCCTTGGAAAAGGTAATGATAAAAATACTACCGTAAAAATAGGGGTTAGCATGGCCAAAGGCCAGTTTATCGCATAAGCCAATGCCATTGCGAGTGTTGCACTAATAGACAAGCGCAGGGCTCTGACCGTATTCTGGTCCTGCATCATTTCCTGCCAACCCATCTAGAATTTTTAATTGGAGTTTGTAGCCGCATTAAATGATCCTGCGTATTATCAAGTCGAGTAAACATGGGTTTAATAGACATAGGAAATCCAGGTTAATAGTCGTATCCAAACCCAGCCAATAGAATTAACAAAGAAATTATTTCCTGTGTAGACCTGGACATCCACCTGGCCCCCAACTCTGAGGAGGCCTTTTGGATGATGCCCCTCTGAGAATTTTATCGTTACAGGAAAGCGCTGAGAATCACGCAGCCAGCCTGTTTTTCCTTTGACTGTGAGTAACTCTCCTGCATCTCCTCTTGACGAATCATCTACCGCAAAGCCAATGCTGCTGACATACCCTTTAAAAATTCTTCCTGGCGCAACATCCAGAGCAAGATCAACACGATCCCCCTCCTTTATATTAGCGATATTGTTTTCACGGAAGTCAGCGCTGATCCAGATGCTTTCAAAATCAACGAAGGTCATTAATGGGGAGCCGACACTGGCGTATTGACCTTCATTGATTACCAGATTTGTAATGCCTCCCTTGGTAGGGGCAACTACGGTAGTTCTTGAAAGATCAATTTGCGCTTTCTTTAATGCCGCTATGGCGGAACGGATTTTAGGATTGTCATTACCTCCCTGGCCTAATTGCTGCGTGCTTTTTTCCAGTTCAGCACGTGCACTACCAACTTGAGCCTCTGCTCTTTTTATGTCAGCTCTTGCTTTATCACCATGCGCTACGGATAAAACCCGCTCTTTTTCCAGTTTGAAAATCCTCTTGCTCTGTGTGTTGACATAATTAAGATTGGTTTGTGCTTCAACCAATTTTGCCTGAGCAGAGGATACCGAGGCGGTACCTGCGCCAATTTCCTGACCGGCTAATTCTAACTCTGATTCAGCCCTATCAAGGGCTAATTGATAATCAGATGGATCTATTTTAAATAGAATGTCACCGGGTTCAACTACTTGATTTTTTTCAACATTAACTTTAATCACATTGCCAGCAACTTGCGGTACTATGGGCACAACGTAGGTTTGAACTCTTGCCTGATCTGTCCATGGTGCCAGGCGATCTACAATCAAATACATAATAAAGATCACCAGAACTGTGTATAGAACTATTTTGGTCACTCGATGCACCGGGTCATGATTTTTATCAGAATCAGTCTGGTTATCTTGATCAGAATTTTCGGTTTTTAACTCATCCGACTGTGATTTATTGTTCTCAACTTCTTCGCTCATTAATTGCTCCTGCTAAATTCAGTTCTTAATAGCCTCTATAAATTTCCTAGTAAAGTCTCACCGCGGCAATAAATAATAAATTATGGGGTAAGGTGTGCTCGAATATTATAGCTATTGCAACAAGGATTAAAATTCACCTCCAATATACTGTTCTTTATGCCCCCCGCTCAGTTGCTGAATCAGTCTGGCTTGCACCGACTAAGCTCGAAACAACGATAGCCATATAAAAGACACCTACAACTGCTTCCATATAAACAAGAAAACGTGCTAAAGGCGACAAGGGCAGTAAATCGCCAAAGCCAAGGGTGGTCAGGGTGACAAAACTAAAATAAATAAATTCAGGAAAGTTTTGTTTCCATGATGTTTGCTCTAAACCTGAAAAAGCATTCGGATTAAATTCGGCAACCAGTAAATAAAGCATGACCCAGATGAGTCCCAATAGTAAAAAAATACAGATGGAGCCTATAAGGCTGTTGCTCGTTATTTTTCCCGAAAAAAGTGCTTGTTCCGAAGCCATTTTTAATGTAACTAGAAAGAAGAAAAACATGAGAAGAATATGAATAAACTCAAGATGGACCATGTCTAATACCCTGACAATTATAGTAATTACTATAATTCCGATAACTAATCCAAATCCGGTATGAAAAGCATATCGGCTTGAACGAATGCTCCATACACCAATAGACATTGAAATAATTGTCAGCGCAACAACAAAGTATTGACCAAGCCCGGAACCGGTCATAAACTCATCTACACATGCACTACTGAACAGTAGAAAAATCAGGCTGATTAATAAATATGAAAAATTATCAATTTCTGATATTCCTTTACTCATATAATGCAACCTCATCTTGTGTTTCTATAACATTAACAATGTTTAAAAACCCTGATTTCTATCAGGATCGACCAGCCATTTTGTATAGTTAATATAGTCTAGAGTTAATACAATTGCCCCGGCTAAGGAATCTACGAACAAGTCCCTTGGGCCTTAGCATGCCCCGCTCCACCGGGTACTGGCTTTCAGAGCGATCTGAGATCACGACAACGCACCCAGAGGGCATGCTAATTACAGGCATACTGGTTGTCTCAGGAACGCCTGCCGGACGAAAATCGTTAACACAGATATCGGGTCGCTCTGGAAGCCCCCTTCTTGAAAGAAAAAGGGGGCGGGCTCTATAACGGCCACCTGCTTTGTCAGCCAGTTTGAAAAGGACCAGACATTTCACTGCACTGTCTTTCGCACATTGGCATGCCCTCTGGGTACTGGCCGTTCTATAGCCCGCAGAGAACATAAGTACCTCCACTTGAGAAAATGCCTGGCCTCGCAGCCGTCAGGATCAGGATGCGAAACAACAGCTCAGTTTTGCCGATTGTGAATATGCAATATCGTCATCAGTGGGTATGGCCTGCCTTCGGATGGAACGGCTCAATAATGGATTCCAAGCGATTTCATGGAATGGATCGATTCAACTGTTCAAGAAAGATCTCACGACGTGTGGCTTTAGCTAGGTGTGATGTTCGACATCTGAAAAGCTGAGTTGCTCCACGGTCGATAGTGTTTACTGAGGAGAAGCTCTATTGTGCCAGAGGGGGCTTGATCAGAGTATCCCCAAGCATAGATCAGAGAGTAGATCAGATCAGATCAGAGCAACTGCAACTAAATATGATTCTCACTCTGTGGTCAACATCTGAGATACGTCCTCAGGGTTGTGCTCCTCATAGGGAAGTAGGCTGATCAGGCTTCTGGCTGAGGCTTCAACCACAGAGGTAAAATTGATTACCTTCTGGGCTCGTGTATCCTCGGCTAGGGTCAGCTCCTCAACCCCTTCCCAGACGATTGAGCCAGTATCCGAATCCCAGACCTGAATAAAAATTCGGATATCTGCATACTTGGTTTGAAAGAGACGGTAACCTAACATGCTGAAACGGCCGTGACTGCCTTGGTTGAAGCTGGAGAGATTCAGTTGTAGTAGATAGCGGGCATTGACCGCATCGCCTATCTTGGTCAGGGTATTCTGATCGAAGATACCGGTTGTCTGGTAGCTCTGCAGCATCCTTTTATACGCGGAAGCAAGCCCTGCGTTGTTAATCGCGCCCAGCGCATGTGGCATTGACACCTGACGAATATTTGGCCGATCATCCTTGAGTACTTTTGCAAAAATAAACGCTACTGCCTGTTTGTCCTCCTCTTTACCGGTCACTGTTGCGGGGCTGAGGAATGCCAGCCCATAAGTTTCCAAATCTGATGACGTTAAGTTAATGGAAGTATGCTGGGCGTTGGAGTGGTTCTGCTGTGTAGAACATGCGGCGATGATACAGGCAAACAGGCATACAGTAACCAAGCGCAGGATAGAATAGCTTGATCCTGAAGTTGTTAGTGGTTGCTGGTTTGCTATTTCCATCAGTTTGCTCCGTGAAAACGTATGTTAAGCCCGCTTCTTCGGTAGAATCATGGGTTCATTGCAGTAGTTTAGGTCACTTTGAAGTGGTCCGCTAAATTGGGCCACGATTTTATATTCAAACCAGCACTTTCGTTCGGACTCATTTTGGCTTAAACAGTTGTTACATTGAGACGATTTGATCTGTCTCGTGGGCTCCCTCACGCCTATTTCTATGCACGGTGCAGCGATGGACTTTAATAGTTCTGGCTATGGCTATGGCTATGGCTGCGGGTGTATATCCCTGCACCAGAAGGACGGATAGCTGGTATCCAATTTAAGTGGGCTGATCAACAATCTGGGTACGTATGGGCTGTAGCTACTTTAATTATTGCTAAAATTGAATGCTACAAGTAGCCACCGTCAAACTGATTAACATCCTCGAAACGATGTCCTAGGAGCCTGTCGGACTTAACACTAATCTACTGCGGAAAAGTCGAATTTGGTCATATTTTCCGATCTTTGGCGTTAAATAGCTGGCTATTCGCCACAAAAGATCGAAAAATCTGCCTCAAATCGCCTTCCCCTCGCTACGATCGGCCAAGCCCGACAGGCTCCTTGGCAAGAGATGAAAGACTCAACTTGATCCCCGCTGCTCCTTGAAAAAGGAAACATGACGAACCAGATCAACGGCTTCGGCGTCGCTTGTAGCGATACACATCAGCGGAACTTGGCCAGCCCTGAGCATCCTCATGGGAAAGTTTGACTATACTGCTGCTACTGTAGTGCCGGTAATCGCAAGATGAATGATGCTATGAATAGGGATCACATATGCCTCGTAACCAAATATCTGGGAGGTAGGAAATGTCATGCAACCCTAAACCACAAATGATGCTTCAGCTGATTTTCTTAACGACATGCATTCTGATTGCACCTGACTTGCGGGCCCAGTCAGCAGCAGACTGTGCAGCTGAGGCAGACAGAGCTTCACGAAACTCGGGCAGTGTGATCGGAGGCGCTGGAAGAGGTGCAGCTGGAGGCGCTATTTTTGGAGCCATCGTCGGCGACAAGAAAAGTGCAAGACGCGGTGCCGCAATCGGAGCAATGGTCGGTGGCACGAAAAGGGCTGCCCGTAAAAACAATACCTACAACAGCGTCTATGACGCTTGTATGTCTCGTTAGCATACCATTTATAGAGTTAAACCTTAGGAAACTGACATGTCGAACAAACGAAATACGGCGGCAACGCTGAGCTTGGTCTCTATTTTTCTGTTGGCTGGCTCATTGGCAAATGCCGATCAGACAGAAAAGCAAAGTGATCTGAATAATTTCCTTTGCAAGGATATTATGCGATTGTCAGGTACAGAGCGGGACATCTCCATCGCCTTCTATCATGGATACATGTTGGGAAAGAAAGGCACAACAATGTATGTAAGGGATAAACTGTCAAATATATCCGATCAGGTCATAGACTACTGTCTGGACAACCCTAATATCAAGATGTTGGACGCTTTTATTAAAGTTAGTCAATAATTGTAAGAAAGGCAGATTTAGTTGGGTATGGAAAATATCAAGCAAGTAGCGCGTGCCAAAAAGCTTTTAAGAAATACGATGAACATATAACAATTACTAACAACACTGTGCCGCCTGAAGCTATTTCCAAAAGATCACCAATGTCACCCATATACCTGGCAGAACAAAAGCCCTGATAAACATAATATGCTGATACTTATATAAGAATGATAGCGAAGGGGATAGTCAGCGCAGAGAGGGCAGTTTACAGCGAGGTAATCGATGGTACAGGTGGTGTCTTATTGCCTTTTATCGTCAAGGTCGTTGTTTAGTTAGAAAAGGGCACTCCTATGATTAGCAACCCCGTAATCCGATATGCAGTCCGGAGTTTGAAAGCAATACTGACAATAGTCGGCTGCTGTTGTGTATCGCTGATGAGCTATAGCGATACTCTGAAATTCAACTGGCCTTCGAGTATTAAAGCCGAGGTACAGTTTGAAAACACAAATTTAGTTAACCAAGGGCAAAAATCGCTGCAACAGATTGAGCGAGGTCAGTATATTATGCAGGCGGACAAAAAGGAAAACCGCATACTGATTCAGATTCGAGATTATGAGGTAGACCAGCTAACTCCCGCCGTCAAACAGCTAGAGTTCGCTCAACAGGCAAACAAGGTCAGTCGATTGATTAGTGAGCTACCCAGGTACTGGATTGAGGATGATGGGGAGTCTGTTAACCTTGAGCTGGAAGACGATTACTTGTCGCGGATATCACGAAATATTGAGGAGATGTTAGAAGCCTATCCAGAGCAAGCTCGCAGTGGCCTGAAAGAAATGTTGGAACACGTAGTCTCGCCCCATCGGATTAAAAGGTTGGTAGAGAGTAAATGGAATAGCCGGGTGAGATTCTGGATTGACCGGGAATATTCTCAGGACCGGGAAGTCGAGGTCATTCGGGAAGTAAATATTCCAACACCGGGTGGTGATTTTATCTTGATCGGAGTCCGATCCCGCTACAGCATGCTGGGAGAAGCCCTCTGTGAACGTGATGGCCAGCAGCGCGATTGTGTTGTGCTGCAGTTGACCTCCGAGCCAGCAAATCAAAGCATGACAGAACTCGAGCAAGCGTTTCTGGGCCCCCAGGCGCAACTGATAGATATAAATTTCGTTTCCCGCATCAAGGTCATCGTCGAACCAGGCACTCTTGTAACACACCGTTTTGAGACTGAGCTGAAAATAGGGTTTTATGACAGTGACGGGTTGGTTCTGGAACAGATTCAGCAGGGGGTTGATCAGTACCACTATGATTGAGCCGGTAACTGAATAAATTGGCAAGCCATCACTTACGGAATGTCTTGCTGTTTGGTTTCCTGTATTGGATTCCGCTGCTCCATACCGGTCGTAATAACAATAAATAGTACTACCTGTTTCGTTGATAACTGGTGGATCAAAGAAGCCTGTAGCTTCGCTAGCTTCGGCAATATGTAAAGATGTTCCCATACATACAAGTGCAAATGTTTTTTGAAATTGAGAGCACGTATCCTGAAAAACGCCGTGTTTACAAAACTAGGGACTTATCACAGTGCTCTCGAGGCTGGTTATTTGAGAGGGTATCTACAGAATCTTGAGGGCCTGCTTAAGTCGTTGGACTTCAGACTCCAAGGCCGACAATGCTTCAGGTGCCTCGTCCAGTGCGCCGTTGCGTGCCATCAGCTCAAGTTTTAGTGCGGCCGTAACGGTACGCTTCGCGGCAAAGACGTCTGCAGATCCCTTCAGGGTATGGGCCGCTCGGCGCAACGCTACAGAGTCGCCCGCTGCCAGAGTGTTGCGGATCTCCGCCATCAATTTGGGACACTCTTCGTAGAACAGTTCGACCAGCTCTTTGAGGGTTTCGGCATCGCCGCCGACTCGCTCCAGGGCAGCATCGGGATCGAATATCTCACAGGCGTCTGGATGCTGGGTGTCCGGGAGCGCCTCTTGAGTTGAAGCATCTTGTGATGAGGAATCCTGTGGTGAAGGGGGCGGGGCGCTATGGGGCTCTGGCGTGACGGCTTCTACCGTCACTGCCGGTACCACGTGTTCAATGGTGTCATAGAGTTGTTGGGAGCGTATCGGTTTGGGGATGTAGTCATCCATCCCCGCGGCCAGGCACTCTTCACGGTCGCCTTTCATGGCATTCGCCGTCATGGCAATGATCGGCAGATGCGCTGAGCTACCCGACTCCAGTTCGCGGATTCGGGCGGTTGCCTGAAATCCGTCCATCTCCGGCATCTGCACATCCATGAGTACCATATCGAAGGTTTCCCTTTCGAAGCAGACGACGGCTTCTTTACCGTTATTGGCGATGACCACTGAATGCCCGCGCTGCTCCAGCAGCTTGGTGGCAACCTTCTGGTTGATCAGCCCGTCTTCGGCGAGAAGAATGTGCAGCGGTGTAGTGAATGGGGTAGTAAGAGGAGTAGTAATAGGAGTAGTAATAGGAGTAGTACCGAGTATGGGCGCCTGGGTTTCTACCGGCTGGGTGACCAGGCCTTTGAGGCTGAGAATGGCATCCAACAGGTTGGACTGCTTGACCGGTTTTGTCAGGCAGCGGGCAATCCCCATATCCTTAAGCTGGTCCGTTTTTTCGAATTGCCCCACGGAGGAGAGCATGATGATTGCCATCGTCGAGTACTGCGGATCCGTCCTAAGCCGCTGTGCCAGCTCAAAACCGTCTATGCCGGGCATCATTGCATCCAGCAGCATAAGGTAATAGGGTGTCCCGGCAGCCTGGGCCTGTTGCAGTTTGATCAGCGCCTGGGCCCCTGAGTCAGCAGTTGTTGGCTTCATATCCCAATTGACCAGCATCTCTTCAAGAATTCGCCGGTTGGTAGCGTTGTCGTCGACTATCAGAACCGGCAGTTCATGGAGCGCGGAAAGCTCTCTTGGAAGGGCGGTAGAGGTTCCCTGTTGGCGTTTCAGGAGCAGTGAAAATTTGAAAGTTGTGCCGACATCGACGGTGCTTTCAATCGACATCTCCCCGCCCATCATGCCGACCAGTTGGGATGAGATCGCCAGGCCCAGGCCGGAGCCTCCGAAACGACGGGAAATGGAGCTGTCGACCTGGCTGAAGGATTCAAAAATATGTTGGCGCTGCTCCGGCGGGATACCAATGCCTGTGTCGCGGACGGAAAAAACCAGCACCGCTTCATTGTCCGTCAGGGATTGCTGCCTGACATCCACCAGGATCTCTCCCTGTTCGGTAAATTTGATTGCGTTACCCACCAGGTTGACGATGATCTGTCGTAGTCGTCCGGGATCGCCGATTAGCTCATTGGGTATCTCAGCAGGGATATGCCCAACGAGTTCCAGGCCCTTTTCCGACGCTCGCATGGCAAGTGTCTGCAGGGTGTCGTCCAGTGTGTCCCGGAGGTTGAAGTCGATCGCTTCCAGCTCCAGTTTGCCGGCCTCGATTTTAGAAAAGTCGAGGATGTCGTTCAGCAATCGCAGCAAGGTGTCTGCCGACTGCTCGATCAGGCCCAGGTACTCCTGCTGCTGTGCGGAAAGTGCGGTGTTGCCGAGCAGTTCGGACATGCCGATGATGCCGTTCATCGGGGTGCGGATCTCATGACTCATATTGGCCAGGAATTCGCTTTTGGCATTGGAGGCCTGTTCGGCAACTATTTTGGCCTTGCGCAGTTCCTCATGGGAGGCTTTAAGCTCGGCGGTGCGCTGTTCGAATTGCATCTCCAGTCGGAGATTGATGGTAAGCAGTTCTTTTTGCAGCGCATGCCTTTGGGCCTCGACCCGCTTTTGTTCTGTGATGTCCGTGATGAAGCCTTCCAGCGTTTGGAGTTCGCCGTCGAGGCCAAAGACACCGCAACCCTGTTCCCACACCCATTTCTCCTGGTCGTCCCGGGTACGGATGCGGTATTCAAGCCGATAGGGCCGCCGCGCATCTAGTGCTTGCTGAATCTGCTCCCATACGTGATTCCGGTCCTCCGGGTGCAGTAACTCGCTGAAGTTGATGGGGCCTCCGACGACTAGCTCTTCCGGTGGGTAACCGGTCAGTTCCCGGCAGCCTTCGCTGACGAACTCCATGGGCCACTCTGGAGTATTGAGTCCCCGGTAGGCAAAGCCCGGCAAATTAGCTATCAGGGTGGCGAGGCGGCGACGGCTTTCCTCCAGCGCTTGGGTGCTGGCGTTCCTTTGGTCCTGGACTTGCTTCTGTTCGGTGATATCCGTGAGAAAGCCTTCCAGCGCCAGGAGTTCACCGTCGGGGCTGTAGACACCACAGCCCTGCGTCCACACCCACTTTTCCTGGCCGTCCCGGGTAGGCATACGGTGTTCGAATTCATAGGGGCGTCGTCCAAGCAGCGACTTCTGAATCAACTCCCATATATGATCCCGGTCTTCGGGGTATACCAGGAGGCTAAAGTTAGTCAGCTCCTGCGGTGAGTAGCCGGTCAGCTCCAGACAGCCCTCACTGACGAACTCCGTGGGCCACTCTCGGGTGTTGAGAACTCGGTAGGCGATGCCCGGTAGATTAGCTATCAGGGTGGCGAGGCGACGACGGTTTTCCTCGAGCGCTTGGGTGGTAGCGTTCCTTTGTGCCTGGACTCGTTTCTGTTCGGTGATATCCGTAGCAAAACCTTCCAGCGCCAGGAGTTCACCGTCGGGGCCGAAGACACCACAGCCCTGCATCCACACCCACTTTTCCTGGCCGTCCCGGGTACGGATACGGTGTTCGGTTTGGTAGGGGCGTTGTTCTTGGAGCGCCTTCTGAACCAGCTCCCATATTCGTTCCCGGTCCTCCGGGTACAGCAGACGACTAAAATTATCCAGCTCCTCTGGTGGGTAGCCGGTCAGCTCCAGGCAGCCTTCACTGACGAACTCAGTGGGCCACTCTGGGGTATTAAACGCTCGGTAGGCGATACCCGGTAAATTAGCTATCAGGGTCTCGAGGCGGCGACGGTTCTCCTCCAGTCGTGCATTGCTGTTAAGCAGTTCATCCTGCAGCGCTTGCCGTTGGGCCTGGGCCTGCTTCTGTTCCGTGATATCGGTGATAAACCCTTCCAGCGCCAGGATTTCACCATCGGGGGCGAAGACTCCGCAACCCTGTTCCCATACCCACTTCTCCTGGCCCTCCCGGGTACGGATACGGTATTCGAGCCTATAGGGTCGCCGCTCTTGTAACGCCTTTTGAATCTGCTTCGATTGGGGACCCAGGTCCTCTGGGTACAACAGACAGCTAAAGTCAGTCAGCTCCTCTGGTGGGTAACCGGTAAGTTCCAGGCAGCCTTCACTGACGAATTCCATGGGCCACTCTGGGGGGGAATTAAGAGCGCGGTAGGCAACGCCCGGTAGATTAGCTATCAGGGTGGCAAGGCGGCGACGACTCTCTGTCAGCGCTTGATTGGTACTGTTCCGGTCATTTGAGGGTGGTTGCTTCATGCGCATGCTTCGCTAAATCTATCGTGATATGTAGGCTCTGTAGGTCAGGGGAATATTCCCCGCAGCAGTTTTGCCTGGGTGATGCGGTCGATGCCTTCGATCAGGGCTGCGGTGCGCATATCCACATGGTCGCGTTGCGATCGCTCCAGCGTGGCACGAAAGGCATTGGTCATGATCTTGTGCAGGCGGCCATTGATCTCCTCCAGCGACCACATGTAGTTCTGGGTTCCCTGCACCCATTCGAAGTAAGAGACTGTTACCCCCCCGGCGTTCGCCAGCACATCCGGCAGAATAAATATTCCCCGATTGTTGAGAATCTCGTCAGCCTCCAGTGAGGTGGGGCCGTTGGCACCCTCGGCTAGCAGTTTACAGTTGATGCGGGGGGCGTTCTCTGCCGAGATCTGATTCTGCAGCGCCGCTGGCGCCAGGATGTCACAGGGTAGCTCCAGCAGCTCCGCGTTGCTGATTGCCTCGCCTTCGGGATAGCCCTCCAGGAAGCGGTGTTCACGGACATGCTCCAGCAGGGAGCCCACTGAAAGGCCATGGGGGTTGTAAATACCGGTAGTGGCGTCACTGACGCCGATCAGCTTGACACCGTCCTCGGCCAGGAAGCGGGCGATATGGCTACCCACGTTGCCGAACCCCTGAATAACCGCAGTACTCTGACTCAGATTCATCCCCAGGTGCGCCGCAGCGTCTTCGATGGCGTAGACGACGCCCCGTCCGGTTGCTTCCTTGCGGCCCAGGGATCCGCCGAGAACAACTGGTTTTCCGGTCACCACAGCGGGCACGGAATAGCCCACTTGCTGGCTGTAAGTATCCATGATCCAGGCCATCACGTTTTCATCGGTTCCCATGTCCGGGGCCGGAATATCCTTGTCGGGACCAATCATGCCGATAATCTCTGAAGTGAAGCGCCGGGTCAGGCGTTGCAACTCTTTACGGGAGAAGCCGGTCGGATCCACCCGGACTCCACCCTTAGCCCCTCCATAGGGGAGCTGCATTAGGGCGCACTTCCAGGTCATCCACATCGCCAGCGCCGAGACTTCGCCCAGATTGACATCCTGGTGGTAACGGATGCCCCCTTTGGTGGGGCCCATGGTCAACACATGCTGCACCCGATAGCCGAACACGGTCTCTACCTGTTCATGCTTGTCCCGGCGGAAAGGGAAGGTCACAACCTGGGCGCGCTGGGGAAACAACAGGCGTTGGCGGATATTGTCATCCAGGTTGATGATCTGTGCGGCTTTGAGGAACTGTTGCTGAGCCAGGCGGAACATGGGCGAGTCCCACTCTCCGCTTTGCGCCCGGGTCCGCTCGATGGCGTAACGTATCGAGCGCTCCAGCTGGGCGCTGTTGATCTGGCCTTTGATCAGATAGGCCTGGGCACCGGACTCGACCGCCCGTGCCGCTAGCTTGATGTCATCCAGTCCGGACAGAATTACCACCGGAAGGTGGGGCGCATTAGCTCGAATGCGAAGAAAGGTATTCAGCTCCTGGCTATCGGGTAATACCAGGTCCAGCAGCACTACGTCGATGCCCCCTTGCTCAAGGCGTGCCAGTCCCTCGGCCAGGGTGCCGGCCAGCACCACATCGAAAGCAACCGCTTCAGCTTTGGCGAGCAGACTTGAAACCAGCTTGGCATGGATCGGGTTGTCCTCGATCAGCAGTGATCTAATAAGGGGGGAAGGCATTTTCAGGGACGCTCCGTCAGGTTCAGGAAGACTGTACAGGGGTAGCGATTGGACGGGACGATCGGCAGCCGATGACAGTCGTGGGAGGTCTTTTGTAGCCAGTGACTCGGGCAACCACTGTTGACATTATAGCTGGTTCTCAGAGCGTTTCCTGATCACGCGGGTGTCCGCTACGGACGGTGAAAGCTGCGTAGAGTAAGGAGGAAAGTGTTAGGTAAGCCTGAAAGAGTCGTTCTAATTTTTTATCGCTGTGAAGCTACCCTTTGAATCCGTCTTTGCCACACGTTACGCAGACAAGGATCCCACCGCATCCCAGGACTATAATCTATATGTCTAATGAGAGCTTTCCAGGAGATGGTCATGGATACTTTTCAGCACACAATGAACACACTCTTTGCTCAGATTGGTCTGCCGGATAGCGACCAATATATCCAATCGTTCATTGACGAACACCGCCGCCTCGATGCCAGTATCCGTCTTGACCAAGCCCCGTTTTGGACAGCTTCACAGGCAGCATTCCTGAAAGAGGCAATCGAAGAGGATTCAGACTGGGCCGAAATAGTGGATCAATTTGATAGTTGCTTGCGGCATTGAGGCGGCCCAATATTTTTTTCTGGGGCTTAATCTTCAGGTGCTATTTTTGAGTGTGTTCTATTCCCCAGCCTGCAGCGGTGTTGGTGAAGTGGGGCTCAATCCGAGGAAAACACTATGGGACGCAATGTCGCACAAAAATTACTTGCCGAACATTTGCTTGACGGACAGTTGTCACCAGGTGCGGAGATCGGGCTGAAAATCGACCAGACCCTGACTCAGGATGCCACCGGTACCCTGGTGATGTTGGAACTGGAAGCCATGGACCTGGATCGAGTGCACACCGAACTGTCAGCCCAGTACGTGGATCACAACCTGCTACAGACAGATTTCAAGAATGCCGATGATCACCTGTTTCTACGCAGCGCCTGTCGACGTTTCGGCGTTTGGTATAGCCAACCAGGTAACGGCATCAGCCATCCCGTGCACATGGAGCGCTTTGGGCAGCCGGGCAAAACGCTGTTGGGGTCGGACAGCCACAGCTGTGCAGCAGGGGCTCTGGGGATGCTAGGGATTGGGGCTGGTGGTTTGGAGGTCGCCATGGCGATGGCGGGAGAGCCGTTTTACCTGAATATGCCGAAAATATGGGGCGTGGAGCTGACTGGCAACCTGCCTGACTGGGTTAGCGCCAAAGATGTGATCCTGGAAATGCTGCGCCGCCATGGTGTTGACGGCGGGGTGGGGAAAATCATTGAATACTATGGGCCTGGCCTGGCACAACTGTCCGCAATGGATCGCCACGTGATTGCCAACATGGGCGCCGAGATGGGGGCTACGAGTACTGTCTTTCCCTCCGATCAGGTGGTTAAGGCGTTCCTCAAGCGCCAGCAACGCGAATCTGTTTGGCGAGAAATCAGTGCCGATCGGGACGCCGGCTATGATGAGCACGATAGCGTCAATCTGTCTGATCTCCAGCCTCTGATTGCCTGCCCCAGCAGCCCGGGTAACGTGGTTCCGGTTGCCGAGGTAAGTGGAGCTGAGGTTTCCCAGGCCTATATTGGCTCTTCTGCCAATCCCGGCTTGCGTGACTTCGCCGTTGCGGCATTGATAGTGGGAGATCAGCAGGTCGATGATAGCGTCTCTTTCGACATCAATCCCAGTTCTCGCCAGGTATTAGAACAACTGATCCAGCTCGGTCTGCTGAGCAAGTTAATCCACAGCGGGGCGCGTCTGCATCAGACCGGTTGCAACGGCTGTATTGGTATGGGCCAGGCGCCTGCCAGCGGCAGGATCAGCCTGCGTACCGTACCACGGAACTTCCCCGGACGTTCCGGTACCAAGGAGGATCAAGTCTATCTTTGTAGTCCAGAGACTGCGGCTGCTTCAGCACTGACTGGCGTGATCACGGACCCTCGTACCCTGGCGATGGATTATCCTCGTTTTGTTGAACCTGCAGATCTGTCCCTTAACACCGAGGTATTCAAGGCCCCTGCCGAGGAAGGCCCCCGGATCGCGCTGGAAAAAGGCCCCAACATAAAGCCACTGCCCAACTTGGAGCCGTTACCGGCGAGCCTGCAAGGCCCGCTACTGCTAAAAATGGGAGATGGTGTCTCCACCGACGAAATACTGCCCGCCGGTGCCCAAATTTTGCCCTTTAGAAGCAACATCCCAGCTATCAGCCGCTATACCTTCAGTCGCATCGATGAGAGCTACTATGAGCGTGCCCTGCAATATCAGCAACAGGGTTCCTTCGTCGTCGGTGGCCACAATTACGGTCAGGGCTCCAGTCGTGAACATGCTGTCCTGGCCCCTCGCTATCTGGGCCTGCGGGCGGTAATTGCCAAAAGCTTTGCACGCATTCACTGGCAAAACTTAATCAACTTCGGCATTTTACCCCTTACCTTCGCCGATCCTGAAGACTGGGAAGGTATCGAACAGGGGGATAGTTTCAGCTTACCCGGTATTCGTGCTGCCCTGGCGCAGGGACAGCCCGTTGTTACCCTGGAAAACCAGACCCGACAGACTCAGTACCAGGTAGAACATGCCTTAAGCCCACGCCAGGTTAAGATGATACTCGCCGGTAGCCTGATTAACCTGATGCGACAGCAGAAGCTGGCAAATGAGCACAAATCCAGTTAACTCTGCAGTAACGTCGTTTGAAGGTACTACGGCTTAATTGGCTATATCTATGTATCAGGCAGCTATGACTGCTCAAATTGGCACTATACTGTTTCAAAAAAAGCAGGAGGATACTGCGATGAAGAAATTGTTATTAGTGCTAGTGGGGACCTTTGCCATAGTAGCATCGGCATTGGCACAAGACGTAAAACGCGAGATTGTACAGGTATCCGGTGATGTCTATAGATTCCAAAACAATTTTCATTTTTCGCTGGTGGTTGCCACCTCAGAAGGAACGGTTGTGGTTGACCCGATCAACAACGAAGCCTCATCCTGGCTGAAGGAGAACCTGTCTACCGTTACGGACAAGCCGGTGACGCATCTGATTTATTCCCATTCGCATGGCGACCATGCTTCGGGCGGGGCCACATTTGCCGATGACGCAGAGGTCATCGCGCATGCAAATGCGCCTGACAGCATTGATGGTGTCGCTCCAGAGGTTCGTTTCGAAGATACCCACACCTTGTCACTGGGCGGTAAGACTATTGAGCTGACCTATCTGGGGCCTGGTCACGGACAAGACATGATTGCGGTTGTTGTCAGGCCTGAGAACGTGGCCTTTATCGTTGATGTTGCCGCTCCGAAACGCCTGCCATACCGGGATTTTGGCGGCGCTAATATTGACGGCTTTATCGCTCAGGTGAAAAAGGCCGAGACGCTGGAATTCGAGATTTTCGCACCGGGACATGGTCGTATCGGAACTCCCGAAGAGCTGACTGAGGCGCGCATTTACGTAGAGGACCTGCGGGCAGGAGTATTAGCTGCATTGAAGGCGGGTAAAACGGTTGAACAGATTACCGAAGAGTTGTCATTGGAGGCCTACAGTGACTGGCAGCAATATAAGGACTGGCGTCCGTTGAATATTCAGGGAATGGTTAAATACCTGACTGAGGCCGGATTAGTGGAGTAGCTTCAGAGCTTGATGTAGCCTGCCTTTCAAAGGTAGGCTACAGCCTGACTAATCTGCTCTTATAGCAAATATTCTATCGGTTGATGTGACCGCGCTTTCAATTGTTTTGGCGGTTTTTGATCAGCTTGTCCAGGCTAAAAGATCCGCCACTGAAAATGACTACTTGGGCCAGTAATGTTCCCCATAAAATATGGTCCTTCAAGCCAGCCGGAGCAATCTCTTCAAGGCTGAGTACTGCAACAATATTTACACAGCTTAACCCCAGTGCTGCGAAGCGGCTGCCCAGCCCCAGAGCTAATAATACGGGCAGTATAATTTCGCCGGCCGTGCCCAGATAGGCTGCCAGTTCATAGGGGATAATTGGCACCTGATATTCCTCTTCAAATAAGAACAGGGTGCTGTCCCAGTCACGCAGTTTGGTCAGGCCTGCAGTAAAAAATACCCAGGAAACATACAGCCGCGCAAATAATAGTGCTAAGGGTTGTAAGCAATCAATCTGGTTACTGAGTCCCTGATAGGTGCGGCTAATTTGTGTGGTAGATACGCTCATCATATTTCCTCTACTTAAGATACCGATTTATCTGCGTTAGCAACTCGAAAACTGACGATCAGATTGTTTTCAATGGCACTGATCAGCCATTGCTGAAACGAAAAATTATCTTCACTGACTGCATCCAGCGCATCAGCCAGTGAATACCCGGCGATTAAGGTGGCTATAAAGGTCGTTTCAGCTTCGCTAATGCCCTTACACAGGGGCTTGAACTGTGGGCGATAAACCAAAACCGTTTCTGCACCCCCTTGTTGTATTTTGACTTTCGCCTGAGCCATTGCCAGCTGACGTTGTGACTCCAGGGGGCTGTGATGAGCCATGTATATCAATTCAATGGGAAATGCGGAGATAACCAAATTCAGGTTCATATTGAATTCGATATGCAACGCGTGTGGATCTCCATTGGCGAGCAATCCCAGTGTCGATTGATCCAGTAACTGGTCAGCACCCTGGTTTGCCTGATGCAGTTTCCAGTCCAATTCGGCGCAATCGCAGATGTAGGGATAATCCTTTAGCGCCGGATGAGCGCTTAAAAAAACTGTAAATAGATCCCCCCATTGAGCCCAGTCGCCATCAGTCGGCGGTGTCCTGCTGAGAAATTGCTGGCAGCAGAGCGCAAACAATTCTTCACCCAGCAATGCTACGACTGTCGGATAGCTGATGGCTAAGGCACGCCGGGCACTGGCTGTCAGATTGTTACGATAAATGTCCACACCTTCAGGGCAGAGCCCGGTGTTTTCACGGCCGTAAATCGCTTCTATGAGTAACTGTTGCTCGCTAACCATTATTCAACCCCTGCAATCTCGTTCGCTTCTGATGAGGTGCAGCTTGAGTTTTCTAAAACGGATTTAGCGACCTGTCTGGCTTTTTGGGCTTCGTTAACCAGTACTTGCCATTGCGGGAGATTGTTGTCCCATTCAATCAGTGTTGGTGCCGGGCCAAAGCGTTCCAATGCCAGTTTGAAACACTCCCAGACTGTTTCCGAAACCGGTTGGGCATGATCATCAATAAGCAATTGTCCTTCTGCTGCCGGAGTACAGCCCGCCAGGTGATATTCGCCGACTGCATTCTGTGGAAGTTGTGCCAGGTATTGACGCACATATGCCTGTATATCTACTGCATTTTCGTTGCTTGCGGAGACGCAGATGTTGTTGATGTCTAATAGAAGTTTGCCCTGGGTCTTGTCCAGCAAGTGGGCGAGAAACTCGGCTTCGGTCATAATGCTGCCGGGCAAAGTAACGTAGGCAGAAACATTTTCAACGATTAATGCACGGCCCAAGAGATCCTGTACCCGATTGATATTGTCAGCCATGCGATTAATATTCTGTTGATTGTGGGCAATGGGCAGTAAGTCGCCGATGCTTAATACCTGGTTGTGATGTTGGCCCCAGCTAAAACAGGCATGATCCGACATCAAAAAGGGATCGATATGGTGGCTCAGTTGCCGCAGCGAAGACAGATAGGCTTCGGGAATATTGGTCTCTGACCCCAATCCCAGGGCTATTGAGTGTAAGCTTACCGGCAGCAGGGCACGAACCTGGTCAAGAATATGCAACGCTGCGCCGCCCTTGCCAAAGAAGTTCTCAGAATGAACTTCAATGAAGTCCAGCTGAGAAGGGGCGATCAGGACGTCATGGAAATGCTGGTGTCTTAAGCCGACACCGACCATAAGAGGCGCAATAACCGATGGTTGATTCATTGTCCTGATCTCACCTTAAACTTAAAAAAATCAATTAAGCCTTACTGGCTTGATAACGTTTCTTGGCTTCTTTTTTGGTTAAACCACCCAGTTCTACACAACTCCCCTTGGTTACCAGTTTCCATTCACCCTGATCGTTATTCAGAGTCGACTGACCCGCACAGGAGTGGGTACCAGCCAGATTAGCGCAATCATTTTGACCGGCTTCGGCGATGCCGTAGCACTTCTCTTTGCTACCTGCGGCGGCAGGTGTTACCACACCGCTGGCTAGAACGGCAGCCAGTGCAGTACTGGCGATCAGTTGTTTATTCATCTTCGTATTCCTCAGTTTTCATAAAAAATGCCATAACAGAGCTTGCGAGGGGGGCAAATCACAAGGTCCAACGTCGGGTTCAACTCTTATTTCTAGCGAGTTACTAGTCCGAAGAGTTATCGAATACACGTCACAGGCACTGATTTACAGTGGGGGAACCGGATCTTGCCTGTTAAACAGTGCATCAACGCATGTACCCGACGTTGGGTTTTCAGGCTTGTTAGATGTCTAATTCAGCAGCCGTTTTACCCTTTATTTCAGGCCAGTTCTCTTCAGCTGTATTGATATAGCCACTGACATCGGTGAGCCATTTTTTCTGCACATCAGGGTTGAGGTTTAGATAAAGCTTGTTATCGGCTATGTGCCAGGCTGTTGGATCGGTATCAAATTTCTGTTCCACTGTCACACCGAAGGCGCAGTAACCACCGTATTGCGGTGCGTATTTAGCAGGATTAGCGCGGAACAGATCACGATTTTCAGCGCTTGAGAATTGATAGATGGCATTATTATACGTTGCGGTATAGTCGGCAGAGCCGCTAACCGGTTTGTGTTGGGTAAAGTAGGCAACCGTGTCGTAGCCTTTAATCGCAATATCATTACTGTCAGCATTCATTTCAATATTGGCAGCAAACGTCATGCTACTCAGGGCTAGGGTTGAAACGGCGACAACAGATTTAAATACGTTAGCAAGTTTCATCGTGCATACTCCAGTTAAGCTAGGTGCCTGGTGGTCACCTTGAATATCAATTACGGCGTTTGGCCGTGGTAATAAAGATACGCTGTATTTCTGGGGTAATGGGATTAAATCGTCTATACTTTGAATCCAATCGTCCAAAGTTAATGAAAATGATCGTTGTATTACTAAGATTTGCCCAGGAGAGAGTGTTGCATCATGGACCAACTGTCAGTCATTCTTGAACGATTTTCCATCAATGCCAATGTGTTTTTCAGTGGCAAACTGTGTGGTTTTGAAGACTTCTCTGAAGACGGTAAGCAGTATGGCCATTTACACCTGCTTAAATCAGGTCGTCTGACGTTGATTCATGTCACCGGGGAGAAAACCGAACTGACCCGGCCTACGGTAATGTTTGTGCCGCGCGGGGTACAACACCGGTTTATCCCGGACAAATCAGATCTGCCACAACTGGTATGTGCCAATATCAGTTATCAGGACAACTTCAGGAACCCCCTGGTTGCGGCTTTACCGCAGTTATTGTTATTCCCTTTAGATGACAGTGAATTGCTCAGTAGTGCTGCACGCTGGGTATTTGATGAAGCGTTTAGCGACCGTTGCGGCCGACGGGTAATGATCGATCGTTTGTGCGACATCTTCCTGATTCAGGTACTGCGTCACGTTTTAGAGCAAGGATCAATCGATCATGGCATGATGGCCGGTCTTTCACATCCGCAACTTGCCAAGGTTTTAATGGCGATCCATGAGCAGCCTCAACACCATTGGACGCTGGATACCTTGGCAGAACAGGCGTTGATGTCGCGTTCCAAGTTTGCCGAAGTCTTCCGAAATGTAGTTGGACAGACACCTGGCGACTACATCCTCGATTGGCGCGTGTCGATTGCGCAGGGCTTGCTTAAGAAAAATAAATCTGTGGCACTGGTTGCGAATGAGGTGGGTTATGAAAATGGTTCGGCATTGGCGCGGGTGTTTCGTAAAAAAACCGGCCTGTCTCCTCGTGAGTGGCTGGAAATTAACCGTTAAATCATCTGACTAAGTTGAGTAGTGTGTTGTAGTGCGGTTTTTATAGAGAAGGTGAAGCAATGACGTTAACCCGACAGTTTTATCGTCGCGGCCCCGAAGTGCGAAATGATCAGCCGGTAAGTTTTGTCGATGTCAGGAAGCGGTTCGATTTCAGCTCCATCCGGATAGGTCGTTGGGTTACGCAGGAGGAGCGGGATCGCGCTTGTGGTTTATTTCACGATGCTCTGGTTGATCTGATGACAATACTCCGTAGTCCTGAGGCCCTAATCTCGCTGCGGGGAACACTGTCTTTGCAATATGGGATTGGCGGACGGCCTGGCGTTGCTGCTCACTATGAGCCGGCTGCGAGATGCTTTTCCCTGGCTAAAAATGCGGGTCCCGGGAGCATTGCCCACGAATGGTTTCATGCGCTGGATCATTACCTCGCAGATAAAGCTTTTAGCGATGCGCCACAAGGGATGTTTGCATCTAAGGCCTGGCTATCAGAAGCGACCCCAGTTCCTCATCCCCTGAATGATCTTCTTTTTACCTGTTTCAGAAATATCATGTTGGATGAAGAGGGGAAAACCCCCAGTGACTTGTTTCGCATATCCGCTCAAGTCGACAGCACGCTTGGTTGTGTTTACTACAGTCAACCGGAAGAGCTCTGTGCACGTGCATTTGAAGCATTTATTCAGGACGCGGGAATCACTAACAACTTTTTAGTGTCCGGGACTAAAGCAACCGCTGAAGCACAAAAAGGGTTGTATCCGATGGGGGAGCAACGTGAACGTATTAATGTGGCTTTTACGGACTATTTTTTCCGCTTAGGTGCCGCTTTAACAAAGAGTATGTAGTTGTTGGGTAAGGAGAGCATGGATTTATCTGGAGATTTGACCAGCACTTCTTAACCATATCAAACGCCCATTCTTATACACGGCCCGTATTCGATGCAGGGGTACAGAGATTGACTCTCCCTCCTGGTTCAATGCCTCAAACATAAAGCTGCTGCCACCCTCATAATCGATCTCGTCTAAGGCAGTACGCACCCACCGGGACTCTAAATGGTCGTCGTAGGCGATTTCAAACGCCCCTTGGCCAAATTCTGGATCCCATCGGATACGACTGAGAAGTTCGTGAATAGGTCGCATAAACAGGTCACATCAGGTTTGAAGCTCATTAGGACTGTTGCATAACTTAAATCAAGCATCAGAACCACACAATATGGGCGATAAAGAGCATTCTCCGTGCAGTAAACTACCTTTTTAAAGCCATTATTGATTCTGTTATGGCGCATTAGATTGTTATGCAGAAGCCATCCGCATTGTTAGACACTGTCATTCCGGCTTGGATCCCATGCAAGGCAAGGCTGCATCCCACTAATGCCAGAATTGGGTTTGAGATCAGGCTAGAGAAGGTGGAAGCAGATTAGCGGAAAGGGGCGACTCATCCATTGCTTATCAACAACTATTAATCTGAAAGACTACTTCCTGTGGTTGACTGGATTTGACATTGAGCCGGGTAAGGTACGCGTTTCGTCATCCGTCTACCAGGGAGGCGCTGGCGAGAAGATTAACTCCCTGATTAAAGGAGGTGATCGTATGCTTGACCGACTTATCGAGCAAACTCCAAGGGCAGCTTGCTGACGCCAGGCTACGACCTGAGTTTGCTCCATACCAGAATGCCCACCCGCAATGTGATGGGGCCTTTTTCATTTATACAGAGCGGACGGTTTGTGCCATAAGCTGCCTTTCGACAAGACTAGTCTCATCAATCAATTCTTCATCTCTATAGCAGCAAATAAATAGGTAAAAGTCTTAGGGAGTAATTCCAATGCATCAACTACTTTAATTAGTAAAGAGCTGGATAGAGGACCGATTAAAGGGGCGGTCATTGAAGCACTACAGCGGCGAGTGAAGGGCAAGGTATATAGGGGCCCATTCCTCGCTGGTTACCGCCATTTCCATTTCAGGTTCTACACGTTGTCACAAGAGATAGTCGGTGTCTATTTCGGCTGCTAACACCATCAACTGCTGCCTGAATTGACAGAAAGGAGATGGAAAAGGAAGCGGAGAGTCCACATGACATTTAAAGAATTGGAAGCGGCAACATGTAGGGATAGTGTCGAATTGGTAACAAATATGCCGATGAACCTCTGGCACTACTTGATCGGCGAATTCTCCAACCGATGCGAAGAGCTTGAGCGGTTAGGATTTCTTGAGCGGGGCGAAACGTTAAGCGGTATGCAATGGCCAATCTGGAGAAAAGTTAAAGATATTGAGGCTGATTAACAAAGATAATGCCGCACGCAAGAATATTACAAATTAAGGGGGCGGGGACTGGAAATGCCAACTATCGGTTCGAGGTGGTACGTACAGGTCTTACAGGCTGAGTGTTCAGTTTACTCCTTTCGAAGGGGGGAGCAGTATGAGTAGAACGAAAGAATACTTCGTTCATTACACGAACGATGACGGCAATTGTGAGTACATAGGTCGTTTCTCCACGGAGAAAAAAGCCCAAATGGCTGTGAATTCACTGTATGACAAAGGATACATAGATGCTGAATTTGAGGAATTTACAGTCGAAACTCAGCATCTGAGCGACGGAGTTGACACACCGCGGTCATTAGAGATCGACCGTCCAGGGCTCTACTTCATCTACCAAATTCTCGAAAGCTGACATCGGCTTGGGCTTCAGGGTGGGG
>JBALVQ010000034.1:0-54443 GCA_036960915.1 Amphritea sp.
AGAGCGAATTGCCGGACACTGGGTGTAACAACTTTTAAGCTGAACAGAGCCCGAGTAATCTATTAAAAATTGAAAGCCTAAATGAAGACTGGTGCGATAAAGACCATGTAATGTTGCATGCTTGCTTTCAGTTATTGAAAGACTGTGTGGAAAACGAAAAGTTACTCGATGGACACATTGATTGGGATTTTAACGCACAATACAAAGAAGCGAAAAACGAACTGCAAGCCTTATATGATTGGTGGATTTTTCGCTCTTCAGGAGAGCGGCATAGCCCGGAAGACGAACAAGAGTTTAAAAAAGACAACGAAATGCTTCATAGGTTAATTGAAGTAAGGTGGGCGCTATGGACATGAGTGCTAATAAAACCAGTAATCAGGATACTTACTGTCGTGCCGTTTTTGCAATTTAAACCGCTATAAACTGCCCGTTGTATGTGCCTGTTCAGGTAGGCGTTAAGTATTTAGATGAAGATTGCACCTCTCCTACTAGTTCTTTTTTCCCTCTCGGTTAGTGCCGAAGAGTGTAAGGTATCAGGCCAAGCCATTCTGTGGGCTTATGACTCCTGTTTCTGGAAGTACGAGACTGACGATTCAATTCATCCAGGTGTGCTTGAGTGTGTGGAGAAGTCGCAGCAAGAAATTCGTGCTCTGGGCGAGTGTCCTGCAAGGCTACGGTTTAAGTCTCGAATTTGCAGCTTTGCTAAAGAATGGAATATGCAAGAACCTGACCCAGCAAAGTGCATGGAGGAAGATAAGCCATTAGGTTCGGCAGTCAGGGATGGGGGCATTTAACATGCTTAATAATCACAGGCAGTACTACGCAGCTTTGCCGTAAGCGTTAGGAGATAAGTATCAGTATGGACAATTCGGAAAGCTTTTCCTTTCCCAACATCTGCTTGAGTCATTTTGAGCTTTATGTCCGCAACATCCTAAGCATGGAAGAATTCTATACACGACATCTTGGCTTCGTCGTGACCGATAGGGGGGAAGGTAAAGGTGGGATGGTATTTTTAAGCCGAAATCCTGCAGAACACCATCAGTTGGTGCTAAATCCCAGGCCGTCTCATAAACAGCTAGAAAGCCCTATTGACCATATCTCTTTTCGAATTGATTCGATTGCCAATTTACGAGTGTTCCACAAAGCCTTGTTGTCTAGCTCAGCAACAATACAGACGGTTTCACATGGCACTACGTGGTCTATTTATTTTCGCGACCCTGAGGGGAATCGCCTGGAACTTTTTACCGATACCCCCTGGCATGTAAACCAGCCCTGTCGATTTGAAATAAATTTTGAGCTGTCAGATGAAGAGCTGCTTGAGTTCACTGAACATACAATTAGGGATTTGCCAGGCTTCAGGGAGGTTGAGGATTGGAGAAATGCGCATGCCAATTCCATTGGTGCTGAAAGAGCTGACCAGATCTCTTAATAAGCGTATGCCGTTGGACAGGGCTAACACCAGGTTGCTGATATACGTGTTATCGATGAACAACCAAGTAACCACTTAAAAGGCATTATCCATGCTTAAAAAAATACTAATCGCCAGCGCAATAATTTCAGCCTCTGTATTATCCGGATGCTCTTCTGTCCCTATGGCTTCCAGTGATCAGGATGCTGCCCGTAAAGAGTTTATGCAGCCAGAGGGTGATAAAGCAGGTTTATATGTTTATCGAAATACATTTGTTGGCCAGGCGCTTAAGAAAACGGTGTATCTGGATGGTTCAGAAATTGGTGAAACCGCTAATAAAGTGTACTTTTACAAAGATATCACCCCTGGCGAGCATCAACTGTCGACTGAATCTGAATTTAGCGATAACAGCATTACGTTTCACGCCAGTGGTGGGAAAAATTACTTTGCTGAGCAATATATAAAGATGGGTGTATTCGTCGGAGGGGCCGGTATACAAATGGTTTCTGAAGCAGAGGGTATGCGCGAAGTAGTTGAATGTAAGCTGGCGCAGTAGTTCATTTGTCTGGATAGGTTGCGCTAAGGGACGCACCGCAACCTATCTGAACGACGACCTTGTACTTTGGTTTGTTGTACGTTAATTATCAATGCAAACAGCTCTGACAGATGTGTCCGATATGTCGATGGTCTGTACCACAGCATCCGCCTAGCACATTAAATTGCGGAAAATGATGACGCAGTTCCTGATAAAGCTTGCCAAGTTCTTCCGGGTTACCGCTGTCGAGTGCTTCTACCCCATCCAGTTCCGCATGACTCATTCGTGAGGCGTTGGCACGGACCCCCTGTATTCTCTGTACCCAGGTGGCATTATCCTCAAGCGCTTGACGAAAGTGATCGGGGTGAGCGCAATTGATCATGTAATATGCAGGGCCGTTATCAGTTGCGGCATCGACTGTTTCAATGGCCTCTTGCAGCGACGACCCGTTTGGCAGTCTGCCATCGGTCTCTGTAGTGAACGAAATCACCACCGACAGGTTCGATTCCTTAGCCGCGTGAACAATACCGATGGCCTCATCGGGATAGGTCATGGTGATTGCACCCACCAAGTCTACGCCACTTTGTGCGAAGGTAAGGATCTGCTGGCGATGATACGCTTCGGACTCTGTTGCGGACATCATATCGGTTACTTTGTAACCATCTCCACGTGGCCCAATACAGCCACTAATAATGAAAGGACTATTTGGTATTTCAAATTCATCTTTAATTTCCTTTAACAACGATATTGAATCATGGTTTGCTGCAGCCAATTGCTCGGGATTGTAGCCGAGCTTTTCTGCCCAATCCGAATTTGCACGCCAGGTAGGGCTTTCCAGTATAAAGCCGGTATGTGAACGTACAGCCAACGCCGCGTAGGGCTCATAGTATCGCTTTAGCGTTTCCCGACCATTTTCAGTACTTATCAAAACAAAGGCCGCGAAATAAGGTAGATCAATACCTTCATGAAATATGAGAGTGGTTTCTAAACCACCATCTGTTAGGAAAATCTGGTCGTTGTTTTGTGGCAAATGTGTAAGTAGTGTGTTCATCGCTACTTCCTCCTGTGTTATTTATTCAATTGCTATGCATGTGCATTAGGAGTTAAGTCTATAATCCAAGTATGAGAAAAGCAGTGGACCAAGGGTGTGGAAATGTTGTGCCTATAAAAGAGTTTATAAATGAATAGGTTAGATCCATTTATCGAAAGTTTACGAAGGATTGTTGAGGTGCAAAAGGCCATTACTATACCTGTGGTACAGTTAAGTAGGGTTAAATGGTGCCAAGATCAAATAGTAGTCGTGAGCGGATCCTGAAATGTTCGGAAGCAATTATTCTGAAAAAGGGTTTCGCAGGCACATCCATTGAAGACATTCTTGAGATGGCCGCGATAAGCAAAGGCGGTTTTTTTTATCATTTTGATAGCAAGTCCCGGCTGGCATATGCGCTGGTTGAGCGCTACTTGCAACAGGATGAAGCCATTTTCTCTGATCTTCTGAAACAGGCTGATGAATTAAGTGAAGATCCGTTACACCAGCTGCTTATTTTCCTTAAATTATTCGCCGAAATGATGGGTCAGTTACAGGAAACCCATCCTGGGTGTCTGGTGGTTAGTTTTACTTACGAGAGCCATCAACTTGATGACGCTATGCGTGAGCTGATAAAGCAGGGGCTACTCAGCTGGCGCAATATGATCTCCACTCGTTTAGATAATGTTTTGAAAAAATATCCGATAAAGGGGGATGCCTCTATCGATGCCCTGGCTGATCAATTTATTTCCAGTATTGAAGGAGGTATTATTCTTTCTCGTGCTTTTCAGGACAATGGTCTTCTGGTTAAACAAGTGCTCGCCTATCGGAATTATCTGCGGGTTTTGTTTGAATTATAATGGCCTTACAGCCTGAGCCCCTTTTACTTTGTTGAGCCAATATGTCCGAAACGTCACCCTCTATTGTTGATGTCGAAAAACTGTTAGATGCAGCCATTGACGAAGGTTCAAGGCGCTACTTTAATGATTGCCGAGCAAGGGTATCGCCTTTTGTAGAGTGTCATTTCCGTTATCCCGGAGCGCTTCACACCAATCGCCATGCGATGGGCTGGGATCTGTTACGGGCACCGCTAAATCTGTTCTGGGCGCCGTTTTATCTTCTCTTTATGTTGCTATCCTGGGGGTGTCATCGCATAGGCTGGACGCGTATTGCCAGCTTGCTGAAATCAATGCCAGCGGGTTTGGATACCGAGGTACAGGATTATCTGGTGTCGGTGTCATATCGGGAGTTGCTGCAAAGGCCTATACAAGAGGGCGATGCGGATGGTTTACATGATGCTATCGTTGCTGCCCTGAAAAAATCCCTGAATGTTCCTGAGCTGGATAAGAAGACACATGAAGCCTTATCCCGGCAAATTAACAAGCTGGTGGATGAAGCACTGGATCATTATGCGGTGAGCCGCACAGCTTCGGCGGATATTGCAAATTCTGTAATCAGCATGCTGGTGGGCGTCTTTGCATTTCAAAAATACACACCGGGTGGTTTAGCGATTGGCCTGTATGCCGCCACGGAGGTGGCTAAAGGGCTTGCTATTGATGAGTTCTGGGCCGGACCCTGGTTAGGCCAGGTTTATTATACATTTGTGCCCGTCACGCCAAGTGCCACAGTGACTTTCGCCAGTATCGCGATAACCCTGGTGTTATTAGCCGTAGTTGCCTGTTTTTCCGGTTTGATCATTGATCCATTGCAAGCGCTGTTTGGAATACATCAGTGGCGGCTAAAGCGGTTGATCTCTCATTTGGAAAGAGATTTTAAGCGAAAAACTGATAGCAGTTTCAGACCCAAAGAGCCGTATTTAGCGAGAGTGTTAGATCTGATAGATGCCGCCAGAACGCATCTTCAGTAAAGTTTATTCGTTCACTGTGACTGAGGTATACAAAAACTGCGGTGTGCCGCAATTGGCTGCAGTAATAAACATTCCATGGCAGTAGTAGGGGGGGATTGATGCCATTTTTCAAGCGGGGTTTGGATTATTCGCCGCTTGTTCAGGCCATGCCTGGAATTTGATCATTGCTAAACAGCTTGATAAGCGTACGCTTATCAAGCTGTTTAGCCGATATTATTCCATGAAGGGTACTCATCTTGTCTTTTAAATCGCAAAAACCGCATGGTGGCTGTTGTGACCATGGCGGTAAGCGCTCTGGATGTGGGCGTAAGCCTGGCATCAAAACACAACCTATTCGACTGCCGAGCTGGTTGTTGGAACAGTTGAATAAACAGGGTGATGCCCGGAAATTGATTGTTGACGCCTGTATTGAGCGTTACCAATTGAACAGTGATGAGGGTATAGCCACAGATGACTAAATCTCAATTTATTCTTCATTATTTATTTTTGAATAAATATTTTTATCTTTTTGCTGTTACTTGTATTTTTATAGTCAATTATCTGCAGGTGGAAATTCCCCGCTATATTAAATTGGCAGTTGATTTATTGAATCAGCCATCCATCGAATCACAAGGTGATTTAGTAGCAAACGTACAGTGGGTGATCATTCTTTCGGTAGTGATGGTTGTTGTACGAGTTATGTCGAGAATTTATGCTTTGAATCCGGGGAGGATCACAGAAGCAGCCCTAAAAAATGATTTGTTTTATCATTTGAACCGCTTGCCAACTTCATTCCATAATCAATTTCCATCAGGCAAGCTGATATCGATTATCAATAATGATATCAATGGAATACGTCTTTTCTACGGGGTTGGCTTCCTGCAACTCTTTAACATTCTTTTTGCCTTGTCATTAACGCCCATTTGGATGTGGCAAATATCTCCTGAGCTGACGCTGTATTCGATCATTCCCATTATTGTGGCCTTTGTTTTTTTTCGTATGGGCTTCAGGAAATTAAGGGCGTTACACACTCGACGGTTAACTCACTTACAGGATTTGTCTGAGCAGTTGATGAATTATTTATCGGGTATCGACTTGATTAAAAACCAGCAAATGGGTCCCTGGGTAGCCGCTGAAATTAAAACGGTGAATGAGCGTCTCTATGACTGCACTATAAAAATCGCAAAGATTCAGACGTTTGTAATGCCTATACTCGACTATGCAAACTATTTAATGAAAGTGCTGATTCTGGGGCTTGGAGGGTTTTTTTTATTACAGCAAGAATTAACCCTGGGCGAAATAACCGCATTTCTGGCCTACTCGGTATTGTTGGCGCTGCCACTGATGCACCTGGGGCGCATTGTTACGGTGTTTCAAATGGCCATGATAGGCATTGACAGCGTGCTGACTATTTTAAACAGTGAGGTGCCAGAAGCAGACCTTATCCAACTGGGTGAAACTAAAAAACAGTCCTTAAAAAAAGCCACGTTAGTCGTCAAGAATTTGAGCTATCGATACCCTGATGAAAATACCGTTAATTCAGGCGCCCCCGAAGATAAGCAGAAAGAAGGTAATCAATCGCCAAATAAAACCCTGTTAAAGAACCTAAGCTTCACTATTCCTGCAGGTAAAAAAGTGGGTGTTTTGGGCAGCATCGGTTCTGGAAAAAGCACGCTGGTAAACTGCTTGAATCACCATCTGGCCGTGGACTCGGGGCAAATTTTCTGGGGTGATGTGGATATCACTCAAATGTCCCGGCAAGACTGGCGGACCTTCGTCAGAACGATAACACAGGATCCCTATTTGTTTTCTGACACTATTGCTGGAAATGTCCAGTTTGGTGCGGATAAGGAGTACAACAGCCCAAACGATGTTGATGTGCAGCATGTACTTGAGTTGAGTCAATTGAGAGAGGACATTCTAAGATTCACTGACGGCCAACAAACCATCATCGGTGAAAAAGGCATTATACTTTCTGGAGGGCAAAAACAACGCTTGAGTATTGCTCGAGCATTATTAACCTCCCGCGATCTTATTATCATGGATAACGTGCTTTCAGCGGTGGACTATGAAACTGAGCGGACCATTCTCAAGGGGGTGTTTAACCGCATAAAAGAACAAAGCCTGTTAGTGGTGTCTCATCGAATTAGTGCACTTGAAAATATGGATGAAATCCTGGTGCTGGAGGAGGGTGAAATTATTGCCAGGGGCACGCATAGCCAATTGCTGTTGTCCTCAAGCTATTACCGTGAAACCTGGGTGTTGCAACAACATGAATCCGAGACTGCGGCATGATCAAATCAATGGATATACACTATCTTAAGCATTTTTATCAATTTGCGTCGGCCTACAAAAAAACAGCGTTGATCGGGCTCGCTATGATGCCGTTGTCGGTAGCGGCTAACTTGCTGTTTCCATGGTTGGTAATCAAGGTAATTGATGAACACCTGATATTGAGACAGTTTGATGGACTGGCAGTGATTATCGGCGCCATGCTGGTGGTTCTGGTGATCAATTATATTGCCGACGCTATCTACTCTTATTGTCTGCGTTTGACAGGGCAGCGAGCCGTGTTTGACATGCGGGAGGTGCTGTTCAAACGCATACTTAACTTGCCCCGCGCATACTTTGATAAAACGCCAACCGGCGTGACCTTATCGCGTCTGACCAGTGACCTTGAGGTGATTGGTGAATCGTTTGTGCTGGGTATATTGGGGCTGGTGAAGGACTCTATTAACACGCTGGCGGTGTTGATCTTTATGTTTTATATCAACTGGCAACTGACGTTGGTTGTATTGATCGTATTTCCGCCGGTTTTGTATCTCACCCATTATGTTCGCAATAAACTTCGGGAAATGTATATAGTTACCCGCTCTTCTTTGGCTAAGAGTACGGGATATTTGCAGGAATGCCTGCTGGGCGTTAAAACGGTTCAATTATATGGTGCCGAACAAGAGGTGGAATCCAAATATCAGGACTATACCTCTGAGTTCATGCGGGCTCAGCTTAAAACTAATAAGTATGATGCCATTCTGTTCTCAGTCATTACTGGTATTACTTCTATCACCATCGGTCTAATCATCTGGTATGGCGCCGGTAAAATCCTGGCAGGTGTGGTGACGCTGGGCGTTTTGATTGCCTTCATTAATACATTGGAAAAGATATTTATACCCCTGCGCGATTTTACTTCGCAGATAGCATCGATTCAGCGTTCGTTTGCTGCTTTTGAGCACATTGAGGAGTTGTTTTTAGAGCCTCAGGAAGAGGACGGTCGGTCACTGTTACCAGCTGAAGAAATCGAACTGTCGCTGGCGACATTTGAAACGCTGGAATTTCTACATGTACGATTCCGCTATGGTGAAACGGGGCCTTATGTTTTAGATGATGTGTCTTTCACCCTGCACAAGGGGGAACAGTTGGCGCTGGTGGGTACAACCGGATCGGGAAAGTCCACGATCATTCGGCTTATGAATAAGGTTTATCTGGACTATGAAGGCAGTATTTTATTAAACGGAATAGAGCTGTCCAGGATTCCAAAAGCATCCATGTTGCATCTGTTTTCTCTGATGCAGCAGGATGTGTTCCTGTTTGAAGAAAATATCCATTTTAATATCTCTCTAGGCGACGAAGGCATTAGCGATGAAGCCGTCGTGGATGCGGCAGAGTATGTATACGCTCATGATTTTATTATGGAGTTACCCAGTCAATATGAGTTTCAGTTAAGGAACAGTGGCAGCAACCTGTCGGCTGGTCAGACACAGTTGATCTCTTTTGCCCGGGCCGTTGCTCAAGGCGGCCAGGTAATGATGCTTGATGAGGCAACCAGTTCGGTGGATTCCATTACTGAAAATTTGATTCAAAAAGCGATAGGGCGTTTATTTAAGCAGAAAACAGTCATCGCTATTGCGCATCGTCTCAGTACTATTCGAAACTCGGATCTTATCCTGGTGCTTAGTCAAGGTAAGATTGTGGAACAAGGCTGCCATGAAGATCTATTGGAGTTAGAGGGTATTTATGCGGGGCTTCTGAAAGATGGAGCCAACATTGAAGACGACATAGAGGTCACTTCATGATGGTTTTGTGTCTGATGTAATTAAAGTTGTTAAACGGGCTCAGAACATTTGTTGTTAACTAGAGCAATAGATCCAGAGTTAATCTGACTGGTTTCAATCGACGAACGACGATCTATCTCGTTGTATCTCACTATGTGATAACTATTCACATAGTGAGATTGGTTGGGGCATGCTATCTTCTTATTACGACTTTAATTGTCACGCAACGATCATTCGGCATCACATTTAAGCCTGCCACGAGGCTCTCAATTATTAGTGATGCTGAGCTATTTTTATTTCTTAAAAATAAGGTAACCCTTCCGATGACTCATATCCGTAAACGTACTGGTGAAAAACTCAGCCGCATAGTGATCCATAACGAAACGGTCTATCTTTGTGGTCAAATTCCCGTCGATGTCAGCGATGATATTGTTGGCCAAACCAAAGCAGTATTAGCCAGCATCGATGATGACTTAAAGGAAGCAGGCAGCGATAACAGCAAGCTGCTTTCTGCACTGATCCACGTTAAAGACAATAAGGATGTTGCTGTCTTTAACGAGTTGTGGAACACGTGGTTACCCGAAGGCTGTGCGCCTGCGCGTACCTGCGTACAGTCGACAATGGCTAATGATGCGGTGTTGGTTGAAGTTACTATTATCGCTGCCCTGTAAGGGCTTTCTGCCCGTCAGGCTCAGCTGTACAAACAGTGCAATGACCAGGCTGGATAGTTACGGCTTTAACCAATTTTTGGCAATGCGCAGGCGTTGCAGTACACCTGAATTAATGGAAACACATCATGACTATAATCCGTAAACGCAGTAACGAAAAAGTGAGCCGTATTGTTATTCATAACGATACCGTTTACCTCTGTGGCCAGGTTGCCCTGGATATGAATGAAGATATCGCCGGTCAAACCAAATCTGTATTAGCGCGTATTGACGATCACCTGGAAGAGGCAGGAACGGATAACAGTAAAATACTTTCCGCATTGATTCACATTAAGGACAATCAAGACGTTGGCACTTTCAATGAGCTATGGAATGCGTGGCTACCAGAAGGTTGTGCGCCAGCGCGCACCTGTGTTGAAACTATGATGGCACGCGATGTTGTACTGGTTGAAGTGACCGTGACTGCTGCTCTGTAATACTTATATTTTTAAGTTTTACTGCTTAGTAGGTTGTGGTCAGTAATGAACCGCAACCTATAATCTCGCACGAAAGACTAACCTTTTTTACATCGCAAAAAAATTCGATCTTCGTTGGACGATAGTTATGATAAGGAGCCAGTTGTCTGGCATAACAGCGAAGGCGAGATCCCAAATTCGATCATTTCTAAATTAAGTTACCAGCTTGACGGTGTCGATTGCCGTCGTACCGAGTTTTTTCCAAAGGTAAATTTCGGGACAAAGAGTGCTACACTTTTGCCATGCGCAATAAAGGTTACTGTTGGGAGGTTTTCCCTGTCATATTGTGCCTATGGGGTTCCTGCTGTATGGGTAAATCCAAACACCAATAACCTCGCGGTCATCGTGCCATTGGAAGCGATATCATTGGGGTAGAGTGCTTGTCGTAATACCTCAATAAGTGTTATTGATAAAAAAGGTCGTTCGGCGGATGGCCAATATATTTTCTGTCAATGGAAAGATGGCAAATGGCGCAGGCCTTAAATAAAGTCCAGGGAGGACGTATTGTGAGATACCTGAGATTAAGTAGTATTTTTCTGATAGTCATGTTTATTCAAGCTTGCGCTAATCAGCTAACAGTCACCACCCAGCCAAAAAGACCACCCAGCTTCTTTGTCAATCTTGAGCAATATGCATGGCATGAAAAGTCGGGCATGCACAGTCAAACGGATATCGATAAGCGATTCCATTCGACCATAATGATGGCTATCGATAAGGAACTTAAGGCCAAAGGGTACAGCGTCGATGCTGTAGCACCGGATTATCTGGTGAATTTCAGCATTACGAAAGGGGTTAGAACCAAGGTACATTATCGCATCAATTACGATGGTTATGACCCTTCGTTCAAATGGAACCGGCGAGATGGGTTAACCGGACCGTCGTCCCCCGATTACAGTGCAACGGGGTCGAATGTTGAATATATAGAATCAGAGACGTTGATTATTGATATTCTTCACCCAGGTAACAATCAGTTGTTGTGGCGTTCAATTGCGAGAAAGGATCTTGATCATGAGGTCAGTGATGAGCGTGCCAGGAATAACATTGCAGAGTCTGTAAGACGTGCGCTGGCGGACTTTCCTGCCCACTGACTCTTGCAGTTTACTGCCAAGAGTTGCTAAAAGCAGAGGTCAATTATAGATAATAGGCCTTTGCTGAGAGTACCGGGTATGAGTGCGTAGCAACTTAGTGCATATTAACTCTTAGCTCGCGCTGGTTTGTGAACAGTTGCACTACGGCGTATTTTGCAGGCGTACATTTCTGCGGTATCTGCAGAGAAAATCGAATTATTTTTCTTCGCTCAACTAGCCATGGTTAAGGGACTACAGCTTTATCTTTGTAGTAAAAGCGAACTCCTGCCGATCGTTTAAATCCTGGATACCTCACTAAGTATATGAATTTAGTCAGCACTATGAATAGATTAGGCACTTTCTTTAGTAGGTTATAGCCGCTATGATTTAAATCTGAACTATATCAAGGAGGATATATGAAGAAAGTACTGTTAGGTGTATTTGCAATTGTTGTCGCTGTAGCTGCTTATATGCTCTATAGCCTCGGTCTTTTCACTCAGGAAGAGAATGTTCGGGAGGCAAAAAACGCGCCTGCCGTTAAACCTTTCAAAAAAGCCGCGCTTGATTTTACGCACCGAGCCAAGGGTGCTAATTTCCCCTTCATCGGAGCAGCAATCATCGATATCGATGGTGACGGTATCATGGAGGCTTTTGTTTCAGGCACTCAGGATCAAGCCAATTCACTGTTTCGCTATCAGAATGGCACCCTTGTCGATGTCGCGCCGCAAGCCGACCTGAATGGCATTGAAGCATCCTATGGCGCTACTTCTATAGATATCGATAACGATGGCGATGTCGATCTACTGGTCGCGCAAGCATCCGGGGTTTGGCTGTATACCAATTCTGATGGGGTGTTTAGCGGTAAGAATCTGAATGTTCAGCTGCCAAGTGATACGGTGCCGCTGGCTATAACAACCGCCGATCTCAATCATGATGGCTTCCCGGAACTTTATATCAGTAACTTTGTTGCGCCATCGAAGTTTGTCGCGTCAACGTTCAATAGTGTAGAGCACGCTAAGAAGAACATTCTGTTATTGAATAACGGCGATTCGACTTTCACTGATATCACAGAAAAAGCCGGCGTTGCCGCTTCGCAAAACACCTTCCACTCGGCGTTTGTTGATCTCGATAACGATGGACGCCTCGATCTGGTGGTTGCGAACAACACCGGACATGTGGAGATATTCAGGCAGGGTGATGCTATGAAGTTTGAGAAAAACAGCTTCACGTCGGGCCTGGGCTACTGGATGGGACTCGGCATTGGCGATATTGACAAGGATGGCGATCAGGATCTTTACCTGTCGAACATCGGCGCAACTATTCCAGCCGACCTTACCCGGGGCGATATGACTGATGATCAGCAGGTCGAGCTTGAATGGCTGTTATTGCGCAATGATGGCAATATGAACTTTACCAACGCTACGGCAGATTACTCCCTTACCGAGTATGGCTTTGGCTGGGGGGGCGTGTTTGAAGATATTAATCTCGATGGCGAACTGGACCTTCTGGTGGCGCAGAATTACGTTAAGTGGCCGAAGCATAAAGCCAGTAAACTGCCTGGCAAAGCCTTTGTACAACTCAGCCAGAATGGAAAAAAGGGCTTCTATCATCTGGATTCGCTTGGCCTAAATAATTCGGAGTACGGTCAAACCACCTTGATCGCAGACCTCAATAACGATGGCAAGCCCGACGTAATCTGGGTGAATATGATTGGTGCATCCCATGCCCTGATCAATGAAAGCGATAACAATTTCCTGAAAGTTGTTATTCCCGACAGCGCAGAATATCTGGGTGCACGTGCCGTGTTAGAGCTAGCTAATGGCCAGTCCTATACCCGCCAGGTAGCACCGAGTACGGGCTTTGCTTCAGATCAGTCTCCAAACCTGTTCTTTGGTCTTGGCAGTGTCGACGCAATTAGCAGTTTGAAGGTGACGCTTAGCGATGGCAGCGTCAAAACCATTCAGGCTCCAGATATCAACTCGACGGTAAGCCTTAACTAGGTTCCATCGGACTTAGCCGGTCGTGGTGTTGAATCACGACTGGAGGCATATTTTTGAGGAAGAGCTATTGAAGAAGGGTTATTGAGGAAGAGTTATTGAGGACTTGATTTTGAGAAAAGTCGCCGGGTGATTAGTCTTACGCCCGGCAGTCTTGTGGCATTGCCCCTGCTACTGCTAACGCAATGAAGCAGGGATCAGGGGCGGTAGATCCGAGGTTATAATTTGGCTTCGGATCTGTTTTTCCCAGCGCGTAATGCTGGGGTATTCGAGATAATCATCCATTCCTTTCAGGCCCAATGCATGCGGTACATACAGTTGTGGCCAGGCGCTTAAATCGGCCAGGCTAGGGGTTTCCGTCGCAACGATATAGGGTTGCCTTTGCAGGCGAGATTCGAGCCATTCAAATGCCTGTGCACGGCACTGACCGACGGAGACTTGCGCTTTTAACGGCAATACCAGCCGCTTAATAAACCCGGCCTGACGAATAATCAGCGGCCATAGCAATCTCAGTCCTGGATGCAAGCCTCCACGGCTGGTGTGGTGGATACAACTGCCCATCTTCAGTGTATTTGTAAGCGTGCGCGATAGTGAGCGATTAAACACCGGATACTCGGAGTAAAACAGCGTTGGAATCAACACATCAGAGATCCAGCGGTCTGCCTCCATTACTTCTGCCCTTAGTAATTCATCAGCGGGTAGTATCCTTGGAGAATCAGGAAACTGTTGATCCAGCCAAATGCCAATGCTTGAAGAGTCTGCTTTGGCTTCATTGCCTATCTGCAGTACCGGTATCTGGTGCCCCAGGGGTAATTCTTTCCGGGCGCGTACCGGGCTTATATAGCTTAAGTCAAAGCTGAGACGCTTGTAGAGTAGGTAGGTGTGAACTTTCCAGCCGTAGGGGCTGGTGACAAAAGAATAAAGCCTGATTGAGCGGTCTGTGCTATCCATGCGGTACCTGCTTTTTTATTCATTCCATGATTTTGAGGCATTGTTTTAAGCTACAGTCTCGAGGATAGCGATTTCGCAACCACAAAGCCATTCTCAGCGGTGGTGCAATAATAAATAGTGAGCCCGTGAATAAGTCTTGTGAGCCTCTGTAAGCGCCCGAAGGGCGCGCACTATAACGGGCATCTGCTTTGTCAGACCGATTAGAAAGGACCAGTCATTCCGGTGTGCCCATTAAATGTGTCCGCATTGGTGGTACTGTAAAGCTTGGTGCGGTTCGTGCCTCACCAGCACCCTACATGTTCGATAAAATCGTAGGGTGCTGGTTTGCATGCCCCGCGAAGCGTTTTGGGTAGAGTTTACGAACCGCACCGCAGCCTATAATCTAGCCACTAGCCACTAGCCACTAGCCGTTAATGATACACGGGCATCTGCTCAGCCAGGCCGGGCCGCAGTACCAGCACATCGGTATCGAGGCGATCCAGTATCTGTTCGGCTGTATTCCCCAGTAAGGCGCCTTTTATTCCGTTGCGAGCAGATGAACTGATTACTACCAGGGCTGCATCTTGCTCTCCAGCCACCTGGGCAATTAAGTATTCCGCCGGTCCTTCACCGATATGCAACTGTTGCGTCTTCAGGTTCATATTTTTCAGCATTTTATCTGCTGCAGCGCGCGCCCGTTGCTCTATCAATTCTGGTATTTGGTCTTCGGGTTCTGCCATCTGCATCGGTGCAGGTGTAGCCACAACGGCCTGCAGTTCTGCATTCTCCTCACTAGCGATAAAGGCCGCCAGCATCAGGACACTTCGGTCGTGTAGCGATTGATGTTCTTCGCTACTGAGTGGATTAATTGCGGCTAAAACACGGCCTCCGGTCCAGGGTTTCTGCTGTTTTACAAGTAATACGGGGCAGGGAGTCTCCCGTAGGAGTTTCCAATCGGTAGGCGCTAACAGTGACTCGGTGTTGTGCTCTCGATCGCAGCCCTTGATCAATAAGGTGAAATGATCTTCCTGCCAGATCTCTTTAACGCTATCGAGCATATGCGTGGTGCTAACCTGCCGGGACACTCGGCAAGTACTCTCAAGTTCTTTAATTTCTTCCTCAAGTGGCTGCCATGCCGATGTATTGCCAAACCAGAGGATTTCGAGTTCACAGCCGGTTTTGGTCGCCATCATTTGTGCACGATGGATGGCATCAACACAATGACTGCCGCCATCCAGTGCCACCAGAATACGTTTGTTGAATAACATTACATGCCTCCTTGGGAGGTCAATGCCCGGGTATTAACTTCAAGGCTCACTAAGAATAGCTTAGTTTTGGAGTGTTGCTGGGAAGAGATGCACGTAGTTCGTAGTTAGAGCGCAGCAAACAACGCTGCTCGTTCGTCGTTCGATAACAGCAAGAGAATACAGGCTAAGAATTCATGAATATAAACTAGAGGGCACGATGAAACCGCTCCTACATAATTCTAACGAACTATGAACTATGAACTATGAACTATGAACTATGAACAACGTGTTTTTTTGGACTACTGAGCACTCCATCGCTTTGAGAGCCTGGCAATATAGATCACCAGCCAGGTTGCCAGTACAAAAGGTGCCGTAAGGGGAGCTATGCCCAGTTCCTGAAAGCCACGAGTGATGATGACGGAGGCGAAAATTCCACAGCAGGATAGCGCAACATTGTTTTGAAACTGTCCGCTGATCGCAATTGCGGCCAGTACCGCATTAAAGCTAAACAGACCGGATAAAACCAAATCAGCTGGATAGCCCAACGCTACGGCAAGCATCAGACTGAGTGCGGAGCCGCCCAACGCCCAGAAGGCAACCTGGCGGGAGCTGACTGCTAGCCCGATAAAAAACAGCAGCCCGCTGAGGGTGTTCCCCTGAAACATCACCTGGCCCAGACCCTGAACTATACCTTGAAAGGTGCTATAGGCAATAGTGGCGGGATAATCCAGCGCTACTGCAGACTCGACTAGCAGGTTTTCCTCGCTGCTCAGCAGATAAGCGGCTATCAGGGTTAGCCAGCCAGAAAGCACGAACGGTGCGGTATAGGGGGCAATTGCCTTGGTTCTGAGCATCAGTTTCATAAGTACCGAGGACAGTGCAGCTGCGAGTATAAGCAATGCCCAAGAGGTTAATGAAACAGGCAGATAGAAGAAAACACACAGGCCTACCAACGCGCCGTTAAAACTGTAAAAGCCGCGATCAAGATCTTCGTTATCAACTCGCAACAAACATGCAGACAGCATTGAAATGGTAGAGCCTGCTAGCGCTCCGGCTAACATCGTCAAGGAGTTGAAGGCGATGCCTGCCAGGAAGAACAGGCCTGTAAGGCTGTTTTCCTGCAACATGATTTGACCGAAGCCGCGTGTGAATCGCGTGCCCCAAAGGCTAATCCAGCTCATTAACACCGTCTTTAACAACGAGAAATCCTTGCCAAGCTAATAATCAAAAAAAGGGCAGTAAATCTAGCAAGGCGATGATGAGAGAGCAAATATAAAAGTTTTAGATCGTGGTATGAAAAAACGTAGTTCGTGGTTTAAAAAACACGTACTTCGTGGTTCATTGTACGTAGTTCGAAAAAACCAACCTTCGATTGCAACCTAGACAAAGACAGACCGTGAATAATTTCGCGCGGGTATACTCAAAAATCTCGCGGTTAAAACCGCTCCTACATCTATGTGAATCCTCCATTGTAGGAGTGGCTTCATCGTGCCCTATGGGTATAGCCGCGGATTCTGAGCCTGTAATCTCTTACTTTTATCGAACCACGAACTACGGTTTTTACCCATCAGTCCGACAATACCACGGTGCGGTTACCATTGAGGAATACGCGCTTTTCTACATGATAGCGCACTGCGCGAGACAGGGTGACACGCTCTATATCCCGGCCTTTGGCTACCAGGTCTTCAGGGAAATAGGTGTGGTCAACCGGCTCGATTCCCTGGGCAATAATTGGCCCCTCATCCAGATCATCATTGATGTAGTGGGCTGTTGCGCCTACCGTTTTCACGCCTTTTTCATAGGCCTGGTGATAAGGCTTCGCACCTTTGAAACCGGGCAGCAGGGAGTGGTGAATATTGATCGCCCAGCCATCCAGTTTGTGGCACATATCTGCTGAAAGAACCTGCATATAGCGGGCAAGCACCACCAGTTCGGCGTCAGATTGTTTGATGATCTGCCATACTTTGGCTTCCTGATCTGCTTTGGTGTCAGCGGTGATGGGCAGATAATGGTAGGGAATGTTATGCCACTTAGCCAAAGACTCCAGATCCGGATGGTTGGAGATAATCGCTGGAATCTCAATCGCAAGCTGACCAATGCGATATTTGTACAAAAGGTCATTCAGGCAGTGGTCAAACTTTGAGACCATGATCGCGACCTTGGGTTTGTAATCCGCCTGGCGGAGGTCCCACTGCATGGAAAACTTCTCAGCCCTATTCGCAAACTGCTGTCGAAAGTCGGCCTCATCGAAGCTGTCTTCTGCCTTGAATTGCGCTCGAATAAAGAAACGCTCGCTGTGGCTGTCATCGAAGGAGTGGAGTTCAGAGATGTAGTTGCTGTTTTGGTACAGAAGGCCTGTGACGGCATCGATAGTGCCCAGGCGGCTGGGGCACTGCGCGGTAAGGATCCAATTGCGGCTTGCCATAATAATTCCTCAAGAGTGAAAAAATGACCACTTCAGTGTAGAGGAATTAAATAAAAGAAGGTAGCTGCGGGGTGGTAAAGTCAAAATGTCTATTTAATGACAGTTTTACAACCCGTTTCGGTTAGGAGCTGATATTCGTCACCGGTTATTCAGTAACCCAGATAACCCTGAGTGGCTCGCCGAAATCGTCGTAAATAACTTTCTTGCGGCTGCGGACAACCTTGGTAGTTGTAACCGGTGGTTTCTTTGCGGTGCGACGGCTATCAATTGCCGCGACCACCTTGTTAAGCGGAGTGCGTTCCTGGCGTGGTTCTGTAAAGGTAAAGCTGGCATTGCGGTAGGCGCCATCCACCAGTCCGGTTTCCCCACTGGAGACTTCCACCACATTTCCTCCTTGCTGAAGATATGCCTGTGTGTGTTGTTCCAGTTCTCTGCGAATCTCGGCTTTTGTTGGACGTTTCATAGTTACCCGGCCACTTGTTCTTATGCGCTGTAATAAATAAAAGCACAGTTAAAATCTAAATCGACCGCCTATTATGCACTATTCTGCGCCGAAATTGAAAAGTACTCTTGTAGCACGCTAATTAGGAGCGTTTTATAGGGCTGCCTATGGGGGGATTTCTTGCTTCAGAACAACAATTTTCGTTGTTTGTCGTTCCTTAGCGAATGAATGAAAATGATTGCGCTATACTGGTTTCATAGGGGGAATAGGAGTAGAGCTATGTTAAGTCATGACTTTAATAACGGAAAAAAACTCAACCTGAATGCAGCATTGGCGGTGTTCGTCATTGTTATGGGCTTTCTGTTTTTGCTTGATGCCGAATCGGGTGCACATACGGTGATTGCAGCTTCTCTGGTACTTTTTGGATTCGCATGGTATTTCGGCAGCCATTTTTATGGCTGGTGGGCACGACATCACCATCACCACCATTAGAGCTGTATTTAATATAGAGTTTCCCGAGACCCTCTTTGCCAGTGTTGGCGAGGGTCTTTTTGTATTGCTGCTCAGTGAACCTGGACTTAGCGACGCGTAATTACATCTCGGTAAACCACAGCCTTTGTCGGTGAGATTCGAAAAGGCTCTGCCGATCCTGCACCGTTAAATATTCTACATTACTGGTATTGTAAAGCTTGGTGCGGTTCGCAAGCTCTACCCAGAACGCTTCGCGGGGCATGCAAACCAGCACCCTGCGATTATTATCGACCATGTAGATACCTTCTCTCACTACCGATCTAAACGTGTCAGAAAATGCTCAACGACATGTCCCGAATTAGATCAATTAACGGCGCAGGATAGACTCCCAGGAGCAGGATTAAAAAAGCAACTGCGAGTAATGCAAATTTACCCGTCTGAGTACGCTGTGGCTTATCACCCGTTGCGCTTTCGCTGCCAATAGCGGATTCCCTTAAGGTCATCATCAGGATTACCCTGAGGTAGTAAAACAGGCCAATGGCGGTGCCGAGAACGGCTATCATTAGGACGCCCCAAAGCGATTCTCTCACTGCCGCCGCGAAAATGTAAAACTTGCCAACAAAGCCTACGGTTAACGGAATGCCAGCCAGCGAGAGCATCGCCGCGGACATAATGACCGCCAGTACCGGATGGCTCCAGAACAGTCCTTTGAGGTCTGTTGTTAATGGTGTATCGGTGCCGTCCTGCAATCTCGGCAGGCGCATTAGGACCGCAAATGCCGCCAGGGTAGAAAGCAGGTAAGCGACCAGGTAATAACTCACCGCTTCAATCGCGATAGCAGATCCCATCGACTGGCTGATAGCGAGCAGCGCAACCAGCAGGTAACCGAAGTGGGCGATGGATGAGTAGGCAAGCAGGCGTTTAAGGCTTTCCTGAAAAAGAGCCAGCAGGTTGCCTGCCAACATGGATGCGACAGCAATGACGGCGATGGACCAAACCAGAGAATCGGTGAGGAAAATTTCCCCGGCCAGATAATAACGTAGCAGCAATGCGAATACCGCTCCCTTGGAAATAGTCGCCAGGAATGCGGTAGCTGGCAGAGGTGCACCCTGATAGACATCAGGAGCCCAGAGATGGAACGGCACTAGCGACAGCTTGAAGGCAACCCCGATGATCACCAGCATAGCGCCAGCCTTGATTAGCACAGGCTGAGCGCCTGGAGTATTTGAGAAGGCTTCTGATAGCGGCATAAAGCTAAGCGAGCCAAGTTGGCTATAAATCAATGCCATACCAAAGAGCAGGGTAGCGGAGGCAGCGGCGGAGAGAATCAGGTATTTTATGGCTGATTCAAGTGATGCGGTGTAAGCGTTGGAAAATGGATAGCCGACCATCACAATCAAGGGCAGTGTGAGTAGCTCCAGACCGAGGAAAAAACTGGCAAAGTGGCTACTCGATACTAGTACCAATGCCCCTAGAATAGCGATTAGATAAAGCAGGTAGAATTCGTCGATCAGCTGATCATGACTGCTCCAGTAGTCGTGACACAGGGGCAGCAATAACATCGCGGTCAGTAATATCAGGCCCATAAAAAACACACTGTAGCTATCGATCAACAGCAGCGGTGTGGCCTGTTGTGGCAGATTGTTAGCGATAATAAACAGGCTGACAAAGGTGATGGCCAGACCGAGCTGGCTGACCTGAAAACTTAACCCAGCGTTGCGTTTAAACGCGATGATCATCATCAATGCCAGCAATGCGACACTGATCAGTATCAATGGCAGAAGACTGAAAAAGGCGCTGGAACTCATGGCAACCTCCCAATTCCTGTTGTTGTCTGTGGCGATGCTTGTGTCAGTTCAGCTTGAAGCCCGGTTTGAAGTTCAGGTTGAAGTGAATGGGGTATCGCTGCCTGAAGCTCAGATCCTGTATTAGCGAAGGATACCCAGGCTTGCAACTGATCGAATACCGGTGACAGGGTGTTAAGCAGTGGTTGCGGGAAGAGCCCCATCCAGACCAGTCCAACAATCATAACGCCCATGGTTACCATCTCGCGTCGATCAAAATCAATTAAACCCTCAACGAGAACTAGTGGGCCGTGAAACGCTTTTTGGATGATACTCAGAGAGTAAATGGCCGCAGCAACCAGGCCCAGAGTCGCGATCAGGGTCATTGGTACATTCACCTGGAAGGTGCCAATTAGTATCAGAAACTCACCGACAAAGTTGCCCAACCCGGGCATACCCAGAGACGCCATGGCGAAGAATAAAGTGATGCAGCCTATCTTGGGTACTGAAACCCAGAAGCCGCCCATCTCATCCAGATTGCGGGTATGGATGCGGTGTTGAATCGAGCCGGCGATCATGAACAGCGCTGCAGCACTGAGTCCATGGGTCAGCATCTGCATGGCTGCGCCTTGCAGTGACAGGCTGTTCCAGGCATAGACGCCCAACAGCACAAAGCCCATATGGCTGATGCTGGTGTAGGCGATCAGACGTTTCAGGTCGGTCTGGGCAAAGGCCAGGATAGCCGCATAGAGTATGCCGATGACGCCTATTGTCATGGCGTAGGGGCCAAAATATTCCAGGCTGTCTGGAAACAGGGGGATCAGGAAGCGGATGAGTCCATAGGCGCCGGTTTTCAACAACACGCCGGCGAGAATAATACTGCCACCGGTTGGCGCCTGGGTATGGGCATCGGGAAGCCAGGTATGGACCGGAAAGGCGGGCAGCTTTACCACGAAGGCGATAAAGAATCCCAGCATTATCCAGAAACCGTAGCTGGCTTGGTCGCCGCTCCCCAGCAGATCAAAATAACTGAAGCTGTAGACGCCGTGCTGTTGTTCATGCAGATACGCCAGAGCCAGGATGGAAAGCAACATCAGCAGACTGCTGGCCTGAGTGAAGATAAAGAACTTGATCGCCGCATAGTGGCGGTTTTCATAGCCCCAGATGCCGATTAGAAAATACATCGGGATCAGCATCACTTCCCAGAAAAAGAAGAACAGAAATAGATCCAGCGCCATAAAGACCCCGAGTACGCCAGCCAGGCTCCACAGTAGGTTGAAATAGAAGAATCCTACTTGCTCTGTTATTTCGTTCCAGGAGGCGGCAACTGCCACCAGTCCCAGTACCAGGGTGAGTATCACCAGCAATAAACTCAGGCCATCCAGTGCCAGCAGCAGGCTGATGCCAAAGCGTGGAATCCAATTGTAGTGCTCGAAAGCCAGCCAGCTGCTTGCCAGGCTCATTTTTACATCCGGTTGTAGAGGCGTGAGCAGTGGGGCCTGTAGAGAAGAGCTTAGTGCCTGAGGCAGCAGGGGAAGCATAAACAGCAGTAGTAAGCCCAGGGCTCCAACCGCTATCCAGCGGGACAGGTTGGGATTGCGATTACCCTGATACCAGGCCAGCGCACCAGCAATTAATAGCAGCAGAATCATCGCACTCAGCATGGCAATGCTCCTGTTCTTATCCTTACTCCTTGAAGTAGTAATAGCGCCATCAGTTCAGCACTCCTATTGCCATTAATACCAGGGTACCCACCACCATCAGGCTGGCATACCAGCGAACCTGTCCATTCTGACTTTCTGAAAGCAACCAATGACTGTAACTGCTGGCTTTTTCTACCGCGTAGCTCAGGGTGTCGGCGAAATCATTGCGCAATGCATGGGCGAGGCGCAGGAAGGGAAACCGCAATAGACGATCATAGAGGTCATCGAAGCCCCAGCCTTTAAACCAGAACTGCTGCAGCTTCTCTGCTGCGGGCGAGGCTTTTAATTGTTGCAGTTTTTCTGGCTCTCGGAAGTACAGGCGGTAGGCCAGATAGACACCCAGCAGCGGTAGCAATACATTGAGGATCTCTATCCCTGCCGGTGCGTGAGGGTCTGATTGTGGCAGCACACCTTCAAGGGGCAGGGAAATGACTCCACCGAACAGGGCCAGTGCTGTCAGGAATATAAGGGCTATCGACATCCTTAAACGGATATTATCCGGAATACCCGTGGCACGGGGGGCGGTGCGTATTGGGCCGAAGAACACCACGAAGATAAGGCGAAAGCTGTACAGGGCGGTGAGGAAAGCCCCGAGCCACCCGCCAAGCCAGAGCAGTGGAGCTTGCTGCCAGGCTTGCGCCAGGATTGGTTCCTTGCTGAAAAAACCCGAGGTGAAGGGCAGTGCCGCAAGGCAGGCGGAACCGATCAAAAACGCCCAAAAGAGAAATGGCAGACGGCGGTAGAGTCCGCCCATCTGATGGATATCCTGCTTATGATGCAGGGCGAGGATAACCGAGCCGGCACAGAGGAACAGCAGGGCTTTAAAGAAGGCGTGGGTCACCAGATGGAATATCCCTGCGGACCAGGCTCCGACACCTAGTGCGAGAAACATGTAGCCGATCTGACTGATGGTTGAGTAGGCCAGGATGCGTTTAATATCGGTTTGGGTCAGCGCGCTAAAGCCTGCTAGCAGCAGCGTCAGGGTACCGACGATCGCCACTAGCAGTTGAATATCCGGCGCCAGCAGGAACAGTTCATGGGTGCGGGCGATAAGATAGACACCTGCAGTCACCATCGTTGCCGCGTGGATCAGGGCGCTGACCGGTGTCGGGCCCGCCATCGCATCCGGTAGCCAGCTTTGTAATGGCAATTGGGCGGATTTACCCACCGCACCACCCAGAATCAGCAAGGCTGCCAGGGATGCATAACCGGCCCCGGAGCTTGAACCAGCAGCATCAGCACCAGCAACTAACGGCCAGTGTTTACCGGCTTCATCCATTGCTGCCTGAATGTTCAGGGTGCCGAGTTCTCGGAAAATCAGGAACAGGCCGACGGCCAGCGCAATATCGCCGACCCGGGTAATGATAAAGGCCTTGCGGGCGGCCTGGCCATTGGCGGGATCCTGGTACCAGAAACCGATCAACAGGTAACTGCACAGGCCAACGCCTTCCCAGCCAAGGTAGAGCAGCAACAGGTTATCTGCCAATACCAGAATCAGCATGGCGGCCACGAACAGATTCATGCAGGCAAAGAACCGGCTGTAGTCCTTATCCGGGAACATATAGCCTGAAGCATAGAGATGTATCAGGAAGCCGATACAGCTAACCACCAGGATCATTACCAGCGAGAGGCCATCGAGGTAGAGGGTGATAGCAGGCTGGAAGTCGGCAATTTGAATCCATTGCCAAAGCGTCTGGCTATAGACAGTCCCAGCTGGTGCGAGATTGAGGCTAATGGCGCAGGCAATGGCAATGAGGGCCGCCAGCCCGACAGATCCTACCCCCAGAACAGCCACCCGACTGTGATCCAGTTTACCCTGGGTGAGAATCAGGATAAGACTGCTGAGCAGAGGCAGGGTGGGAATCAGCCAGAGTAAATTTAGCATTACCGTCTCCTCATCTCGGTTACCCTTTCATCTTGTTGAGGGTATCAATATCAATTGTCTTGGTGCGGCGTTGCAGTTGCACTACCAAGGCCAGTCCCACGGCAACTTCTGCACCCGCTAAAGCCAGCACCAGCAGGAACATGATCTGTCCGTCGGCTTGCTGCCAGACGGAACCCGCCACCACAAATGCCAGTGCGGCAGCGTTCAGCATGATCTCCAGGCTCATCAGCATAAAGACCAGATTGCGTCGCACCAGAACGCCCAGTAGCCCCAGACAGAACAGCAGTGCGGCCAGTACCAAACCTGGATTTAACAGCCCTGAATTTAGCAGTTCGGTGTTAATCAGTTCTGTAGCCATTACTGGCCTCCCTGCTGTTGGTTGGATGACAACGTGCTTTTTGCAAAATTCTCAGTTTGGTAGTCACCGGGTGAAGTATTTTCGTCACGAGCGGTTCTTTTCAGATAAGGGCGAGCCAGGTGATAAGCACCGACCAAGCCGGCGAGCAGTAGCATGGAGGCTAATTCCACGGCCAGTAAGTAGGGACCGAAGAGGGTAATGCCCACCGTTTTGGGACCAACCCAGCTGGCAGCCAGGGGGGCACTGCCCTCAAGCGCAAACAGTAGTTCCAGCAGCAGGGCGCCGCAAAGCACAGCGGGGATCAGCCAGATAGACTGCGGCAACCAATTTTTTTCCCGCTCGCTGGTGGTGCGGCCGAGATTCAGCATCATTATTACGAAAATAAACATCACCATGATGGCTCCGGCGTACACCAGTATTTCCAATGCCGCGGCAAACGGAGCGCCTAGCAGGAAAAAGATCAGCGCTACCGCCAGCTGGGCAACGATTAGATACAGCAGTGCGTGCACCGCGTGGGTTCGGGTGATCACCATCAACGTGCAGAACAGGGCGATTGCGGCGGCGCCGTAGAACAGAAAGGTGATCATGGCAGTAGTCTCCTATTCATGATTTTGGCTGAAGGCTCATTTAAGATCATGGCTGAAGGCTCATTTATGCTCATGGCAGCAGGCTCCTGATATCCACTGGAGGCTGTTCCTGCTCGCCGCAGCCTTTCTCCTTAACCCCGACATCTTTGCCGGCAACCCGGTAGAAATTGTAATCGGGGTATTTGCCGGTGCCGTTTATCAGCAGGTGCTCCTTTTCATACACCAGATTGGAACGCTCGCTTTCACATATCTCGAAGTCCGGGGTCAGTTGAATGGCATAGGTTGGGCAGGCTTCTTCGCACATCCCGCAGAAAATGCAGCGGGAGAAATTGATGCGGAAAAACTCAGCTTGCCAGCGGCCTTCGTCATCCTGGGTTTTTTGCAGGGCGATACAATCTACCGGGCAGGCCACCGCACAGAGGTTACAGGCGACACAGCGCTCTTCGCCATCAGGATCCCGGGTCAGCACGATACGGCCACGGTATCGGGGAGCAAGATAGGGCTGCTCATCGGGATACTCGACTGTATCGATTTTGGTGGTTGTGTGCTTCAGCACTTGCCACATTGTTTTAATCTGACTCAGCATAAGTCGTACCTCAACCTCTTCCTAAAACCGTCATATCATCTGCTTATCTCAAGTATCCTTGCTCATCTTGGCCGTATCCTCTTTCTCTCACCTCTTATGCTTAACACCTGATGCTCACCTCCTTATGTTCAACAGGGGTTATCGATCAGCCCATTGCTAGCCCGATAGCGCCGGTTATCACCAGATTAAGCAGCGCCAGCGGCAGCATCAGTTTCCAGCCAAAGGCCATCAGTTGATCAAAGCGGGGGCGTGGTAGTGATGCCCGCAGCAGAATGATAAACAGCACCACCAGCAGAGTTTTCAGGCAGAACCAGATAAATGGCGGCAGTACAGGGCCAAGCCAGCCGCCGAGAAACAGCACCACTGAAATAGCGGATATCAGTAACACTCCCAGATATTCGCCAATAAAAAACAGGCCGAACTTCATGCCTGAGTACTCGGTATGAAAACCGGCAATAATTTCATGTTCTGCTTCGGGCAGGTCGAAGGGTAAGCGGTGGCTCTCGGCGACGCCGGCCACCATAAATATGCAGAAGCCGATAAACTGCGGGATGATGTACCAGATATCCTGTTGCGCCTCGACGATCTCGCGCAAATTGAAGGAGCCGCTTAGCATCACCACGCCCATTAGCGACAAGCCCATAAACACGTCATAGCTGATCATCTGTGCGGCGGAGCGCATGCCACCGAGCAGGGCATATTTGTTGTTCGATGACCAGCCAGCAAGAATGGTGCTGTAGCCGGCCAGAGCGCTCATCGCTAGGAAAAAAAGCACGCCGATATTGAGATCAACCACTCCCAGAGAGGGGGTGAAGGGGATAATCGCAAAGGCCATCAACATGGTAATGACCACGACACATGGGGCGAAGATAAATACCGCTTTCTCGGCAAATGGTGGTATCCAGTCTTCCTTGAAGAAGATCTTGATCATGTCGGCGACGCTCTGCAGGATTCCGAAAGGCCCCACCCGGTTCGGGCCCAAACGATCCTGCCAGATACCCAGTAGCCTGCGCTCAGCCCAAATCAGCAACGCAGCCAGCACCAGCAGTACCACGATGGTGAATATAATGCCGAATAGAGTGATTAAAATTTCAAACATCGGCTGGCCTCCTGTCACTGGCAATGACTGGATTTGGTCCCAGGGAGCGCAGGGTAATCCAGATGCTGCCGTGTTCACCTGGCAGCCCCTGCAGTGCCGGATGGCTATCGGGGATCAATGCCAGTCGCCTGGCCTGGTTGGGGTTGATTGCTACGGGGAGCTGTAACTTTGATCCATTGATATTGACCTGTACCAAATCGCCTGCCTGGATTTTATGGGCTTTGGCATCCTCCGGATGCAAGCCTATTTGCGGCGCATCGCTACGCTCTATAACCGCATCCGCCTTCATACTGAGTTCATCGCTACCGAAGATCTGCGCCAGTGGTTGCAGTAGCAGATGATCGGCTTTGCCACGGGGCTTCTTCGGTGGCGTATGCCAGTCGTCGAGGCTTTCTTCCTGGCTGGAAAGAAGCAGTTTTGCGCCCGTCACTGGTCCTTCAACAGGGCCGCCTACTTCCTGCTGGAACTTGTGCAGGGACTGGTTTGAATTCCAGCCGGGATACCAGCTGAAGGGCATCATATCGCCGCCGGGGGTAAGCTCAGCCATTGCCGGGGCGGGTACTCCTTCCATTGTATAGGCGAGGGACGAAGCGTTATCTTCCGGTTGTTTGGGCTCATGCACGTTGATGTTAGCGAGCATGGCTGTGCGGCCACTGGCGCGGGGCGTCATGCGGGCCATTTTCAAGCCGGCGAAGCGCTGGTTATCAGCGTCGATAACTGGCGCAAGCTCTGCCAGCATGGGTTCGGCTTCAATACAGGCCTTTAATAGCTGTTCGGGACTGCTTACTTCAGCCAGTGCCGAATCAGAGGTCGAATTAGCAAGTGAACTATCGCAAAGCCATTGCCAGCCCATACGTATTCCCTCAGGGGCCGGGTAGACCGGAAACAGCGATTGGCCACGCCCCTCATTGTTGACGATGATCCCCTGGGTTTCGGCAAAGGTTGCCGCCGGCAAAATCAGATCTGCTTGTTGCAGGGTTTTTCCTGGCAGATAGTCGATCACCACCCTGTGCTCAAGGTTGTCGAAAAAGGCATTGACACTGGACTGGGGAGCACGCCTGTATAAGTCGTTTTCGAGGATGATAGCGGCTATTTTTTTCTTTTTGCTAGCCTCATTTTCAGTGCTTTGCTCTTTTAGCGAACCTTGCTGTTCGACGATAGCGAAAGCATCGTCGAGGCAGTTTTCAGGATTACTATGATAAAGCAGCGTCAGTCCGAGGCTATTGCATTCGCTAAATACCAGGCTGAGCCAGGGTGTCGGTGTTTTAATTGTTCTATCCTGGCTCAAGGCTGTTCTAACCTGGTTCAAGGCTGCTATTACCTGTTCGACCGCTGCGATCAGTTCCGGGCACTTTGAGCCTGCGCCGGAAACAATCAGCGGATGCTCTGCTTTAATCAGGTCCGTAGCTATTTGTTCGGCGAGCTGGATTTGTTGTTTCGTCAGGCCGCTTACTGCCGGCGCATCGGCGCAGATGGCATGAGCCACAGCAAAGCCCAGGCGCGCTTGCTCCAGTGGTGAAGCCCGATACTGTGCGGTAGCAATTTTGTCCAGTTTGGTAGCACAACTGTGGCTCAGGTACAGCGGATAGCCGCAATTCTGCCCGGCGATCTGTACGGCCTGATCCTGCCAGGGGGGAATACCGATAGTTGCCGCCTTGGCCCGCCCGATACTGCGTATAGCCTGGCGGATGCCCAAAGCCAGCCGTGGGGCTGTCTGGGTGATATCTTCACCGAGAATCAGCACCGCGTCGGCTTGTTCCGCCTGCCCCATGGAGACCACTTCTGCATGGCCGCTGCACAGTAGCTTCAGCATCGCTTGATTGAGGGTTTCTTCCCGGCGGTTAAGGCCGGAGAAAAAGTGTTCCTTACCCACCAGTTGCATCAAAGCCTGGTTGGACTCCAGGGTTGCGCGGGGTGAGCCGATACCGATCCAGCAGACAGAGTCACCCTCAAGCAGTTGCCTGAAATGGTCGAGCCCTTGCGCAGCACTGAGCTCTTGCCAGGTGGCCCCGTGGTCTGCAGAATTAAGTTCGCAAGAGTTGTGGTTTCCAGGCTTGGGGGCTTTAGAGTCTCTAAGCTCTTTAATCTCTCGAAGCTCTTTAATCTCTCTAAACATAGGAGTGCGAGGGCGTTCAGGGTGATTGACAAAACCGTAGCCAAAGCGGCCGCGATCGCAGAGAAAATAGCCGTTAACGTCCGGGTTGTAGCGGTTTTGAATCCGTTTCAGAACACCGTAACGCTCGCCGGGGCTGGTATTGCACCCCAGGCTGCAATGCACGCAGACCGACGGTGCGCACTGCAGGTCCCATTTGCGGCTGTAATGGTCACTGAGGGTTTTATCGGTAAATACCCCGGTAGGGCAGACCTCCACCAGATTGCCGCTGAATTCACTCTCCAGGGTACCGTCTTCAAAACGGCCGAAATAGGTGTTATTGCGCGAAGCCAGCGCGTGCAGATCCTCACCACCGGCATAGTCACGATAATAGCGTACGCATCGGTAGCAGGTGATGCAGCGATTCATCTCATGATTAATAAACGGTCCGAGCTGCTGGTTGCTGAACGTGCGCTTCAAGCCGTGATAACGACGCTTGTGGTGGCCGCTCATTACCGTCATATCCTGCAAGTGACACTCGCCCCCCTCCTCACAGACCGGGCAATCGTGGGGGTGATTGGTCATCAGGGCCTCAATCACACCGGCGCGAAAATTAACGGCATTTTCAGCGTTAATGGATAAGTACTGGCCATCGGCCACCGGGGTCATGCAGGCGGTTATCAGGCGTCCCCGCTGGTCGTTTTCGTCCTGATACTGGATCAGAGCACATTGACGGCAGGCCCCCACAGAACCCAGTGCCGGGTGCCAGCAGAAGTAGGGCAGGTCAAGCCCCAGGCTCAAACAGGCCTGGAGCAGGTTTTGTCCATCTTCTACTTGGTAACTGTTGCCATCAATGGTGATTGTTGCCATCGCTGTTTACTCTCTAGTTGTGCTCTCTGTTTTGCTCTTAGTCCTATTAATTCAGACTTACTTATGCGTTCTATTAAAAAGTCCCGTTATTGCCCTTCAACTCCAGACATTCAGTGCCAGGGGCAGCCGCCGTCATGAATATGGCGTTCAAAATCTTCCCTGAAAAATTTCAGGGCACTCTGAATCGGCTCGGCAGCACCCGGTGCCAATGCGCAGAATGTGTTGCCCGGTCCCATAAAGCGGCATTGCCAGGCCAGCGTATCGAGATCCTCCATCTGGCCTTCGCCACGTTCTATCTTGTCTAGCAACTGTTCCGCCCAGGGCAATCCATCGCGGCAGGGCGTGCACCAGCCGCAGGACTCCTGGGCGAAAAAGTGAGTCAGGTTCCTGACCATGGCCACCGGGCAGGTTTTATTATCGAGGATGATTAACGAGCCGGTACCCATACGGCTGCCTGCCTTGCCGATAACGTCGTAGTCAAAGGCCAGATCAAGATGCTCCGGCAGAAGAAAGTCGGTGGATGCCCCCCCGGGAAGGAATCCCCGCATCTCATAGCCCTCGGCCATGCCGCCGGCACAATCCTCAAACACCTGCCGAATCGGTGTGCCCATGGGCAACTCCCAGAGGCCGGTCTGCTTGACGTTACCGGTGGCGCCGAATATTTTGGTGCCGCTGTCAGCGCCGCGGCCGAGCGATTTAAACCAGTCGGCGCCGTGGTGGATGATATGGCTGATGTTGCAGAGGGTTTCACAGTTGTTGACCACGGTTGGCTGGCCGAACAAACCACTGACCTGAGGAAACGGAGGCTTGGCTCTTGGGGTGGCTCGTTTGCCTTCCAGGGCGTTGAGCAGGGCGGTTTCTTCGCCGCAGATATAGCGGCCGGCACTGGTGTGCAGGTGGAGTTTCAGGCTGAATTCCGATCCCAGAATATTGTTACCCAGATAGCCCGCATCATAGGCCTCGTGCATCGCCTTTTCGATGTTTCTGGCGGCGATGGTGTATTCCGCGCGCAGGAAAATAAAGGCGACTTCGGCACCCAGAGCATAGGCGGCGACTGTCATGCCTTCGATTAACTGGTGAGGGTTGCCCTCCATCAGCAGGCGATCCTTGAAGGTGCCCGGTTCCATTTCATCGGCATTACAGACCAGATAGCGCGGCCGGGGAGCATCCTCACCGCGGGGCACAAAACTCCATTTGAGGCCGGCGGGGAAGCCTGCGCCACCACGGCCCCTGAGGTTTGAGGCTTTAACTTCGTCGATTACCTCGTCCGGGGAGAAGGTTTTCAGGGCTTTTTCCAGTCCCTGGTAGCCACCAACGGCGCGGTAGTCCTGCAGCGACAGTGGGGTACGGTCGGCGCGAATATTTCCGGTCAGCGGTCGATCAAAGGAGTTGTCCATAGAACTGTCCCCAGAGCTGCCCATATTGCCACCTGTAGCGTTAGCCATTGTTGTCCACCTCCGGCTGGACAGAAGTATCAGAAGGATCCCTGATTGCCGCAATCAATTCGTCAACCTTCTCGGTTGTCAGGTTGCCATGCTGCTGGTCATCGATCATCAGGGTCGGTGCCCGGTCACAGTCCCCCAGACAGACGATTGGTAATAGGGTAAAGAGGCCGTCCTCTGTGGTCTGTCCCGGTTCAATACCGAGCGTTTGTGACAGGTGCTGGCGCAGGCCATCGCTGCCCTTGATCCAGCAGCAGACACTGTCGCAGAGCATGATCACATGCTTGCCCACCGGCTGGCGGAAAATCAGGTTGTAGAAGGTAGCGACACCGTCCAGCTCGCAGGGCGGCATGTCCAGAAAGCGAGCCAGTGCTTCTATAGTCCCGTCCGAGACCCAGCCACGGTATTTCTGGACAATCTTCAGGCCTTCAATTGCAGCTGCCCGGCGTTGGGGGAGATGCGCGCATTCAGCTTCGATCTCGCGGCGTTCCACGGCGCTAAGTTCATTCAGATGAACGGCTTGAAGGCTATTTTCGGCTATCAACGTAAACCTCCTGCGCAGCATTTCATGATCTATCTCCAGTTGTTGCTACTCATTTACCCTATCTTTACTGCTCAATCATTCATTCTGGTTAGCGGTCATCACCAGAATGTTTGTTCTCATCTGTCTACGTCCGCCATCACAAAATCGATGCTGCCGATGATGGCAATCAGATCGGCCACCATCAGTCCCCGGCTGATCAACGGAATCATCTGCAGGTGGGGAAATGATGGCGTGCGAATTCGGGTGCGGTAGGACATGGTGCTGCCATCGCTGATCAGGTAGTAATTGTTGTTTCCCTTGGTGGCTTCAACGCCGATACTGGCCTCTCCTGCAGGAATCACCGGACCCCAGCTGACGCCCAGGAAGTGATCAATCAGGGTTTCAATATCTTCCATAGTTTGGGCTCTCGGGGGGGGCGTTGTCAGCGGATGATCGGCTTTGTAGGGACCTGCAGGCATATTCTCCAGGCACTGACGGATAATGCGCAGACTCTGGCGCATCTCATCCACGCGCACCCGGCAGCGATCGTAGCAATCGCCACGGTTGCCGGTAGGTATTTCAAACTCGAAGTTCTCATAACCGGAGTAGGGGCGGTGCTTACGCCAATCCCAATCAAGCCCCGTAGCCCGAAGGCCAGGGCCGGTGACGCCCCACTCGATAGCCTCGGCAGTGGTGTAGTCACCCACGCCAACGGTACGGCTTTTTAACAGGCTGTTATCCATCACCATGCGTTCGTAATCATCCAGCCGGGCCGGCAGGTAATCGATAAACTCACGAATCATCCGGTCCCAGCCCTGGGGTAGATCCTGCGCTACGCCGCCAATACGAAACCAGCTGGGGTGCATGCGGGCGCCGGTAAAGGCTTCGATAATACCGAACAGTTTTTCCCGGTCGACAAACATATAAAACACCGGCGATAGCTGGCCGATATCCTGGGCAAAGGTGCCGTAGAAAACCAGATGGCTGGCGATACGGAACAATTCAGACATCATCACCCGGATGGTCTTGACTCTATCCGGCACCTGAATGCCGGCGAGTTTTTCCACCGCCAGCACATAGGGCAGGTTGTTCATTACCCCACCCAGGTAATCGATACGATCGGTATAGGGAATAAAGCTGTGCCAGGACTGGCGTTCGCCCATTTTTTCAGCCCCTCGGTGGTGATAACCGATCTCAGGCACTGCATCAATGATCTCTTCGCCGTCCAGCTGCAAGATGATCCGAAACACGCCGTGAACACTGGGGTGGTTGGGACCGAGGTTGAGGAACATAAAGTCGCTGTCTTTACCCTGGTGTTTCATCCCCCAGTATTCGGGATTAAATTTGAGTGCTTCCTGCTCCTTTTCCTGTTGTGCGTCGGGCAGGCTGAAGGGCTCCATTTCAGTGGCGCGGGCCGGGTGGTCCTTACGCAGGGGGTGTCCCTCCCATGTAGGAGGGGTGAGAATGCGCCGCTGGTTGGGGTGGCCGTTGAAATTGATGCCGAACATGTCCCAGACTTCACACTCATACCAGTTTGCGGCAGGCCACAGAGAGGTTATCGAGCTGATGTCGAGATCATCTTCCATTAACGCGACTTTAAGCCGCAGGTCGTCGTTGCGATCATAAGAGAGCAGGTGATAAACCACCGTGAAGTCGGATCTTGGTTGATCATCGCGGTGACTGCGTACCCTCTCGTCGATACCGCAAAGGTCATACAGACAGAGATAGGGAGCGTTAATTTCCAGCTTCAGGTAGTGCAACACCTGCAACAACATTGACCTGTCTATCCAGAGGGTTGGAATTTCGTCGGCAGTATACTGGGCTTGCAGGCAGCCTTCGCCAAAGCGCTGCAGCAGCTCCGCCTGTATACCTGCTTCCTGTATCCCTACTATTCTCTGGTTCATTGCGACGGGTCTGCCCTGCTGTTAGTGTTGTTTCTTTATCGTTGCCTTTTCTGTTGTGTCACGTGCTTCTTGTTGGACCTGTTCTTGGCTCGATATATACGCTGTTATTAACTACTTTTGTTAGCTAAGTCTGATCAGGCGTTTTCAATTCTGTGGCCTGGCTACGTTCAAACTGCTTTAGGTCCCGCTGTGACGGCGGCTCCATTTTGTAAACGCCCTGGGGGCCAACCACCCAACTGAGAGGGCGGCGCTCATTGCCGATGGCTTCCTGCAGCAATATCAGTCCCTGTAACAGGGCCTCAGGCCTTGGCGGACATCCGGGTACATAGACATCCACCGGTAAAATCTTGTCGACGCCCTGAACCACCGAGTAGATGTCATACATTCCCCCGGAGTTGGCGCATGAACCCATCGAGATCACCCAGCGCGGTTCCATGAGCTGTTCATAAAGGCGCTTAACCACCGGTGCCATTTTTCTAAACACGGTGCCGGATATGACGATCAGATCCGCTTCGCGGGGCGTGCCGCGAATGACTTCCGCGCCAAAGCGGGCGATATCATGACGAGGGGTAAATGCCGTGGCCATCTCCACGTAGCAACAGGAGAGACCGAAGTTGAAAGGCCAGACCGAATTCTTGCGTCCCCAGGCGACCATGTCTTCCACATTTGTTAGCAGTGTATTTTTGCGAACCTCTTCCTCTGCAGTGCCGGCTGTAGATCCGGTGGAAGCGATTACTGAGTCCTGAGGTGAGTGCAGATTCCAGTCCATAGTTGGCCTATTCCTCTTCTGGTGCGTCTAATTTAGCTGCCGTTATGCCATCGCCAGCAGCTCGAATGGGAGCCGGGTGGCCTTCCAGTACGGCACTTTTTCCTTGCTGTGGCGCAGGGCGCCGGTTGGCACGACCTTTTGGCCCCCATTCCAGTGCGCCCAGCTTCCAGAGATAAGCCAGGGCCAGGCCGAGGATGATGATAAAGACCAGTATTTCAAAATACCCGGGCCAGCCTGATTCCCTAAAGGCGATGGCCCAGGCATAGATAAAGGCCGCTTCCAGATCGAAGATTACGAACAACAGGGCGATCAGAAAGTAAGGTGCAGAGAAGCGGATCTGGGTATTGCCTATATGAACAACCCCGGATTCAAAGGGTTCGCCTGTGGCGGGCTCATCATGCCGCTCTCCCAGCAGGTGGGACAGAACGACAATAAACAGCACCAGCAGCACCACTACGAAAAAGTAGGCAGCGAGGGGCCAGACATAACTGAGTTGAGTGCTTAATTCGCTCAAGACTATCCCCCTCCATAGCGTCCATTTTTGTAGTTTCGGGCGGAAAACACGCTCATTTCACTTTAGTGCTTACTTCAAAAAGTCTAGGCGAGGATTTGAAAATGGAAAGAAATCAATTGTATAAAAGTGTTTTAAGTAAAGTGGATGCTTAAATTTTTCTTTTTGTGCAAGCTTCGAATCGAAAAGTTTATGCTGCGGGTTGAAGGCCATGGTCGAGTGTCGACTTCGTGTGTAGTGGGTATTGTTCATGGAGTTTCCTGATGTGCCCGTCGGTGACGGGCAGTGAGTTCAGAAGCCTTCAAGTACTATTTTTCCACGTGCCTTACCACTTTCTAGGTGGGCGTGTGCTCTTTTAAGGTTGGCGGCAGTGATTTGGCCGTAGTTTTCACCCAGGGTTGTGCGGATTAATCCGCTGTCTACCAGCGCGGCTATTTCATTGAGCAGGCGGTGTTGGCCGATCATGTCATGAGTGTCGTACATGGAGCGCGTGAACATCGATTCCCAATGCAAGGAGGCACTTTTTGTCTTGAGTAGAGCCACGTCGAGTGTCTCCGGATCATCGATTAGACCGAATTTACCCTGTGGTGCGATCGCTTCAACGATTTCGGCAAAGTGCTGTTGAGTCTGTGTCAGGCTGACGATATGAGTTACCTGATCGATGCCAATACGTTTAAGCTCCTGGCTAATTGGCTGGCTATGGTCGATGACATGATGGGCGCCTAAATCACGCACCCAGGTCTGGGTTTCCGGGCGAGAGGCTGTACCGATAATTGTTAAACCGGTCAGGCGACGGGCCAGTTGAACCATGATTGAACCAACCCCACCAGATGCGCCAATAATGAGCAGGCTATCGCTAGTCGGTTGCTTGCCCGGTTTGAGTTGCAAACGATCAAACAGCATCTCCCAAGCGGTGATAGAGGTGAGTGGCAGGGCGGCTGCCTGGGAAAAGTTCAGACTGGCCGGCATGTGACCAACGATACGCTCATCGACCAGGTGAAGTTCGCTATTAGTGCCCTGGCGGCGGATATCACCGGCGTACCAGACTCGATCGCCAGGTTTGAACAGGCTGACGTCAGAACCGGTAGCGCGAACCACGCCGGCACAATCCCAACCAAGGGTTTTCCATTCTCCTGCTGGTGGCTCAGCACGCATTCGTACCTTGGTATCCACTGGATTAACTGAGATGGCATGTACTTCTACCAGCAGATCATGACCCGTAGCAACCGGATCGGGTAGAGTGAGGTCCTGCAGGGATTCTGTGTTATCGATTGGCAGGCTTTTTTGGTAAGCGATGGCTTTCATGGGGGCTCCTTAAATATATTTTTTGCGATAATTCTTGTTTAGCCGGAGGCGTAGTAGCTGTAACTTGCCGCTATAGTTGCATCAGCGGGAAGATCCAGTTCAATCAATAACTCTGGTTTTAGGTCTGTTTAGTAGTTAGAAATAGCATAAGCGTTATGTTTAATTTGAAAAACAGCTTGAAATTAGAATTAGTTTCAAAAATAATTTGATAATGAAAGCACTTAAAGACCTGGAAATATTTGTTCGAACGGCGGAAACAGGTAGCCTCACAGCCGCCGCTCGGCTTTTGGAGCTGACGCCGGCAGCGGCCAGCGCTGCGCTGAAGAGGCTTGAAGCAGAATTAGGTGTGCAACTGGTTGTCCGTTCTACCCGTAGCTTGCGGCTTACCCGTGAAGGCGAGGTTTTTCTCAGTCATTCCCAGCAAGCTATCCAGCTGTTGAGCGACGCACGTGAAGTTTTGCAATCGGGGAAATCGATTGTACAAGGGGTGTTGCAGTTATCGGTTCCGTCGGATTTTGGGCGTAATGTGTTGTTGCCCTGGTTGGATGAGTTTCAGGCACTGTATCCACTAGTAGAGCTACGCCTGCAACTGTCTGATCGTGTAGCCGATGTTTACCGCCAGCCGATTGATGTCGCCCTGCGCTATGGTCCTCCACCTGATTCCAGCTACGTGGCGGTTCCAATATCAGCTGCCAATCGGCGCATATTGTGTGCCTCACCGGCTTACCTGGCACGGGCCGGTATACCCGCGACATTGGCTGATCTCGAACAGCATAATTGCCTGTGCTTTCTGCTGGGCGAATATGTCTATGATCGCTGGCGTTTTTACCGCGATGGCAATGAAGAATCGATTCAGGTGCGGGGTGATCGGGTGTCGGATGATGGTGAAGTGGTGCGGCGCTGGGCTATCGCCGACCACGGTATTGCGTACAAATCGTATCTGGATATTATTGGTGATCTGCGTGCGAATCGACTTGTCCCCCTATGCGAAGACTGGAGTGGCGAGCCGGCCCCTCTGAATCTTATCTGTGCCGACCGTCGCCAGCTAACACCCGCTGTACAGAAGCTTAGAGAGTTCTTGACGCAGCGTTGTAGTGGATTGATCGCGCAAGGTGTGGGTGTACCAGGGCCGACCGGATAGGATAGTGCGGTGTTGAAATTAGCTAAAGGATTGCTATTAGAGTTAGCTATTTGAGCTATGAACTAAAAACTGGGCAATAACATTTGAGGCAAAAATGGATCTATTACAGGGTTTACTCCTTATCACGACAGTACACATATTGGCGGCGGCATCGCCGGGACCTGATTTTGTGCTGGTCTCTCAGCAAACCCTGTCGAATGGGCGCAAAGCAGGCTTAATGTGCAGCATCGGTATAGCACTGGGGCTTTCTATCCATATTATTTATTCGGCTTTTGGTCTGGCGGCGGTTATCGCAAATTCTTCCACCGCCCTTTGGGTGATCAAAATTCTAGGTGGCGGTTACCTGATCTATCTCGGCATCAAAGGGCTAAGCGCCAAGGCTTCCAGTGGTAATGAGAAGCTTCGAGGCAAGGCTACCAAGTATTCTGCCTCAAAGAGTATTGGCGTGGGGTTCCTGTGTAATGCGTTGAACCCCAAGGCACCGATCTATTTCGTATCCCTGTTCACCGTTGTGCTGTCTCCGGAGATGCCGGTGTACCAGTTGGCTATCTATGGAGTATGGATGATGATCATTCAGCTGGCCTGGTTCTCAATGGTCGTAACGCTGCTTTCCAAACCCTCCATCAATAAAACATTTAACAGTTTTGGCCACTGGATCGACCGTGTCCTAGGCGGCGCAATGATAGCGTTGGGGTTGAAGGTAATTGCAACACGGGTTAACTGATCCGCAAAAAGTGCTGTTTTTTCGCTGTTCGTAGTCCGTTGTCCGTGGTTCGAAAGAGCCTTCTTAATATTTTTTGGCTTTGAACCACCACCGCGCTTCGTAAGAATTGTAGGTTGCTGAGCGAAGTGATGCCCAACACATGCTTATTGCATTAACTATGCATACATTTCAGATGCCGGTTTTATCCTGATTTCTGAATGGGTAAAGGATAATCCAAATTAGTTCCATTACATCGACGGTTTCTCTTAATATAGTCTTGGATATCAATCATTAAGTGTTAGCTCAGTGGAGCCTTGAATGAATATTGAAGATGTATGGGCAGAGTACCGGGCAAGTCTGAAAGCTTTCCTGCATTCGAAGGTATCTGATCCTGATGAAGTCGATGATCTGCTGCAGGACATTCTGATCAAAACCTACGGCAATCTCCACACCCTGAAATCGGCTAGCAGCGTTAAGTCGTGGCTGTTTCAGATCGCGAATAATGTCATTATCGATTTCTATCGCAAGAGGGCTAAATCCCGTGAACTAAGCACTGGAGATATAAGCGCCGATAATCTGTGGTATGGGGAAACCAATCCCGATATTCGGCAAGCTCTATCACGCTGTGTAGAGCCTTTTATTGATGCGTTGCCATATGAAACAGGAGAGTTGTTGACTGCGATTGATTTGCATGGCCAGTCGCAAAAAGACTATGCCGGTGAGCTTGGTATAAGCTATTCCACCCTCAAGTCCCGGGTGCAGAAAGGCAGGAGTTTGCTGCGTGATCTGTTCGACGAGTGTTGTCATTTTTCCCTGGACCAGCACGGCAATCTGATTGATTACGATACGAAAACAAAAAATTGTAAGAAATGCTGATTATTTTTCGTCTTTAGTGAAAGTCCTGCGTCTTACAGATGTTTATTCACTAACTATGAGATTGAGAAATGATCAAAGTCGTCAGCTTTAAGATTTGTCCCTTTGTACAGCGCGTTACCGCCATACTCGAAGCGAAAAAGATTCCCTACGCAGTGAAATACATCAGCTTGAAAGACAAGCCCCAGTGGTTTCTGGATATCGCGCCCAATGGCCAGGTTCCAGTATTCATCACTGATTCAGGTGCTGATTCAAGAGCTGCGTTGTTTGAATCAGATGCTATCGCCGAATATCTGGATGAAATCGCCGCCCCACTAGAACCTGAACTGACAGCTGAACAGCGAGCCATCGACCGGGCCTGGAGTTATCAGGCAGCCAAGCATTATCTGCTGCAATGTAGCGCAATGCGCAGTGCCGATGCAGCGACATTAGCAGAACGCACCGAGAAGCTGGGTAAAGCTTTTGCAAAGGCCGAAAAGCAATTAGCTGGTGGGGCGCACGGCAAAGGCGCATTCTTTAAAGGCCCGTTCTTCAAAGGAGACGTCATCAGCAACGTAGATATGGCCTGGCTACCCTTGCTGCACAGAGCAGCAATCATTGAGCAACACTCCTGCTACGACTTTCTTGCCCGGTTCCCCAGGGTGAAGGCATGGCAGAAAGCGTTGCTGGAAACCGGGTTGGCAGAGAAGTCTGTAGCGGGGGATTTCGAGGAGGTATTTACAAGGTTTTATCTCTCGGAAGAAACCTATTTAGGAAGAGGGGAGGATGGTGCCGGGATGGCTGATGAACTTTCTCGTGCAGGGAGTTGTTGTTGAAGACAGTGGCTAGACCGCCGCTTCGCGGCTAGCTAGACCGTCAAACAAGTTTAACTAGCGAGTGGCTAGAAAAAGCCGGGAAAACAATGGCCTGTAGGAGGCGCGCCCCCGCGGCGATAAATACATACTGTAATAATTCTCGCGGCGGGGCGCCGCTCCCACAAAAACGATAAAGAGCCATCTTTATCTTCTCAGGCGCAGGCCCCAAACCGACCACTTCGTAAGAGTGGTCAGAATGGGTAGCAGGCGACCCGGATCGATTGTATCCCTCTGTTTTTCATCCATAGTCAGAGCATATGAAACCGCGCGGCAAACACCGTGCAACTGATCGAATGTGCCCTCTCATTTCAGAGGGCGAGAATGCAGTAGCTTCTTAGCCTTTTACCAGGCACAAGTGTTTATAAGGTAGGTAAAACTAATATGACAGGAGTAAGTTGTATGTATTGATTTTACTCTGCCCCGACTTATTCTGGCTACCCAATTGTCTCGACAAAGCGCCTCACATTAAATAAAGTGTATTCTGGCTTCATGGGTCAAGGAGCATAAACTTCGCACAATCATTTTCATATAAAAGGACTTAAAATGAAAATACTGAACAGCCTTCTCATCGCATTAATCTCACTTGGCAGCCAAGCTGCGCTGGCCGAGAATACCGTTAACGGCTATGTAAACACTAATTCTGATACCAATTGGAAAACCTCGGCTAACGAATGTTGGCGTACCGGGGAGAAAACTACGCTTAAAGATACTGATTGCGGCTATGACGCACCGGTCGAACCGGCTGTTGTTCACGCTGAACTGGTTGTGGCTCCTACCGCTGCCACACTGACTAAAGAACTTAAACAACGGGTCAGTATCGAAGCATTTGTGTTGTTTGATTTTGACAGTGCAGTGCTCAGTAATGATGGCAAAAATGTGATTGCTGAGCGGATAAGGCACTTTGATGGCCACATTGCACCGGATATTCCTGTAAGAGTAACGGGCCATACCGACAGTATCGGAAGTGACGCTTATAACCAGTTACTGTCTGAAAAGCGGGCACAATCAATTGCTCAATATCTTAAAAATCATTCTTTCCTGGCAGATAATGAGATCAGAGTTCACGGAGCAGGCGAGAATCTACCGATTGCCAGCAATGACACCAGTGACGGTCGTAGAAGAAACCGCCGAGTTGAAATGTTTTTTGTAGGGCATACGAATTAGAAAAAAATGAAGGATAGGATCTTCTCCTGACCCCGGATCTACAGATGAGCTTTGTAGAACAGGTAGTTGTTGAAGACAGTGGCTAAACCGCCGCTTCGCGGCTAGTTAGACCGTCAAACAAGTTTGACTAGCGAGTGGCTAGAAAAATCCGGAAAAACAATGGCCTGTAGGAGGCGCGCGCCCGCGGCGATAAATACATACTGTAATAATTATCGCGGCGGGGCGCCGCTCCCACAAAAACGATAAAGAGCCATCTTTATCTTCTCAGGCGCCGGCCCCAAACCGACCACTTCGTCAGAATGGTCAGAATGGGTAGCTGATGGCCAAGATCAATTGTATCCCTCTGTTTTTTATCCATAGTCAGAGCAAATGGAACCGCGCGGCCAACGCCGCGCAACTGATCAAATGAGTTATCTCATTTTCAGCGGATGAGAATGTAGTAGCTTCTTCATAGCTTTTCTCAGAAATAAATACTTGCAAGGTCGCTAGGGCTAGAGGAAAAGGTAATGGTCCTTTGATCTGAACGGTGTGAAAAGTGTGATAATTCACAATTCAAGACCTGCTCCCGGCCTTTTTTTCGTAAGTGAAGAAACTGATATTCTGGTGAAGGTCGGGCAACTGCCCATATAGTCCGGCAAGAGGCATGGCATATGAGCCTATGCTACTTGCCTGACTATTAAACACTGTGTATTGCGTATCAGTGCAGCCTCTATGCGTTGCTGCTACGGCGTACTTGTCCCGGGGGCAGTCCAAAAAGGTGTTTAAACGCTTTGCTAAAGGCGGCTTCAGATGAATACCCAGCGGTTTCAGCAATATCAATCATGGCCATGTCACTGTTTTCCAGTTGAGTCTTAGCCTTTTGCATCCGCCAGTTGATCAGGTATGTCTTCGGAGGAATGCCGACCATTCTGGAGAACTTTTCCGTAAATGCCGTTCTAGACAAGGCAACGGCTTCACCGAGTCTTTCAACATTCCAGTCGGCTTTGGCTTCTGAGTGGATCAGGTTTAATGCGGAACCGATTTGCTGATCTGCCAATGCTGCTATATATCCCATGCTATTCGGTGAGCTTGTCATATAAGTCCGCATCAGCTGGATGAACAGGACTTCTGTCAGGCGGTCAACCATCACCGTAGAGCCAGGTGATGGCTGGCGGGATTCAGTGGCAAGTACGGTCACCAGGGATCTTAACCAACTCAGTTCCGGCGTTTGGGATGCCTTGATGTGAATAAAGGAGGGTAGGTCTTTGACAAAAGGGTGATCCACCGAAGAGTCGTAACTAAAAGAGCCGCACAACAAGGTAGTTGCGCCACTTTCTTCCGCCGCCTTGGGCTGGAATGGATTTGTGCCACTGAGGATATTCTCCACTACGTCTGAGGCAGGCTGCTTTGGACTGTCCGGTGTATCGCTAATGCAATGGGTCCCACCCGTGGGGAAGGCAACAATATCCCCAGTTGAAAGTTGCAGCGGGTGTTCTGTTTTCGTGTGTTTCAACCAGCAGGTTCCATCTACCACGATATGAAACATTCCTTGCGGGCTCTCTTCGACCTCCATTCCCCAGGGCGCTCTAAAATCCGTACAAAAGTAGGTGTTGGCGCTGAGGCGAATTGCTTTTAAGACATCAGCTAATGCGTCCATATTGGCCGTATTTTCCATGTTATATCCTGCGGGCTTCTCTGGGTGATCAAAATGACAATTTATTCAGACACTACAGCATATTTTGTTCAAAGTGGATCAGGATAATAGATTTCAACAAATCAACAGGTATGGAGGTTTCATTATGGCTAAGCAAAAAAATATCACTGCTCTTTCACTCTACCATTACCAAAGCTGTCCATTTTGTGCAGTCACCAGAAAAGTGATTGAACAGACCGGACTTAACATCGAGCAACGGGATGTACAGCTACAGCCACAACACCGCTCGGCGCTGATCAACGGTGGTGGGAAGCCCCAAGTACCTTGTCTGCGTATCGAAAAAGACAATGGTCAACACCTGTGGCTTTATGAATCGGCGGATATTATTCATTTTCTGCGTAATTATGGCGCGCAATCTGCCCAGCTCGCTTAATTGACTTAATCATCAGGATCGACATCATGAAAAAAAGACACGTTGACGTTGCAATCATAGGTTCTGGTACGGCTGGCATGGGAGCTTATCGGGCCGCAAAAGAATATACCGACAACCTGGTACTTATCGAAGGCGGTGAATATGGTACAACCTGTGCTCGAGTTGGCTGTATGCCGAGTAAATTGTTGATTGCTGCTGCCGAGGCAGCACACCATGCTCGGCATACCCGGCCCTTTGGAATAACAGTTGGTCAGGTAAAGATTGATGGCAAAGCCGTAATGAACCGGGTGCAGCGCGAACGTGATCGTTTTGTTGGATTTGTCCAGGAGGCTGTTGAGGAGTTTGATCACGGGCATAAAATTACAGGCTATGCGACGTTTAAAGACGATCATACCTTGATCATTGATGATCACACTGAAATTACTGCAGACCGCATAGTAATCGCCACGGGTTCAAGTCCTGTTTATCCGCAAATATTTGCCGAGGCTGGTGATCGTTTGCTGACCAATGACAATATCTTTGAGCTGGAAGATCTACCTGAGTCCGTTGCTGTGTTTGGCCCTGGAGTGATTGGTCTGGAGCTGGGACAGGCCTTGAGTCGGCTCGGGGTTAAGGTCAAAATATTTGGCCGAGGAGGCTCGGTCGCAACCATCAGTGATCCTGAGATTAAGGATTATGCCGAAAAAACGTTTAACGAAGAGCTCTACTTAGATACCGATGCTCAAGTGAGTAATGTTCGTAAAACGGATGATGGGGTTGAAGTGGTATTTCTCGACAGATCTGGACGGGAAGTAACCGAGGTCTTTACCTATCTGTTAGCCGCCACCGGGCGTAAACCTAATGTTGATAAACTGGGTCTAGAAAATACCACGGTGAAATTGGATGAGCGAGGTGTACCTGTGTTTGATCATTACAGTATGCAGGCAGCCCCCGGCCATATATTTATTGTCGGTGACGTCAACAACGAGCTCACACTCTTGCATGAAGCCGCTGACGAAGGACGTATTGCGGGGAGCAATGCCGGGCGCTATCCGGACGTGCGCGCGGGCCTGCGACGGGCTTTCCTTGGGGTGGTTTTCACCGAGCAACAGATTGCCAATATAGGCCTAAGCCTACCTCAACTTGAAGAGCGATACACTGCCAGTTATGCCGTAGGCGAAGTCAGCTTTGAAGGGCAAGGGCGTAGCCGGGTGATGGGTAAAAACAAGGGGATATTGAAAGTTTATGCTGAACATGGAACGGGATTATTCCTGGGCGCTGAAATGTTTGGACCGGCGGCAGAGCATATAGGTCACTTGCTTGCATGGGCTATTCAGCAGCGGCTTACCATTAGTGAGATGCTTGAGATGCCGTTCTATCATCCGGTAATCGAGGAAGGATTGCGTACCGCTCTGAGAGATCTGAATGCTAAGCTGCACCTCGGGCCTGAAATGGTAAAAGGTTGCCTTGATTGCGGTCCGGGTGCTTAACCATGAGTCGGTCGTTGATATTAAAGGCGTTTAAAGTCGCAACGCTGGTTGGCACTGTACTGCTGGTGATCAACCAGTATGACGCGCTCTTTGGCAGCAGCGAGTTTAGGGTGATTCCCGCCATACTTACTTACTGTGTCCCCTTCTTTGTATTTATGGCAGGGCAGCTTTCCAATCACCAAAATATGTCATCAGGGCAGCGTTAATTTCGTTGCCCTGAGATGTTCCCAGGGAGAGTAGATTAAATAGGGTCAGGTAAAAGTAATTCACTGGTATCTTATTTGTCTGTTGTGTTGGGCATCACTTTGCTCAGCACCAACCTACCTTACGTAGCCGTTAACCTGAAATTATCACTCACTATGTAAAGAAGGCTTTTGCTATTTCGAACTACGAACTACGGCTTTTCAAAATCAAAAAAAACCGGCTTTCGCCGGTTTTTTTTACTGCGCCATCAACCCGATGGCCAAACTAGCAACCGGAAGTAATTCACTGCCATCACTTTCCTTATACTCGATAATCTGCTGCTTCATCGAGCGGGCCCAGAATTTCGACAGGTGATTGGCAACCATTTCGGCGGCTTCAGTTTCATCGCCGATGTGGGTGTTGTTGGAGGCGATCTGGTTGGCCATTTTGATCAGGCTGGCCAGTTGATGATTTCCCATTGTTATTCCTCTTAATCAGCGCTATCGGTAGGGCTGGTTTCAGCTTGATTATATATAACGTGGCGACCCGGGCGGGCAAAGCCGATCAGGTTAAGGCCTGCTTGCTTGGCTAGATCCAGTGCCAGTCGGGTAGGGGCGGATACTGCTACCAGTGTGGATACACCACAGCTGCTGGATTTGTGCACCATTTCATAGCTGGCGCGGCTGGAGATAAGCACAAAGCCGTCAGTCAGATCGGTGCCAGTCTGCTTTAACGCGCCCAATAGTTTATCCAGTGCGTTATGCCGACCGATGTCCTCCCGCAGCAGCTGTATTTCACCGCTTTGGTTGCACCAGGCGGCACCGTGAGAGGCGCCGGTCAGTGATTGCAAGGGCTGGTACTGAGTCAGCTGGGTAACGGCTTGCTCGACTGCCTCATGCTTGATGAGCTTGACTGCAGGTACCGGCTTGATAGGCCGGATCGCCTGTTCCAGGGATTCAGCGCCACATAGGCCGCAGCCAGTACGGCCGGTGAGGTTGCGACGGCGCTGTTTAAGCTGAACCGAGCGTTGTGTGGTGATCGACATACGGATCTCCACGCCTGCGCTTAGCTCTTCTGCATCGGCGACCACATCGATATCGTAGATCTCCAGCGGTGTCTGTACGATGCCTTCGCTCAGGCTGAAGCCAGTAGCGAAGTCTTCAAGATCGCAGGGGCTAGCCATCATCACCACGTGGGAGATACCGTTGTAGATCATCGCCACCGGGATCTCTTCGGCGATGCTGTCCAGCGCATCCAGCTGGCAGTTATCCTGCCAGCGGGATACCGTTGCCTGATTGTGGCAGTTATCCACGCTCAGGCTGACGCTGTCCTCATTGATCGGCTGTTCAAGTTTCTTAAGAGCCATATTGATCACTCCTAGAGCCTTCAGCGTTTCTACTGGATGAGCCTTCAGCGTTTCTACTGAATGAGCCTTCAGCTTTTCTACTAAAAAGTAGAGCCATCTGCTTACTCCTGGACCCTGGCCTTTTTATTCCGGCCTTCTTTTAATAAGCCTAGCTGCTGCGTGTTGAATTCGCGATAGCGTTGCTGCCACTGGGATGGTTCATTTACCTTCACCGCCTGTACCGCTGTTACCTTGTACTCAGGGCAGTTAGTTGCCCAGTCCGAGTTATCAGTGGTGACCACGTTGGCACCGCTGTCCGGGTGGTGGAAGGTGGTGTAAACCACGCCTGGCTGCATACGATCGGAGATTTTGGCACGCATCACGGTTTCACCGGCACGGCTGGCAATACCTACCCAGTCGTTGTCATTGATACCGCGATCCTCGGCATCCTGCGGATGAAGTTCGAGAACATCTTCATCGTGCCAGACCTGGTTATCGGTACGGCGGGTCTGAGCACCCACGTTATATTGCGACAGGATCCGACCTGTGGTCAGCAGCAGCGGGTATTTACGTGTTGAACGCTCCTCTGAGGCGATGTATTCGGTGATGGCGAAGTGGCCCTTACCGATAGGGAAGCTCTCCAGGTGCATGGTAGGTGTACCATCGGGTGCCTCATCGTTACACGGCCACTGGATACTGCCCAGCTCTTCCAGGCGCTCATAGCTAACCCCGGTAAAGGTCGGCGTCAGGCTGGCGATCTCATCCATAATCTCGGACGGATGCTGGTAGTCCATTGGATAGCCCAGTGCGTTGGACAGATCCACGGTGACTTCCCAGTCCTGCTTGCCGGCCAAAGGCGGCATCACTTTGCGTACCCGGTTGATACGGCGTTCCGCGTTGGTAAAGGTGCCATCCTTCTCAAGGAAAGAGGAGCCCGGCAGGAATACATGGGCAAACTTGGCTGTTTCGTTAAGGAAAATATCCTGCACGATCAGGCAATCGAGGGAGCGCAGCGCCGCTTGCACATGGTTGGTGTTCGGGTCTGACTGGGCGATATCCTCACCCTGGCAGTAAAGCCCTTTGAAGGTGCCATCCAGCGCGGCATCAAACATGTTGGGGATACGCAGGCCCGGTTCGTTATCCAGGCTGACATTCCAGGCGGCTTCGAAGCGGTGACGGATTGTATCGTCAGCAACGTGCTGGTAGCCCGGCAATTCGTGTGGGAATGAGCCCATATCGCAAGAGCCCTGCACATTGTTCTGGCCACGTAGCGGGTTAACGCCGACACCTTCACGGCCGATGTTGCCGGTCGCCAGTGCCAGGTTGGCGATACCCATCACCATGCTGGAACCCTGGCTGTGTTCGGTTACACCCAGGCCGTAGTAGATTGCACCGTTTGGCGCTTCAGCATACAGGCGCGCGGCACTGCGCAGCTCAGCGGCAGGAATCCCGGTGATCTCTTCGGCCAGTTCTGGTGAGTGGCGCTCTTCATTGATAAAGTCGCGCCATGCCTGGTACGCGCCATCGTCACAGCGGTTGCGGATAAACTCCTGATCTTCCAGGCCTTCACGGATGATGACGTGGGCCATGGCATTGATAAAGGCGACATTGCTGCCAGGGCGTAGCTTCAGGTGATGCTGGGTCTCAACGTGCGGACTTTTTACCAGATCGATACGGCGTGGATCCACGACGATCAGCTTGGCACCTTCACGTAAGCGACGCTTCAGCAGCGAGCCGAATACCGGGTGAGCATCGGTCGGGTTAGCACCGATGACCATTACCAGATCCGCCTGCATGACCGAATCAAAGGTCTGCGTACCGGCGGATTCACCCAGGGTGGTTTTCAGGCCGTAACCGGTAGGCGAGTGGCAGACGCGGGCACAGGTATCGGTGTTGTTGTTCCCGAAGGCGGCGCGGATAAGCTTCTGTACCAGATAGGTTTCTTCGTTGGTACAACGGGAAGAGGTGATACCGCCAATGCTTTCGCGACCATACTTCTGCTGGATCTGACGCAGGCGGTCAGCTGAAAAGCTGATCGCTTCTTCCCAGGAGACTTCTTTCCAGGGCTGGTCGATCGAGTCACGTATCATCGGTTTGGTGATACGGTCTTCGTGGGTGGCGTAACCGAAGGCAAAGCGGCCTTTGACACAGGAATGTCCATGGTTTGCCTGGCCATCTTTATACGGCACCATACGGATCACTTCGCTGCCTTTCATGTCGGCTTTAAAGGAGCAGCCAACACCGCAGTAAGCACAGGTGGTGACGATGCTGTGCTCTGGCTGGCCTTTGTCGATGACGCTTTTTTCCATCAGCGTAGCGGTAGGGCAGGCCTGGACACAGGCACCACAGGATACGCACTCGGAATCGATGAACGGCTGATCCTGTCCGGGTGAAACCTTGGAATCAAAACCACGGCCATCGATGGTCAGTGCAAAGGTGCCCTGAACTTCTTCACAGGCACGTACACAGCGCGAGCAGACGATGCATTTGCTTGGGTCGAAGGTGAAATAAGGATTTGACTCATCCTTCTCTGCTTGCAGGTGATTCTTGTTTTCAACAGAGCCGCCATCTAAGCCGTAACGCACTTCGCGCAGGCCAACTGCCCCGGCCATGTCCTGTAGCTCGCAGTCACCGTTGCTTGGACAGGTGAGGCAGTCCAGCGGGTGATCGGAGATATACAGCTCCATGATATTGCGGCGCAGACGTGCCAGTTTGTCGTTCTGGGTGGTTACCTGCATGCCATCTTCCGCTGGCGTGGTACAGGATGCCGGTGTACCGCGGCGACCTTCGATCTCTACCGCACAGATACGGCAGGAGCCGAAGGCTTCGAGGTTGTCGGATGCACACAGTTTGGGAATATTAATCTCGGCTTCTGCAGCGGCACGCAGTATCGAGGTACCTTCGGGTACGGTGACGGAAACGCCGTCGATCTGCAGGGTTACCAGGTTCTCAGAAATCTGAGCCGGGGTGCCGTAATCTTTTTCTGGGTCAAAATACTGCAACATGATCAGGCTCCTTGCTCGCTAAGTTTTAGGTTCGGCTGGTTAAAGTCTTCAGGGAAGTGCTGTACAGCACTGTTGACCGGGAACGGCGTCATACCGCCCATGGCACAGAGCGAGCCGTCGATCATGGTGTCGCACAGATCGTTCAGCAACTCCAGGTTTGCTGCGCGGTTTTCGTTGTTGCGAATCCGGTCGATGACTTCTACACCGCGGGTTGAGCCGATACGGCATGGGGTACATTTGCCGCAGGATTCCTCAACACAGAACTCCATGGCAAAGCGAGCCTGCTGCGACATATCAACGGTGTCGTCGAATACCACAACACCGCCGTGGCCAAGTACTGCACTAATCGCAGCGAATGCTTCGTAGTCCAGCGGGGTGTCCCACTGGCTCTCCGGCAGGTAAGCGCCTAAGGGGCCACCGACCTGCACGGCACGGATAGGGCGGCCGCTGAAGGTGCCTGCGCCGAAATCTTCCATCAGTTCACGCAGTGTCAGGCCAAAGGCCAACTCGATCAGGCCGCCGCGCTTGATGTTGCCTGCCAGCTGGAAAGGGAGGGTGCCCAGCGAGCGGCCCATACCGTAATTCGCATAGGCCTGGCCGCCTTCAGCCAGAATATAAGGAATCGCTGCCAGCGAGAGTACGTTGTTAACAACCGTCGGTTGGCCAAACAGACCAACAATGGCAGGTAGAGGTGGTTTGGCACGTACCAGGCCGCGTTTGCCTTCGAGACTTTCCAGAAGCGAGGTTTCTTCACCGCAGATATAAGCTCCGGCTCCCAGGCGTACTTCCAGCTGAAAGGTCTTGCCGCTATCAAGGATGTTAGTGCCCAGGAATCCGGCAGCTTCAGCTTTGGCGATAGCTTCGTTGAGGATCTGGTGGGCAATGGGGTATTCGGAACGCAGGTAGATATATCCCTGGGTTGCGCCAACTGCCAAGCCCGCAATGGTCATACCCTCGATCAGCATGTAAGGATCGGCTTCCATCACCATACGGTCGGCAAAGGTACCGGAGTCACCTTCGTCGGCATTACAGACGATGTATTTTTGGCCATCACTATCAGTAGGTTCTTTCTTAGTTGCAACGGCATCCAGAACAGTCTGCCACTTGATGCCGGTAGGAAAAGCAGCACCGCCACGACCACGCAGGCCAGAGGCTTTGACTTCATCGACGATGACTTGCGCATCCAGCTGGAGGGCTTTTTTCAGTCCCTTAAATCCATCATGCTGCTGGTAGTCATCGAGGGAAACAGGATCGGTAATACCGGCGCGTGCAAATGTCAGGCGCTGCTGTTTCTTCAGGTAAGGGATCTCTTCGGTCAGGCCCTGGCACAGCGGGTGCGAAGTCTCACCGCCGAGAAAGCCCTGATCAAACAGGCTGTCGATATCTTTACATTCAACCGGACCATAGGCGATACGGCCCTGATCGGTTTCGACTTCTACCATCGGTTCGAGCCAGAACATACCGCGCGAGCCGTTACGGATAATTTCTACCGACTCGCCACGATTGCTTGCTTCAGCAGCGATTTCTACGGCCAGCTGTTCGGCACCCATCGCCAGGGAAGTAGTATCGCGGGGGATATAAACCTTTGTTTTTAAAACAGTCATTACAGCACCTCCAGCTTCTGGGATTTAAGTTCTTCCACAAGTTGGTCGAATTTCTCAGGTGTAACACGGCCGACTACATCATCATTAATGCGAATCGACGGTGAGCAGGCACAGTTACCCAGGCAATACACAGCTTCCAGGCTGATCTCGCGGTCAGCGGTCGTCTGGTGAAAGTCGACACCCAGTGCCGCTTTCGCATGGCCTTCCAGCTGGCGAGCTCCCATTGACTGGCAGGCCTCGGCGCGGCAGATCTGGATCGTATGCTTGCCCGGTGCAGTGGTGCGGAAATGGTGGTAGAAGCTGATAACGCCGTGAATTTCGGCACGGGATTGATTCAATCCCTCAGCAATCATTGGCACGGCTTCGGTGGGGACATAGCCCAGGGCATCCTGGATACCATGCAAGATGGGCAGCAGTGCGCCTGGCTCGTGTTGCAGTCTGGCGATAGTATCGCTGACGAGCTGACGACTCTGCTCGTTAAATGCGGTCATAGTGATCTCACCTGTGTTCTTGTTTTTTATATGAACAGCTATTTTTGTATATGAACGGCTCTTTTTTATATATGAATAAGATTTCATATTTGGCTTGAAGCTATTCTATATCTATACATTTGTTATGGGTTTAAAGTAGCATTAGACGCATAAATAGGAAATATGAAAAGTTATGCATATTAAGCGAATACAGGTCGTGCCAACCTGGTCTTTTCGGGATGAAAGCGGTAACCAATTGACTCCGCAGTTGTTTTCCCTATTACGTGCAATTCATGAGCATGGAAAACTGACGGCGGCGACTAAACAAATGGGTATTTCCTACCGTCACGGCTGGAATCTGCTCAATTCCTGGGCGGCTTTTTTTGGCTTGCCACTGGTGGCAATGCAGAAAGGTAAAGGCGCGCATCTGACTGCATTGGGGGAGAAGCTTCTCTGGGCAGAGCAACGGGTTGTCGCCCGGCTTGAGCCACAATTGGATAGCCTGGCATCGGAGCTGAATATGGAAATTCACCGTGCCCTGGAAGGTGTTAGCCCCTTATTGAGGTTACATGCCAGTTACGGTTATGCGGTTGCTTTGCTACCGGAGTTTGCCGATCAGATTCAACTGGATTTGCAATATAAGAGCGCGGAAGAGGCTCTCGCATCACTAAACCGGGGTGCTTGTGATGTTGCCGGTTTCCATGTGCCAACCTCGGGGATGAGCGACGCCCTGGTGGAAACCTATAGCCGGCACCTGAAACCACGGGTGCATAAAGTGGTGAAGTTTATCACCCGTCGACAGGGCTTGATGGTTAAACCTGATAATCCGAAGAATATTACCGGCCTGAAAGACCTTGGCCGCAAAGGCGTCCGTTTTATAAACCGTCAGAAAGACTCGGGCACCCGGGCATTGCTGGATGAGTTGTTGCGCCAGGAAAAAGTCGATGCTCGCAAGATAAGTGGATTTGACGATGAGGAGTTTACCCACTCTGCCGTCGCTGCTTATGTGGCGGCGGGAATGGCTGATGTCGGCATGGGTGTAGAAGCGGCAGCCAGACAGTTTAGTTTGGAGTTTATACCGTTATCTTATGAGCATTATCTGCTGGTCTGCCATCATCGCACTCTAAAGCAGGAGGCGATGGGGCGTTTACTGGAGATTGTTCGCGGCGACGCTTTTCAGCAGGCAGTGCTTAATTTGCCCGGCTATAGCCCGGACCGCTGCGGAGAGATTGTTTCTGTTGATGAGATATTTGCAGGGCACCGCTGAAGGGATTGATATAAGTGACTTCTATTACTGCGCGCAATAATTAAAAATATCAGCAAGCGGGTAGTCTATAAAGTCGTGTACAACTGTGTATTTCATATTATCAGCTATAAAGCTGCAATTACGCCGGATTTCTTCGCTTGTGCAGTGTTAACACCAGTACCGTCATAGCCAGCGCCAGGGTAACAATATTGGCCAGGATCATTGGCAGGTCTTTCATAAAAATGCCATAGGTAAGCCAGCAGAGGACACCGAAGGTAAAGATGGAATACATCGCAAGTGAGATGCCGTCAACATTTCCTGTGCGCAGAATATGAATTACCTGAGGCACAAAAGCAGAGGTGGTACACAAGGCGGCGAGCAGGCCGATAAGGGTTATAGGGTCCATAATGAGTCAGCGGCTGAGTTAAAAAGGTGAGCAATTGTAAAGTGCTTTAGTTGTTAACTTAAGGGACAGGTTTTGTTGCCGGTTTCCTCGCAAATAGTAACGCTTGCCCTTCTCTTTGGGTTCAGTATTCCTCTATTCAACGGGTTCACTTCAGGTTCGCAAAGGACGGGCATAGGTTGACCAGTCAGTTGCTGATGTTGCTGCTGAGTAAAACGGAGTTCTCTTATTTTTCTGTCAGGTATGAGTTAGCTACTAGATCAGCAGAGCTTTTTGACTATGCTTATGAAGCTTGTCGTGAAGAACGTGGAATAGTTTGTGGCGATGTACAGCAGGGGGATAAGCATTTCGAATAGGGTGAGATTTAGCCCGTATCAAGAAGGTGGACATTCAAATGGAAAAAACACTTTTATTGTTGACCCTGATTGTATCCCTTACTGCCTGTGCAGGTGGTGGAATAGATAATACTGCTACTAATATCACTACGAATACCAATACCAGTACGAATATCGATACCGCTACGAATACCGGTACCACTGATACGATGGAGCTGGAATTGAAAGATCTTGAGGTAGCAAATAATCTGGGATTTCTCACTGAGGAAGAATATAGCGTAACCAAAGAAATTATCTTAAAAAAGTATGGGAGTTAACAAGGGAACCTACGAACAAGTCCCTTGCGCCTCTGGCTTTCAGAGAGATTGGAGGTCAAGACAACGATTACAGGCATACTGGTTGTACGTCGAAAATCGTTAACGCAGAGATCCGGTCTCTCTGAAAGCCCCGAAGGGCGGACTCTATAACGACCATCTGCTTTGTCAGCCTGCTTGAAAAGGTCTGGACATTTCCTGCACTGTCTTTCGTGCATCTGGCCGTTCTATAGCCCGCAGAGAAAGCATTAGACTTATTCGCAGGTTCCCAAGCTTATCGGTATGTACCAGTTGGTGTATAGGAAACTGTGACCAAGCCCCTTCATATGAGATATTGCTTTGGCAAATTAATTATCTAACCTTGTTTTCACGGATATCATAGGTGCTTTAAGGAGAAGCTAATGGCTGAAGTAATCAGCGCTACGGGTAAGTGCCTGTGTGGAGCGGTTGGCGTTACGGTAAAAAATATTAACAACAGTTTCAGCGCCTGCCATTGCTCAATCTGCCGTAAATGGGGCGGTGGTGGCCCGCTAATGGCGTTGGATTGTGGTACGGATGTGTCAATCGAGGGTGAGGAATCGATCTCAGTATTCGACTCGTCTACCTGGGCGGAGCGGGGGTTTTGCAGTAACTGTGGTACGCACCTTTTTTACCGTATCAAACAGAACCAGGGGTACATTATCCCGATTGGCTTGTTTGATACAAAAAAGGTTGATGATGACCAGTTTGACTCTGAGCAGTTTAAATTCGACTTACAGATATTCATCGACGAGAAGCCCGGGTATTACTGTTTCAGTAATGCCACTAAACTGATGACCGGGGCCGAAGTCTTCGCCATGTACGGGCCTTCTGACAAGTAAGTACCCGTCGGTCACATTTATTTTGAATATACAGAGCAGAGCCATTTTTAAAGCGGCTCTGTTTTCCTGATCTTACTTATCCCTCTCATCGTCATTTAGGAAAAATGTCCAGGAGCCTGTCGGGCTTGGCCGATCGTAGCGAGGGAAGGCGATTTGAGGCAGACTCTTCGATCCTTTGTGGCGAAGGGCCTGCCCCGCGTAGCGCTTTGGGCATAGCCAGCTATTTAACGCCAAAGATCGGAAAATATGACCCCTTTCTCCTACAAGAGTGACTTTTCCGCAGTAGATTAGTGTTAAGTCCGACCGGCTCCTAGGAGGCTGACCGAGAATAGGGGCAGTCTCTTGCCGAGTTTTATAAAA
>JBALVQ010000148.1:0-5036 GCA_036960915.1 Amphritea sp.
TTCCCGTTCGGTCCAGAGCACAACATCGTTAAATCCTAATTACAGCTCTTATTACAACTATCTGGTGTGTAAGAGGAGTCTGCGATAACACAGTCATTCTCTTGCATATACCACAGATAACTGCGCCGGTAACTGAAATGTCGGTTCCCGGTGCAGGCTCGACTCCTATCCGTAGCGTCTGATCTCAGAGGTTGCGGGAGGCGGATTGGTCTGCTGTTTCAGCAGGCAGTGGTAACTAAAGATCGTATTCTACTAATAACAATAACAGAGGTGGTCAAATGACCAAATTAAGCAAGAAGATAACTGGGGCTCTCGCCGCAGCAGCTCTGTCAGCAAGTGCTTTAACTTTGTCTCTACCTGCTCAGGTTCAGGCAGCTGAACGCGGCCATATCCTGGCGCACGTTATGCCGACAGATCATATCTTCAACAGTGTCTCTGAGCAGTTCATCAGCAAGCTTGATGAGCTCTCCAGTGGTTCGGTGAAGATTGAATATCACCCGGGTGGTGATCTGGGCGACTGGTCAACTATCACTGAACAGGTGATGCAGGGCGCTCTGCCAATGACCATGGCCTGGTCAAACTCTGAGCTTGATCCACGACTGGATATTGCCAATCTGGGTTATGTTGCCGATGACTGGCCTAGCGCTACGAAAGTGTACGGTCCCGGCAGCCAGATGGATAAGCTGTTCGCTGAGATCTATGACGGTCTGAATGTAGAATTACTCGGTACACTGCCAACCGATTTTACCGGTTATGTCGTGCGTAAGGGCGTGGATGTACCGGTGAATATTCCTGAAGATTCAAAAGGCTTCAAGATCCGTGTGCCTAACTATCCGATGGCAATAGACCGTTACAGTGCACTGGGTTTCTCCGTAGTGCCAATGGCATTCTCTGAGGTGCATACCGCACTGCAAACTGGCGCAATCGATGGTCGTGCGTTTTCTCCACCGTATGAAGTGCTGATGTTCCGTGATGTGTTACGTGCTTACGTTTACACCCGTGAATCTTTCGAACCGACTTTCTGGATTGCAAGCAAGAGCTGGCTGGCTGGCCTGAGCGATCAGGAACGTGCCTGGGTTCATGAAGCTGCAGACTATGCCACGCAATGGGCATGGGATAACGCCGAAGAGTTCAGTCAGGGCTGGTTGGATAAGATCCAGGCCGCTGGTATTGAGGTACTGGAGCAGGACCCTGCCCAAGCTGCCGCTTACAAACAGACGGTGATGGAGGTCGAATGGCCGATCATGGAAGGTCTGCTGGGTAAGAAGATAATGGCTGATCTGAAAGAAACCGCCGGTCTGTAAAGTTCGGGATAGTTCTGGAGGGCCTGCAAACTACACTTTGCAGGCTCTCTATGTAAGAGCACTCAACGGAGCTTAATTATGAGTATCGAGTATACCCATCCGGATGAAATGATCGGACCTGCTTTTGTAAAAGCTGTACCGGGGGATGCCAAAGCCAGACAAAGTCTGTTCTATAGAGCTGAAGCTCGTCTGGCACAGGTGATCTCGGTGGCTATGGTCATATCGACCATGTCGCTCGGGTTTTTGATGGCCGCTCAGGTTGTGATGCGTTATGGCCTGGAATCACCTTTTCTAGGAATTGAAGAGTTAGCGCCGATGCTGGCACTTTGGGCCTACTTTCTTGGAATGATCTATGCGACCCGGGATCAGGATCATATTTCCGGGGGCATTGTCGCCCTGATTATTAAAAACAAAACATTGATCCAGACTATTCGTTTGGCAGGTAGCGTTGCTTGTCTGTTAGCGGTTTGTGTGTTTGGTTATTTTGCTCTGAAGTTTGCCTTGTTCAATTTGGATCTAGGACGTAAAAGCGTTTATATGCGTTGGCCTAAGTATCTCTGGGACTTCAGTATGGTAACCGGATTTGCATTGATGGGGTTCTACTATTGCCTGCAGATTATCGCCGAAGTGCGGGATCTGAAAAATGGCCAGAACAACAATAAGTAAAAAAAGGTGTGGCCATGACAATATTCTTTATAACTGTTTCAGCAGTCGTAATACTGCTGCTTCTTGAAGTACCGGTTGGCTTTTCTTTCGGTCTGGGTGCGTTGTTTTACGGCGTCTCAAGCGGTACGGATATCTCTTTTCATGCGGCGTACGGCTATTCGCAGATCGGCGCATTCTCTTTGCTGGCTTTACCTCTGTTTGTACAGGCCGGTACTCTGATGGGTACGGGAGGGATTTCCGAACGCCTACTTGATTTTGTTGATGCTTTTGTCGGCAGAACAAAAGGTGGGTTGGGCGCTGTTACCGTACTGAGTTGTGCCATGTTTGGCGCGATCTCTGGTAGTGCATCAGCAGCTATTGCGGCGATCGGGCGTATCATGGTGCCCCGAATGGTGAAGAGCGGCTATCCTGAAGGACATGCAACGGCTCTGGTCGCAGTGTCATCTGTGTTAGCGTTGATGATTCCGCCCAGTATTCCCATGATTGTATTTGCCATTGCTACCCGTCAATCAGTGGCGAAAGTATTTCTGGCGACAATGCTGCCCGGTCTTATGCTGGCGCTTGTTTATTGCGCATTGAACTTCTGGTTCTTGCGTAAAAATACCAGCATTAAAGTGTCACCGAAATTACCCATGCGCGAAGTAGGTCAACAGATCTGGTTCCGCGGAAAGAGAGCGACACTCGCGATCATTATGCCGTTTATTATTCTAGGCGGTATTTATAGCGGTGTAGCAACGCCGACAGAGGCTGGTGCTGTTGCATTGGTATACACCCTGTTTGTCGGGTTTGTCGTTTATCGGACAATGACCCTGCACAACGTATTTGCAGCAAGTAAGGATGCCGCCATTTTGACCGGTTCGGTAATCATGGTGCTGTTTTTCCTCTTCATCATGAGTCGAGGCATGATACTGGCGCAGATCCCGAATCAGTTTGCAGATTTATTACTCAGTATCTCGGATAATAAAATAGTGTTGTTGCTGATTATTAATCTGCTGTTACTGCTGATGGGGATGATTGTCGATGATGTTTCCGGTGGTGTTCTAGCGGCAATAATCCTGATGCCAGTCGTGGAAAAAATTGGTATCGATCCGATCCATTTTGCGGCCATAGTCGGCACCAACCTTGGCCTGGGTAATATCTCGCCGCCTTGTGCTCCTTTATTGTACATGGCCGGAGGGGTCACCAAGCTATCACTCGATAAGTATATCGGCCCGACGATGAAGTTCCTGTTACTGGGACATCTGCCCATGGTGTTTGTGGTCACGTTCATTCCTGAACTCAGCCTATGGCTGCCGAGTCTGCTGGACTGATAGTAGAACAGAAAACCGTCATGACGGCAGTTGTGACGGTTTTTTAGTGACATCACTTAAATAACTGTGTGTTTGATATTCACTACCGACCAATTTTTGCAGCGTCTGAATAGGGTTTTTCCTACGGCATTGTTATTTTCGGAGATACATTATGGTTACCTGGTTGCTTACCGTTACTGGTAAGGATCAGCCTGAATTATTAAAGAAGTTTGCTCACAACATTGCTCTGATGGAAGGTATCTTTATTGATAGTCAGCAGTCGGTCATGGGGGGAGAGGTGGTGGCATTGCTGAAGGTTTGCCTACCTGATACATACGTACCCTTTGCCCACAAGATGTTTAGCGACTTTGGCAGCCAAGGACTTAATGTAGTTTCAGTCAAGGAGCTTTATTCAGAGGGTAATGAAGAGGGAGAGTATTTGATATTGGAACTCAGAGGGCCTTTTCGCTTCGGTATCGATCATGATATCAGAGCCATTTTGGAGAGTCATGGGGCATCAGTTGAGCTACTAAATCAGCACCATGTTGGTTTTCCTCATAGGGGAGAGCAACAGTTTAGCTTAAGGATTCGGGCTAGCCTTACCCGGCCGATTTCAAGGCCTAGCCTGTTACAGGCTCTGAACAGGCTTACGCCAGAACTGAATATCAAGATGAATTTTGAACAGAAAGAACAAGTACTGGCCAGTTAAGCATCATGTTGCATCGTTTTAGTTTGGATATATCAGAAATATAGGTTGAATAAAAATGCGGGAATTAACCGTACTGTGTGCCGCTTATTCGATCAGCCTGTTCTATCGTGGCATGATCTCGGTAATCGCTCCTGAAGTTTCTGCTGACCTGGCATTGGATGAGGCGCAACTGGGTTTACTGGCATCGAGTTTTTTTCTCAGCTTTGCGGTGGCCCAGATCCCCAGCGGGGTTGCATTGGATCGGTTTGGAGGACGTTTAACTATCGCCGGTTTTATGTGGTTTGCTGTTTTTGGAACTGGAATTTTCAGTATTGCCACGCACTACCATCAGGCGCTAATAGGGCTGGTATTGATCGGAATCGGTTGTGCCCCGGTGTTTACCGGAATTATGCTGTTTATCGGCCGCCGATTTTCGCCACAGCGCTTCGTTTATGTTACGGCAATGGTTATTTCTATCGGTAGTCTCGGTGACCTGATGGGTACAACCCCGCTGGGAATGCTGGCAGAATGGCTGGGGTGGCGTTCCTCGCTGCATCTGGTCATGCTGGTGACTGCACTGATTGCCTGTCTGTGTTTGTTTGGTCTTGCTAGCGACAGACCTTCCTCTGCTAATGAAACACTGGGCAGGATGCTCAGGGGTATGCTCAGAATATGTACTGTTCGTAACTTGTGGCCGGTGGTACCGATGTTCTTGGCTAGCTATGCCGTACTGATGGCGATTCGAGGTCTATGGAGTGGCCCCTATCTGGCTGATGTGTTTGCGGCAAATTCTGCTGAGCGGGGGTTTATTCTGATGGCAATGTCTGTCGCCATGGCTTGTGGAACATTTTTACTAGGCTTGGTGGATCGCAGGCTACAGCAAACAAAAACGGTCATACTCTGTAGTTCTGTACTGGCGTTATTGCCACTGATTTTTCTGGCTTATTATCCAGCCAAGGGACCACTCTTTGCTATGTGGGCCTTCATTGTGATCGGTTTATTCGGCTTTAATTATCCGCTGTTGATGTCGCATTCGAGAACCTTTCTTGCGCCTGAATATTATGGTCGCGGAATGGCGGTGCTGACCGC
>JBALVQ010000035.1:0-11132 GCA_036960915.1 Amphritea sp.
GGCCACGCTGAATGCTTCGCGGGGAATGCAATACCCAAAGCGTTTCACGGGGCATACAAACCAGCCCTCTACAAAAGATCCACGCTATTTGACGAAGAACCTTTTTTATTACCTGCTCCGACAGAGTGACGCTTATTACATTAGCGAAGAGCATCACTGATTTGTCTCATACATGCTCAGCTGGACTTGCCAACCCAGCGGCCCAACAGGACAATAGGCTGTTGCAGATGAGGATCACCACCGTTCTGGTAACAAGATGGATATAAGGATGGTTCAATGGATAAGCCTACATTACTGGTTACACCCAGCGACACTGCCAACAGTGCAGAACGCTGGTATGAACTGGCGATTTACCTGAGTCGGCAGCTGGATATTCCTTTCAAGCTGGACACTGCCATCGATATGGCAGACTTCCGCAAGCGTCTGCCCAGCAGCAGCCTTGCTTACGTACCGCCTCAGGAAGTTACCAGACTAACAAGCACTCATAATTTTATGCCACTGTGTCGGCCTGACGATTGCTATGAAGAAGTTGTTTTGGTCAGTAGCATCCATGCAACGGATAAAAATCTGCAGGGGTTTAATGGCACAGTCATCGCCGGTATCGCTGGCAGCTTTCCTAACCGCCTGGGCCTTACCCTGTTAAAGAAGAAAGGCATTCATCCCGCCTCAGTTGCCAATAAGGAGAGCTGGCTTCAGGTATTAAAAGCGTTGCAACAGCAAGAACAGCATTACGCCCTGCTCAGCAAGAGCTTTCTTAGCGAGTTAAACGCCCTGAGCAAAAGTAATATTCAGGTGATTGCCAGCAGTAAAACCCAAAAAGCCTTCAGCCTGTTCATGCTGAATCCGTGCCTCACTGATAGCTACGCAGCACTAGAAAATGCGCTGTTAACGATGCATCATCATGACGCGGGCAAAGACGTTTTAAGCCGCCACGGGTTAGCAAACTGGACAAGCGTGGCCGATGATGAACTGGACAAAATGACAAAGTTACTTGGCCGCAAACCTCAAGGAAAGCAATGAACCATCAACTTCGCTATTTACAACTATGGCTAATCATCGGCCTACTACTCGTCGGCGCTGTCATTTATTTTTCTTTAGCTCCTGTTCCACAACAACTGCAAATTGAATTTCAGCTTGCTGATAAGGTCGAGCACACACTGGCCTACAGCATTCTGATGTTATGGTTCGGACAACTCACCCTCATCAAAGCCAGACTGGTTTCCGCCCTGTTGTTAATACTTTTAGGGGTAGCCCTGGAGTTTCTCCAGGAGATGACCGCTTATCGGCAATTTGATATCTTCGACATGGCTGCCAATACTATCGGTGTATTGTTGGGTCTTTATTTATCAAGCTATTGCTTCAATAACAGTTTTGAAAAAACCGAACAGCTAATCAATAAAAGATATCAGGACTAATGACGAACTATAGCCAGCGGAGCATACTATGTATATCGCAATGAACCGTTTCAAAATTAAGCCCGGCAGGGAGAGTGATTTTATTGAAATCTGGCGTGCGCGTGATAGCTACCTCAATGAAGTAGCAGGCTTCATATCCTTCAACCTTCTGCAGGGACCGAGTAATGATGAGTTCACGTTAATGTCCTCACATGCTGTCTGGGAAAACAAAGCGGCTTTCGATGGCTGGCTTAAATCCGATGCTTTCAAAAAGGCACACGCTAAAGCCGGCGCTCCTTCCGACAGTGGTGCAGCCAGCAAGAAGGATCTATACCTTGGCCCACCACAATTTGAAGGTTTTGAAGCGGTACTCTAAATGAAGCATTTCAGTACACGGTTGCTTACTGCTGTAATATGTACACTTTTATCCTGCGGAGCTTTTGCCAATAGTGCCGAGTTTGATCCGGAGCTAAAAAAGGCGCTTAAGCAGGCCTTTGCCACCAGTGACAGCTTCGGCGATCGCTTCGAAGCAGAGGTGTGGTTAACTGATATGTCGGGACGTACAAAAAAATACGTTAACGATGATCTTGAGCGAATCGAAATTCTGCGGACCATTCATGCTGAAGCTGACCGGGTCGAGTTACCGGCATCACTGCTGCTCGGCCTTATCCATACCGAAAGCCTGTTTAACCGTTTTGCTATTTCAGTGGTAGGTGCCCAGGGATTAATGCAGGTAATGCCCTTCTGGAAGAAAGAGATTGGCCGTGAAGACGACAACCTAACCAATATTCAGACCAATCTGCGCTACGGCGCCACTATACTCAGACACTACCTGGATCGCTCCAAAGGAAACCTGACAGAAGCGCTGGCACGCTATAACGGCAGCTACGGCAAAAGCTGGTACCCCGAAAAGGTATACCGAAACCAGCGCCGCTATAAAGAATAACCTGATTATTGGTCGTTATCCGCGCCGGTACAAAGAGTGACCTGATTATTGGTCGTTATCCGCACCGTTACAAAGACTAAGCTTATTATTCATCGCTATCCGCGCCGGCACAAAGAGCAACCTGATTATTGATCGCTATCCGTGTCGGTTGCGGGCCTGTCCCTGGCGCATCTGCTCTATAACTTCAACGGGCATATCCAGCTTCAGAATAGCTTCGGACAAGGTTTTGGCACCACCGTGCCTGATAACCGTTTTAAGCAACGCCCAGGACTCGTGACTGATAGTTATTGTCTTATCCGATGCCTTTCGCGAACCATTGCTCAGGCGGTATTTGCGCACCCGCAAGCCGTTTCGCAACTTTGCCACGATGCCTTTATAGTGTTCATGTTCATTAAATATCCTCAAATGAACTGCGAACTCATCTACAGCCCGAGCTGGATTTCCTCGCCCGGATAGCACTTTTCGCAACGCCATATCCATACCATCAAAGGCTTTTTCAAGATGTTGATCTCCGCCAAAACCTGCCCCTTTGCGAATCTGCTTAAGTACAAAATCCTTGGCAAACTCAAGTTCTGTCGCATCAAGAATATAGCTTGTCGTACGCGCCATTTTAGTCCCGCAGTTTATGGCAACGATCTACCATAAATAGTTAGCTGAAAAATAAGGGTTACAAGTGTGATGATTTTCATAAAAGTAATCAAACGTATTGCGTAAGATCTTTAATAAAAAAGGTAAAAAACAAGCAACGGTAAAACTGTATTGCAGATTAACAATTAGCCATCAGCACTACAGGGCATAACGACAACATCCGTCAATACACTTTTAAGGAAGTATTATTCACTGTTCAGCGGATACCCCTTATCACGCCAGGCACTTACCCCTCCATCCAGGGCAACAGCCCGGTCAAACCCCAATTCCTTGAGCATGGCAGCAGCCAGGGTTGAAATCTTGCCATATTCACAGCAGACGACTATCCGTTGCGTCGGATCCGAGAGCATGTCGTTAACCCGCAACTCCAGCTGTCCGCGGGGGATATGTAAAGCATTGGGAATATGCCCCTGTCGAAACGCTTCACTTTCTCGCACATCCAATACAAGAATATCCGGCGAAGGCTCACGGCTACGTCGCAACACCTCATCCTGTGACATGAAGAGAATTTTTTCAGCCGCTTCCGCAATCATCTGAGACACGGTCTTACCGCCACTGAGGTTGGTCCGCAACGCTTCTGTAAGGTGGGTTGGCATATCCAGATCAAGGCTGTTCATCTGTTCGATAAACTCTTGCCGCTGTCGCTTTTGCAGACGCGGATTTTTAGCAATTTCATCTGCCAGGGTTGAATGGCTGCGATCACTGTAGATGTGAGCAGGAAATACTTTAGTCGTCGAATCAAGTTTCAACAGCTTATTGAAGAGACTGTCATACAACTGATTGGGATCACCGGTAGGCAGATCGGTACGCCCAGTACCGCCAAGTAATAAGGTATCGCCGGTGAGGATCCGGTCTGCAACCTTTACACAGATAGAATCAGCAGTGTGTCCGGGGGTGTGCAAGATTTCCAGCCTCAGGGTACCAATAAGGAGCATTTCACCATCATCGACATGCATGTCTACGAAAGGCGCAGGACTCGCCCGGTGCATAATGACGGGAATCTGTAACTGAGAAGCCAGAGTCTGAGTAGCGGAGAAATGATCGGCGTGGGTATGCGTATCCAGAACATAATGAATCCGTACCCCCTCCTTTGACGCTAGCGCCAGGTATCTCTCCAGCTGACTTAGTTCAGGATCTACGATGATTGCTATACAACTGGAGCGACAACCAATCAGGTAGGACTGGCAGCCACGTTCGGTGGCTATCTGATGAAAAATCATATCCATACGGCCTCCTTTTCAATTCGACCTGCCAGCCTCAAGTTCAATAACAGAGCGCTCCCAGAACAGAGAGCACCCCGAACAGAGGACTAAAAACGAGGTGTTTTGGATCAGTATAGCAGCGAGAGACAATATCAAATGACGAAGATGTCGTTGCAACAAACAGACGACATCAATCAGCACAGCAAAGAGGATAAGCGCTGAATACAGAGCAGCACATTCAAGCAACGCTTTACACTGCAAGCGCAAATAAAAAACCAAACCCTCAATTTCAAAACCAGTATCAATGCGCTGCCAAAACAGAGCAAACAACTAGCGAATCTCAAAACCGGTGAAACACTCCTCACACTGCACCGGTTCACTGAGCACCTCCGCTACCGTCGCTAACTCAGGCCCGATACTCAACCAGGCTTCTAACTGTCGCACCCCCTTTTCCTCACCACACGCCATTACTTCAACACGTCCATCAGGCAAGTTTTTTGCCCAACCGCATACACCGTTTGCCTCGGCGGCATCCTTGGTGGACTGACGAAACCATACTCCCTGAACCCGCCCCGAAACATATAGATGTAAACAATACATTAGCCCTTTCTCTCCTGTGCCTTTAATTGATTGCCCGGTGGTGCAGCAATGTCTGAGAACAGACTTTCCAGCGTTATATCCAAAGCTAATTTACGACTCGTCGCAACCTGCTGCAAGCGGCTATCTAACTCACGCTGCCAACCATAGATTGAATCGATAGCTGCCGGGTCGGGTACCGGCCAGGGTAACTGTCGGTTCAGCTCATCCAGTGAAAAACTTCCCATATCCCTGGCTAGCAGATACTCCCCCTGATCGGTACGCTTGATAATCGAAGGTGCCATCAGCAACTGCACATAACAGTCCCAGCCACTCTGCTCCAAGCCTTCCACTTCACGCAACAACACCCGGTCATCCACCGACTCACCACGCTGCTGCGCCTGCCATAATCGATACAATACCGCCACCAGGGTATGCAAGTGTGAATTTAAGGCCCCCTGTTGAAGTTCCCGATATACAGTAAGCGCACGGGTTAACTCTGCGCCCATCAAAATAATAGTCCAGGCGATAAAGATCCAGGCAAGAAACAGAGGCACCGCAGCAAAAGCACCATAGATCAATTCATAGGATGGAAACTGGATCACAAAGAAAGCAAACCCACGCTTTGCTGTTTCAAATAACAAAGCAACCACGAGAGCACCGATAAAAGCGTTCTTAAGCGGCACCCGGCAGTTTGGCACGGCCGCATATAGCAGTGTAAAAGCCGCAGTAGACATCGCCATCGGTAACATAGATAGCAATCTACCACGACCGACAATTTCTGTTGCGCTGGTAAACAGGGAGAGAGAGGCAATATAGGAGCTCACCAGTAACCCGACACCCAGCAAGATTGGTCCAAGACTGAGAATGGCCCAATAGAGTAAGAAACTGGACAACCCCTTGCGCGGTTCGCTCACTCGCCAGATATGATTGAAGGCGGCCTCAATATTTTTCATCATCATAATGGACGTAACGAAAAGAAACACCAGACCGACGACTGTTAGCTTACGGGCCTGTGAGGCAAAACTGCTGAGGTACTCCTGCACTACGGCACCCGTTGCCGGAACAAAGTTTTCGAATATCCAGCCCTGTACTTGCTCACCCGCACCTTGAAACGAAGGAACTGCAGCTAACATAGCGTAAGACACAGTCATCAGGGGGACTACAGCAAACAACGTGGTATAGGTAAGCGCCGACGCATTCAATATTCCTTGATTCTGAATATACTGGCGTATCAGATAACGTATAAAATGCCAGGCAGCTGTGGCACTGTAACTTCTGCTGTTAGTCATTCGGCTATATCCTATTGATCCATGTATTGCATGCCTTAAGCCTTAGATAAATCATCAATTGGCCTTTTTGCTTACCGCTAAGGCGTATACAATAACGCCTTTTACCCGGATATTTCGTGAAGGGATTGGAATTTCTGGAAAATCTGGCTAAGTAGTTGGTTCGATCTGCCGCAAAGCCCTGGTCCTACATTAAACGAAGGGGCAGGGTTCAAGGGAGATCGAGCCAAATGCAACGTCAGATTTTTCAGAAAACCAATCAGCGGCGCTCAGTTATGTATAGGATGTACGGTATGTCGCGGGGACATGGATGTCCATGAGCGACAACATAGTGCAGCTATCTAATATAAGCTAAACCTTTAGGTATCATCAGCTCTACAGTGATATTACCAGCGCCTTTATGAAATGTTCGGGTTAACATCAATTAACTCATTATAATCAGGCCTTGCTAAAAGGCCCAGCCATTCACCAGTCGTTATTAAGGGTATTCGTTCTATGTCTGTTGAAATTTACCACAACCCCCGCTGTTCAAAATCCCGTACAACTCTAGCCCTGCTTGAAGAGAACGGTGTTACGCCTGATGTACGCCTGTATCTGGAAACCCCACCGAGCGCCGATGAACTAAAAGCGGTGCTGGCACAACTGGCGATCCCAGCGCGACAATTGCTGCGCAAGGGCGAAGCTGAATACAAGGAAAACAACCTGGCAGACGAAAGCCTGAGCGAAGAGCAGATTATCGCGCTGATGGTTGAGTTCCCGCGCCTGATTGAACGCCCAATTGTAATCAGCAACGAGCAGGCACGTATCGGCCGCCCTCCTGAATCCGTACTGGAGATCCTCTAAGTGTCCGAACCCTACGTTCTGGTTCTGTATTACAGCCGTCATGGTGCCACCCGCACCATGGCACAACATATAGCCCGGGGGATCGAGCAAACCGGCATTGCAGCCAGATTACGCAGCGTACCAGCCATCTCCGCTGTCTGCGAAGCAACGGCGAGCGATATTCCCGAAACAGGCGCCTTGTATTGCAGCGAAGCTGATCTGGCCAACTGTGCAGGCCTGGCCCTGGGCAGTCCGACACGCTTCGGCAATATGGCTGCCCCCTTGAAATACTTTATTGATTCCACCAGCAGCCTGTGGCTTAGCGGAGCACTGATCGACAAGCCCGCCTGCGTCTTCAGCTCCAGCACCAGCCTGCATGGCGGACAAGAGAGCACATTGTTATCCATGATGCTGCCGTTGATGCATCACGGCATGGTTATCGCGGGATTGCCATATAGCGAACCCGAGCTTATCGCCACACGCTCTGGCGGCACCCCTTACGGCGCCACCCACGTAGCGGGAAAAGACAGTGACCTACCGGTTGATGCAACAGAGATTGCACTGTGTCAGGCACAAGGCAAGCGACTTGGCAAACTGTCCCTTCAACTGCAACAGAATTGAGACCCACCATGCAGGAAAAACTTATTCGACTAACCGCTATAAGCCGGGCAGCGACACTGCTGAGTTATTTTGGCTTAATCTTATTCCTCACCGCCTGGTACTTGCTGATTGCGCCACCACCAACTGCCAATCCGTATATTATCTGGCTAGTACAAACACTGCCTTTGATGCTGTTCTTTCCGGTTATCATGAAACAGAATCTACGTGGCCATATTTGGCTCTGCTTTGTACTCTGCGTCTATTTTATGCACTCTGTAGTCACCGCTATGTCCAATCACAATAGCCTTCTGGGATTGATTGAAGCGCTGTTTGTGGCCAGCCTGTTTATCGCAGCGATGATGTTTGCCCGCTGGAAAAGTAAACTGGGTAAACTGCAGATCAATCAACCAGACAACCCAACAACCACGAAATAATACCGGAGCACACTGTGGACCTGACGGCACTGCGCCAGCAATTCCCAATCCTTCAGCGGCAGATAAATAACCAGCCACTGATCTATCTGGATAACGCGGCAACTACCCAGAAACCCCTGGCGGTTATAGAAGCACTGCAGCACTACTACAGCCACAGCAACGCCAATGTGCATCGCGCCGCCCACAGCCTCAGTGAGCAGGCGACAGCGGCTTTTGAAGGTGCCAGGGAATCTGTACGTCAGTTCATCAATGCGGCTTCAGTAACAGAAATTATCTGGACCCGCGGCACCACCGAAGGGATCAACCTGATAGCCCAGAGCTTTGCGCGACCGCGTTTGAAACCTGGCGATGAAATCCTGCTCAGCGAACTTGAACACCACGCCAATATCGTACCCTGGCAAATGGTGGCACAACAAACCGGAGCAACCATTAAGGTCATCCCCATTCAGGACAACGGGGATATCGACTTCAACGCGTTTCAGGCCCTGCTGAGCACTAAAACCCGCATAGTCAGTATCACTCACGTCTCCAATGCACTGGGAACGATCAACCCGATCGCAGGTGTTATTCGCCAGGCAAAACAGGCCGGCGCAACCGTTATTATTGACGGCGCCCAGGCCGTCTCTCATCTGGACATCGACGTGCAGCGTTTGGGCTGCGATTTTTATCTATTCTCTGCGCACAAGATGTTTGGCCCAACCGGGATCGGTGTGCTGTATGGCCGCGAGGAGCTGCTGGAAGCGATGCCGCCCTGGCAAGGTGGTGGTGAGATGATCGAAAAAGTGTCTTTCTCGGGAACCAGCTATAACACCCTGCCCTTCAAGTTTGAAGCTGGCACACCCAATATCGCCGGCGCCATTGGCCTGGCTGCCGCCATCGATTTTTTAAATCAGCAGGATCGCAAGCTACTCGCCAGCCATGAACGCAGATTAATGCAGCATGCGATTAAGCTCTGCTCCCAGATTAAAGGTTTCCAGCGCATTGGCTCTCCAATGGCCAGCACCTCACTGCTATCCTTTCAGCTCAGCAGCCACCATCAACAGGATGTCGGCCTGATGCTGGACCAACAGGGCATCGCGGTACGCGCCGGCCATCATTGCGCGATGCCACTTATGGAGCGCCTTGGGTTACCGGGAACGATTCGCGCCTCATTCTGCTACTACAACACTCTCGAAGAAGTTGAGCGCTTTGCTAGTGCACTAGAACAAATCAGCCAGGGTGATAGTTTCTCAACAAGCCAAACGACTGCGATTGAAGACATATTTGCCAACAACCCATTCGGAGCCAGTATCAACAGTGAACAGGTTTTACAGCAGATAACACCTCTGCGTGGCTGGAATGATCGCTACCGGGAAATAATGCTGCTGGGAAAACAATTACCCAGCATGACGACCGCGATGCGTACTGAAGAAAATTTGATTAAGGGCTGCGAAAGCAACGCCTGGCTCGATTGGACAAGCGATGAACAACAGCGTTTATGGTTCGCAGCAGATTCCGATGCGCGGGTGATACGTGGACTCATAGCCCTGGTTTTTGCGGCCCTCAATGGTAAGCAGCCACAGCAGATACTCGACTTTGACATGCAACAGTATTTCGAACAGCTACAGCTGATTAGACACCTCAGCCCATCTCGTGGCAACGGCCTTAAGGCCATTGTCGAGGGTATCAGGGCAGTTGCAAAACAGCACAGCTAAAGGTGGCATCAGGCGCTGCCTTCAAACAGCTCCTGTTGCTTCACATGACTGCGGTTGTTGCTCACCACCACCCGGTTTCGGCCCGCAGTCTTAGCGCCATACAAAGCATCATCAGCACTGCTGATCAAACCATCCATATCCAGCGCATGCAGTGGATAGCAGGCCAATCCGGCACTGATGGTAACGTAAACATTACGCCCGGCAATAACGACTGGATGAGCTTGCACCTTATCCTTCAATTTCTCTACCAACTGCTTACCGCTGTGCACATCGGTATTTGGCAGTAGCAGTAGAAACTCTTCCCCGCCCCAGCGCATTAATGTGTCTGACTGGCGTAGCGAATCATTGATCAATGACACAAAGTGCTTTAATACCTGATCCCCGACCAGGTGACCGTAAGCATCGTTAACGCCTTTGAAATGATCCAGATCGACCAAGCTTAGAGTAAAGTCCTTAGTGTAGCGTTGCGCATAACCGAGCTGCTTTCTGAAATGAATATATCCCGCCCTGCGGTTGAGTAAACCGGTGAGATGATCATAATTGGCCTGTTGTCGCAGCTGGTCTTCCAAGGCCTTGGCCGCAGTAATATCATGCACCATACCCACGATTCGCTTGGCTGCGCCCTCCTTATCCCATTCACAAACACGGCCACGATCCCTCACCCAGAGGCATCGCCCTTCCTTATCATGCAGACGGTAGTCGGCCTCATAGTGGGGAATAGAACCCTTGAGATGATCATCCATCAGAGCCATTACACGCTCCCGATCATCCGTATGCACCGCATCACTCCAGGACTCTATTCGCGCATCCATTTCATGCGGCAGATAACCCAGCATCCGCTTAAGCTGAGGCGAAAAAAACACCTCCCCGGTATCGATCTGCCAATCCCACATACCATCGACAGCTTCATTGAGGGCATAGGTCAGCTTGGCATCTTTTTCACGAAACTCCTCTCGCTGCAAAGACGTCGTATGTAAATTTCGTGCAATTGAGATAAACAGTTCACGCTCGTCATACCAGACAACACTGGTATAGACTTCAACCGGAAAAACCGAACCATCCTTACGCCAGTGCCTGCCGATAAATGTAAACGGTTGCTTATTACGTATCTGCTCTACAAGCAAACACCAGTGCCGCATATCAAGCACATCGTTTTGTAATGCAATGACACTGCTTTCCAGCAGCTCAGGCTTAGACATACCCAGCTCCAGCCAGGCAGCAGGGTTTCCATCCCGGATAGAAGATGTTTCAGGGTCGATTATGTAGATAGCATCGCTGCAACCATCGAAGATGGCCTTGTAAAATGCGTTACTGGCAGAAGATGAAATTGCGGGCATCGAACATCCGTATTGATTTAGCAATCCCTACATTTAATACAACAGGACAACTACCTCAAGCGGCCTTTTACAAAGAAGCCCCCACTTTGGGTAACTAATAGCTACAACATGACACAGATTAAGGCACGCCGGGGAAGGCGTTATACTTTTTTACGGGCCGCCCGCTCCAGCATTTTCTGCAGTACACGGG